>NZ_DCAP01000020.1:0-583292 GCF_002311535.1 Salegentibacter sp. UBA1130 | reverse complement strand
GCCTTTTCAGACAGCCTCTTTTTTGTTTGACTAAAGTTATTTTTAATCTTTCTCTACCGGCATTGCATCTATAGGATCTTCAAAGGCGATAAAAAGCACGCACGGCGCATCGCCACATTTTGCTGAATGAGGCTTATTAGCCGGGCCATAGGCATACGAACCTTCTTTTAAAGTTTGCGTTTTCTCTCCTTCATATGTTACTTCCATTTGGCCCGAGACAAGAATCATCCTTTCGGGAGACGTATGGGTGTGCATTGGAATATTGGCACTGGCAGGAACTTTAAAAAAGATATCTGCATTTTTTTCAGCGGGATTTCCGTGTAGCACTGCAATATTACACCCATCGGGCATAAAATCTGGGCAGGCACCCCATTCCAAATTCGAATCATTTTCTGTAAATGAAACTGAATTTTCAGTTGTTTCCTGGGCAAAAACTCCGCAAGAAAGAAAGTACATTATCAAAATGACGAAACTCTTTAATTGGTAATTCTGACTATTGATTTTCATAATTTCCTGTTTTTATTGATTAAAACGCTTCTAAAAACAATAGAAGAGTACATTTACCTTTTTAAGATAATTTTTAAACAATACACCAGAAATAAGGGCAATCCTGTAAATATGTAAAAACCCCGAAGTTTCTGCTTCGGGGTTTTCAGTTTTTAAGCTTTTGCTTCCAGTTTTCGTTGTTTTCGCTCCTGGCGCTTATCAGCGGTTTTAACCTTGGCTCTGTTTACCAGGTAAAACATCACGGGAACTACAACCAGTGTAAGGAAGGTGGCAAACACCAACCCAAAGATCACCGTCCAGGCCAGTGGCCCCCAGAAGATCACGTTGTCACCACCAATAAATACTTTTGGATCGTAATCTGTGAACAAACTAAAGAAATCTATATTCAATCCTACTGCCAACGGAATTAAACCAAGTACGGTAGTAATTGCGGTAAGTAATACAGGTCGCAACCTCGATTTTCCACCTCTCACAATACAGTCATAATACTGCTCACGGGTAAGTAAATCATCATCATCTAAATTCAGGTCGCGCTTTTTCCGGTCTATAAGAATTTGTGTATAGTCAATAAGTACAATAGCATTATTTACCACAATCCCCGCGAGGGAGATGATCCCCATCATCGTCATAATAATAATGAAATCCATCTGGAAAATAATAAGTCCAAGGAAAACACCCACCAAACTCAATACCACTGCCATAACAATGATAATTGGTTTAGACAGCGAGTTGAATTGTGCCACGAGAATAAGCAGGATTCCACCCATCGCGATAAGCAAAGCTTTAAGTAGAAAAGCCATGTTCTCTTCCTGTTCTTCCTGCTCACCTGTAAATTCCAGGGTGATATCTTTTGGAAGATCATAACTTCTAAGCGCTGTTTTTAACTGGCCCACAATCTCGTTGCCATTATAACCCTGAAGCACGTTTGAGTAGAGGGTTATTACCCTTTTCAGATCTTTTCTTTTAATAGAACTAAAGGAAGAGGCAGATTCTGTAGTAACCAAAGAAGAAATTGGCACCTGAATTATTTCTCCCGTGTTCTGATCTTTAAAGGTAATTGGCTGGTTGAATAATACGTTTTCATCATAACGATATTCATCAGCAAACCTTAAGTTTATTTCGTAATCATCATCACCTTCTTTGAATGTAGAAACCTCTTCGCCATAAATAGCCCTTCTTAAAGTTTGTCCTACTTGCGAAGTAGTCACTCCAAGCTGTCCCGCTTTTCTTCGATCTACATTTACACTTAATTCGGGTTTAGATTTGTTAACGTCTATTTTAAGTTCCTCGATTCCGGCGATACTAAGATCGTTAACGTAGGAACGTAAGTTTTCAGCCTCCAGGAGCATTTGTTCATAATCTTCACCTTTAAGCTCCATATTTATTGGATAACCCGTGGGTGGGCCGGCAGCATCTTTTTCTACCACAATAGAAGCACCGGGGAATCCCTGAACGGCTTCCCGAACTTCAGATAGAACTTCGCTACTGCTCACACCACGCCTTTCGGTAAACTCACGCATAGAAAGCGTGACCTTGGCTTTATGTGGCATTTCATTTTGTTGGCCACCATCGGTTTGAGGATTTCCTGCACCTTCACCAACCTGAGAAATGGCTGACTCTACCATAAAGTTGTAACCATCTTCATCTTCGTACTGCTTAATAGCGTCAAAAATGCGTTGCTCCACCTCTTTGGTAAGGGCGTTGGTTTTATGAATATCGGTTCCCTGAGGATATTCAATATAAGTGATAACCTGGTTTGGTTCATTTTCAGGAAAGAATAAAACCTTTGGTTGTACCAGGCCAATCAATACAAAAGAAACGAACAGTAGGAGTAAGGTTCCAAAAAACGTTAGATAAGCTTTCTTTCCGCGTAGCGCATATTTCAGGGTTTTTTCATACGCATTTTCCATTTTTTTTAGTGCCGTGTATTGAAAATACTCCACACCTTTGGAAATAAAATATTTATATACCCAAAGTAAAATAGCAGCTAAGATTAGTATATTTCCAAAAGCTCTAAGTGCCCCTGCATCTACTACAAAACCTACTATTAAGAGTAGTGCTCCAAATACTGCGAGAATAGAACTTATTTTTATAAGCCTCTTTTTTGTGAATTCTTCCTCTTCGGTTCTCATAAATTGGGAGGTAAGCATCGAGTTGATGATTAGCGCGACAAAAAGAGAAGAACCTAAAACTATAGACAAGGTAATTGGGAAAATTACCATAAAACTACCAATTATACCCGGCCAGAGTCCCAGTGGGAAAAAAGCAGCTAAAGTTGTAGCGGTTGAAGCAATAATTGGCCAGGCAATTTCACCTAAACCTTGTTTTGCAGCCTGTTTTCGCGGCATACCTTCGTCCATTAATGTATAGACGTTTTCTACCACCACAATACCATTATCCACAAGCATTCCAAGCCCCATGACCAGGGCAAAAAGTACCATGGTATTTAATGTATATCCCATACTGGAAAGAATAATATAGGAGAGGAACATAGATAAAGGAATCGCAATCCCGACAAACAATGCGTTTCTAAACCCGAGGAAGAACATTAAGACCAAAACCACCAAAATTACCCCAAAAATAATGTTGTTCACCAGGTCGTCTACCTGGCTTCGGGTGTTGGTAGAAAGGTCGTTAGTAAGGCTTATGTGTAAACTCTCCGGCAGATATTCTTTCTGCTCTTTTTTTACAATTTCTTTGATCTGGTCTACGGCTTCGATCATGTTTTTACCGGCACGTTTTTTAACGTCCAGCATCACCACCGGGTCACCATATTCCCGGGCAAAAGTGGTTGCATCTTTTTCCCTAAAATTAATTTTAGCAATATCCTGAAGGAAAATATTACCACCATCGGTTTTTACCACAACATTTTCGAGCTCGCTGGGATCTTCAATTTCCCCAACAATCCTTATGTTTTTCTGTACTCCGCTGGTAATTACATTTCCACCCGAAATTGTTCGATTTTCACCACTCACGGCATTTACAATATCTGAAAAACTAACTTTTGAAGCCGTCATTTTATAGATATCTACTGCGATTTCAACCTCCATTTCTTCAGCACCACGAATACTCGCTTCTTTTATCTGCGGAAGTAATTCTATGCGTTCCTGAAGGTATTCGGCATATTCCTTTAACTGCTGAACGGTATAATCTCCCGTTAGGTTGATGTTTAGAATAGGTTGTTCTTCGGAAATATTAAGATCGAACACATTGGGTTCTACTTTTGCGCCATTATCTAAAGTAGGCCAGGTAGTTTCGGCTTTTACCATATCTACCTTGTCTTTTACCTTGGTTTTGGCACTTTCTACTTCAACATCTTCTTCAAATTCTACAATTACCAGGGAGTAATCCTGGAAAGTAGAAGAAGAAATCTCTTTTACTCCCGCAACATCATTAAACTCTTCTTCGAGCGGTTCGGTGATGAATTTCTCTACGTCTTCGGCAGAGTTCCCGGGGTTAATTGAGCTAACATAAATTTTGGTTTCCACAACCTCGGGAAAGGTTTCCCTTGGCATATTGTAGTACGACATGAGCCCGCCAATCATAATAATGGCGATAATTACATATACCGTCATTTTATTATTGATGGCCCAGGACGAAAGCTTAAATTCTTTATCTAAATTCATTGCAGCTTAGTTTCTTATTTTAATTTCCTGACCATCTCTAAGGTTTTTTGCACCTTCCACAATCAGGGTTTCACCTGTTTCTAATCCGTTGGTTATTTCTACTTTATTATTATAGGAATATCCTGTTTCTACAATCTTTCTTTTTGCAGTACCAATATTTTCTTCTCCTTCTTTTTCCTGAAGCGTGAATACCACACTTTCTCCTTGCGAATTTTTAAGCAAAGCATTCTCTGGAATTACGATGGCGTTTTCTGCAGTATAATCGTTTAATCTAATGGTTGCGATTTGATTTGGTTTTATCATCCCGTTTTCATTGGGAACTGCAACCTGAATACTGAACGAACGGTTGTTAGGGTTAATAGTGTTTCCAACCCTTCTAATTTCACCTTCAAATTCACGATCCAGGGAACTAATTTCTACAATTACCTCGGTACCTTTTCCCACAGTATTTAGATAATTTTCTGGTACAGCAGCTTCTACATACATATTCTTTAGGCTTACTAAACGGAATAACTGACTTTGTCCAGGGCTTACAACTTCGCCCTGCTCGGTAAGTACTTCGTCTATAATACCGCTAAAAGGTGCTCTTACAATAGTTTTATCCAGCTGTGACTGTAATCTTTTTACTGAATTCTGCATAGATTCGTAATTGGTTTTAGCTTCTAAATACTGCATTTCAGATCCAATATTTTGTTCCCATAAACGCTTCTGGCGTTCAAAAGTGGTTTTGGCTAAAGTTGCCTGGGTTTCCAATTGAGCCAATTCGCTTGAAAGTCCGCCGTCATCAATTTTAGCAAGTACCTGTCCCTTATTTACCTGTTGGCCTTCTTCTACCCGAAGATCTTGCAGAATTCCTGAAAATTCAGAATAAATTACAATGTTCTCATCGGTAGCTACATCTCCCTGTACTTCGGCGTAATGCTTAAATAAAGTATCGCTAATTTGTTGAATTTCTACCAGGTCTAAACGCCGGGTTTTATCTAAACGGTCTATAGCCTGATCCAGTTTGTCTAACTTTTGAGTAAGATCACTTTGTTGCTGACTTAATTCAGATTTCTTGGCTCTAATTTCAGCAAGATCTTCATTTTCTATAATTTCTTCTACAGATTTTCCTTCCTCATTGCTTCCGCAGGAAAGCAATAGAAGTGGAATACTTAATAAAACAGCTAACTTTTTCATTCTTAATATTTGATGGGTATATTTAATCTTCATTGTTATATTTTCTGGTATCCAATAGATTTTCTAATTCTACCTTGGCAGTTATTACATCCAGCATGGATTGCAAAAAGTCTTGCTGCGCCTGGTAAAGTTGGCGTTGTGCTTCGCTAAGCTCAAAACTGCTGGCAATTCCTTCAAAAAATTTAATTTGATTTTTATTTTCTATCCTTTCGGCCAATTCAAGGTTTTTCTTTTGGGCCTGGTAGTTCTCAAGGCTAAATTCGTAATCACTTTTAGCTGAATTTATTTGGCGTTTTACTTCATTTTCAGTTTGTTCCAGTTCTACCATTGCCTGTTCGTAGGCAATTTGTTTTTGCTGAGTTCTGGAGTTTCGCATACCGCTGCTAAAAATGGGAATATTTAAACTCACCCCTAAAATAGATTGGCCAAAATATTCCTGGTCCTCATCAAAAAAGGTAAACTCCTGGCTAAAGCCCTGAACTCCATAATTTAGAAATCCGCTTAAAGAAGGCAGCGCTTTAGATTTTTCTAATTTCACTTCTATTTCCCGGGAATCGGCAGTATTGGCGGCAATACGATAATCTATATTTTCTTCTACCGGAATTTCTTCCTGTAAAAGTTCCAAATCAAAATATTGCATTGCTAAAGTGTCTAATTCTTCGGTTAGATTCACAGGTATTTCTACCGGAATCCCGAGTGTTAGATTAAACATTTCGTAAGCGATGTCTCGCATCCGTTTACTTCTGCTTAAGTTATTTTTTAAATTAAGCAATGTGATTTCCAGCTGTTCTACATCTTCCTGTTCGGCGAGCCCATTTTTATAGATCTCGTTGGTTTCATCGTAATTCTTCTGAACGTTTTCCACGTTTTTTTGAAGAATAGCTACGTTTTCTTCCGCCAGTAAAACATTTCCGTAGGCATTAATTACTGCTTTCTTTATTTCGAGATCGGTTTTTGTTTTCGCATTTTCAGAAATTTGAAGCAAAGTTTTGGCCGATTGAATTCCTACAATATAAGAACCGTCAAAAATTAACTGGTTCCAGGTGGCAGTGGCGTTTACGTTGTGCTTTGTGCCAAAAGTAACGGGGATAAATTCGCCGCGTTCTCCTCCTGCAATTTCGGCGGGAAGTAATTGTACGGGTAGTTTTAAATTGTTTTGGTAATCGCCGGTGGCACTTACCTGGGGTAATCCCTGGGCAATAATTTCCCATTTTTGCTTCAGGGCAATTTCAACATCTTTTTGCGCGTTTATTGAAGAATAATTATTCTCCAGGCCAAACTGTATAGCTTCTTCCAGTGAAAAACTGTAATCTTCCGGAGTTTCCTGAGCTATGCTGCTTAGCGAAATCAGTAAAATTAGCAGGTATCTAAATTTCATTTTTTTGCTTATTAGTTTTAATTAATTCTTCCAGGGTATTTAAACCTTTCTGTGTGCAAATGGAGTTGAGGTGGTATCTTAAAAAATAGTCCATCAATTTTGCATTGCTGTATTCGTCTTCTGGGAAGAGGTTTTTATCTTTTATACCCAGCATTCCCACAAAGTAAATTCTGCTTACAAAAGATATAGGAATGTCGCCCTTGTAATGACCGGTAGTAATGCCTCGTTCCAGGTTGTCTATTACAATACGCTGTACAATTTCAAATTGTTTGTCCCTTAGCGGATAATAGACCTCGGGATAATACTTTTTTAGCTGAAATTGAGGGGAACTCTTTTCATTTTTCAGCATTTGCATGGCATACTTTTTCATCTCATAAGATTCTACAATAGGATTTAATTTTTTAGCGCTAAGAATGCTAATTCCCTGCTCAATTTCTTTAATTAAATACTCTACTGTAGCCTTCACTAACTTGGTTTTTGTGCTAAAATGTGCATAAATGGTTTTCTTTGAGATAGCCATTTGTTGCGCAATGTCATCCATCGTTACACTTTTAAAACCGAGTCTTAGAAAGAGGTCTGCTGCATTTTTTAAAATATCTTCTTTCACTTTTTCTGTAATTTCGTGCAAAACTAAAGCAAGGAAACTTAAAAAACAACAAAAGTTTCCTTAGTTTTTAGTAATTTAACTTCTCTTATAGAATTTGAAGTACGCTCAATTATGTATTTTAGCCGGAAAATTTTTTTGGTATGAAGTCTGTTGCTGAATATAGAGAAGCTTTCCAGGAGTATTTAGATCTTAAAATGCAGGTAAGAAAGCCTGAAAATCTTTACGAACCTATGAAGTATATTCTGGGTTTGGGGGGTAAACGCTTAAGGCCTGTTTTGGTACTTATGGCCACCGATATTTTTGAGGCAGACTATAGAAAGGCATTAGATGCCGCACTTGCCATAGAGGTTTTTCATAATTTCTCTTTGGTTCATGATGATATTATGGACGATGCGCCTTTAAGACGTGGCCAGGAAACTGTTCACGAACGCTGGGATATAAATACCGGAATTCTTTCTGGCGATGCCATGCTTATAAATGCGTATCAGCTTTTTGAAAATTATGAAGGCGAAACTTTTAAAGAATTAGCGCGTTTATTTACCAAAACAGCTATTCAGGTTTGTGAAGGCCAGCAATATGACATAGATTTTGAAACCCGGGATGATGTTGCCATAGAGGATTATATAAGAATGATAGAATTTAAAACCGCGGTTCTGGTTGGGGCTTCCTTGCAAATGGGAGCCATAGTGGCCGGCACTTCTACGCAATGTAAAGAAGCGGTTTACGAATTTGGACGCTTGTTGGGAATTGCATTTCAGCTTCAGGACGATTATTTAGATGCTTTTGGAGATCCAGAGACATTTGGAAAACAACCCGGTGGTGATATTATTGAAAACAAGAAAACCTTCCTTTATTTAACAGCTCTGGAAACTTCCGGAGCAAGTGAAGCCCAGCAGTTGGAGCATTTATACACGATTAATCCGGCAGAAACTTCAGGAAAAATAGAAGCGGTTAAAAATCTTTTTGAAAGTAGTGGCGCTGCAGAATTAACGCGGCAGGAAATAGAAAAATATACCAATAAAGCTTTTGATGTTTTAGATAAAATTGAAATTGCTGAAGAGAAAAAAATTCCGTTAAGACAATTCGGGGAAATGCTTATGAATCGTAAGGTCTAATTTACGGCAAAATCCCGATTGAGAGATTCTTAATTTTTAGGCGGTTACACCTAATGTATTTGCAAACAATAAACAATTTTGGGGACATCCTGAAGTTTCTACTATGTTAAACTTCTTATAATTCATAAGATAAATATATAGTTTGCTACCCCCTGTTTTTGCTAAAAATTGTATTTTTGCTGTGTTTTACACTCAAAAGAAACATTAGTTTCAAATTATGGATAGATTTTCATTTTTAAATGCTGCACATACGGCATATTTCGCCGAACTTTACGATCAATATCTTCAGTACCCCGATAGTGTAGAGCCCAGTTGGAGGGCTTTTTTTCAAGGTTTTGACTTTGGAATGCAACAAAACGGAGTTTCTGCGGAAACTATGGAAGAAGCTCCAGTAGATTTCCAGGAAGGAGAAATTCCCGAACACGTTACAAAAGAATTTAAGGTAATTAGACTTATAGATGGTTACCGAACCCGCGGCCATTTGTTTACCAAAACAAACCCGGTAAGAGAGCGCCGCAAATATCGCCCAACCTTAGGTATTGAGAATTTTGGCCTGGAAGAAAGCGATTTGGATACTAAATTTAATGCCGGGGAGATGCTTGGCATCGGGCCCAGCACGCTTCGGGATATAATAAAACATCTTGAAAAAGTTTATTGTGAATCTATCGGGATAGAATATATGTTTATTCGGAAACCTGAAGAAATTCAATGGATTCAGGATAAGCTGAATAAGAATGAGAATCATCCTAACTTTAGTGATGAGGAAAAAAAGAAAATCCTGAAGAAGTTAAATCAGGCCGTTTCCTTTGAATCATTTTTACATAGAAAATATGTAGGTCAAAAACGTTTCTCGCTAGAAGGTGGAGAAAGTTTAATCCCGGCCTTAGATGCGCTTATTGAAAAAGCAGCAGATTATGGGGTAAAAGATTTTGTAATGGGTATGGCCCACCGTGGGCGTTTAAATACCCTTACTAATATATTCGGAAAAAGCGCTAAAGATATTTTTAGCGAATTTGACGGAAAAGATTATGAGCAGGATATCTTTGATGGAGACGTAAAATATCACCTGGGCTGGACTTCCTGTAGACTTACAGATAATGGAAAAGGAATAAACATAAATATAGCGCCAAACCCTTCGCATCTAGAAGCGGTAGGACCTGTTGTAGAAGGTATTACAAGAGCCAAGCAAGACAGGCATTATGGTGGTGATAATATGAAAGTGCTTCCTATACTTGTGCATGGTGATGCCGCTATTGCAGGGCAGGGAGTTGTTTATGAACTTGTGCAAATGGCTAAGCTGGAAGGTTATCAAACCGGCGGAACCATTCATATTGTTGTAAATAACCAAATTGGATTTACCACAAACTACCTTGATGCGCGATCGTCAACCTATTGTACCGATGTTGGGAAAGTAACGCTTTCTCCAGTATTGCACGTTAATGCTGATGATGCTGAAGCTGTAGTTCATGCGATTTTATTTGCTTTAGATTTTAGAATGAAGTTTAAGCGTGATGTATTTATAGATTTATTAGGTTATAGAAAATACGGGCATAATGAAGGTGATGAACCTAAATTTACCCAGCCTAAATTATATAAAGCCATCGCAAAACATAAAAATGCGATGGATATTTATGCCGAAAAACTTAAATCGGCAAATATTATAGACGACGATTACCTTAAAAAGCTTGAAGAAGAGTATAAGGCAGATCTTGAAGAGAATTTAGAAGATTCCAGGAAAGAAGAAACCACCAAGATCACTCCTTTTATGTACGATGAGTGGGAAGGTTTTGATAATGTGCGTGAAGAGGAAATGATGAAGGAGTTTGATACCACCTACAAGATAAAAGATCTTGATAAAGTGGCTGAGGCGATCTCTAAATTACCCGAGGATAAGAAGTTTATGCGTAAGGTGAAAAAGATTATAGACCTGCGTAATCAACTTTATTTTGAAGATAATAAGCTGGATTGGGCTATGGCCGAGCATCTCGCTTATGGTTCTTTAATGAAAGAAGGGTATAATATTAGAATTAGCGGTCAGGATAGTGAAAGAGGTACATTCTCTCACCGTCACGCTATTGTAAAAGTAGAAGATAGTGAAGAAGAAATTATTCTTCATAATAATATAGAGGGCAGAGATGGCGATTTCTTTGTGTATAACTCCCCGCTTTCAGAATACGGCGTAATGGGGTTTGATTATGGCTATGCTATGGCAAGTCCTAAAACCCTGGTTATTTGGGAAGCCCAGTTTGGAGATTTCGTAAATGGTGCGCAAATAATGATAGATCAGTATATTTCTGCTGCAGAAGATAAGTGGAAATTACAAAACGGATTGGTGCTTTTCTTACCTCACGGTTACGAAGGCCAGGGTGCAGAACACTCTTCAGCCAGAATGGAGCGTTTTCTGCAACTTTGTGCAAAAGATAATATGTATGTGGCAGATGTTACTACACCGGCCAATATGTTCCATATCTTGCGTAGGCAGATGAAAGCAGGTTTTAGAAAACCATTGGTTATTTTTACTCCAAAAAGTTTGCTAAGACACTCTAAAGTAATTTCAACTAAAGAAGATTTTGCAGAGGGAAGTTTTCAGCCTGTATTAGACGATCCAAAAGCGAAAGTTAAAGGCGTAAAATCTTTAGTTTTCTGTACCGGTAAATTTTATTACGATTTATTGGAATATAAAGAAGAAAACGATCGTGACGATGTAGCCTTAGTACGTGTGGAGCAATTATTCCCGCTGCCTATTGAAAAAATGAAAGAAGCGATCAAGAAATACAAAAATGCAGATGATGTAGTATGGGCCCAGGAAGAACCAAGAAATATGGGGGCTTACGGGCATATGTTATTGCATTTTGATGAAGCTAAAAACTTTAGGGTTTGCAGTAGAAAATTTTATGGTTCTCCGGCTGCTGGAAGTTCTGTAAGATTTAAAAAGCGTCACGATAAAGTGATTGCAAGTGTTTTTGACAAAAATTTAGAAGAATAAATTAATATAGAATTTAAGGTTTTCGCTTTCGCGGAAATAACAATAAAAAATAAAAACAAAGATCATGGCCTTAGAAATGAAAGTTCCTTCTCCGGGAGAATCTATAACCGAAGTTGAAATAGCCGAATGGTTAGTTGAAGACGGCGACTACGTAGAAAAAGATCAGCCAATTGCAGAAGTAGATAGCGATAAAGCTACACTGGAACTTCCGGCTGAAGCCAGCGGTATTATCACGCTCAAAGCCGAGGAAGGTGATGCTGTGGCTGTAGGAGAAGTGGTGTGTCTAATCGATACCGAAGCTGAAAAGCCTGGTGGAGGTGATGATAAAAAGGAATCTAAAGAAGATAAAGAAGAGTCTAAAGATGATTCTTCAGATAAAAAGGAAAAAGAAGATAAGGATAAGGCCGAGGCTAAAACCCAGGAACCTTCTAAATCTTCAACACCTTCTCAAAAACAGGATTCTCATGCAAAAGGTAGTCCGTCTCCTGCTGCTAAAAAAATCCTTGACGAAAAAGGCGTTGATGCTAAGGATGTAGAAGGAAGTGGAAAAGATGGCCGAATAACTAAAGAAGATGCTGTACAGGCAAAAGCTTCTATGGGAAGCCCGGGTAAAGGAAAACGCGGGGAGTCTAAGAAGAAAATGTCTATGTTGCGTAGAAAGGTAGCTTCTCGATTGGTTTCAGTTAAAAATGATACCGCGATGCTTACTACTTTTAACGAAGTAGATATGCAGCCTATCTTCAACTTAAGAAAGAAATACAAAGAGGAATTTAAAGATAAGCACGGCGTAAGTCTTGGCTTTATGTCTTTCTTTACATTGGCCGTGGTTCGTGCACTAGATCAATATCCAGGTGTGAATTCTATGATAGATGGCGATCACCAGGTAAGTTTTGATTATAAAGATATTAGTATAGCGGTTTCTGGTCCAAAAGGTTTAATGGTGCCGGTAATAAGAAATGCTGAAAATCTTAGTTTTAGAGGAGTAGAAGATGAGGTAAAACGTTTAGCTACTAAAGCCCGTGACGGGAAAATTACCGTAGATGAAATGACCGGTGGTACTTTTACTATTACAAATGGTGGAGTATTTGGTTCTATGCTTTCTACTCCAATTATTAATCCGCCGCAAAGTGCAATTTTAGGAATGCACAACATTGTAGAACGTCCTGTGGCTATAGATGGTCACGTAGAAATTCGTCCTATTATGTATGTAGCCCTTTCTTACGATCATAGAATAATTGATGGAAAAGAATCTGTAGGTTTCCTTGTAGCAATTAAAGAAGCTATAGAAAACCCTGAAGAATTATTGATGGATAACGATGTAAAAAGAGCCCTGGAGCTTTAAGCATTAGAATACATATAAAACAAAAAAGGCAGCCACACGGCTGCCTTTTCAATTTTTAAATAATAAATTAAAACAAAAATAAATTTAAGATGTTTAAAAATAAAACGCATACCACGAAGATGCTTAATATAATATAAAGGAGTTGGTCGCGAAGTTTATTTTTAGACACTACAGGCATTGCTAACATTAATTTAATCAAACTTAGCTAACAGGCGTTCGCGAATCAAGGGGATAATTCCCCTTTATAAAATTCTATTTTAAATAAAGAGAAGGTGTTTTATAGTCTATTACAGCCTTCCCTTTCTTTAAAATATCGGCACCAATAATACCGTGAACTTTTTCGGCTTCGTGATTAATAAGAGCTTCGTTAACATGCCTTAAATCAAATAGCACCAGGTCTACTTTTTTCTTTTTCCAACCTTTTATTTCAATTCGGTTTTTTTGGGCAATTTGTGTGAGCATATTGGTGGCACCTGCACCCGCAGCTTTAATATCACTATCTTCGGCAAGAAGTTTAAAATGTTCTACCGCTTCCAGGCCTACACAAGTGCTGGAAGCTCCTGTATCCAGGATAAAGTTTCCTTCAATATTATTAATTTTGGCTACCAATTCCAGGTGTTGGGTTTTGGTGTATTTCAGTTTTATGCGTTTAAAACCTTTTTCTTTTAGGAATTTTTTTAAAGATGACATTCTTTATGTTTTTCGCAAAGATAGGTCTTCAAAATAAATTATTTTTGCTTTTATGATTTTAACCGATACGCACATACATCTTTATAGCGAAGATTACGAAAAAGACCGTGACGAACTTATAGAAAACGCCTTTCAGCAAAATATTGAACGGTTTTTTCTTCCGGCCATAGATTCTGAAACTACCGAGGCTATGTACGAGTTGGAAGCCAGGTATCCAGAAAATGTTTTTTTAATGATGGGCTTGCATCCAACCCACGTGCAGGAGAATTATGAAGAGGAATTAATACATGTAGAAGAGCAGTTTGAAAGAAGAAGGTTTTATGCCGTAGGTGAGATAGGGATAGATTTGCATTGGGATAAAAGTACACTGGCAATTCAACAGGAAGCTTTTAGAAGGCAAATAAAACTCGCTAAAAAATACAAGCTTCCCATAGTAATTCACTGTAGGAAGGCTTTTGATGAGATTTTTGATATTTTAGAAGAAGAAAAAAGCGACGATCTTTTTGGGATTTTTCATTGTTTTACCGGAAACCTGGAGCAGGCGAAACGCGCTCTTTCTTATAACCTGAAACTCGGAATTGGCGGGGTAGTTACCTTTAAAAATGGAAAAATAGATAAATTTCTGAATGAAATTCCACTTAAAGAAATCGTTTTGGAGACCGATGGGCCGTATTTGTCCCCAACGCCTTTCCGTGGAAGGCGTAACGAACCTGAATATCTTATAAAAGTAGCAGAAAAACTTGCTGAAATATATGAAAAACCACTAGCCGAAATTGCTGAAATAACTACTCAGAATTCAAAAGATATATTTGGGATATAAAGGAGGTTAAAATTAAAATTTGTTCATTTGCCTAGCTAACACAATTTTGCGTGAAAGAATTTGAAGACATAAGGTTTTACAACGAGAATGAGGTGCAACCTGCCTTGCAGGAGCACATGAGACATCCCATGTTTAAAACACTGTTGCAGTTTACGTTTCCTGAGAAAAGTTCAGGGGAAATTGCTGCAATTATAGGAGAATGCCATTCTATTAGGGATTTTCAAACTAAAGTAATTTATAATTCGGTATTAAAAGTTATTGAAAAAAGTACGGAAGGACTTACTTACAATGGTTTTGAAAAATTAGACAGCGATCAACCTTATTTTTATATATCCAATCATCGCGACATTATTCTGGATACTTCCTTGCTGAATACTTCTTTGTATGAGCAGGATCTTATTATGACGGCTTCAGCTATTGGAGATAATCTGGTACAAAAGCCTTTTCTCATGGCCCTATCCCGCTTAAACAGGAATTTCCTGGTAAAACGCGGACTTAGCCCCAGGGAAATGCTTAAAAGTTCCATGGTACTTTCAGAATATATAAAGCAGTTGCTCCTGGAAGAAGGTAGATCGGTTTGGATGGCGCAGCGAGAGGGTAGAACCAAAGATGGCAGCGATTACACTCAACAAGGAGTATTAAAAATGCTTGCTATGGCTAAAGGCAAAAAAAGCCTGGCCGAGTATTTTGCCGAACTAAAAATTGTTCCGGTAGCGATTTCTTATGAATTTGATCCTACCGATATTTTAAAAATGCCCGAACTTCTTGCCAAACGAATGAAAGAAGAATATGTAAAATCGGCTAACGAAGATTTTAATTCTATTATGCAAGGTGCTCTTGGCAATAAAGGGCGTATTCATATAAGTGCTGGAAAAGTGCTTGGTAAAGAAGTTTTTGAAAAGATTGAAAATGAACATTCTTCTTTAAATGCACAGCTTAAAGCCGTGGCATCTAAAGTAGATGAACATATCTATAAAAATTACAAATTGTGGCCGGCAAATTATATTGCTTTCGATTTGTTGAAGAATTCAGGAACTTACGCTGAAAAATATTCAGATAAAGAAAAAAGGCAGTTTGAGCGCCGACTTAGCCGAAGGGTAGATGTAAAAAATTCCCTGGAACTAAACAGTTATTTATTAATGTATGCAAATCCTGTAATAAATAAAGAAGCGCTATATGAAGAAAAGAGCTAAAATCTTACTTATTTATACCGGGGGGACCATTGGT
Organism: Salegentibacter sp. UBA1130; assembly: GCF_002311535.1. Lineage (NCBI taxonomy): Bacteria > Pseudomonadati > Bacteroidota > Flavobacteriia > Flavobacteriales > Flavobacteriaceae > Salegentibacter > Salegentibacter sp. UBA1130. The sequence goes on along the minus strand of NZ_DCAP01000020.1, from coordinate 567,815 downwards.
ATGATTAAGGATTATGATTCTGGAGCCCTTAAAGCCTTTAATTTTGATGAATTACTACAAAATATTCCAGAGCTTAAAATTCTGGAGCACGAAATAGACACCCTAAGTTTTGACGATCCTATAGATTCCTCTAATATGAATGTGGAATGCTGGGTGAAAGTTGCCAATACAATTAATGAAAACTTTGAAACCTACGATGGTTTTGTGGTATTGCATGGCAGCGATACTATGTCTTACACAGCATCCGCGCTTAGTTTTATGTTTGAGAATTTAACCAAACCCATTATTTTTACCGGGTCACAATTACCTATTGGAGATTTAAGAACAGACGCTAAAGAAAATCTTATTACCAGTATTCAAATTGCCGGTTTACAGAAGAATGGAAAACCGGTTATTTCTGAAGTTGGGCTTTATTTTGAATATAAATTATATCGCGCCAATAGAACTACAAAGATTAATGCCGAACATTTTCAGGCTTTTGCTTCGTTAAATCATCATCCCTTAGCTGAATCTGGTGTATATCTTTCTGTTAATTACAATGCTTTATGGCGTCCAAATCGCCGACAAAAAACAAAATTGCACACAGGATTTAATAATGAAGTGCTTATTTTAAAGATTTTTCCGGGGATAAATGCAAAAACCGTAGAATATATGTTGTCAAAACCCGGTCTAAAAGGAGTGGTTTTGGAAACTTACGGAAGCGGAAATGCCCCCAGTGATGAGTGGTTTCTGGATATTCTAAAAAGAAAAATTTCTGAAGGATTATTCGTAGTAAATGTTACCCAATGTATTGGAGGAAGCGTAGTTATGGGTCAGTACGAAACCAGTGTTCAACTTAAAAAAATAGGGGTGGTATCTGGCAAAGATATTAGTACTGAAGCTGCGGTTGCAAAATTAATGTATCTTTTAGGAAAAGAATTGTCTCCTAAAGTGTTTAAAACTATCTTTGAAACTTCTCTTAGAGGGGAAATGTCATAAAATTAACGGCAGATGCTTGACGAAGTATATTTTTTTTCGTTATTTGGCGCACCGTTTAGAAAACGTTAAGAAAGAGAGGTGGCCGAGTGGTCGAAGGCGCACGCCTGGAAAGTGTGTATACGCCACAAGCGTATCGAGGGTTCGAATCCCTTCCTCTCTGCAATAATTATTATATTTTTATTAAAAATTTATTTTTATATCTTTAACCCTTTAACTAATTAAATTAAGACAAACAGTAATGAAAAGATTATTTTCTATTTTGGTAATCGCCGCGGTGATGGTACTTGGAGCCGGAAACCTTAATGCGGCCAATAATGTTAACACATTACCTGGTACAATTGTAAACTTTGTACAAGATGAAGAGGCTGCAGCTGCCGCAGATGAGGCAGAGGAAGAAACTCTTGGTTTTCATCAGGAACTTAAAAAACGATTTATAGAAGGTGGTCCTGCATTTATGGGGATTGTTCTTTTATGTTTAATTCTTGGTTTGGCTGTTGCCATAGAGAGAATTATCTTTTTAAACCTTTCTACAACTAACACCAAAAAATTGGCTAGAGATGTAGAAGACGCTTTAAATAGTGGTGGTGTAGAGTCTGCTAAGGAAGTTTGTAGAAATACAAAAGGACCTGTTGCTTCTATCTACTATCAGGGTCTTGACCGTGCAGACGAAAGTATTGACGCGGCAGAAAAAGCTGTTGTAGCTTACGGTGGAGTACAAATGGGACAGTTAGAGAAAAACGTTTCCTGGTTGTCTTTATTTATCGCTATTGCTCCTATGCTTGGTTTCATGGGTACTGTAATTGGTATGATTACCGCCTTCGATAGAATTGAAGCTGCTGGTGATATGCAACCATCTCTTGTTGCCGGAGGTATTAAAGTGGCACTTCTTACAACCGTATTTGGTTTGATCGTGGCTATTATTCTTCAAATATTTTATAACTATATTATCGCTAAAATAGATAGTATTGTAAACGATATGGAAGATGCATCTATCACTCTTATCGATATGTTGGTAGCTTACAAAAACAAAAAAAGAATCTAAGACCAGATTAAATTATGACTTTACATAAAATATTAAAATATGTATCTATCGTATTAGGCGTTGTAGGTCTTATCCTTTTGGGAAGGATCCTTGCCGAAGACGGTGATGCTATAGAGGCCTCGGCCGATTTACAGAATAGTCTGCTTACACCAATAATGTATTTGTCTTATTTCGTGTTACTGGTTGTTCTTGTATTGGTTGCAATCTTTGTGATAAAAGGTCTGTTTAAAGGAAATATTAAAAACACACTTATCGCTGTTGGTGCATTTATTGCAGTTATTGTAATTGCATACCTTGTAACCGATGGAACTCAAATGACGCTTAAAGATGGAGATATACTCTCTGCTAATGCGGCACATTGGATAAGTGCAGGTTTAGTAACATTCTATATCCTTGCTGGAATTGCAATTTTAGCAATGGTTATTTCAGGAGTTAAAAAATTAACTAAATAAGAATATGGCAAGAAGAGAAGCACCAGAGGTTAATGCCGGTTCTATGGCCGATATTGCTTTCTTGCTACTAATCTTCTTTCTGGTAACAACAACCATTGAGACAGATAGCGGGATTAGCAGGAAGTTGCCGGAATGGCAGCCTGAAGAACAGGATCCGCCGGTAATTAAAGAACGAAACATCTTCCAGGTACTGGTTAATGCAAATAACCAATTACTGGTAGAAGATGAGGAGATGGAGATTGAGGAATTAAGACAGGCAGCTGTAGAATTTCTTGACAATGGAGGAGGAACAGGCGAAGAGGCTTGTGACTTCTGCCAGGGAGCCGGAGACCCAGCTTCTTCTGTTAACCCAACGAAAGCTATTATTTCTTTGGTAAATAACAGGGGAACCGAGTATGGAACTTATATCGCGGTACAAAACGAACTTGTAGCGGCTTATAACCAACTTAGAGATAGGGAAGCCGAACGTTTATTTGGTACTAGCTTTACAGCAATGGAAGCCAGGTATAACGACTCACGTACAAGCGAAGGTGATAAAGAAACTTTGAAGGAGAGAATTGAACTTATTAAAGATATGATCCCTCAAAAGCTTTCTGAAGCCGAGCCTACGAGTTAATAACCTTAATATAAAACTTAAATTTAAGACTTAATTATGTCTAAATTCAAAAAGAAAAAGAGCGAAGGGCAACCAGCCATTAGTACAGCATCCTTACCAGATATTGTATTTATGTTACTGTTCTTCTTTATGGTTGTTACCGTGATGCGTCAGAATACGTTAATGGTTGAAAATAAACTTCCATTCGCTGATCAGGTTGAAAAACTGGATAAGAAGGATCTTGTAATGTACATTTACGCCGGTAAACCCAGCCCACGCTACCAGGAAAGATTTGGTAGTGAGGCAAGGATTCAGTTAAATGATAAGTTTGCCAGTGTTGGCGAAGTACAACAATTCATTTTTGCTGAAAGGGAAACTAAACGTGAAGAGTTAATACCATATCTTACAACTGCCCTTAAGGTAGATGAAGAAACAAATATGGGATTGGTTTCAGATATCAAACAAGAATTGAGAAAAGCTGAAGCTCTTAAAATTAACTATACCACTAAAGAAGGTGACGCACTGCAAAATATGCAATAATTACCAATAGGTATTTTTTCAAAACTGTATAAACATCCTGTCAAAATATAATATTTGGCAGGATGTTTTTTTATCTTTAAACTCAATATAGCCGTGGTTTAAAATGAATAGAATATACTACCTTGTTTTCTTCTTTATATTTTTTTCTACGCCGTTATTGGCCCAAACCGAAGAAGAAATTAGATTAAAAAGCATCCCAGACTCCGTTCCGGTGGTAATAGATAGTTTGTACCGGGAAGATCAGTTTTACATTGGGCTAACCTTTAATTTAATAAGCAACAAACCTGAAGCTATATCCCAATCTGGATTTTCCGGAGGGATTCACACCGGATTTACAAGAGATTTCCCCATAAATAAACGTCGAAATATCGCTATTGCAGCCGGTTTAGGCTGGTCTTTGAATAGCTATAGTCACAATTTGTTTATAGGGGAAGATGATAACGGAGAAACCATCTTTAGAAGCTTAACACGAGACATTGATTATAGTACAAATCGCTTTACTGCACAATTAATTGAAGCTCCCCTGGAGTTTCGCTGGCGTACTTCCACTCCAGAAACTTATAAATTTTGGAGAATTTATACCGGATTAAAATTCGGTTATATCTATCATTTTAGGAGTAATTTTGTACAACCAGATAATCAGGTGGTTCAAACTGATGTGCCAGAGTTAGATCGTTTCCGGCTGGGGGCAACCTTTACTTTTGGCTATAATACTTTCAATTTTCATGTTTATTACAGCCTAAATTCCCTTTTTCCTGAAGCTCGTTTAAATGAAGAGACTATAGATATTTCGGTCTTTAGGGTTGGACTTATGTTCTATATTCTATAACCAGAAATATAAAACCAAAGACTGCGGAATTACCCCACAAAATAAACCAAGTAAAAGTTCATTATAGGTGTGTGCTTTGTAATAAAGCCTTGAGGAAGCAGTAATACCCAGCGCGAGAATTAAAAAACTAATGGTGTAGGTTAAGTTTAATTGAAAGTTGAGGCTTACACCTATTAAGAATATTATAAGCCCGCTAAGCGCCATTATATGTAAACTTGCTTTTAACCGGAATAATACTAGAGTAAAGGCCAGTAAAGTGGAAAAAAGAATACCTACAAAAAAATAATATAATGCGGCATAATTATAAGCATTCAAAATCTGGTTGAGCACCATGGTGATTAAAATGGCAAAGAAAAGCAAAGGCCATCTACGCTCGCGTACATCTTCTAAAAAGATTGATTGAGCCTTTCCCAGGTTTTTAAGCAAAAAGTAAAATACAACGGGAATAAATACGGTTAAAATTGCAATGGCAAGAAGTTTTGCCTGCATTACACCCGGCGGGAAAAATCTCGGTGTAAATAAAAAATAAAGTAAACTCCCTGCTAGCGGTATCCAAAGCGGATGAAATATAAAGGAGGCGCTTTTTAAAAGGAATTTCATTAAATTTCTTTTCGCAATCTTGCAACCGAAATATCTAATTGTTCCCTGTATTTTGCTACGGTTCGCCTGGCAATTGGATACCCTTTATCTTTTAAAACCTTAGCGAGCTTCTCATCGGTAAGCGGTTTTCGCTTGTCTTCTTCTTCAATAGACATCTCCAGGATCTTTTTAATCTCCCGGGTAGAAACATCTTCTCCCTGGTCGTTTTTCATAGATTCAGAGAAGAATTCTTTTATGAGCTTTGTTCCGTAGGGAGTGTCTACATATTTACTGTTGGCTACACGTGAAACGGTAGAAACATCCATTTCAATCTCATCGGCGATATCTTTTAAAATCATTGGACGTAGATTTCGTTCGTCGCCGGTAAGAAAATATTCTTTTTGATAGTTCATAATAGAACTCATCGTTACCATTAAGGTTTGCTGTCTTTGTTTTATAGCTTCAATAAACCACTTTGCAGCATCGAGTTTTTGTTTTATAAACATCACCGCATCTTTCTGCGCTTTTGTTTTTTCTTTAGATTCCTTGTAACCCTTCAGCATATCGCTATAATCACGAGAGACGTGCATTTGTGGTGCATTTCTTCCGTTAAGACTTAATTCTAAATCTCCATCTACAATTTTAATGGTAAAATCTGGAATTACGTGTTCTACCATTCGGGTGTTTCCTGAATAAGAACCGCCGGGTTTTGGATTTAAGTGTTCAATAACATCTATGGCTTCCCTTAATTCATCTTCAGAAATATCGTGTCTTGAAAGAATTTTGGTGTAATGTTTTTTACTGAATTGATCAAAAGATCTTTCCAGTATGTCTTCAGCCATTTCTACGCCTTTTGTCGGCTCTTTGCGTCTTAATTGAATAAGTAGGCATTCCTGAAGCGATCTGGCACCTACGCCGGCTGGATCAAGTTCCTGCACCTTTTTCAGCACTTTCTCTACCGAAGCTTCATCTGTATAAATATTCTGGGTAAAAGCCAGGTCGTCTACCACGTCCTGTAGTTCTCTTCTCAGATAACCACTTTCATCTACGCTACCTACTAAAAAAGCGGCAATTTGTTCTTCGGTTTCATCAAACCTAAGCGTACTTAATTGCGTGGTTAAATATTGTGTAAACGAAGTTCCAGAAGCGTAAGGCACGCTTTTCTCGTCATCGTCTGCACTGTAATTATTGGCTTGCAGCCTGTAACTTGGTACTTCATCGTCGCTTAAATATTCATCAACATCAATTTCAGCTTCTATAGATTCGGTTCCTTCATCTTCTCGCTCTCTATCACTATAATCGTCTTCATATTCCTCATACTCATCCTTGGTTTCCACCTTACCATCTTCCAAAGCCGGATTTTCTTCCAGTTCCTGTTTTATACGCTGCTCAAAAGCCTGCGTAGGAAGTTGTATAAGCTTCATCAGCTGGATTTGCTGGGGGGAAAGCTTTTGGGATAATTTGAGATTTAATTGCTGTTTAAGCATATATTTATTTTCCTTTACTCACCTGCGGGTGAGATTTATTCTATTTTAACGCAAGGTCAAAACAATTGTTGTTTATTACAAAAATAAGCAAAACAATGCGACACAGCCTTTGGCATAGTAAATGATTGTGGTAAAATTTTGTTAAGTATTCTTAGAGAAACTCTTAATTTCTCTGAATTTCTTCGGAAGCGGAAGTTCTAAATTCAAATTATTTTTATTCACAGGATGTATAAATTCAAGCCCGGTGGCTGCTAGAAATAAGCCACCTTTTTTTATGATTTTTGAAGGTTTACCATAAAGTTTATCGCCCACAATTGGATTTCTATGTTTTGCAAGATGAATTCTTATTTGGTGGGTTCTACCGGTTTTAGGAAAAGCTTTAACCAGGCTAAAATCTTCGTTTTTAAGCTGAAAATGTTCTAGAACCTCAATGTGGGTTTCCGCATCTTTTTCTTCAATTTTATCGTTTAAAATAACTGAAGCAGAAAGACTTCCAAAGACAAGCGCAACATAACTTTTTTGAATCTTTTTTTCTTCAAATAACCTGTTTAAATCTACCTGCACCGCTTTGTTTTTAGCAATAAGCAATAAACCCGAAGTTGGATTGTCTAAACGGTGAACGGGTAGGGGAGCCGGTAGTGCATCTTTGGCTTTAGATTCATTTAAATTAAAACCTAAAGCATTCTCAATAGTTTTAAAGTAATTTCCGCTGGTGGGAATTCCGGCTGGTTTATGAATAACCGCCAGGTAATCATCTTCAAAAATCACTTCCAGTTTTAAAGTGAATACTTTTCTTACTGGATTTTCGGATTCAAGCAATTCCAGTTTTTGACCTTCTTTAATCCAGTCTGAAGTTTTTGCGGGTTGCCTGTCTAAAAGGATAAGTTCTTTTTTTAAAGCCTTCTTAAGCGAGCTTTTGGTGGGAAGGGAAGCAAAGATAGAAACCGCATATTCTTGTAACCTGATTTTTTCAGTTATTACGGGAACAATATGCGTTTCTCTAATTTTCAATGGTCAGGTGGTTATTATAAACTAAAAGCTTTCGTCAAGCTGAACTTGTTTCAGCTTCTAACATGATGCAAATTTTTAATCAAATTAGATCCTGAAATAAATTCAGGACGGGACATAGACAAGAATAAAAAAACCTCACAAGTTTTGAAAGCCTGTGAGGTTTTTAAAATATCTTAAAACTCAGCGTTACCGGGGAATCTTGGGAATGGAATTACATCCCTGATATTTCCCATTCCGGTTACGAATTGTACCAGTCTCTCAAACCCAAGTCCGAAGCCACTGTGAACACAGGTTCCAAACTTACGAGTATCAAGGTACCACCACAATTCTTTTTCGTCTATATTTAATTCCTTCATTTTATTTTGAAGCACGTCTAAACGCTCTTCCCTTTGTGAACCGCCAACAATTTCTCCAATTCCTGGGAAAAGTATGTCCATTGCTCTTACGGTTTTACCGTCTTCGTTAAGACGCATATAAAAAGCTTTAATATTTGCGGGATAATCGAATAAAATTACCGGGCATTTAAAATGTTTTTCAACTAAAAAACGTTCGTGTTCACTTTGCAGATCGGCGCCCCATTCTTCAATAATATAGTTGAACTTCTTCTTTTTATTGGGCTTTGAATTTTTAAGAATTTCGATAGCTTCAGTATAACTAACTCTCTTAAAGTTGTTATCTATTACAAAATGAAGTTTCTCCAATAATCCCAATCCGCTGCGGTCTGCTTTTGGTTTGGCTTCTTCTTCAGCTTTAAAACGTTTGTCTAAAAACTCAAGGTCGTCCTGGCAATGATCTAAAATATATTTAAGTACATATTTTATAAAATCTTCAGCTAAATCCATATTGCCGTCCAGATCACAAAAAGCAACTTCAGGCTCTATCATCCAGAATTCGGCTAAATGGCGGGAAGTATTAGAATTTTCAGCTCTAAATGTTGGACCAAAAGTATAGATCTGCCCAAGTCCCATCGCGTAGGCTTCACCTTCCAGTTGTCCTGAAACCGTTAAATTAGTCTCTTTTCCGAAGAAATCTTCACGAAAATCTATACTGCCATCTTCATTCTTTGGCGGGTTTTCCATATCTAAAGCGCTAACTCTAAACATTTCGCCGGCACCTTCGGCATCACTTCCCGTAATAATTGGAGTGTTTACATAATGAAAGTTATTTTGCTGAAAATAACTATGCACGGCAAAAGACAGTTTAGATCGCACACGCATAATGGCGCCAAAAGTATTTGTGCGCACACGTAAATGTGCCTGCTCTCTTAGTTTTTCCAGGCTGTGTCGCTTTGGTGAAAGAATGGTAAGTTTTACTTCTTCGGGATTTGCATCGCCAAGAATTTTAAACTCTTTTACCTCAATCTCAACTCGTTGCTGATTTCCCTGGCTTTCAACCAAAGTTCCTTTTACAGAAACGGCAGCACCAACGGTGATTCTTTTAAGCTCGTCCTGGTCAAAATTCTCAAAATCTATTACACATTGCAGGTTGTTAATGGTAGATCCATCGTTTAAGGCAATAAAGCGATTGCTCCTAAAAGAACGAACCCAGCCGTTCACCTCAAATTCCTGTAGAAATTGATTGCTGTCTAATATTTCAGCAATTTTTGCTTGTATCATTTATGTTAGATTTAGAAAAAACAAATATAATTTATCCGTCTCAGCCTGCAAAGCAAGCCGGTTTTTATTAATCACACTAGGAGGTTGATTCCCCAAGCGCTTTGTTGATTATCTTTCTGAATTTTTAGATTCCTCTTTTTCAATTTCGGCTTCGTCTTCGTCGGTTTCAATAATCTTCATTGCGGGTTCTTTCATAACCTCTTTGTTGGCAATATTTTTCTCTAAGGAAAGCAATAAAGAAGGAAGTAATAATAAATTAGCCAGCATTGCGAAAAGTAAGGTTGCCGAAACAAGACCACCCAGGGCTACAGTTCCGCCAAAACTACTAATCATAAATACCGAAAATCCGAAAAACAGCACAATAGAAGTATAAAACATACTAACTCCTGTTTCCCGTAGCGCCGCGTAAACCGATCGTTTAATTCTCCAATTATTAGCTTTTAATTCCTGCCTGTATTTTGCTAAAAAATGAATGGTATCATCTACCGAAATTCCAAAAGCTATACTAAACACCAGGATTGTAGAAGGTTTTATAGGAACACCTAAAAAGCCCATCATTCCTGCAGTTACCAGCAAGGGTAGTAGGTTAGGAACAAGGGAAACAATAATCATTCTGAACGATCTAAACATCCAGGCCATAAATATTGCAATTAATAAAATGGCCAAGGAAAGCGAAATAATAAGATTTTTTACCAGGTAATTGGTTCCTTTTTGGAAGATAAAAGCTTTACCCGTCATTGAAATTTCGTAGCGTTCCTGGGGGAAAATTTTATTAATCTGGGGCCAGAGGTCTTCTTCCAGTTCTTCCATTTTATCGGTTCCCACATCTTTCATATAGGTGGTAATTCTCGCATACCTTCCCGTACTGTCTATATACGAAGTGAGTAGGTTTTCATTTGAAGAAAATCCTTTGGTGTACGGCATTATAAAGTTTTGTTCCTGTGAACTCGGTAATTGATAATATTGGGCATCGCCATTATAAAAAGCCTGTTTAGAATATTTTACCAGCCGGGTTATGGAAATTGGTTGGGAAAGTTCAGGAATTTCAGCGAGATGATTTTCCAGTTCTTCCATGCGTTTAAGCGTGGCAGGTTTTAAAACGCCATTTTTACGTTTTGTATCCACAAGAATTTCTAAAGGCATTACCCCGTCAAATTCTTCTTCAAAAAATTTAATATCCTGGAAGAATTCAGCTTCTTCGGGCATATCTTCTAATAAACTTCCCGAGATCTTTATGGTGTAAATTCCAATAATGCTCACAACCAGAAGAACTATAGAGGTTATATAAATACTAATGCGGCGGTGTCTCACCATTTGCTCCATCCAGTTCACAAAACCGCCAATCCATCGCTTGTTAAGGTGTTTAAGGTGTTTACGCCTTGGCAAATTCATATAACTGTAGATAATTGGAATTATCAGCAGGCTGAGAATAAAAATCGCCACAATATTTATAGAAGCTACAATACCAAATTCCTTTAGGAGCGTGCTATCGGTAAGTATAAAAGTTGCAAAACCAGATGCGGTGGTAATATTGGTCATTAAAGTGGCATTTCCCACTTTGGTGATTACTCTTTGAAGTGATTTTGCCTGGTTTCCGTGTTTTTTAATTTCCTGTTGATATTTATTTATCAGAAAAATACAGTTGGGAATTCCTATTACAATAATTAATGGCGGGATAAGTGCAGTAAGTACCGTGATTTCATAATTAAACAAGCCTATTACCCCAAAGGCCCACATTACCCCAATGCAAACCGTGATCATAGAAATAATCGTTGCTCTAATAGATCTGAAAAAGAAGAAAAATATAAGCGATGTCACCCCAAGTGCTGCGAGAATAAAAAGCCCTATTTCATCAATTATATTCTGGGAATTCAAGGTTCTTATGTAAGGCATTCCAGAGACTTTTACGTCTATGCCTGTTTTTTCTTCAAAATTAGCAATGAGGGGTTGCAGCTCATTTATAACAAAGGTTTTGCGTTCTTTAGAATTAACGATTTCTTTATTTAAATAAATAGCCGATTGTAAGGTGTTGGAATGTGAACTATAGACCAGGTTTTCATAAAATGGTAACTCATTGTAAAGTTGATCCTGATATTGTTGAAGTTCTTCTTCGGTAGGATTATCTTCAGTAATAAAAGGCACCATCTCAAATCGGCTGGGATCTTCAAACTTCTTTAATTGCTGAAGATTACTAACCGAAATTGCATAATCTACCGCAGGGAAGGCTTCTAAAGTTTTGGTAAGCTCTTTCCACGCTTCAAAATTTTCCGGTTTAAAGAGGGTAGAATCTTTTACGCCAAGCAAAACCAAATTCCCTTCCTCTCCAAATTTATCTAGAAACTCATTATAGGCAATATTGTCTTCGTGATCGTCTGGTAAAAGGTTGGCTTCGGTATAAGAAAAACGCATATTTTTCCACTGTGTGGAAAGAAATACCGTAGTGGCGATTATAAGTAAAAGTATAATAATCCTGTTCCGCAAAATTAATCGCGCAATTGAGTTCCAGAATCCGAAACTAAAAATCTTGGCCATGGGAAGTTTTTAAGCGAGCGCAAAGGTATAAAAAGGAAGCCTATTTAATGCTGTTTAAACTCCTAAAGTAGCTCAGGATTAAATATCTAAATGAAAAGTGAATTTAAATGCGAAATTTTCATCAAAAGTAGGCAGACTATAGGGGCCATAGCGGTAGGCCGCTCCCAGGCCAAAACCTACAAGTATTTTTTGTAGTTCTATTCCAAATTCATGATAACCCTGTTCTAAACTTTTAAACGGAATACTATGCCTTTCGGGATGGCTAATATCTCCAATGGCGTGGCGGGAAATAAATACAAGTTCTGGCTGAATTAACCGGTGAATATTTATGGGTCTTAATTGATGCTTTATGTGCAACATAGCCTGCTTATCGCTAAAAAACTCGTTATAAAACATGGTTTCAAAACTGCGTCTTCCCGCTACTGAAAACCGCCTAAGGATACCCTTCCGCCTGGGGCTGTTTGGCAGCGAATGAAATAAATGCGTAAGCGGAACTTCGCCTGTGGCATAATTACCTTCCAGGATAATTTCGGTTCGGGATTGGTTAAGTCTTTTTATTTCGTGTTCTACCAAAAGCCCAAATTTGGTATAATCAAAATCGCTTCCGCCAATTCCAGAAATTCCTTTAGTGATTTGGCCCGTAAACTTTGGGTAACCTTTTTCTATTAATTTGGTAGCATTTGGTGTTTTTAGAAATTTAGCAAATGGCCGCCATAAAAAAGAAAATGTAGCTTCAGAAAGCGTGTATTTAGAAAATTCCTGGCCGTTCAGCAAAAAGCTGTAATCTCGAATTTGATAAATATTGCTTTTAGACAACCGAAGTTCAGTTTTAAAATTAGACCCGAATCTATGGGTTAAACCACTGCTTAACGTGCGATGTTCGTAGAAAAAATTAATATTTACAAAGCGTGGTTCTATAATAGAAAAATCGTTTTTGCCTTGTAGATAATTAAAACTTCCGGTTTCAACAATATCGCGGGTGTAGTTGAATTTAAGATCGGTTTCGGTAGTCTTATTTAAATGAATTGAGGTCCCGAGGTTATACTTAAATACTTCATCTTTGGTGCCATATACCAGGTAGCCGTTTAAACTGAATTTTTTAGATAATTGTTCGTTGGTCTTCCCGCCAAATCCCAGGCGAATGCCTTCGTAGTTATTGAATTTAAAGAATTTGCCAAGATCAAAATCCCAAAATCCCACCGGATAATAACCTGTAGCAATCGATTTTTGAAAGCTTATTTTTTCTTCAACTTCTTTTTCCCTAATAAGTCGTTCTGCTCGTTGGCGACTTAGCTTATTTTGTGTACTTAAAATTTCGGTTCTGTTTTCTTTCCAAAAAAGATCTTCCCGGGAATTCGCATCAGTTTTAACCAAAATTTCAGCTGAGCTTTCTAAGCTCTCTTCAGAATTCAACTGAATATCAAAATTAGTGCTGGTTACATTTAAAAACAGGTTAGGATCACTTCTTCCCGGGGCAAGAATATTATTTAGAATAGATTCTTTTTTCTGAAGTGTTCCTGTAGAAATAACTCCGCCAAAAACCGAAATCGCCTGGTCCCCATTTCCTGGTCTAATGGTGATTTTTTGAGTTTTTGGAAACCATAAATTTTCGTCGGGGAAATATTTGTATTCCTGATCTATTTCTAGTTTTATAGCACCCAAAAGCTGGGCTTTTGTCTGCTGTATGGCGTATGTTTTGGTGTCTAAATAAAGCACCCCTTCTAAACCTGCAACCGCACGTTGCCTTTTAGGTTTAAAATAAATTACATAAGCGGGGCGGGAAGTGGTAGTGGTATCTAAAATTTTAAACGAATAATTTCTGAAAGCAGAATTTTGCAAGGGCGCGGCATAATCTGTTTCAAAAATTCTAAAATCTTTATCGTAGAGTGAAAATGGATTTACCGAAAGCGATAAAATCTCGTACACCGGGTCTCCAAATCCGGCGGTTTTTAAAGCCTGAACTTCTTCTTTTAAACCATCTGCCTGGGAAAAATAAAATCTTGAAACTTTTTCTGAAAAATAACTTGCAGCCGAATTTATAATGGTGCCAATTTCGAGATTGGTGCTATCGCTCGCCATTTCCAATGCGGCGGTTTCATTGTCTACAATAAATTTATTATAGTTTTTAAAATTGAATTTTTGCAGTTTTTCTTCAGGATCGTTTTCGGGCTTTCGGGCGATTGCTTTTTCAATTATTGCATTCGCTTTATTTTTTTCTGAAGAAATAGTTACAATAGCAAGGCTTTCAATTTTAGGAGTCAATTTAATTCTTACAAATTCTACATCTTTTGAAACTTTGAAGTTTTGTGTTTCAAAACCCACATAAGAAATACTAAGTTGCGTTTCATTTTTTGTAAGCGTAATTGAAAAACTGCCGTCTATTTTGCTTAAATCTTCTTTATCACCATAGGTTATTTTAGCGTAGGCGAGGGGATCGCCGGTTTGTTCGTTTACAATTCTTCCTCTTAGGTTTTGCTGAGCAAAAACATTAAAGGAAAAAAACAGAAAAATAAGCAATAACGGAGAGCGCATAGGTTTTTCTGAATTATGAACAAATTGATTAATCACTAAAATAAAAAAGGCTGTTTGAGAAACTTATTGTCGTCAAGCTTTCCTTTCCCTAAACTTCGGGAGTATTCAGCTTCCAGTTTAGATCCTGAAGCCAGTTCAGGATGACGATTTTAAAATTCTTCAAACAGCCTCTAAAATAACAAGAGAAAATGACTTTCTATTATATAGTCATAATTTCTTTTTCCTTGTTTTCCAGGATAGAATCTATACGGGAAATGTGGGCATCAGTCAATTCCTGAACTTCATTTTCAGCATCTCTAAGTAAATCTTCAGAAATATCAAGTTTCTTCAATTCGTTGTTAGCTGATTTTCGGTCGTTTCTTACTCCAATTTTGGCATCTTCCGCTTCCGCTTTTGCCTGTTTTGTAAGTTGCTTACGGCGCTCTTCAGTTAAGGGTGGTACGTTTATAATTACACTCTCACCGTTGTTCATTGGATTAAAACCAAGGTTTGCCAGCATTATTCCTTTTTCAATATCTTTAATCAGGCTTTTTTCAAAAGGCTGAATAGAAATAGTTCGGGCATCTGGTGTATTCACATTGGCAACCTGTTGAAGCGGGGTTTGAGCTCCATAATATTCTACCATTACACTTCCAAGCATCGCCGGGTTGGCTTTACCCGCCCGAATGTTTTGCAATTGTTTCTTTAAATGTTCAATTGCCTTGTCCATATTTTCCTTGGCGGTGTCTATAATAAATTCAATTTCGTCTTCCATTTTTAAAAAATATTAGTTGAGCGTAAATCTTTATAAATTAACTTTTGTACCTATTCTTTCTCCGGTCACTACTTTTAAAAGATTTCCGGGGGTATTCATATCAAAAACAATTATTGGGAGTTCATTTTCCTGGCTTAAGGTGAACGCGGTGGTATCCATCACTTTCAGGCCTTTTCTAATTACATCGTCAAAAGAAATAAAATCGAATTTTGTAGCTTTTTTATCCTTTTCAGGGTCGGCATTGTAAATTCCGTCTACACGGGTTCCTTTTAAAATAACATCGGCGTGAATTTCAATAGCACGTAAAACTGCAGCAGAATCTGTGGTGAAATAAGGATTTCCAGTTCCGCCTCCAAAAATTACCACGCGGCCTTTTTCTAAATGGCGCATAGCTTTTCTTCTAATAAAAGGTTCAGCAACTTCATTGATCTTTATAGCAGATTGTAACCTGGTTTGAACTCCGGCATCTTCCAGCGCACTTTGTAAAGCTAAACCGTTAATTACAGTAGCAAGCATACCCATATGGTCTCCCTGCACCCGATCCATTCCTTTACTTGCCCCGGCAACTCCTCTAAAAATATTTCCGCCGCCTATAACAATGGCTACTTCTATTCCTTTATCGGTAACTTCTTTAATCTCCTCGGCATATTCTGCCAGGCGATCGGGATCTATGCCATATTGGCGTTGTCCCATTAATGCTTCTCCCGATAATTTTAAAAGTATTCTTTTGTATTGCATAGCCTTTTTGTAGTGATTGGTGCAAATATAGGTAATATCTTAAATTGTAAAATAACATATTCACAATCAATCTTCCGCTAATTACCAATTTTTTTATTGGAGTCTAAGTTTCATTTCAGTTAAAATTTTGTGAGTTTATTTTAAAATGTCAAGTCTTAATTGAAAATACAAATGGCGAGGTTTTTGCTATCTTTGGGTTAATTAAATAGAAAAGAAAATGTTAGGATATTATATTATTGCAGGGCTCATTTTTATAGTGAGTATGTATGTGAGTAATAAACTGAAGAGTAAATTTAAAAAATACTCTAAAGTCCATTTACAAAACGGAATGAGTGGAAAAGAGCTCGCCGAAAAAATGTTACGAGACAACAATATTACTGATGTAAAAGTAATTTCTACACCGGGAATGTTGACCGATCATTACAATCCACAGAAAAAAACAATTAACCTTTCTGAAGGGGTTTACAGCCAACGAAACGCTGCTGCCGCTGCTGTGGCAACGCACGAAACCGGTCACGCTATTCAGCATGCTAATGCTTATAGCTGGTTAACCATGAGAAGCCAGTTGGTGCCTGTGGTAAGTATAGCCTCAAGATTTTCCCAATGGGTGATTTTTGGAGGATTAATCTTAATGGCCACTACGGCTATAGGAAGCACCGTTTTACTTATTGGAATTATCATGTTTGGAATGGGAACCTTATTCAGTTTTATAACTTTACCCGTAGAATATGATGCGAGTAAACGCGCTTTAGCGTGGTTAGAAACCGAAAATATGGTTTCTGGACCGGAACATGAAGCTGCCGAAGATTCTCTAAAATGGGCCGCCAGAACTTATGTGGTTGCCGCAGTTGGTTCTTTAGCAACTTTGCTTTACTTTCTTAGTATTTATATGGGAAGAGATTAATATTGAAAATATTTCTTCGGAAAATTTTATAAAAGAAAACCCGCTTCAACTGAAGCGGGTTTTTTAATTTAATGATCTGAAATAAATTCAGAATGATGCATATTTTCTTATAAAAATCTATTCTGC
Organism: Salegentibacter sp. UBA1130; assembly: GCF_002311535.1. NCBI lineage: Bacteria > Pseudomonadati > Bacteroidota > Flavobacteriia > Flavobacteriales > Flavobacteriaceae > Salegentibacter > Salegentibacter sp. UBA1130. The sequence continues at coordinate 551,100 of NZ_DCAP01000020.1, read as the reverse complement.
ACGTTTGTCTCTAATTTGCGGGATGCGCTCATCTAATAATTTAAGACCCAGGCCTTCGGTGCCCATAAGATCAAATAACTCTAGCGCACGGCGCATTGTTTGCTCTTCTTCCATTTGCTCTGCTATAAACCACTGTAGAAAATACTCGGTAGTATAATCGTTTAATTTTCGGCATTTACCTACAATATTGTGAATTGCTTTGGTAATAGCAATTTCCTGGTCTAAAGCAGTTTCAAAGATTTCTTCCAAAGATTTAAAATCGTGATTTACACCACTAACTTCTGGAGAATACGCGGTACCACCATTATCGTTAATAAATCTAAAGATCTTCATCATATGCTCTCTTTCTTCTGCAGCTTGCTCGTAAAAGAAATCGGCACTATAAGAAAGGGCATTGTGATCGCACCAGGAAGCCATAGCTAAATAAGCTGATGATGAATGTGCTTCTTTTTCAATTTGTTTATTTAAAAGATCCATGACATCTACATGGATACTTAAATTTTGTCTTACTAAATCTTTCATTTTCTTTGTATTTTTAATGCTATAAATGGCCGGTAAAGGCTTACTTCACCAGATTTGTGCTTAACTATTTTTTTGCGACCAGCATTGTGCCGGTTTATTAGTCATTTTCTATAAAATTAGCCAAATAGGCGGTAAGAACCTAATTAGGAATAGAATTTAGAAATAGTCTAAAGTGAAATAGATTAAACTGAATTGGTAAGCAGGGAATTAAGTTCAAGCATAGCAAAAGAACCGGTAATAAATTCTTTAAGATCTATACATTCTAAAGTATTAAAAACAAAGAAGTGTTGCCTATTGCATAGCATAAGCATTTCCAAACCGTGCGGGTTTTGCCCATTAAAATGAGAATCCAGGTCAATTTCTTTAACTTGCTGTCTAAACGCTAAAAACTGGCAAAAACCAAGCTGAATGGTTTTATGCGGAAATTCAATAAAAAAGCATCGCTGCTTATCACATTGATAAGAAGTAAAGAATTGAGACTGGTGTAATACTTTCATACTGCAGCCAAAATTAATTCTTATTTAGAATAAATCCAAAGAATATTAAATTTTGATTTGCCTTTTTATTTGTTGATTTAACGAAATAAAGGTTTCGGTTCTTGAAACCCCTTCTATAGCCTGAATATCTTTGTTGAGTACATTCATTAAATGCTCGTTATCTCTACATAATATTTTGATGAAAATAGACCAATTCCCGGTGGTGTAATGGCATTCAATTACTTCAGGAATTCGGCTTAGCTGTTTTACAGCCTGCGGGTTACTAACTGCTTTATCTAAGTAAACCCCTACAAAGGCCATAGTTTTATAGCCCAACTTGCGGGGGTTTATCATAAGTTTAGAGCCTTCAATTAAACCTGCTTTTTCCAATTTGCGTAAACGCTGGTGAACTGCTGCACCGGTAATCCCGATATTCCTGGCGATTTCTAAAATAGATTTTTTGGCATCTTCCATTAAGAAATTCAGGATGGTTTTATCTATACCATCTATAACAACAGTCTCGTTTACAACTTTCATTTGGGAGGTTTATTGGTTAAAGAGCTAAAGTAGCAAATTGAATTCAAAAATTTAATTTCCTACTTCTCCAAAAGGGTTATAACCCAAATATTCGGTCTCTTTTTCTTTAAAAACAATATCGTGTTTCTCTAATTCTTTTAGAATGGGTTCATAAACTTCTTTTTTAATAGGAAGCTGAACGCCGGGTGTGGTTATTTCGCCCTTTAAGATTTTTAAAGTAGCTATGGCTACAGGAAGCCCCACGGTTTTTGCCATTGCAGTTTCAGTTTGGTCTTTCCCAATGTGCACCATAGTTGAATCTATCTGTTTTTTCTTGCCTTTTAATTCGTAACCAAATTTATGGTACATTACAATCATATCCTTATCGTCTGGGGCCAGGCTCCATTTATCCATTAAGATTTTCTGTAGGGCTTGGGCAGGCGTAGCTTCTTTAATTCCAATTTTTTTGTCTTTATTGAATAAATCCAGGTCCAACAGTTTTTCCCACATAAGATCGTCCTGATCTATTTTTAAATTATGCCGAAGTTTAAGTTCTACAGTATCTGTAGGGGAATAAGGGAGAAAGGAATTCACAAAATCACGATAGCTCATATTTTCTGAATCTTTCATTTTAAAACTATCATCGGTCATTCCAAGTTGCACAAACATATTCCACGCACGGCTGAAGCCAACCCGCCTAATGGTACCGCGGTAAAGTGTAAGTACATCTTCCAGGCCATAAATGCTCATATAGTCTAGCGAATTTCTATTGGCATAACCTTCAAATTTGCCGTAACCTTCAATGTGGAGGAACTCGGTTCTTCTAAATAAACGGTGATAAGGAATGTATTTATATTTTCCTTCCTGTATAAACTCGGCCACGCCGCCCTGCCCGGCAACCACTACATTTCTTGGGTTCCAGGTAAATTTATAATTCCAGAGATTGGTGTCGCTTTCAGGAGCTACAAGGCCGCCTGTAAAAGATTCAAATAAAAGTATTTTTCCGCCTTTATCACGAATACGATCTATAACCTGCATTGCACTCATATGATCAATACCGGGATCTACCCCAATTTCATTCATAAATATGAGTCCGTTTTCCTTTACTTCTTCATCTAAAGCTTTCATTTCTTTGCTTATGTAAGAGGCGGTCACCATATTCTTTTTGAACTTTACGCAAGCTTTGGCAACTTCTATATGAAATCTCGCCGGCAGCATGGAAATCACGATATCGGCACTTTTAACTGCATTCTCCCTGCTTTCAGCATTAAAAACATCTAAATGAAAAGCTTCGCAATGCTTTTTATTCTTGCAGGCTTTTTTAGCATTCTCAAGATCAATATCTCCAATTCTTAAAAAGAGATCTTCGGTCCCGGCTTTGGACAAAAGATGGTCGATTAGGACAGAAGTAGATTTTCCTGCCCCGATTATTAAAATGTTGTTCATAAAATAAATTAGTTTTGTGTAGTGGTTTACGAATGTATTAAATCTTTAACTCATAAAAAATAACCTAAATGAATAGGAAATTTTTAATAACCGGGGCGATTTTTGGACTTTTAGCAGTAATAATTGGTGCTTTTGGTGCACATGGTTTAAAACCATTATTAGATATCGCCGCAAGGGAATCTTTTGAAACCGGGGTTAAATATCAAATGTATCATGGTTTGTTACTTCTTTTTATTGGAGGTTTTAAAATGCCCTCATTTCGTTTTCAAAAACCAATCTTTTATCTGCTCCTATTTGGCGTAATTTGCTTTTCTGGATCTATATATTTACTCGCCACCAATAATTTAACAACTATAGATTTTACGGCAATTGCATTAGTGACCCCGCTGGGAGGTACGCTATTAATAGCCGCGTGGATTTTTTTACTGGTGGAATTCATAAAATTTAAGTCTAAATAATTTAAGAAAGTTTAGCAGTTTATGTGTATAAGATTTATAATTTTGTACCCATAACAAACCACACACTTTAAATTTATGCTTGCACACACCCAAACTACGAAAACGATTTCGTTAGAAAACTACGGGATCAGAAATGCAACGGTACACTACCAGTTATCTCCTGAAGAACTTCATTACGATACTTTAGAACATGGTCTTGGTACCGAAACAAATTCGGGCGCCCTGGCTATTAACACGGGAGCTTATACCGGGAGATCGCCAAAAGATCGTTTTATTGTAAAAGATGAAATTACCCGCGACAAAGTTTGGTGGGGAGATATCAATATTCCTTTTGATGCTGCCAAATTCGACAAACTTTATGATAAGGTTGCCAATTACCTTTCTGATAAGGAAATTTACGCTCGCGATGCCTATGCCTGCGCCGAAGAAAAATACCGCTTAAATATTAGGGTGGTAAATGAGTATCCCTGGTCTAATATGTTTGCCTATAATATGTTTTTAAGGCCGGAAGAAAAGGAACTCGAAAGCTTTAAGGAAGAATGGCTAATTCTTAACGCTCCCGGTTTTAAGGCAAATCCTGAAGTAGATGGAACCCGCCAGGAGAATTTTGCTATTCTTAATTTCAGAAAAAAAATTGCTTTAATTGGTGGAACCGGCTACACAGGGGAGATTAAAAAAGGAATATTTTCAGCCTTAAATTTTATACTTCCGGTAGATAAAAATACGCTTCCAATGCATTGCTCTGCTAATGTTGGTGAAGATGGTGATACCGCCATATTTTTTGGACTTTCGGGAACGGGAAAAACCACTTTATCTGCAGATCCTGACAGAAAACTAATTGGTGATGATGAACACGGTTGGACCAAAGAAAATACAATTTTTAATTTTGAAGGGGGCTGCTACGCTAAGGTGATAAACCTTACCGATGAAAATGAACCAGATATTTACCGAGCCATCAAGCCGGGAGCTATTTTGGAAAATGTAATCTTGGACGAGGACGGGAATGTAGATTTTTCTGATACCAGCATAACTCAAAATACAAGAGTTAGTTATCCTATTCATCATATAGATAATATTCAGGTGCCATCGGTAGGTGAAAATCCCAAGAATATATTCTTTTTAACCGCCGATGCTTTTGGGGTTTTGCCCCCAATAAGTAAACTTACGCCGGGCCAGGCGGCTTATCATTTTATAAGCGGTTATACGGCAAAAGTTGCGGGTACCGAAGCTGGAATAGATGAACCTGTACCAAGTTTTTCAGCCTGTTTTGGTGCGCCTTTTATGCCTTTGCACCCTACAAAATATGCCGAAATGTTAAGCGCTAAAATGAAAGAAGCCGGAGTAAATGTTTGGTTAATTAATACTGGATGGACCGGTGGGCCATATGGTACCGGAAACCGAATGAAATTAAAATATACCCGGGCTATGATTAGCGCTGCGCTAAATGGCGAATTAAAAGATGCGGAATTTAGTACGCATAATATGTTCGGGCTACAGATGCCATTAAATTGTCCTAACGTGCCTGCAGAAGTTTTAAATCCCAGAAATACCTGGAAAGATACTGCAGCTTATGATAAAAAAGCAGGAGAACTGGCAAATTCCTTTAAAAAGAACTTTGAAAAGTTTGAAGCATATGCTAATGATGAAATTATGGCCGGCGGGCCAACTTCATCCTAGCATTGTTTTTAATTAGTTAATTGATTCAAAAAAATCCGGTGTAAAGTGCACCGGATTTTTTATTTAAAAAAATATAAATGGAAGGTAATCTTAACTCACTAGAGTGAGGTTTAAAATTCTTCTATATGTTATTTCTTATTTGCTTCTGCAATATATTTTTGCAACGCCATGGTCATAGATGGGGTATCTGGAGTTGGCGCTTTTATATTAACGGTTAGCCCGTGTTCTTTTGCGGCCTTTATGGTTGTATTTCCAAATACTGCAATTTTTGTTTCTTTCTGCTCAAAGTCTGGGAAATTTTCAAATAAAGATTTGATTCCGCTTGGGCTAAAAAATACCAGGATATCATAGGTTACATCGCGTAGGTTAGAAAGGTCACTTACCACGGTTTTGTAAAACGTAGCTTGTTTCCATTCTACGCCCAGTTTGTTTAGCGTTTTTGGAACATCTGGCTTCAGCATATCTGAAGATGGAAGTAAAAACTTCTCGTTCTTATATTTCTTAATAAGCGGAGAAAGATCGGCAAAAGTTCTTTTCCCAACATAAATTTTCCGCTTGCGGTAAACCACATATTTTTGTAAATAATAAGCTACAGCTTCACTCAAACAAAAGTATTTTAGGGTGTCTGGCACCTTAAAACGCAATTCTTCGGCAATTCTAAAAAAATGATCAACAGCATTACGGCTGGTAAGAATAATTGCAGAATATTTGGTAAGATCTACTTTTTGCTGGCGTACTTCTTTAGAAGAGACACCTTCTACGTGAATAAAAGGGATGAAATCAATTTTTACTTTTTGTTTTTCCTCAAGCTCAAAATAAGGAGAGTTCTCTACTTTAGGTTCGGGCTGGGAAACTAAAATTGTTTTCACTTTCATATATCAATACTTTTATTTGGTCCTTTGTTTAAATTGTAATTAGCTTGTACAAAATAATATAGGGGGCAATTTCGAGAGCGCAAAGGTACAAAATAAAATAAAACCAATTGCCAGTAATCAGGTTTTGATTTTCCCGGTAAATCAATAACAGGCTAAAAAAATTGCTTAGGACTAAAATACCCAATAAAGTATATAGGGCAAAAGCGGTAGGAGTAAAGGTATAGACGAATATTAAGCTAGGAATTAATAATATAAGTCCTATAAAATTGCGGTAGCTTATTTTTTGATAGAGATAAGAGTCTATTTGCGGGTCTAAATTAAAAACGTTGCCCACTATTTTTTCCAGCCCAAATTTTAATAGAACAAAACTACCATAAGCAGTAGCAATACGTATAAAAACAAAAGCCGGGTTTAAAGTTGTATCCTTCCAAAAGAAACTGAAAAACAGATAGAAAAGCAGGGAAAAAGAGATGAGGTGAACAAAGAAAAGCAAAATGTTAAAAGGATGAAAAGCTTTGTTCTTCTTTCCTCTAAACATCATAAATTTGTTAGAGGAAAGCAGTGAAAGAAAATCCTCGAAACGTTGTGGATATGCTGTTCTTACAATAGCCAGTAATAGAAACGCACCCATTAGCGTGAGGGTGATCCAGTCTAGTGAAACAATATGTCTTTCTATGGCTTCCAGGATTAAAACTTTTTTTGCAAATGTATAATTATTTTGAGGTTAAAACTTGAAGGTGATGCCGGGAAACGAAGATTTAAAATGCATACATTTGTGCAAAAATTGATAAGATGGTAAAGGGGATAGTCATTATACCCACCTTTAATGAAATTGAAAACATTGAGCGACTGGTTAGAAACGTGTTTTCTCAACCTACACAATTTCATATTTTGGTGGTAGATGATAATTCTCCCGATGGCACTGCAACCCTGGTAAGAACCCTGCAAGCCGAATTTCATGATAGTCTTTTTCTTGAAGAAAGAGTAGGGAAATTAGGTTTGGGAACGGCTTACATTCACGGTTTTAAATGGGCGCTGCAAAGGGATTACGAGTATGTTTTTGAGATGGATGCCGATTTTTCTCATAATCCTAACGATCTTATAAGATTATACAATACCTGCAAAAGGAATAATGCCGATGTTGCCATAGGTTCCCGATATAAAACCGGGGTAAATGTAATTAACTGGCCTATGAGCAGGGTTTTATTATCCTGGCTGGCATCTAAATATGTAAGATTTATTACCGGAATGGATATTCACGATACCACCGCCGGTTTTGTTTGTTATAAAAGAAAAGTGCTGGAGACAATAGATTTGGATAGCATACAATTTGTTGGCTATGCCTTCCAGATAGAAATGAAGTTTAAAGCATATTTGCTGAACTATAATTTAGAAGAAGTTCCCGTAATCTTTACAGATAGAACACGAGGAACTTCAAAAATGAGTGGCTCCATAATTTCTGAAGCCATTTTTGGGGTAATAATAATGAAGATTAAAAGTCTTTTTAAGCAGATTAAATTGAAATGAAGAAAGTCTTAATCAAGAACGCGAAGATTGTAAACGAGGGTAAAATTAAAGAAGCCGATGTTTTTATTGAAGGTGGAATAATTGTGGAAATTGCCGAAAGCATTAGCGCCAAATCCCCAGATGTACAAATCTTTGATGCCGAAGGAACCCATTTGTTGCCTGGTGTAATAGACGATCAGGTGCATTTTAGGGAGCCGGGGCTTACCCATAAAGAAAACATAGAAATGGGATCTCGCGCGGCTGTGGCTGGCGGAATTACTTCATTTATAGAAATGCCCAACACGCTTCCGCAAACTACCACCATAGAAGAATTAGAAAAGAAGTTTGAATTGGCTGCAGCAAAATCTTATGCCAATTATTCTTTTATGTTTGGCGGTACTAACGATAACCTGGAAGAAATTCTAAAAGTAGATCCTAAAACCACAGCAGCTTTAAAACTGTTTTTAGGTTCTTCTACCGGAAATATGCTGGTAGACGACGAAAAAACATTAGAGCAAATTTTCTCAAAATCTCCATTGTTAATCGCTGTGCATTGTGAAGACGAAGAAACCATTAAAAAGAATCTTGAGGAATGTATAGATCGCTATGGCGATGATATTCCAATTGAATTGCATCCACAAATTAGGAGCGAAGAGGCTTGCTATAGGTCTTCATCCAAAGCGGTAGCTTTGGCCAAAAAAACCGGGGCGAGATTACACGTTTTTCACGTTTCTACAGCAAAGGAGCTGAGTTTATTCAGCAATAAAAAGAAACTTAAAGACAAAAAAATTACGGCCGAGGTTTGTATACATCACCTGTGGTTCAATGATTCTGATTATAAGAAAAAAGGAACTTTGATTAAATGGAATCCTGCGGTTAAAACTAAAAAGGATCAGGAGGCTTTAATGAAAGCTTTAAACGATGATCTTTTGGATGTGGTAGCTACAGACCATGCTCCGCATACTAAAGAAGAAAAGAAAAATGTATATACCAAGGCACCCAGTGGTGGCCCGTTGGTACAACATTCGCTTGCTGCAATGTTACAGTTCTACCATCAGGAGAAAATTTCTTTAGAAAAGATTGTAGAAAAAATGTGTCATAATCCGGCTATTTTGTTTGAGATAAAAGATCGCGGATTTATTAGAGAGGGTTACAAAGCCGATTTGGTGCTGGTAGATCTAAATGCGCCGTGGGCTGTACAGCCAGATAATATTCAGTATAAATGTGGCTGGTCTCCTTTTGAGGGGGTAACTTTTAAATCTAGGGTTACACATACTTTTGTGAACGGTAATTTGGTGTATAAGAATTTTAAACATCAGCCTTTTGCGAATGTGGCAGAGCGTTTGCAGTTTGACAGATAATATGTGTAAAAAATTCTTCTTCCTGTTTTTTATAGGTGCGGCATTTGCTGCCTGCCAGAATATTGATGAATCTGAAAGGCCAGAAAATCTTATTCCTGAAGATAAAATGATAGATATAATTGCCGAAGTTTCCATAATGCAATCGGCCAGGAATTTTAATAAGCGTATGTTCGAAAATACCGGGATTAGAGGCCAGGAATATATCTTCGAGAAATACGATATAGATAGCGTTCAGTTTAAGCGTAGCAACGATTATTATGCCGATAACTTTGAAATTTATCAGCGCATCTACGATAGTGTAAAGAATCGTTTTGAAAAATTAAAAATTGAGCTAGATACACTGCAAAAGCAAGAACAACGAATTAAAGATTCTATTGCAAAAATAAGACGTGATTCACTGGGAGTGGAAAAAGATTCTTTAAACCCTGATAAGGAAATTGAAGAAATTTCTGATTCCTTAGTTAAAGAAAAAGATTCGCTTAGCATGAGCGTTATAGACAGTTTGCCTCCACCAAGATCGCGAGACTAAGATTTGTCCTGTTTGTAGAATTTAGCTGTTTCTGCAATTACATTTTTTATTGGGGTGAATTCAAAACCCAGGCTTTCTTTAATTTTTTTGGTTGAATATTTTGAATGTTGGAAAAGGGTTCTTACCGTATTTTTGGTAATTTGTCTTTTTGCGCCAAAAAATCCACCAATTTTCTGAAAAAACCAACCTACCCAAAGCATCCATTTTTTGAGCGCTTTTTTAGGTGCAGTTCTATTCAATTCAATTGCAGTTTGCTCAAAAACAGATTTAAAACTTATATTTTTAGAAACCAGGATATAAGCTTCATTTTTTATTTCAGCTTCCATTAGCTGTTGCATCACATTTACTACATCTTTTACCCCCACAAAACCGGCTATTTTGGGAAAATGATAGTTCATTCCTTTATCAATTTTAGAAAAAATTTGACCCGTGCCTTCTTTCCAAAAGCCTGGTCCTATAATAATTCCGGGTTTTACTATTACCGTTGGTACGCCTTCTTGCGAGCCTCTCCAGGTTTCGATTTCGGCACCGTATTTAGAAATTGCATAATCGCTATGGTCTTCTTCGGGGTTCCACATAGCGCGCTCGTTAATCTCTTTGTTGTTTAAACTTCTGCCAAGTGCAGCAACACTGCTAACATAGCACAGTTTTTCAATTTTAAAAGCAACACAAAGGTTTACGATGTTTGCAGTGCCTTCAATATTTATTTTTCGCAGCTTTTTATCATCTGCGGGATCAAAGGAAACAAGCGCAGCACAGTGGTAAACGTATTTTATATTTTCAAACGCTTTATTTAGTTGAGGTACGTTGGTGATATCTGCTTCAAACCATTCAATTTGTTGGAATAAGCTTTTGGCTTCTTCAGTAGAAGTATAATAGTTGAAAACGTGCTCAACCGCTGCGAGGTCGCTATTTTTTCGGTGAAGAGCCCTAACTTTTTTTCCGGCTTTTAATAAATTCAGCAATAAATGTGAACCTACAAGTCCGGTGCCGCCTGTAACTAAAATCATGTGGTAAATATACCAAAACCACTTAGGAAAAATAAGAGTTTATGGTATCTTTACTCGATAGTTGAGATTTAATCTCCAAAATTTTCCAAAAAATCTAAATATTATTTCGTAAAACGGGTTCGGTGACTTGCTCCGAGCTTATTTACTATTATTTTTGAGCAAAATTATTTGAATTATGAATAAGAACTTTGTAGAAGAACTTACCTGGAGAGGTATGGTGCATGATGTCATGCCTGGAACCGAAGACCATTTAAAAGAAGGAATGCGTGCTGCTTATGTGGGCATAGACCCAACGGCCGATTCCCTGCATATAGGCCATCTTGTGAGCGTGATGATGCTTAGACATTTTCAGCTTTGCGGGCATAAACCTTTTGCTTTAGTGGGTGGTGCTACAGGAATGATTGGTGATCCATCAGGGAAATCTGCAGAACGAAATTTGCTTGACGAAAAAACCTTACGGCACAACCAGCAGGCTATAAAAAACCAGCTTTCTAAATTTCTTGAATTTGGAAAAGAAGAGGAAAATGCTGCCGAAATGGTAAATAATTACGACTGGATGAAAAATTTCAGTTTTCTGGAATTTATTCGTGATGTGGGGAAGCATATTACGGTAAATTATATGATGGCCAAAGATTCGGTTAAAAAGCGCTTATCTTCTGATGCTGCCGAGGGAATGTCTTTTACCGAATTTACTTACCAGTTGGTTCAGGGTTACGATTTTCTGCATTTATTCAGGGAAAAAGATTGTACGCTGCAAATGGGCGGTAGCGACCAGTGGGGAAATATCACGACCGGTACCGAGATGATTCGCCGTATTGGAAATGGAAAAGGCTACGCTTTAACCTGCCCGCTAATTACAAAGGCTGATGGGACTAAATTTGGGAAAACCGAAGGCGGAAATGTTTGGTTAGATCCAAACCGTACTTCTCCTTATAAATTCTACCAATATTGGTTAAACACCAGTGATGTTGATGCTGAAAAATATATCAAGATCTTTACATTGTTAAGTAAAGCCGAAATAGATAAAATTGTTGACGAGCATAAAGAAGCGCCTCATAAACGTGTGCTTCAGAAAACTTTAGCCGAAGAAATTACGGTAATGGTTCATTCTCGAGAAGATTTTGAGAACGCGGTAAAAGCTTCTGAAGTCCTTTTTGGAAAAAGTACCGCAGCCGATTTAAAATCTTTAAATGAAGCTACATTTTTAGATGTATTTGAAGGCGTACCACAAGCTGAAGTAGCTAAAGCCGAAATAGAAGAAGGCCTGGATATGATCGCGGCTTTATCGGCAAAAACTAATTTTCTGCAATCAAATGGTGAAGCCAGAAGGGCTCTTAAAGAAAATTCAGTTTCTGTAAATAAGGAGAAAGTAAAGGAAGATTATACCATCACTCCGCAAGACCTTATTAATGATAAATATGTAATTATTAATAAAGGAAAGAAGAATACCTATATTATAAGGGCAATTTAAGCTGCTGGTTGGTTTAATAAAATACAAAGCCCCACAAACAGGACGTTTATGGGGCTTGCAACTAACTAACCAATCTAATATGAAAAAATTTCACTTAGCCTGTAAGACTTATTTTAATCATAATTCATCTTACATTTAATAAGACGAGAAAACTGCTTAAAATTTACATGCTTTAATAAACTTTAACTATAAAGCACTGATCTTTAAGTTTTTATTGGCGAATGTTGATAGCAGAAAGCTTATAGAATTAGAAGGTTGCATCCCCGAATATCACTATTATCAAATCTTCCAAGAATTTCAGTTTGATCTTTCTGGATTTTTCTGCCTAAATCCTGGGTAGCAATAAATGAACAAGAGTTAAAATTAGCCAGGTCTATTACATTGATTCCGCCTGTTTTATGCGCTGGGAGATAGCTTAGCGCATCTTCGGCATCACGAATAAGAATCTTCATCCAGGGTGGAGTATCAAAAATTCCGTCTCCCTTTGAATAGGCTTGCGAAAGTAACTCGGTCATTCCGTATTCACTATGAATCTTTTCTACTCCAAAACCTTGAGAAAGAATTTGATGCAGTTCTGCTCTAATCATTTCTTTACGCCGGCCTTTCATCCCACCGGTTTCCATAATAGTAGTGTTCTTTAAGTTGAAATCGTAATTTTCAACTAAATCGAGTAGGGCGAAAGATACGCCTAGAAGAAGAATATTTTTTCCGCTTTTGTCTAGTGCTGAAAGTTTCTTTTGAAGGTTCTCAAGTTCGTCCAGGTAAAATCCGCTTTCAGGATATTTGCTTCGTTCTATAAGGCTATCGGCCATATAGATTAGCGAAGAGCCCCGGCGTTCTAAATAAGCAGGTAAAAGCGCTAAAACTACCATTTCTTCGGGTTTCCCGTAGAAAAGTTCAAAAGCTTTTAAAAAACTTTGCTCGTAAACCTTTAAATTGGTTACGTAATGTTTACTGGTGGTTAAACCGGTAGTGCCGCTACTGGTGAAAATTATTTCTTCTAAAGCTAAACCAGAAATTACCTTTTTCTTTTTGAAAAATTCTATAGGTAGAAATGGAATCTGTTCAAGAGCTTGAACATTTTTGGGATTCCGATTTAATAACTCGCAAAACTCCCGGTAAACCTTAGTATGCTGATATTGATAAGAAAATACTTCAAGAGTAATTTCATTAAAATCTTTCTGATTAGAAATATTAAAAATTCTTTCAGATAACATTCTCGTGGTTAAATTTAGAGAGGCGAAGTTAAGAATTCTAGGAAATGCGTGAAGTTTGCATTATCGCACCACTAATTTTCTGGTGGCAGAGGCTTCTTCTTCCTTGATTTTTAGAATATAAATTCCTGCACTAAGTGAAGAAACGTCAAGTTCTTTTCCTCTTAATTTGGTGCGTTGTACAGGTTTACCCAAAACATTGTAAATCTGGATTTCCTTTTCTTTATTTTGGGAAGTACTAATATAAACTTTCCCGTTAGTAACCGGGTTAGGGTATATAGATAGGCCCTCTATGGGAATTTCGGTTTTATTCCCCGAGCTGGTAGTATCCTGCGCATTCACTGCATTTGGCGCAGAGAATGTGAGGAAAATAGCTAATATGAAAGTATAGAAGTAGTATTGCTTCATTCTTTAATATCGAGGTTTATACAAAACTACAATAAAATTTCAAAAACGATGCCAGAATTATTGTGTATTTAATCATAATGTTATATTAAAAAAGGCTGCCCTTATCGGCAGCCTTTTCTTTGGCTAATACATAATTATTTAATAATGAGAATGCACTATTCTACCCAGCTAAACATTGCTACATCTACCGTAGCATCGGTTTCGTAAGTATCTTCCAGGGTAGCAGTTTCTCCTTCAATCTGAATTCCAGAAAGATCTGTTCTGGTTTCTTCAGCAATATCAATAGCAGTTTCGTACCCGGAAAGTGAAAGTCCTGTGATTGTAGCGCCAGATTGTGCCTTAAATTGTAAAGCTACTCCACCGGTTTCTGAAACCGCAGTGAAGTTTTCAACTGTAGGGTTTCCATTTACACCGTCAGCTTCAATCGCAGTAGAAAAGTTTTCTATGGTATGGTAAACATAAGTGTTTGTTACGGCACCATTCCAACCTTCTGTCCAGTCTACAGCATCATCTTCGTTATTTTCCAAATAAAGGTTAGTTGCAGAAACCGATCCTCCAAAGAATTCAACTCCGTCGTCAGAACCATTTAAGATAGCAATGTTTTCGATATTGGTTTCAGAACCAACTGCGTAAAGGGAAAGCCCGTTGTATTGGGATTCTGAATTTATTTGCGCTCCCGCATCTGCAAGTATAAGATACTCGATAGAACCTGAATTGTCTTCAGGATCGTCACCACCGTAGATAATACCGCCAACTTCTGCAGTTGCATCAATACCGGCTGTAGTTTCTGCATTACCTGCAATTACAAGTCCGCCCCAGCTTCCAGGTGCCCCAGAAGTAGAAGACATAACTACAGGTTTTTCTTCAGTTCCCTGGATGTCTATCATTGCTCCCTTTTGAACAACTAGATAAATGCTAGTTCCATCGTCATTATCATCACTTCTTGCAGTAATTTTAGTTCCTGCAGGAATAGTTAAGGTCGCACCTTCCTCTACTGAAACCACACCGTTAATGATGTATTCTGAATTTCCATCTAATGAGAAATCTTCATCTATAGTTCCGGGTAGAACAGAAACTCTACCACGGTTGTCTACCCAATCAAACATCGCGGGGTCTACGGTTTGAGCTTCAGAATAATCCAAATCCAATTCTGCGGTAGCACCGTTTAACTGTATTCCGGAAAGGTCGGTTCTTGTTTCTTCAGCGATATCTAAAGCGGTATCGTATCCAGAAAGTGATAGACCAGTAATAGTTGCCCCCGATTGTGCTTTAAATTGTAAGGCAACACCACCGGTAGAAGAAACTGCGGTGAAGTTCTCGATAGTAGGATTTCCATCTACACCATCTGCCTCAATTGCAGTAGAGAAGTTTTCAATACTGTGTAGTACGTAAGTATTTGTAATGGTACCGTTCCATCCCTCTGTCCAGTCTACAGCATCATCTTCGTTATTTTCTAAATAAAGATTAGTAGCAGCAACAGAACCTCCAAAGAATTCAATTCCATCATCAGAACCATTTAAGATCGCAATATTTTCTATAGTTGTTTCAGATCCTACTGCGTAAAGAGAGATCCCGTTGTATTGTGATTCTGAATTAATTTGCGCACCGGCATCAGAAAGTACAAGGTATTCTATTGAACCCGAATTGTCTTCAGAATTGCTTCCACCATAGATAATACCCCCAACTTCTGCAGTAGCATCAACACCAGCAGTGCTTTCAGCATCACCGGCAATTACGAGTCCGCCCCAGCTTCCTCGTTCACCGTTAGAAGACCTCATAACTACCGGAGCCGAAGATGTACCCTGAATGTCTATCATCCCTCCTTTTTGTACTACGATATACACTCCTGTCGCGTCTTCATCTGTATCAGCAACAATCTCGGTTCCAGCGGGAATTGTTAATGTCGCTCCCGATTCTACTGAGTAAACACCGGTAAGATTGTAAATTTCACTCGCGTCTAACACGCGGTCATCTTCAAGGTTGCCGTTAAGTTCTGTGCCTTCAGGGGTTGGGGTTGGATCGTCGCCATCCAGTCTTTCAAAATCATCGTCAGAGCTACACCCTGAAATTGCCAGCCCTAGAGCAAGGGCCAAGGTTGGTAAAAACCGGTTTTTAAAATTTTTCATAATTTAAGTTTTAATAAAAATAGAATGGTTAATATTTATGGTTAAAATGAATAGTTGATTCCTAAGCTCAAAATTGCCCCTCTTGTATAGGACCTTACGGTTTGGGTGGTTTCTATACCCGTAGAGCTGGGTCTAATATCCTGCACTCTTTCTATTTCAGGATTTAGAAGGTTTTGCCCACGTAACTGGAAATCCCAGTGATCACCAAGACTTTTACTTACTATAAGGTCTAATGTTACAAAGCCTTTTTCTATAATCTCGTCGTTATAAAATACATCTCCTTCGTTTTGGGCTTCTGGTGCTCCAAGCGCATAAATTTTATCTGAAGCATAATTTCCGACTATAGAAGCTCTAAATGGATCGTCTGATTCTGTAGAGAAATTAAGTGAGCCATTAAAGATCCAGTCTGAGGCGCCCTGCAAACCTATTTCACTTTTATTATTGTATCTGAAAGTTCTAATGAAGCTTTCACCATCAAAAACCTCTCTAAGGTCTTGTTGGTGCCACATTCTTGAAGCATTGAACGCGATTTCTAGGTCTAAACCTTCGGGACTTTCGTTATCGATTAGCTCCAGCCTCGTTTCAAGTTCCAAACCGTAAATGTTTGCTTCTTCCCCAGCATTGAAATAAGAGAATACACCCGCTGCACCTCTATCCTGTACTTTGTTGATAGGATCTTCAATATTTTTATAGAATCCGGTTAAAGAAATTAACTGACCTGATGTTGGGAAAAATTCATATTTTAGGTCGAAGTTCAGGTTATTGGAGGCTGCCAAATCTGGATTACCACGGGTAACTTGCCCGGTTTGAGAAACATATTCAAAAGGTGCAATTTCTTTAAATTCCGGAAGGGTAATGGTTTTGCTGGCTGATAACCTAATGTTGGAATTCTCGGTTGGTGAATATTTAAAATTCAAACTAGGATAAACATTGTTGTAAGATTGATTGGAAAACTGTGGCCGGTTTGCGGGATAGTTATTTACCCTGAAATCTACATTAAGTTCGTCTTTTTGGAATCTGGCACCAAGGTTAAGGTTCCAGTTGTTTTTACCATAGTTAAAGCTTACAAATCCACCATAAGACTGTAATTCGGCCTGGTAAAAATCGGGCGTAAGCTCGTTAATTTTAAGGTTTCCACTTCTAAAATTATCTATGGTAAAAACGCTGGAAAGATTATCTAATGAGGTTGGGTTATAGGTATTGGTAGGCCGCTCTATAACTCCGTAAAATCGCGAAACAAAATCTCTTTGTTTGTTACGGTAATTTCCGCCAAAGTCTACGAATATGCTTTTGGTTTCTGCATCATCTTCCGGTTTGCTAAAAGTAATTTTATCTTCTACAAAAGCATTAATTTCATTATCCTCAATCTTTTGGGACGACTTTCTTTGCTGATAACCACCCATTCTTCCCAACTGAATAAAATTTTCGCCGTCGTAATTTACTTCGTTTCTAATACGGTTTGGTTCATCGGCATTAACAAGATTATATCCTACGCCCCAATTCAATTCATTTTTTTCTGAAAAATTATGGATTCCGTGGAATTGATTTATCCATAACCTTGTTTGTTTGATATTCTGATCGCGTACAAACTGGTTCAATCCCTCCGCAGGGCCGGTTTCTTCAAACACAACTCCTTCACCATTTCTGCCGCTTTCGTAAACTTCATCGGTAAGTTTATTTATAAAGAGGCTGGTTGCTTTTATTTCGTGATTATCAGAAACTTCATAGATAGCATTCAGCATCCCGGTAGTATTATCGGTTTGAGTGAAATTCTCTACATCGGTAAAATAATCGTAACGGTTGTTGTTTCTGTATTCGGTAAACTCCCCTGCACGATATTCAAATTTACTGGATTGAGACGCTGTTAAAAGTACTTTTAGATCTTCGCCAAATTTCTTTCCGGCGGTTAAAGCATACCTTCTGTTTACAGGGGCATTTGCAGTTTGAGGGTCCCAGGGCTGGTTGTATAAAGTATATTGAATGGGAATATTTTGCTGATGAAATCCGAAATAAGCGTTGTCCTGATTCGGACTAACCTTAAAGTCTGAAAATTGTCCTACTGCATTGGTATTTACCCCAACTCTAATTCCAAAATCAAGTTCCTTGCTTCCTGCAAGTTCGCGTGATTCTATATTTATATTCCCGGAAGCCTGGTCGGCCGAGTAAGAAGGTGAATACGTCTTGCTTATTCCCACACTCTTAATAACACGGGTTGGAAAAAGACCCAGATCTATGTTTTTACGCTCCACATCGTCTGATGGAATAGGCAAACCGTTTAGTGTAGAATATAGATAACGATCTCCCAATCCCCTCACAAAAATATCTCCCGAAGCTTCACTACTGGTAACCCCAGATATCTTTGTGGTGGCAGTGCCGGCATCAGTAACCCCAATTTTGGCTAATTCCTGGGCACCAATACTTTCCTTAATTTGAATTGCACTTTTTTGTTCTAAAAGTAAAGCAACTTCAGAATCCTGTCTTGAAACCGTAGAAATAACAACTTCGTCTAAAGCTGCTGCACTGGCTCCAAGACCGGTGTTTACTTCGGTAACTTTTCCTGCTACTACTTCAACATTTGGAATTTGCAATGTTTCGTAGCCTATAAAGCTAAATTCTACTGTATAGGTTCCGGGTTCAATATTTTTTAGGGAGTATAGCCCGTCAAAATCTGAAGTGGTTCCTTTGTTTGTTTCTTTAATGATTACATTCGCAAAAGGAAGAGGTTGTCCCTCCACTTCATTGTCAGATAATTTTCCGGCAATACTACCGGTTGTATCATTTTGCGCTTGCATAGCTACACTTAAAATAAGTAAGCTCAGGATAGATAAATACTTCTTCATTACTGTGTTTAGTTCTCTGGCGCAAATTAACGGCAGCATTGTAAAGCCTCTGTTAAGCTGAAATTATGTGTTTATGATTATAATGTTAGCTTAAGGTTACCAAAGGAGTAGAGCTTACGTAAGTTCAAATTTATGGTTACTTTTACCTCACATTATACCAAATCAACTAAACCAAAATGAAAAAAAAGGACATTAAAATCTTACTGGTAGACGATGAACCGGATATCCTGGAAATAGTGGGATATAACCTTTCAGCCGAAGGATACCAGGTAATTACTACAGATAATGGCGCTGATGCTGTAAAACTTGCCAAAAAGAAGAAACCGCAGCTTATTATCCTTGATGTAATGATGCCTGAAATGGATGGGATTGAAGCTTGTGCACAAATTAGAAAGCTGCCAGAGCTGGAAGAAACCATTATTACTTTTCTTACCGCACGGGGCGAAGATTATTCTCAAATGGCCGGTTTTGATGCGGGAGCCGATGATTATATTACTAAACCAATTAAACCTAAAGTGCTGGTGAGTAAAGTGAAAGCTTTGCTTAGAAGATTTAAAGATGATACCGCATCTTCTAATGTGGTGAAAATTAAAGATCTTATTATTAATCGCGATGAGTATAAAGTGATTAAAAGCGGCGAAGAAATTATTTTACCAAGAAAAGAATTCGAATTACTTTCTTTATTAGCATCAAAACCGGGGAAAGTTTTTAAAAGGGAAGATATTTTAGATAAGGTTTGGGGTGCCGAAGTTATTGTTGGCGGGCGAACCATAGATGTTCATATTAGAAAACTTAGGGAGAAAATTGGAGACGAATGTTTTAAAACCGTAAAAGGTGTAGGCTACAAGTTTGTTGTTTAATGGCAAAAAAGTTTAAACGCTCATATAAATTCGCAATAAAGACTTCACTTTATATCACACTTGTTTTGAGTGTGGTGTTGGCAGGTTTTGCATATTTTACCAGCGGATTTATTCCCGGGCCCTTTTTTGCTTTTATTTTTATAACCTATTTGGTATGCTTTTTTATAATTCAGTATAGAGTAGAACATTTTATATATAAAAGAATTAAAAAGATCTACGATAATGTTTCCCTTTTAGATTCTACCACTCTAAAACCCAGCCAGGTTACTACAGATATGGCTACGCTTACCCGCGAAGTTGAAAAATTTACCAAAGATAAAAAGCTGGAGATAGATACTCTTAAAGTTCGTGAAGCCTATAGGAAAGAATTTATGGGAAATGTTTCGCATGAGCTTAAAACACCACTTTTTACCGTTCAGGGATATATTCTTACGCTGCTTGATGGCGCAATGAAAGATAAAGCGGTGCGAAAAAAATACCTGCAACGTGCCAGCAAAGGTGTAGAACGCCTTATTTATATAGTGCGCGATTTAGATATGATCACCAAACTGGAGGCCGGGGACCTACATTTAGAAGAGGAAGATTTTAATATTGTGGAACTTGTGCAGGGCTCATTTGATCTTTTGGAAATGAAAGCAGCCAAAAAGAACATCACCCTAACTTTTGATATTGATTACGACGAACCTATTTGGGTAAATGCCGATAGGGATAGAATTCAGCAGGTCCTTACCAATTTAATCGTGAATTCTATTAAATACGGAAAGGAAGATGGTACTACTGAAGTTAGCATAGAAAACCTTATCAAGAATAAAGTGATTGTTCGTGTAACCGATAATGGTGAAGGAATAGAAAAAGAAAATCTACCGCGTGTTTTTGAACGTTTTTATCGTGTAGATAAAAGCGGCTCCAGGAAGGAAGGTGGCTCTGGCTTAGGACTTTCTATCGTAAAGCATATTATTGAAGCGCACGATGAAAAAATTTATGTAGAAAGTGTTTTTGGGGTAGGTAGTGAATTTTCATTCACGCTGGAAAAGAGCAAAAATATCCCCGAAATTACTTCTGAAATTTAGGTTGCTAAAGCCTGAAAAATCTCTTAAATCCTCAAGTTTTGAAATTTCAAATTTCTCTTGTTTGCAAAAAGGAGCTATTCCTAACTTCATAAAACGTTCAGCTAAATATTCCTGTTCGTACTGGCCGGGAGTGGGAATAAAGAATGCTTTTTTCTCCAGTTTAGCCAAATCCATTATACTGGTATAACCAGGCCTGCATATAATAATTTCACTACTTAGAATTACTTCTTCCAGTTCTTTAAAAGTTAGATAGTTTATAATTTCCAGGCTTTTGTTTAAAGAAGTAATACTTTCCCCGCCTATTATCCCTCTTATAAAAACAATTTTTTTATCTGAATTTTGGAAGGTCACAAGTAATTTTTCTTCCAACATTGTTCGCTGAGGTTCTGGACCAGATAAAACTACTGCGAAGTCATATCTTTTTTGTCCTCGGAATTTATTAAATCGGCTCAGTGGACCAATGTATTTTACGTTTTCGGGCATTTCTTTTAAATGCCCCATTATTCCGCTTAAATTTTTACTGCCGGGAGTATCGGGAATCCAGCATTCATCAAATTTTGAAATATATTTTTGATGTAATTTACTGCTTAAATAAGTAGTATTTCCACTTAGCACATTTAACTGGTGTGTGATAAAAACCGAAGTGATTTTTTTATGCCGGCATCCAAATCGGTTATCAGAGATTATTCCGTTTAAATTATATTCATCAACAAATTCTTTTATCGCTTTTTTTTCAAGTCTTATAGCACGTAGAATACCTGGAGTTTCAGTAAATAATTTCCATTTAAAAGAACTCGCAGATTTGCTATAGGAAATATTATAGGAGGGAAGTTCCAGGCATTTAATATCTGGGAATTCTTTCTGTAATAACTGTAACGCCACTCCATCTGAGGCGATAAGAACTTCAAAATTATGATTCAGTAATTCATTGATAATAGAAATAGAACGTGTAGCATGACCAAGCCCCCAGTTTAAAACAGCCACTAAAATTCTTTTCTTCTGCATATATCAAATATAATATTAAGTGCCTGTGCGCTATTTTCTTTAATTTTACCAAAATATTAAATTAAGGCGTGGGAAGTAAGAATAAATTAAGACGATTCAGGGAGAATGAAACATTTGAAAATGTGATACAACCCTCTCGGGAAGAGCTGGAGAAAGATCAATTCAGTTTAAAAGGAAAATGGAATAAAGATTTTTTTAAAAATGATAACCCTATAGTACTGGAATTAGGCTGCGGAAAAGGAGAATATACCATTGGCCTTTCTAAGCAGGATGCTACAAAGAATTTTATAGGAATAGATATAAAAGGCGCCAGGTTTTGGAGAGGTGCAAAAACTGCTATAGAAGAAAATCTGGAAAACGTAGCTTTTTTAAGAGCTCAAATTGAATTAATAGATCGCGTTTTTGCCGAAAATGAAGTAGATGAGATCTGGATCACTTTTCCCGATCCTCAAATTAAATACAAGCGTACCAAGCATCGCTTAACAAATGCTGAATTCCTTCAGAAGTATAATCATATTTTAAAACCTGAAGGTCTGGTGAATCTTAAAACCGACAGCGAATTTATGCACGGTTACACGCTTGGCTTGCTTCACGGTGAAGGTCACGAAATTCTATATGCGCATCACGATATTTATGAAAATGAATATTCGCCCAAAGCGGTTAGGGAAATTCAAACTTTCTACGAAAAACAGTATCTTGACCAGGGAAAACCTATAACTTACATTCAGTTTAGGATAAAATAAGTCTCTTTGGAGGAAACAAAACTTTTTCTAATTACTTATTTCGCGGCCTTGCTTGGGGTGATTCCTCCCGGTTTGGTGAATATGACCGTGGCTAAAACCTGTGTTGAAAAAGGAAAGAAAAATGGGCTTTATGTTGCGTTGGGTGCCACAATTGTAGTAATTATTCAGGCAACAGTGGCCGTGTTACTCGCTAAATATATATTCGGAAATGAATTTGTTCAGAATATTTTATTACGTGCCGGCCTGGTAATATTTATTCTCCTTGCTGTTTACTTTTTTATTCAGGCAAAGAAACGGGGCGGCATAGAACATAAATCCCGCAAAGCAAATTCCAACAGTATTTTTAAAGGAATGCTCGTGGCGGCCCTAAATATTTTTCCCGTTCCGTATTTTGTGGCTATTGCAGGAGCCCTTCATATTGGCGTTGGGGCCACTTACGATTGGTCCCGAATTATAGCCTTTATTCTGGCTGCATCCATGGGAAGTTTTACAACACTATATGTTTACGTACTTTCCTTTATTAGAATTGAAAAACAGGCTGAAGCATTTTCAAAATACTCCAATTATTTTATGACCGCCCTAATGCTTATTTTGGTAATTGTAACACTTTTAAGAATTTATTACTCTTAGGTTTGGAAGAAAAGAACTTTTTTGAAAGGGTTTATGAAGTAGTGAGACAAATTCCAAAAGGGAAAGTGACTTCTTACGGCGCTATAGCAAAAAGCGTAGGTGCCGCAAAAAGTGCAAGAATGGTTGGGTATGCAATGAATTCGGCTAAAGATCTGGACGATGTGCCGGCGCACCGGGTGGTAAATAGAAACGGACTCCTTACCGGCAAAAGTCATTTTGGAGATCATAGCGCGATGCAGCAAATGCTAACTTCTGAAGGGGTTACGGTAAAAGATAATAAAGTTCAGGATTTTAAAAAGCACTTTTGGGATCCTCAGGAAGATTTGAGATAAATTTTTCTTCTGAAGTTTTACTATAATGGGGCTTTATTATTCCATAGATCAATTATGGGTAAATACTTCGTTTTCTTAGCTTTTCCCCCTATATTTGCGTTTAGAATGAATCTATATAAGCTGATGAGATTTTAGATAAAACTCGCTATTTCAGCTTAAAATTGTCCTGATATTTTTGGGATTATAAATATCTTTTAAATGAAGTTAGACAGAAAAGAAATATTAAAATCGCTGGAAACTATTTCTGTAGCCGGAGAAGGCAAAAATATGGTAGAAAGCGGGGCTGTTCAAAATGTAATGACTTTCGGTGATGAGGTGGTTGTAGACCTGGTTTTACAAACTCCTGCCTTGCATATTAAAAAGCGGGCAGAAGTGGATGTGATGAAAGCAATTCACGAACATGTAGAACAAAAAGCCAAAGTTAAAGTAAATATTAAAATAGAGTCTACCTCTAAAAAACCAGAAATAAAAGGGAAAGCAATTCCCGGGATTTCTAATATTATAGCCGTGGCTTCAGGAAAAGGAGGCGTAGGTAAATCTACAGTAACCGCTAACCTTGCGGTAACTTTATCAAAGATGGGCTTTAAAGTAGGAATTTTAGATGCCGATATTTATGGGCCGTCTATCCCTATGATGTTTGATGTAGAAGCTTCAAGACCACTTTCAGTAAATGTAGATGGGAAATCTAAAATGAAACCTGTAGAAAACTACGGGGTGAAAATTCTTTCTATCGGGTTCTTTACCCAACCAAATCAGGCAGTTATTTGGCGTGGACCAATGGCTTCTAAAGCTTTAAATCAAATGATTTTTGATGCGGCCTGGGGCGAGTTAGATTTTCTTTTAGTAGATCTACCACCGGGAACGGGAGATATTCATCTTTCAATTATGCAGTCTCTTCCTGTAACAGGATCTGTGATTGTAAGTACTCCACAAAACGTGGCTTTAGCCGATGCTAAAAAAGGAGTAGCGATGTTCCGTCAGGAAAGTATAAATGTGCCGGTACTGGGAATAATAGAGAATATGGCGTATTTTACTCCAGAAGAACTTCCTGAAAATAAATATTATATCTTCGGAAGAGAAGGTGCTAAAAACCTCGCAAAAGATATTGAGGCGCCATTTTTAGGCGAAATTCCGCTGGTACAAAGCTTAAGAGAATCTGGTGATATTGGCCGTCCTGCTGCTATGCAGGAGTCAACACCCCTGGAAGAAGCTTTTGAAGAAATTACCCGTGGGATGGTTCAGGAAACAGTGAATAGAAACCAAAGTCTGCCTCCAACTGAAGCGATTAAGATCACTACAATGGCAGGATGCAGTGCAGTTAATAAAAAATAGATGACGAGCGAAGAAGTTAAATTAAATGTAGAAAAGGCCCTGGCTGAAATCAGACCTTTTTTGGAGAGTGACGGGGGCAATATTTCCCTTATCGCTATTGAGAACGATCGCCTGGTTAAGGTTCGTCTGGAAGGCGCATGTGTAGATTGCACAGTAAACCAGATGACGCTAAAATCTGGGGTAGAAATGACTATTAAAAAATATGTTCCACAAATAGAAAGTGTGATCAATATTCAAAGGTAAGCACCTGGCTTACTATCAAATTTACCAGTAGAATGATTAAAACCGATATACTTATAATTGGCGCAGGGCCAACGGGCCTTTTTGCGGTTTTTGAAGCAGGATTATTAAAACTAAAATGTCATTTAATAGATGCACTGCCGCAACCTGGCGGGCAATGTTCCGAAATTTATCCTAAAAAACCTATCTATGATATCCCGGGCTTCCCCGAAGTATTGGCAGGAGACCTGGTAACTAATCTAATGGAGCAAATAAAGCCTTTTGAACCGGGTTTTACTCTGGGAGAAAGAGCTCAAACCATAGATAAACAGGAAGATGGTAGCTTTATAGTTACCACTAATAAAGGAACAAAACACCACGCCCCGGTGGTAGTAATTGCCGGTGGTCTTGGAAGTTTTGAACCAAGAAAACCACCTATTGCCAATATC
The DNA here is from genome assembly GCF_002311535.1 of Salegentibacter sp. UBA1130. Classification (NCBI taxonomy): domain Bacteria; kingdom Pseudomonadati; phylum Bacteroidota; class Flavobacteriia; order Flavobacteriales; family Flavobacteriaceae; genus Salegentibacter; species Salegentibacter sp. UBA1130. Next base: position 526,025 of record NZ_DCAP01000020.1, on the reverse strand, counting down.
ACCGATTTTGAAGATAAAGGCGTAGCTTATATAATTCGGGAACCAGAAGATTATCGCGATAAAAAAGTAGTAATTGCCGGTGGGGGTGATTCAGCATTAGATTGGGCTATTTATTTAGCCGATGTTGCTTCAGAAGTTTCACTGGTACACCGAAGAAATGATTTTCGTGGAGCGTTAGATTCAGTAGAAAAAGTAGAAGAGCTTTCAAAAATTGGAAAGATAAATCTTATTACCAATGCTGAGGTTACCGATCTTAAAGGAGAGGAAGAACTGGATAGTGTAGTGATTACTCACAAGGATTCCGCAAGAGAAAAAGAAATTAAAGAAACCGATTATTTTATACCATTATTTGGGCTTTCGCCTAAATTAGGGCCTATTGCAGATTGGGGTCTGGAGATAGAGAAAAATGCGATTAAAGTTGATAATGCTTACGATTATCAAACAAATATTCCCGGGGTTTATGCCATTGGAGATGTGAATACATATCCAGGCAAATTAAAGCTGATTCTTTGTGGTTTCCACGAAGCAGCGATTATGTGTCAGAGCGCTTATCAACGCATTTTCCCAGACAAGAAATATGTGATGAAATATACTACCGTAAGTGGCGTAAGCGGATTTGACGGCAGTAAGAAAGAAGCAAAAAAAGAAGTTGTAAAAAGTATAAATTAAAACAGAAAAATTCAGTTGTAGTGTCGTCAACCTGTCCCGAAGTGGCGGGATGGTTTCAGGTTCTAAGAGCTTAGATTCTGAAACGAGTTCAGAATGACGTCCATCTTGAATATTCTTTTATTAGAAGATATGTCTGATATTAAAATAACCATTATAGACAGGGAAGGCGAAGCCCACGTGGTAGACGCTCCAACAGATATGAATATGAACCTTATGGAAGTGGTTCGCTCTTACGAACTTGCTGCCGAAGGAACCATTGGTATTTGTGGCGGTATGGCAATGTGTGCTTCCTGCCAGTGTTATATTCTCAATTTTGAGCATATGCTGCCCGAACAAAGTATTGAAGAGGAAGACATGCTGGATCAGGCATTTTTTGTGGAAGACAATAGTCGTTTAAGCTGCCAAATTCCCATTACTGAAGAATTAGATGGGCTGGAAGTAAAGCTTGCTCCTGAAGCACCTTAATTCTTCTATCGAGTAGATAGTGATCACCATTCTGAATTCATTTCAGGATCTAGGTGGTGAAATCTTTTGAGCTTCTAGCTCAGGATAGGGGATTAGAAATATTAAATAAACCTCAAAGGTTATCAAAACCTTTGAGGTTTATTTTTACAGAAAAAATCTCTTTAAATCGTTTGCAGGTTTTTAGAATCTATATTTTCTGAAATCTCTTCTTCAATGCCTTTCCAAAGCTCTAACCGGGCATCAAGCGCTTCTTCAGCGGTAATTTTTACTTCTTCCCATTTCTCCTCATCATTTCCACAGAGTTCTGCTACCATTTTAAAGGCCATAGACCCGTGCTCATCCCCGTCTAATTCGATATGACGATCAAAATAATACTTAAATAGACTTAAATCTTCTTTTGGGAAATTCTGTTGCACATTTTCTATAATAGAAGTGAACATGCCGGGAATAAGTCCTTCGCGTCCAAAGGTGAAGGCTGCAGCTATTTTATGCGGTTTTTCTTCTGAAATTACTTCAAAGGTATTTTTTAGAAATATCTTAATATTAAGCGGGAGTTTTGTGGCTGCAATAAGTAAAAAAATATCGGTGCCGTGGGTCACCTGGAGCAAAAAATCTTTTATCCTGCCAGTATCGGCGCCACTTTTTTCCATCGCGTCAAGATACATCTCAAAATGGCTTTGATGATCGCCAAAATAATTGACATCGGTTTCTTCAGCAAGTACTATTTCATTGATTAAATAACGAGTTTCAGGATTGCCTACAGGCACCCAGGGATTGGTGGTTTTGGTAAGTTTTTCCTGTAAAGCGGTTAGCAAAGACATAAAATCCCAAACAGCAAAAACGTGATGCTCCATAAAGATTTGAAGATGCTCTGGAGTGGTTATTTTTCGATATAAGGAATGATCTAAAAGTTGATTTATTTTAGGCTCTAGCGCTTTATTTATCTCTTTTATCCTATTTTTTTCTCCCATTTTGCAAAAATAAGATTCTCTTTAGGATTTATAAAATTTAAACATTCATTTAAAACTGAATTAACGCTCAATTTCAGCTTTTTAAAGTATATTCAAAATATGGCGAAACAGTTTTTAAATTCATATAATGTCATTGTTTTTTATTCAAAAAAATCAAAAGATTATTTGAAAATAGACGGTGTGGTGGCTAAAAATCCCAAACCACTTAAAAAAGAATGCTGTGAAAAATATAAAAAGGGCAAACGTTGTAAACGCTGCCCTTGTTTTGATTTGTTGTAGTTGAAGTGAAACGTCCCTCTGAACTTTTTTCAGTACGTCATCCTGAACTTGTTTCAGGATATAAAATGTTTAGAATTTTAATAGGCCCTCTTGCTGAAATGAATTCAGCTTGAAGATTTTATGTATTTAGTAAAATGTCTATTTACTGAAAAGCCGGAATCCCGGTAATATCCATTCCCGTAATTAATAGGTGAATATCGTGTGTGCCTTCATAAGTAATTACACTTTCCAGATTCATCATATGGCGCATAATACTATACTCGCCGGTAATTCCCATTCCGCCTAAAACCTGCCTTGCTTCCCGGGCTATTTTTATGGCCATTTCTACATTATTTCTTTTCGCCATAGAGATCTGAGCCGAAGTTGCTTTTCCTTCGTTTTTAAGAACACCCAGTCTCCACGCCATAAGCTGCGCTTTGGTGATCTCGGTGATCATTTCTGCTAATTTTTTCTGCTGAAGTTGAGTGCCGGCAATTGGTTTATCAAACTGCACGCGCTCTTTTGCATAACGCAAAGCGGTATCATAGCAATCCATTGCTGCACCAATGGCGCCCCAGGCAATTCCGTAGCGGGCAGAATCAAGGCAACCTAAAGGAGCGCCAAGTCCGCTTTTATTAGGCATTAGGTTTTCTTTTGGAACTTTTACATTGTCAAAAATAAGTTCGCCGGTGGCGCTGGCGCGAAGTGACCATTTGTTATGTGTTTCTGGAGTAGAAAAACCTTCCATTCCGCGCTCCACGATAAGTCCGTGGATTCGTCCATTTTCATCTTTTGCCCAAACAATGGCTACATCGGCAAAAGGTGCATTAGAGATCCACATTTTAGCACCATTCAATAAATAATGATCGCCTTTATCTTTAAAGTTGGTAGTCATCCCACCGGGATTAGAACCGTGGTCTGGCTCGGTAAGCCCAAAACATCCCATAAATTCTCCCGAGGCTAATTTTGGTAAATATTTTTTGCGTTGTTCTTCGGTGCCGTACTTATAAATAGGGAACATTACCAGGGAACTTTGAACAGATGCGGTAGAACGCACGCCACTGTCGCCTCGCTCAATCTCCTGCATAATGAGTCCGTAGGAGATTTGATCCAGACCAGCGCCACCGTATTCTTCCGGAATATATGGGCCAAAAGCTCCAATTTCAGCTAAGCCGCTAATTATAGATTTAGGGAATTCTGCTTTTTGAGCAGCGTCTTCAATTATTGGGGAGACCTCGCGTTTCACCCATTCTCTGGCGGCATCGCGAACTATTTTATGTTCATCGGTAAGCAGCTCGTCAATATTGTAATAATCTGGAGCCTGGAAGTTATCTGTTTTCATTTGTGTGGTGTTTTACACAAATGTAACCAAGCTTTTGAAAGCAAACAATTTTAAGATTATAATTTAAGATAGAAGTCTTTTACAAGATTTTTGTAAGCTTCTGTATAATTATGTCGTGAAATTTCAATGATAAGTTCATTCTCTTGCAGCTCAATTTCTTTAAAGCTAAAACTCAATAAACTTCTTTTTATTGCTGATGTTTCATTGCCGCGTACCCTGGTGATTTTCTTCGGAAAAAGACCAAATTCACTGGCCAGGGCTAAAAAATATTTTTCTTCTTTATGTGGAATAATTGTATTGAACTCCCCTTCTGGATGAAGCAATTTTGACACGCCTTCTACTAATTCTGAAAAAGGCAGGGCTTCAGCAAAACGTGCCTTATTTCTACTTGCGTTTTCTGAAGTATAATCTTCCGCATAAAATGGCGGATTGGAAATTATGAGTTCATATTTCTCTTCATCCTGCATTTCTTCTACAAATTCATCAAAAGCCGCGTGATAACAAAATAGCCTGTCTCCCCAATTGCTTTGTTCAAAATTGTCTACAGCTTGTTCGTAAGCATCTTCGTCAATTTCTAAAGCATCAATAAGAAGGGCAGGGGAGCGCTGTGCGAGCATTAATGTAATTAAACCTGTTCCTGTGCCAATATCCAGAATGCTGTCTGGTTGGTGCTCCAGGGAAGCCCAGGCGCCGAGTAAAACGCCGTCGGTGCCAATTTTCATGGCGCAGCGATCTTGTTCTATCTTGAATTCTTTAAACTGAAATGCTTTTTCTGACATTTGGTAAAATTAAAAAAACCGCTTCAGATTAGTGAAGCGGTTTTTGATTTATTAGGATTTCCGCCTGCGCGGAAATGATAAATTTTAATTACTCTCCTAAAGCAACTCTTTCGAAACCTACAACAGTAAGATCTGAATCTACAGATTTTACGTAGTCTGCAACGCTTTGTTTTCCGTCTTTAATAAAAGCCTGGTTAACCAAAGTGTTGTCTTTAAAGTAACGCTGAATTTTTCCTTTTGCTATTTTATCTAGCATATCTTCAGGTTTTCCTTCCTGGCGAAGTGTATCTTTAGCGATCTCTACTTCTTTGTCTATGGTTTCCTGGTCTACACCTTCTTCGTTAAGTGCGATTGGGTTCATAGCGGCAGCTTGCATAGAAACGTTTTTTGCAGCTTCCTCAGCTCCTTCAGTTTGTTTTGTAAGACCAGTAATTACTGCAATTTTGTTCCCTGCGTGAATATAAGAACCTACGAAAGGAGCTTCTAAAGTTTTAAAAGCACCAATTTCTATTTTTTCACCAATTACACCTGTTTGCTCAGTTAATTTATCTTCAACTGAAATCCCGTTGTAATCTGCTTTTAGTAATTCTTCTTTAGAAGAAACTGTTAAGGCGATATCTGCGAAGCTGTTGGCCATTTTTACGAAATCATCGTTTTTAGCAACAAAGTCGGTCTCACAGTTAAGAGAGATAATAACACCTTTAGTGTTATCGTTGTTTACTTTAGCGATTGCAGCTCCTTCAGCTGATTCTCTATCGGCTCTTTTAGCAGCAACTTTCTGACCTTTTTTACGAAGTACTTCAATAGCTTTATCAAAATCACCATCTGCTTCAACAAGTGCCTTTTTGCAATCCATCATACCGGCACCGGTAGATTTTCTTAATTTGTTTACTTCTGCGGCGGTTATCTTAGCCATAGTATTGTGTTTTATTTAAAAAAGTCGCTTAGAGACCAACTGTTAGGAAAGAAACTAAACGACTTTTTTGGATGTTATAAAATGTTGTTTTATTCTTCTTCGTTAGATGAAGCTTTGTCTAAGGTTTCTTTCTTAGACTCAAGTTTTACATCTTTCTTGGCTTCTTGCATTGCCTTTTTATCTTCGGCATCTTTAGAAGGAGCTTCAGCTTCTGGTTGCTTTACAGCAGCCTTTGGTGCTTTTGGCTCTTTTTCTTCATTTTCTGCTTTCTCTTTTTTAGAATCTTTAGAAGCTTTTCTTTCAGAAAGGCCTTCTACAATAGAATCTGCAACATAAGAAACCACTTTGTTGATAGACTTTGAAGCATCGTCATTAGATGGGATTACGTACTCAACCTCACGAGGATCTGAGTTTGTATCTACCATAGCGAAAATTGGAATGTTTAATTTTTGAGCTTCTTTAATAGCAATGTGTTCACGAGTAATATCAACTACAAAAAGCGCTCCTGGAAGTCTGCTCATATCAGAAATAGAACCAAGGTTCTTTTCTAATTTAGCTCTTAAACGATCTACCTGAAGACGTTCTTTTTTAGAAAGTGTATTAAAGGTACCATCTTTCTTCATTCTATCAATAGATGCCATTTTCTTAACAGCTCTACGAATAGTTACAAAGTTGGTAAGCATACCACCGGGCCAACGCTCGGTAATGTATGGCATGTTTGCTTTTTCAGCTTGTTCGGCTACTATTTCTTTAGCCTGTTTCTTGGTAGCTACGAAAAGTATTTTTCTACCGCTGGCTGCAATTTTTGCAAGGGCATCACCTGCCTCCTGCATTTTAGCAGCACTCTTATATAAGTTGATGATGTGAATCCCATTACGCTCCATATAGATATATGGGGCCATATTTGGGTTCCATCTTCTTGTAAGGTGTCCAAAATGTACACCTGCATCAAGTAATTCTTTTACTTCTACTTTGTTTGCCATTTTTGTAATAGTTTACTTTCTGTTGAAGATAGCAACACGTAAGTGGCTGTTTATTATAAACACGGCCTTACCTGTTTAGATGCTAAACTAACTCCCAATAGCATTTGGGATAACAACAAAATTCTTTTTAATATTAAATGAACTTTGGAATATAGATTCCAATAAAAATTAACGTTTAGAGAACTGAAATTTCTTACGAGCTTTCTTCTGTCCAAACTTCTTACGCTCTACCATTCTTGGGTCTCTGGTCATTAAACCTTCTGGTTTTAACACCGCTCTGTTTTCTGCATCCAGTTCTACCATTGCTCTTGCAAGTGCAAGACGAATAGCTTCTGCCTGTCCTGTAATTCCACCACCGTAAACATTAGCAATAATGTCGAAGTTATCGTCATTACCGGTAAGGTTAAGGGCCTGGTTTACTTTGTAAAGTAAAGGACCTGTGGTAAAGTAGTCTTTAAGGTCTTTTTTGTTTACGCTAAATTTTCCGCTTCCTTCAGAAACGTAAACACGCGCAACCGCCGTTTTTCTACGGCCAATTTTGTGAATAACCTCCATTACTTAAGATCGTTTAAGTTAATAGTTTTAGGTTTTTGTGCAGTATGATCGTGATCTGTTCCTGCGTAAACCTTTAAATTTCTAAATAGGTCTGCTCCAAGTTTGTTCTTTGGTAACATTCCTTTTACTGATTTTTCGATAATTCTCTCTGGATTTTTCTCGAATAATTCAGCGGCTGTTAGACTTTTTTGTCCACCCGGGTAGCCGGTGTGACGAATGTATTCTTTCGAATCCCATTTCTTACCGGTTAAGTTGATCTTTTCTGCGTTGGTAACAATTACGTTATCACCACAATCAACGTGCGGGGTGAAGTTAGGTTTGTGCTTACCTCTTAGTAGCTTGGCTACTTTAGATGATAGGCGGCCCAACGTCTGTCCTTCAGCATCCACGTGTACCCATTCTTTGGTCACGGTAGCCTTGTTGGCTGATACTGTTTTGTAGCTTAATGTGTCCACACTAATTAAATTTACTTATTATTAAACATTCCATTCCCATTCCCAGCATGATTCATGTCGGGAAATCGGGGTGCAAATGTACAATTATAAATTCATATAGCAAATCCGAAATTAATTAATTTATTTTGAGGAAGATAGCTGTACCTCAGAATTTTAAGATTGCGCTTTTTTATAAAGTTTTTGTAGCTATATGAGGCTATTACAGCATTACTCCTACATTTTTCATCTAATCTGAATCGTTAAAAAGCACATAATGAACGTTAAACGGTAATATTTATGTTAATAAAGTCATAAATATCTTCTAATGCACCTTATATTTGTAGCCCCAAATTTATTTGCTATGAAAAACCTATTTATGTTTAGAAACCTTTACGCAGTGTTCGGGTTGGTGCTTGTTTTAGCTTCTTGTGAGCCAAACCAGGATCACGTAGCCGAAACTGAAATTACCGCAACTAATGCAATGGCAACTATTACTCCTGAAGATCTTGAAGGAGAATGGAAACTTTCTGCAATGAATACCGATACCGCTGTAGATCTTAACAACGATCAAGTATTTAATTCTAATATTTTGTTGGAAACCGATTGTTTCCAGGATATGGGGGTTATATTTTATGCCGGTGGTGATATGACCACTACTAACTCCAGGCTTGATTTTAGAGCCGGGGTAAATAATAATGATTTTGAATGTCTTTCTGGCAGAACAGATACCGGGCTCTGGGATGTTGAAAATGAAAACGACCAGGAAAGGTTAGTGATTACTATGACTATTAATGGAGAAACCTATACTCATAAACGTATATTAGAAAGAACCACAAATACCTTTGCATTTGAAGTAAACAAATTAGAATCTCAACAATATTTAAACGGTAGCCCAGATGGGACCGATGCCGGGAATGTAGATGTATTATCTTTAGAATACACTAGAGTGAATTAGGAACCTAACCTATAAATTTTAGTGTTAGATAGAAAAACCTCGCAGCTTTGGTTGCGAGGTTTTTTGTTTTACTAAAGATTGCTTCAGTCGTGCCTCCATCGCAATGACGGAGAAATTCTAATGTGCTTCCAGCCAGTTATTGCCTTCTCCTAATTCTACGTCTAAAGGAACATCCAGTTTGTAGGCGTTTTCCATTTCAAACTGAATCATTTTCTTTACTTCTTCAATTTCATCTTTATGAGCATCAAAAACCAATTCATCATGTACCTGGAGTAACATTTTGGTTTTAAATTTTCCTTCTGTGAGTTTTCGGTAAATATTAATCATTGCCAGTTTTATAATATCTGCTGCGCTACCTTGTATTGGTGCATTTACCGCATTTCGTTCTGCAGCGCCACGCACTACCGCATTTTGTGAATTGATATCTTTTAAATAACGCCTTCTACCTAAAATGGTTTGAACATAACCGTTCTCCCTGGCAAAAGCTATCTGGTCTGCAATGTATCCGGTTAATTTGGGATAGGTTTTGTAATAGGTGTCAATAAGTTCTTTTGCTTCGGCACGAGATAAATTGGTCTGATTGCTTAAGCCGAAGGCTGAAACGCCATAAATAATTCCAAAATTTACAGTTTTAGCGTTGCTTCTTTGCTCACGGGTTACTTCATCTATATTTACGTTAAAAACCTGGGCGGCGGTAGAAGCGTGAATATCTTTACCTTCCTTGAAAGCTTTGATCATATTATCTTCTTCGCTAAGCGCCGCAATAATTCGCAATTCAATTTGAGAATAATCGGCAGCCAGCAGAATATGATTTTCGTCTCGCGGAACAAAAGCTTTTCTCACCTGGCGACCACGCTCGGTCCTTATCGGTATATTTTGAAGGTTAGGATTGTTGGAGCTCAATCTTCCCGTAGCTGCAATAGTTTGCACATAATCGGTATGAATTCTGCCGGTAGCTTTTTGTACCTGGTTTGGTAATGAATCTACATAGGTATTTTGGAGTTTTACCAGCGCACGATACATTAAAACATCCTCTACGATCTTATGTTCTTTAACTAAAACCGAGAGCACATCTTCGCTGGTTGAATATTGGCCTGTTTTGGTCTTTTTGGGTTTTTTAACCAACTCCATTTTTTCAAAAAGAATAAGCCCTAATTGTTTTGGAGAGCTTATTTTAAATTCTTCCCCGGCTTCTTTATAAATGCTTTGCTCCAAATCTTTAATGTCGCTATCCAGTGCGTCAGAAAGGGATTTTAGGAAATTCTCGTCTAATTTTATGCCTTCCAATTCCATTGCGGCAAGCACTCTAACTAGCGGAATTTCAATTTCATCAAAAAGCTTTCGGGTTTCTGCTTCTTTTAATTCCTGTTCAAAGAATTTTTTAAGCTGAAGGGTAACATCGGCATCTTCTACACCATATTCGGTTTGTTCTTCAACCGGAACATCCCGCATCGACTTCTGATTCTTTCCTTTTTTTCCTATTAATTCTGAAATAGGTTGCGGGGTATAATTAAGGTAAGTTTCGGCAAGTACATCCATATTATGACGCATATCTGGATTGATCAAATAATGCGCGATCATAGTATCGAAAAGTTTTCCTTTTATTTCAATATTATATTTTGCTAAAACCTTGATGTCATATTTTAGGTTTTGACCAATTTTTTCAATTTTTTCGTCTTCAAAGAATGGTCTTAATTCTTCAATAAGTTCCTGGGCTTTTTCTCGTTCTTCGGGAAAAGGCAGGTAAAAACCTTTACCGGGTTCCCAGGAAAACGCAATACCTACCAGCTCTGCTTCCAGCGCATTTAAACTTGTGGTTTCAGTATCTAAGCAAACGCTTGTTTGCTTCATTAAATTTTGAAGGAATAATTTTCTGGACAATTCAGTCTTTAAACTTTGGTAGACGTGAGCCGTATCTTTTAAAGATTTTCTTCCGCCAGAACTGGCTTCAATTTTTTCTGAATTATCACCTCCAAACAAAGAAAACTGGCCTTCGCCTGCAGTTTTGGAAACTTTTTTAGCTGAAGGAGAATTTGTGACCTGGGTTTGTGGTTGATCTTCTTCGCCACTAAATAATTTTATAAATTGATCTCTTAACCTTCTGAATTCAAGTTCTTCAAAGATCTCCTGCACTTTTTCGGCATCAGGTTGCGAAAGTTCGTAATCTTCAGCGTGAAATTTAACATCACAATCGGTAAGAATAGCTGCAAGTTTTTTAGAAAGAATTCCCTGCTCGGCATGACTTTCTACTTTCTCCTTCATCTTACCTTTCAACTGGTCAGTATTAGCCAGTAATTCTTCCATACTTCCAAATTGCTTCAGGAACTTTTTAGCGGTTTTTTCACCAACTCCGGGAAGTCCGGGTATATTATCTACCGCGTCGCCCATCATTCCAAGAAAATCTATCACTTGCTCCGGCCGTTCAACCCCAAATTTCTTCTGTACTTCGGGAATGCCCCAAATTTCTATTCCGTTACCCATTCTTGCCGGGCGGTACATAAAAATATTTTCGCTCACCAATTGAGCAAAATCCTTATCTGGAGTTACCATAAAAACCTGGTAGTTTTCTTTCTCGGCTTGTAGGGCGAGGGTGCCAATAATATCATCGGCCTCACAACCGGGAAGCACTACCACCGGGATGTGCATCGCATTTAAAATATCCTGGATAATTGGAATAGCTTCTTTTATTGGTTCTGGCGTAGCATCGCGGTTTGCTTTATATTCAGCAAACATTTCGGTTCTAACCTGGCTGCCTTCTTTGTCAAAACAAACGGCTAGATGATCTGGCTTTTCCCGTCTAATAACATCAAAAAGGGAATTCATAAAACCCATAATTGCTGATGTATCAAAGCCTTTAGAATTAATCCTGGGGTTTTTTATAAAAGCGTAGTAACCACGGAAAATAAGCGCGTAAGCGTCCAGTAAGAATAAGCGTTTTTGAGCAGACATATATTTTGGAATATTGTTTTTCTAAATATCCCAAAACTACAAAGATATTATCATACTGGCTTTAGTGGGTCTTAAAAACTTGAGGTAACCTGCTAACTATTATTTTGCAATTAGTGGTATAGTCAAATTTTATGCTATATGACATTTATGGCACTATTTAGGATAAAAATTTGTCGGGTTATTATAACTAAAACAGGCGTTAAAATAAACCCAAACGAAATTTATAAAGTAATGATTAAAAGTATATTCGCAAAAATTTAAGAGTACTCATGCGCTGGATTATATTAATAGTTTTTTTCCTTTTAATAGAGATTTATGCCTACCAGGTTTTAAAAACACTTACCCGTAATTACTGGGTGATAATTTTATATTTTGTTATTACCGCTGCGGTTTTGGGTAATTTCCTATACCAATGGCTTACGCCAGTAGAAGGTAGTGTCCTCACCGGGGCACGGGGTTATGCCTTTGGGTTTCTACTTTCAGTATTGCTTTTTAAACTTATTCTCACCCTCATTATGTTTGGGGAAGATATTTACAGAATGGGTATCGCTGGATATGAAAAATTATCTTCTTCTAAAGGAAATTTTGCTCTCCCTTCACGTAGAAAATTTTTGAGCCAGTTAGCTATGGGACTTGCTGCCATTCCTTTGGCCTCGGTTTTATATGGAATGTACCAGGGGAAATATAATTTTAGAGTTTTGCGTTATACATTATACTTTGAAGATCTACCCGATGCTTTTGATGGTTACCGATTAAGCCAAATTAGCGATGTTCACAGTGGTAGTTTTGATAACAAAAACAAGATTAAATACGGGGTAGACCTTCTAAACGAGCAAGAAAGTGATATGGTTGTTTTTACCGGGGATCTTGTTAATAACGAAGCTTCAGAAATGGAGCCCTGGAAAGAAATGTTCAGTCAAATAAAAGCGAAAGATGGGGTGTATTCTATCCTGGGAAATCACGATTATGGAGATTATAAAAACTGGAATTCTTCTGAAGAAAAGAAACAAAACCTAGATACTTTGAAGGAAACCCATGCTGAAATGGGTTGGCAACTTTTACTGAATGAGCATAAAATAATTGAGAGAAACGGTGAAAAAATCGCTTTAATAGGTGTAGAAAACTGGGGCGCCGGCGGATTTAAAAAAGAAGGAGATCTAGATAGGGCTGGGGAAGGACTAAGCGAGAAAGATTTCAAAGTTTTATTGAGTCACGATCCTTCTTACTGGCAGGAAAAGATAAAGAAAGATCCTAAACATTATCATTTGACGCTTAGTGGTCACACCCACGGAATGCAGTTTGGTATTGAAATTCCAGGATGGTTTAGATGGAGCCCGGTGCAATATCGTTATCAAAACTGGGCTGGAATATATGAAGAATTTGGCCGTTATATTAACGTAAACCGCGGATTTGGCTATTTGGCTTTTCCCGGGCGCGTGGGAATTTGGCCAGAAATAAGTGTAATTGAACTCAAAAAAGGCTCAAAACCTGCATAATCTGGAGAATTTGCTATATTTGAATTAGTATTTGCTCCGAAAAAAAGTATGAAGTGCGTTTCCCATTTTGAATCTCACTTGGTGAGTCTAATTAAAAGAAAAACTACATGTCAAAATTTGGAGAATTAATAGATCTCAATATTCCGGTCTTGTTAGACTTCTACACCGAGTGGAATGAAGATTCAAAGGCTATGAGTCCTGTTTTACGCGAAGTTGCCGCTTCTATGGGCAATAAGGCAAAAGTGATAAAAATCGATGTAGATAAAAATGCTCAACTTGCCGAAGCGCTTAGGGTGAAAGCTTTGCCAACCTTAATGATTTATAAATCTGGTGAGATGAAATGGCGCCAAACCGGGGAACAGGACGCTGCAACGCTGGTAGGTATTCTTAAGGAATATATTTAAAGCGCTTTAAAACTGATGCCTTTTTCAGCGTAATACTCCAAAACTTTAGGTAGTGTATATTTCAAATTTTTAAAGGCTTTTTGGCTGTCGTGAAAAACAATAGTGCTTCCACCTGAAGCATTATTTATCACATTTTTAAAGCATTTTTCTTTAGAAATCCTGTTTTCAAAATCTCCACTTAAAACATCCCACATCACTATTTTATAATTCAGTTTTACAAGTGCTGAGGCCTGTGAATTGTTGATTTTCCCGTAAGGAGGGCGAAAGAGTTTTTGCGTTGAAGTTTCGGGTTGCGAGTTGCAGGTCACGGGTTTCGCGTTTTCCTGGTTCTGGGTTCTGTTATCTCTTCTCTCTTCTCTTTTTTTTCTCTTTTCTTGAAGTATTTCCTCCGTCTTTTGTACATTTTTAACATAGACTTCGGTTTTAGTTTTCCACCCATTTAAATGGTTAAACGTATGGTTCCCAATACGGTGATTTTCTTTTGACAATTGCTGAAAGATTTCTGGATTTTTCCTGATGTTGTCACCAATACAAAAGAATGTCGCTTTTGCTTTATACTTTTTTAATTGCTCTAAAACCCAGGGCGTGATTTCGGGAATAGGACCATCATCAAACGTGAGATAAATACTTTTTTTATCCTGAATTTGGGTAATTCGGTTGGGATAGAGTTTCCTTAAAATTGAAGGATATTTTATAAAAAACGGGTTCATATTAGAAAAGTGGTTCAGAGAAAAGCTGAATCGGGTTGCGACCTGAAATCCAAATGCTGCCACTCCGTATTTTGAAAAAATATTCCTGCCAGTTTTATAAACCTTGCAGGAATATTTTTAATTTTTTTATTCTTCTACCGCAGAATCTATTCTAAGCGAATTATTTCCCCGGTTCAATTCAGAATTCAAACCCTCCTGAATAGCACTTTCCTGTGAATCTTGCGGATCTATTTCTTCTTCTTCACCATAAAAATGACGGAACATTTCCAGGTGTTCATTAAATTCGTCGGCTTTTTCTTCGAGAATTTCTTCATCCTGGTGAACTACGAGTAAATCTACCAGCGCGCGGTAACGCTCAATATCAGATACAATTTCATTGAAATTTCGATACTGCCTGTCTATATCCCAGCTGCTGTAATATTCAAGGTTTTCCTGGTAGTTTTTAGCAATTTTCTCCCAAATTTCCCTTGCCTTTTCGGGTTCGCCAACTTCATAATAGCCACTAACATAAGGTTCTAAAAGCGCATAATATTGAAAATGTTCTACCGGCATATGTTCCATTGCAAGGTCAAGCACTTTTTTAGCACGGGTAGTGTCCTGTTCGTTTAACAGGTTTTCTACCAACCTGGCAAGGTTACTTCTGTAGGTGATGGAATTTCGGCGCGTTTCAGTATCGTGATAAATATCGTCTGATCCCATATTACCCCAATCCCAATTCATCACAATATCGTACATCTTATCGGTGTTGATGCGCCCCATATCGTATGGGTTTCTTTGGTCTATTGGTGTTTTAATAGGAACAAGTTTATATGCTACACCTTCAAGCTGCAGGTATTCTTTCATCCAAAGATAATCTTCGTCGCTAAAGCTTCCGCCAGAGAAATAAATTGGTCTTTCCCAATTATTGTTGGCAATAATATCCAGCATTAATAATGTATTCTTATAAATAGCCTGCGACTCTATATTAATTACAATTTCATCTACAATTTGATCTGCAAAGCGTTCTTCTACGATTCCATTTTCTAAAACAGCTTGTTTATCTACAGGAACACTTATATTTCGGGTAGGGAAGGTGTTTATTGTTTGCCCACTTTGTAATTCGGCTTTTGTTCTTGGGTCATCATTTTGAATATAATTCAGCCAGGTTTTAATGGGAATGGTATCGCGGGTAACTTCTTTAGCAAAAACCACATCGTTAACTCCATTGTAATCCTCATTTTCAAATTGTGATGGAATAGGATCACTTTCAAAAGCCTTACGCTTCATTTGGTCTATATACCAGTCGGTGGCAAAAAGGCTTGTGTTTACCACTCTAACATCGGTACGGTAACGTTCAATTTGCTGCACATACCAGAGCGCAAAAGTATCGTTATCTCCAATGGTGAAAATAATACCATTTTCATCTACAGAATCCAGGTACATTTTGGCCATGGTAAGTGTAGAATCCCTACCGCTGCGATCGTGATCGTCCCAGTTTTCTGAAGCTAAAAGTACAGGAACCGCTAAAATTGATGCTGCAATTACAATTGGTGCAGCCAATTTTGGTTTCAGGAATTTTTTAGCCCAGTCAAAGAGGGCGTAGGCTCCAAAACCAATCCAAATGGCAAAAACGTAAAACGAACCAACTAAAGCATAATCGCGTTCCCGGGGTTCAAAAGGTCTTTCATTTAAGTAAATTTTTAGTGCAATACCCGTAAAAAGGAAAAACACCAGTAAGACCCAGAAATTATTTTTATCTCGTTTAAATTGAAAAACAAGACCTATTAATCCTAAAATCAGTGGAAGAAAATAATAGGTATTTCTGGCTTTGTTATTTTTTACATCGCTGGGAAGATTGTCTTGTGGGCCAACGTGCATCTCGTCTATAAAATCTATCCCACTAATCCAGTTACCGTGAACATCGGTATATTTTCCCTGTATATCGTCCTGTCTTCCAACAAAATTCCACATAAAATATCGCCAGTACATATAACCAATCTGGTACTCTAATAAATAGCCAATATTTGAAGCGAAAGAAGGTTTCTCGATATTTAAGTAATCACCAAACTGTCTCAAGAAGTTGTGATAATCGTTATTATCCAGTTCGCCCTGGGAAAAACGATTCTGGAATTCGTTTACCGCACTTACCAATCTCTCTTCACTCTGGTATTCTGGTTTTATGGTAAAATCTAAGGGGCCGGTAAAATCCATGTAATTAGCAGCGTGCTGCGTACTCCACATCCTAGGCAGGATTGCTTTATGCGAATCGTCCAGGTTTTGTTTTGCATTTTTATAATCGTTTACAATAATATACTCCCCGGCTTCTTCGTCTTTTTCATACTTTGGTTTAGCATCGGTATATGGATTATCTTCATCTAAACCGGCGTACATTTCAGAAAACTGCGGGCCGTAGAATAAGTGAGTTTCGCCGTATTGTTCCCGGTTGTAATAAGCGAGCAACTCCCGCGCATTATCGGGACTGTTTTCATTAATAACCGTAGGAGCATTAGATCTTATAGGAAGCATTACCCAGCTGGAAAATCCAATTAGGATAAAAAGAATACAAAGGAATAATGTATTAAGCTGAAAATAATTTTTCTTTCGGGTATAATTGATTCCGAAGTAAAAAGCAGCAACAATTACCAGGAGTGCAATTACGGTTCCTGTATTGAACGGAAGCCCCAGCGAGTTGGTAAAGAATAATTCTGAAGCAGCAAAGAAAGTAAGCGTGTAGGGCAGAAGCAGTTTAAAAATAAACATCAATACAGCTACCACCACAATATTGGCGATTATAAAATTCTTTACGGTAACCTTTTTATAATTTTTAAAGAAATATAGAAATCCTATGGCAGGAATGGTAAGTAATCCCATAAAGTGAACGCCAAAAGATAAACCCACAACCAGGGAAATAAGAATTAGCCATCTATTTCCGCGGGGTTTAAACATATCACGTTCCCATAACAAACCTAAATAGAACATAAGCGCCATTAGGCAGGCGGCCATGGCATAAACTTCGGCTTCTACCGCACTAAACCAAAAACTATCGGTAAAAGTAAAAGCTAAAGAGCCAACTAGCGCACTACCTAAAACAGCCATTTTATTGGCAGGTTTTAATTTTTCTATAGGGCCGGCTACTTTTAAAACCAATAAACTAATAGACCAGAACATAAATAAAATAGCAAATGCACTTGCTGCGGCCGACATAAAATTCACCATAAGCGCCACCTGGGAATTATCTGGTGCAAATGTTGAAAAGAATGCTCCCAGCATCTGGTAGAAAGGCGCTCCCGGTGGGTGGCCTACTTCAAGATTTGCCGAGGTTGCAATGTATTCACCTGCATCCCAAAAACTTGCGGTGGGTTCTAAGGTGAGGGTATAAGTAGTGAGCGCAATTACAAATACCAGCCATCCTAGTATTTTATTCCACTTCCTGAAGCTAAAATCTGTCATTATTGAGTAAAGTTGAGTAGTATGTGGCGAATTTAATAATAAAATTATGAATGCTCTATAATAGATAATTAAATGCTATTAGGCTTACTTAGAAGCCAGGATGTATTTTTCCATTAAGCCAGCTGTAGGCTTTGTTCTGAGATAGCTTACTAACGGAAGTTAAAGCGAAATATTTTCTGAAATGACTGAAAATAAAGCTGTTTTGGGATTTTTATATTTGTAGATATTTCCGTTTAAATTGAACTCGAAAAAAATAGGTTTATTTTTTGCAGAAAAAGTTTGCGCAATAGAAAGTTTGTTTTAAATTTGCATCCGCATTACAGCAATGGCCTATGGTGTAACTGGCAACACGTCTGGTTTTGGTCCAGAAGAGTCTAGGTTCGAGCCCTAGTAGGCCAACAAAATTAACCGAATTCTGAAAAGAGTTCGGTTTTTTTATTTTTAAAGTCCTGTAAAAATTTTAGCTTCAGCTTTTTGCCCAAAGACATCTCCACAATAGAAACTTTTTTTATCCCTAAAAACTAAACCCAACACCAATTTGTAATTGCGAGGTGTATTCCCGGGTATTTAAAGGAGTTTTACTGTCAAAGTAATAATCGTAAATAGTAAAAACTTTAAACCATTCTGCCAGCGGGATGTCCAATCTAAATTGTTCTAAGAGCCTGTAATCTTTAAGGTTTTTATAAAGCGGCTGGTAGTAAACCGTATTGGTGACCGAGAAATTTTTTGATTTCGATAAATAGGAAACAGAAAGATAAGTGCTGTTTCTATGCTTGTATTCTGTTGTCCCGGCCCTGTCGCTATATTCAACTTCATACATATAGCTATTGCCAAGATAACCTGAGAAATTCTCGCGGTTCATCCATTTTAGTCTTAAACCTGCACCTACAAGATTTCTTTGTTCAACCACCAGCAGTTGATTGTATTGGCCTTGCAGAAAAGCTTCAAACCTTAAGAGTTGATTAAATTTATAGTTAAAACGGGTATGTAGAAACCAGGAATTTTGCAAATTTCCTTCATCAGCATCTATTAAACGGTAATTTCCTAAAAAGAGATAGGTTTTTTTTAAATCTTTTGATTTTAACTGGGTAGTTAGCGTTCCGTTTATCTGGTTTACCGATACCCCGTCGTTGTTGGAATGGTTAAAAGCAAAATCGGCATTTAATACAAATCGGGTAGAATCGGTTTGAAGGCGTTTGGTTTCAATATTAACCAGTTGCGCCTGCCCCAAAAAGGGTAGAAGTAGAAATAATAATAGGAATCTCCAGTGCATTAAAAGTTTTTGGCAAAACAAAGATAAAAAGTATTGATAACCTTATTCAAAAACCGATTTTATTCTTTCTGGTATTCTAAAATAAAAACTCTGTTTGCTTAATAAATCATTAAACACTTTGTAATTTAGTTTCCTTAAATACCTAACCTATAAATTGTGGCTTTAGAATTTTTTAGAGAAAACGAACAAATATTCAATACATTATTCGAGGCGGCTTCAGAAGGCGTTATCGTGGTAAACAGCCAGCAAACAATAGTTACCGCCAATCAAGCGGCCTTAATTATGTTTGGTTACGACAAGGAGGAGCTTTTAGGTGAACATCTCAATATTTTAATTCCTGTACGCTATAAATCTAATCACCATCAGCATTTTGACAGGTTTATGAAAGATAGTGAGAAAAGACAAATGGGTCATGGCAGGGATTTGTTCGGGGTAAAAAAAGATGGGACACAATTTCCGGTAGAAGCAGGATTAAATCCGTTTCAGGTAGATGGGGAGCGTTTTGTAATGTCTTTAATTGTAGATATTACCATTAGAAAAGAAAATCAGCAGCGCATTAGAGAACTCAATGCCGAGCTGGAAGACAAAATTAAAATTCGTACCCAGGAACTTAGAAATACGGTGGATGACCTTGAAAAGGAAATCACCAAGCGAAAAGAAGCCGAAAAACGTATTAAACTTGCACTAAAACAGGAAAAAGAGCTCAATGAGCTAAAGACAAAATTTCTTTCCCTGGTGAGTCACGAATTTAAAACTCCGTTAAGCGGAATTCTTACTTCGGCTACTTTGGCCGAAAAATATACACAAACCGAACAGCAGGAAAAAAGAACAAAACACCTTACTACCATAAAAAACAAGGTGCATTATTTAAATAATATTTTAAATGATTTCCTTTCGTTAGAACGCCTGGAATCTGGGAACGTGAACTATAAATACACAGCTTTTAGCCTAAACAAACTTATTAACGAGGTAATTTACAATGCCAATGTGACTTTAAAATATGGGCAGGAGATAGAATATGATAGTGAAATGGGAGATGTAACCCTATATCAGGATGAAAAAATTCTGGAGCTTATTCTTTCAAATTTAATTGGAAATTCTATTAAATACTCTCCAGAAGATTCCACTATCTATTTTAGAATATTTCCTACTGAAGAAAAAATTATCTTTGAGGTGGAAGATGAAGGAATGGGAATTCCGGAGAAAGACCAAAAGCATATTTTTACACGTTATTTTAGGGCCGAAAATGCTTTGCTTAACCAGGGCACCGGCATAGGGCTTAATATTGTTAAAGTTCATCTTGAAAATATGGGAGGCAATATTAAATTTGAAAGTATAGAAAATAAAGGCACTAAATTTACTGTAACATTACCTAGCCAAAATAGATAACCGCTTATGTTACTTGAGCGGACATTGAAAATAATTTAAGATGAAAAAAATACTTTTAATTGAAGACGATGTAACCGTTAGGGAGAATACTGCAGAATTGCTGGAGCTCTCAAATTATGAAGTAGTAACCGCACCAGACGGGAAGAAGGGTGTAGATAAAGCAAAAGAAGAAATTCCTGATATAATAGTGTGTGATATCATGATGCCAGAACTGGATGGCTACGATGTACTTACGCGCCTTTCAGAAGATTCAGAAACCAAAGGCATTCCTTTTATTTTCCTTTCGGCGAAAACCGAACATAAAGATGTAAGAAGAGGAATGGACCTTGGCGCAGACGATTATCTAACCAAGCCTTTTGAAGAAGAAGACCTTTTGAGCGCTATAGAAAGCAGGCTGGCAAAAGTAGAGATTTTGCAAGCCCAGAAAAAGGATAATAATGGAGAAACCGTTCAAAATCTTTCGGCTTTTCGCGAAATGATGAGAAACCGCGAGCAGATTAGTTTTAAGGCTGGTGAAAATATTTATGAAGAAGGAAAATCTTCCCTGCATTTTTATATGGTAGAACGCGGGGTTGTAAAAGCCCACAAATATGATAGCCGCGGTAAAGAAATGATTACCGAACTTTACAAAGAAGGAGATTTCTTCGGAAATTTAAGCTTTAATAAGAATTCGGCTTATGGCGAATATGCCACGGCTTTAGAAGACAGTGTGCTTTACGTGGTTTCTAAAGACGAATTAAGGGAAATCCTTAAGAGCAATAGTAATATTAGTATGGAATTGCTCCAGGAAATGGGCGATCATCTTATGGGGGTAAAAGAGCAATTAATGGAAATTGCCTATGCTTCAGTAAGAAGAAAAACAGCCAGAACTATTTTACTTTTCGCTCATAAAATTAAGAAAAACCCATTACACAGTATTAGAATTTCGCGGGCAGACCTGGCAGGAGTCGCTGGTATAGCTTCAGAAACGCTAATAAGAACCCTTTCCGATTTTAAAAAAGAAGGACTTATTGAAATTGAAGGCAGAAATGTGAAGCTTTTAGATGCAGAAAAGCTGGAGGCAATTAGTTAATTTTTACAGAACTGACCGGAATCATATTTAGGATTGATCTTTCACGCTACTTTTGGCCAAAATTAGTGCTGAAAGGTCAAGCCTATGAATATTTTAATACTTACAGATTTTTCTCCCCAGGCTTATAATGCTGCACGCTATGCCTTGAATTCAAATTCAGGCTCATCAAAATTTTATGTGCTTCATGCCTCTTCTACCGGCGTGGCATCAAAAATAGATGAGGCGCTTGTAGACTTTGTTGCCAGGCTTAAAAAAGAGCCTGCTGCAACTGGCCATTCATTTTATACTCTTCCTTTTGCCGATAACCTTATAAATGCAACCCGAAAGGCAGTAACCGAAAAAAGGATAGACCTAATTGTGATGGGTGCATCTGGAAAAAATACTTCTAATTTCCAGGGTTTAGGTGGGAATACGTGTAATGTAGTAAAAAAGGTAAAATGCCCTGTATTGGTAGTGCCTAATTGTGAATTTAAACAATGGGAAAGACTTTATCTTCCTATAGATTTACGATTTCCTGTTCATACTGAAGCTTTACAATTATTGCAAAAGTTGCCCGTTGCTCCTAATGTAAGCCTGGATGTATGGGAATTTAATTTGAATAATTCTGAAGGACAAATAGAAGATTTTAAACTGCCCAATTATAAACTTAACCGAAAAACGCTCAAAGAAGAATCAGATTTCTTTGGGAAGTTCTGGCCAGAAGCAAATGTAAAGGCCAATATTATAGTGTTTTTTGCCCGCCAGCTTCATATTACTGAAAAGCTTTTAAACAGGCTTTCGGCTACCGAAACCCGGAAACAAAACCTTCCGGTGCTTATTCTTCACGGCTAAATTTCTAAAATTTGGTTAAAGTTTTCTGTTTAGCTATTAAAGTTAGCTCTTTAGCTGCGTGCTACTTTGCTAATTATAGTAGAAAACCTTATGTTTATGCACGTTCCCAAAATGCAGCTCCTGCTTTTATTTAGAAGGAATGCATAAAATTAAACTTGGGAAGAAGATGATAACTTTATATAACGAAAGAAATGGAGATTAAAGAAATTTTTGAAAACAATAAGAACTGGATTCAGGAAAAATTACAAAAAGACGCAAATTACTTTAGCGATCTGTCTAAAGGCCAAGACCCGGATATTCTTTACATAGGTTGCTCAGATAGTAGGGTTACACCTGAAGAACTAATGGGAGTAGCGCCAGGTGATGTTTTTGTACATAGAAATATTGCTAATATGGTGCCCAATACTGATCTAAGCGCCATGTCTGTAATAGATTATGCGGTTGCCCATCTTGGGGTTAGACACGTAGTTGTATGTGGCCATTATTATTGCGGGGGTGTTAAAGCCGCTATGCAATCTCAGGATTTGGGTATTCTAAATCCCTGGTTAAGAAATATTAGGGATGTATACCGTATTCACCAAAATGAACTGGATGATATTAAAGACGAAGAAGCACGTTATAAAAGACTTGTTGAATTAAACGTGCAAGAACAGTGTATTAATGTAATAAAAACTGCAGAAGTACAGAGAGCATTTTTAGATAGAGGGATAACCGTGCACGGTTGGGTTTTCGATATTCATTCTGGTAAGTTAATTGACCTTAAAATCGATTTTTCAGAAATCCTGAAAGATGTGATGAAAATCTATCATTTAGATAGTTAATAAATACAAACCTTAGGTGTAACTCAAGTTACAGGCTAAAATAATAGTTACAGCTCTTTCCTTAGGAAAGTTGTTCTGGGTAATTATTTATCAATAAAATAAATTTTAAGAGGCTGTCTAGATTGATCTAATTTAGATCTTTTCCGAAGTTTTAAGATTGTTTTATTTATTTAGGATTAATTTTTAAATAATTCTGAAATCAATTTAAAATGATGATTTAAAATCTTTCTAGACAACCTTTTTATGCTTTGTTTTCTCTAGCCTGAAACATCTTTAAATATAAATGTGAAGACATCTTCCTGGCGTTATTTTTTGCCCGGTTGGCGAGTTCACCTTCGTACAATTCGTCTATAGTTTCAAACCATAAGTTTAGCCAAATCCCAAAATGGTAATTGGAAATCTCCTGGTTGTTTTCCTGGTCTACTTTTACGTGAACCTTTTGAGGATTGCCCTTGTAGGTTGCTTTAAAAAAGAGATTGCTTTCCCAGAAATCGGTTAATTTCTCGAAATGGGCATCCCAGTCTTTTATTACCTCATTGAAAAAATGACCAATTTCAGGATTTTGCCTTACTTTTTTATAAAATCCGGAAACCAGTAAAAAAACATCTTCCCGGGTTTTAATATCATTTTTCATACAGTGGTGCTAGAATATATTTATAAGGATAAAGATAGAGGATATTGCAAGGCTAAGCAAAAGTGCATTAAATACAATTTTAGATTTAAACTGCGCTAAAATCACGGTATTGAAGCCCATACAAACTATAACTACAATAAAAAGCTGAAGCATATCTATAAATGTATGTCCGTTCATTAAAATTAGCATTGCAGCCACAGATCCTAAACAGCTGGATGCGATAATACCAATTGCTGAATATCCCATACTCATTTCTTCAAAATCGGCCAGCAAAGTTTTGTAAAGTTTCATAGTTTTTAATTTTAAATGTGAGGTAAAATTAAGGTTGAAGCTGCTGGAATCTTATGAGCATAATCATAATTGAATTAAAAAAGCCTGGAAAAATTGAATTTCTCCAGGCTTTAAAAATATTTTAAGTGCTTCTATCTAAATTGATTATGTGATTCTTTCTCTAATTGCTCTCTATGGTCTGGATGCGCTATAGAAATAAGTTCTTTAGCTCTTTGTTTCAGGTTTTTTCCATAGAGATTTACAACGCCATATTCTGTAGCAATATAATGCACGTGTGCCCGGGTTGTGGTTACGCCGGCGCCTTCTTTTAGAAAAGGTACAATCTTGGAAATACCGTTTTTGGTGATAGATGGCATTGCAATAATAGGTTTTCCACCTTCAGAAAGTGCTGCTCCTCTTATAAAATCCATTTGCCCGCCAACGCCAGAGAATTGATATTTCCCAATAGTATCGGCACAAACCTGGCCGGTAAGATCTATTTCTATAGCCGAATTTATAGCGGTTACTTTAGGGTTTTGTCTAATTATAGCCGTATCGTTGGTATAAGCCGCTTCTTTAAAATGCACAATAGGATTATCATCAATAAAATCGTATAAATCAGGTGAACCTATGGCAAAACAGGTCACCAGTTTTCCGG
The DNA here is from genome assembly GCF_002311535.1 of Salegentibacter sp. UBA1130. Classification (NCBI taxonomy): domain Bacteria; kingdom Pseudomonadati; phylum Bacteroidota; class Flavobacteriia; order Flavobacteriales; family Flavobacteriaceae; genus Salegentibacter; species Salegentibacter sp. UBA1130. The sequence continues at coordinate 501,762 of NZ_DCAP01000020.1, read as the reverse complement.
TTTTTATTTCCTTACTTGCCCCGGTAATTACTCCCGATTTTACCAATGGCAAAATTCCGTCAGAAAACATTTCAGTATGGATTCCCAGGTTTTTGTGGTTTTGAAGATTATTTAAAACTACATTGGGAATACCCCCAATTCCCATTTGGAGGGTAGCGCCATCATCAATTAGTTCGGCTACATGTTTACCAATTTGTTTTTCAATTCCGGTAGGAGCAGTAACACTGGTAGCAAAAATAGGCTGATTCACTTCTATGGCAGCCTCAATCTGGCTGCTGTGAATAATTCCGTCCCCGTGGGTTCTTGGTACATTTGGGTTTATTTGCGCAATTACTTTTTTAGCCTTTTGAATAGCGGGTAACGTGATATCTACTGAAACTCCCAGCGAACAATATCCGTGTTTATCGGGTGGGGAAACCTGGATAAAAGCAACATCTAAAGGCAAGATATCCCTGCGGAAAAGGTTATGAATCTCACTTAGAAATATGGGAATATAGGTTCCTTTATTAGAATTGACCGCATTTCTAACGTTGCCGGCAACAAAACACGTGTTGATGCTAAAAGAACCGGCGTAAGGTTCTTCGGTGTATTTTGCTTTTCCCTCGGTATGAATTTGTATAATTTCAACATCGGTCAATTCATTATAACGATCGCATAATGCATCAATTAGGGTTACCGGCGTCATTGCGGCACCCTGAATAAAAATGCGGTCACCAGATTTTACTTTGGCAACCGCATCCTGAGCTGATAATATTTTTAGATGATTCAGCATTTTAGGTTTTAACGTTTAAATTGAAATTAATTTCTATTACTTCATCCAGGACGATGAGCCCAAAGATTTTACTGGGTGCTTCCAGGTTAAAATCTTTAATATTAAGCTTCAATTTCCCATCAAAACATAGTTGTTTATCTCTTGTAATCTCTACCGGAAACTTATAATCTTTATTAACCCCTGCAATGGTAAAGCCTATGGTTACTATAGAATTTCCTTCCTCGCTCATATCTATTTTCTTTAGTTTCAAGAGGATTTCAGGATGTTCTTTAGATTTTAGAAGTTCGTGAAAGTCTTTATTTATTTTTCGGTTGCCACAATCAAAATTCACATTTTCCAGGGGTAAAACACTATTCTTAAAATGAAGAATTTCACCATTCTCTGTATAATGCACTTTAAAAGTTTCATTTTTAAACCTAAGGGTATTAAAATCACATTCAAAATCGTTGATATTGGTTGTGCCTTTAATGCTTAAGTGACTATCTGGAAGAATATCAATTTTTCTGGTTTCCAAACCGGTTTGCGCTACTCCCGTAATAGTAAAAAATAATATAAAAAGTAAAGGAATATAAGTTTTCATCCTGGTTTAATTTAGGGCATTTCTATAAAGATAAGTAATTGAATTCTGGTTAAGAAATGGTTGGCAACAGGAGATAAAAAGCCCCGGTGAATCTCTTGTGAGATAGCAACCGGGGCTCAACATTCAACTTAAAAACTAATCGCTGCTTCTAGCATAAGTCCGTTGAAATTACCTTCGTGCAGAATAGTTCCAGGGTTAAATCCATTGTAGTCCTGAGTTACATATTCTACTTTCGCAAGGATGTTCTTGGTCATAAACCAACCTGCACCTAATTGGTATCTGGTAATATCTATGTCGTTACCGCCCATTTCAGTTCCTTCTACAGTATTGTATCGTCCACCTATATAGAAGTTTTCATTTTGACCGAATCTGTAGATCAATTCAGCTGCAATTTGGTCAAAATCTCTGTCGCTTGTTTCAGCATCTGCTTTTCCGCTCGCTCTTTCATAAGTTCCGAAGAATTCTAATCCTTTGTATTTTACAAAAGGGTTGAACATAAAGGCAGTTAGCTCATTTCTAAGACCAGGATTATAACGTCCAGATCTAAAGTTTCCTGCAGAAGAAGCATCTGGGTTCTCCATTACAAGGTAGTATCTAGAACCTGCACGGTCTGCACTGTATAAATATGCGTTAGAACTTTTACCGGTGTGATAAACAGATCCTGTTAATCTTACTCTTAGATCTTCAGCTACATAATCGTCGTATCCTAATTTTGCAAGGAAAGAAGCTCCAGTTGTTCCGGGGTTATTTACGGCCTGGTTTAATTTACCGTTTGTAAGTCCTACCATTCCAATAAAACCGTTGTCTCTGTAGTATACTTCAGCACCAACTTCGGTAGTGAAGCCATCCATTATATAGTTTCCAACAAATGGGTTGTGGATTGCCTGTGCGTTATCGGTTCTTCTAAAGTGAGCATCACCATAGTTGTTTTCCATATGACCAATTTTCACAGTTACCTTGTCCATTAAGTCTTCCATAAAACCTTCTCTTACAAAGTTTAATTTATCAATCTGGATGTAACCACCTTTTACATAAGGTTCTGGGTGGTGCCGAGAAGATAGGTATGTTCTAAGGTGCATTCTAACTCCATCGTATAGAGCAACATCCAGGTCAAGGTTGGCAGTAGCCAGGTTAAAGTTGTCTCCAATTTCAATTAGTGGTTCACCAGAGTTTTCGTGATCTATAGCCTGGAATTGAATAGTAGAAGCACCACCAACTCTTACTTTTACACCGTCAAAATCTGTGATGGTATCCTTAGGAGCCTCAAAAACGTTGATTCCTCTTTTATCTGGAGCTCTATAGTTATCCAGGTCTCTGTCCTGTGCCTGCATTTGCAAGCCAAAAAGAACGAATGCAATTAAGCCGAAGTATTTGATTGAATTTTTCATTGTAATAATTTTTAAAATTGAATAGTTATTTAGAAAATGTAGATTTGAATTTAATAGTTACTTCCTCGCCGGTGGTAATTGTTCCAAACATAGCAGTAGGAGGGTCAATCTTGTAATTGGTCATATTAAGGCTTTCTTCACCATTTATTTCCAATTTGTTTCCGTTAAGCTTAGCAGTGAATTCTACCGGTACTTGTTTAGAAACTCCCGAAATTTTTAAAGTCGCAAGGCCATTTACTTTGTAAGAGTTGCTGCCGTTGGCTTCAATCTTCTTAACCTCGTCTAACTTAAATTCGATGTTTTTATATTTATCGGTATTAAGTGCTTTGTAAGCATTTTTGTCCATTCCGCCTTTTCCACTTTCCAGGCTTTCAGCTGGAATACTTACCTGAAGTTTTGAGATTCCTGTTAATTTCCCGTCTTCAGTGGTAATGGTTGCACCTCCTTGCTTTGAGGTTGCCTTCATTTCCCAATCGTGGATGTTAGAGGTTCCTTCAACAATAATTTCAGAAGAATTATCCATTTTGAAATTTTGCCCGAACATGTTGCCTGCGGTTAGCAACATAAAAAATACACCTGTAAGAATTACTTGATATGATTTTAAAACTTTCATGATATTAGGTTTTTAAGTTTGGTACAAAGTTGGGGCAGAAATGCAGCAGAATCTATGACGAGAGTCAGTTTTGAGAATGTTTATTTAAATGATTTTTAGGAGACACGATAAGGAACTTTATAGTGTTTACAAGGGGTTTCGCTTACTAAAACGTTTGCGATTATCAAATATACCAAGATATTTTAGCCGAAAAAAATTAGAAAATTATTCTGAATTATTCCTGTTTCTGAGAAAAAAGAAGGCTAAAGCAAGCTTATTAGTAATAAAGCTCGTCGGTTTTTAGGTTTAAAAACCGGGAGGTAGCAAAAAATGTACTTAGCCAGGTAATAAGGATTCCCATAACGAAAACGCCTATAAACAAAGCGGCGAGTAATTTTACATCTGAAGTTAATGAGAGTTGTGGGAAGCTATTGTTAAGATAATAGAGTGCCCCGGCCATACCAATAAGTGCGATTATGGCGCCAATTATTCCCAGTTTTACACTTTGCCAAATAAATGGCCTGCGAATAAAGCCTTTTGTAGCGCCTACCATTTGCATGGTCTTAATAATAAATCGTTTAGAATATACCGAAAGTCTAATAGAACTGTTTATAAGCAATACCGCGATAAAGGTGAAAACCCCGCTGGCAATAAGCACCCAGAAACTAATTTTCTTTACATTTTCGTTTAAAAGTGCAATAAGAGGTTTATCATAAATTACTTCATCTACAAAATTTTTAGAAGTAAGATCGGCTGCTATTTCATCTACCTGTTCGCCAGAGACATAATCGGCGTTCATATAAACATCTATAGAATTCTGCAGAGGATTATAGCCTAAAAACTCCATAAAATCCTCACCTATTTCCTTGCTGTGGGCTTCGGCGGCCTCTTCTTTAGAAACATAGGTGGTAGATTTTGTATAATCTGCCATTGCCAGGCTTTTCTTGAGTTGTTCTATCTCAACTTCTTTGGCGGTATCTTTTAAATATACGGTGAGCGCAATTTGCTCTTTAAAATGATCGGCTACTTTTTTGGTGTTTAAAACCAGTAAACCTAACATTCCCAATAAAAAAAGTACTAAAGCAATACTAATCACTACCGAAAAATAAGACGAAATTAATCGACGTCTTTGGTACTTTTCAAAAGATGTGCTCATAGGTAACTTTAGATTTTTTGTAAAAATAAAAAAGATAAGCTTGCAATATCTTTAAAACGTTTAAAGTTTAAAAAAATTAGCAAGTACAAAAAATATTTTAGTCAGGAATCTCAGAAATATCTATAAGTTGTCTCAAAAAAATCTAATTTCGTCAAGCTGAACTTGTTTCAGCTTCTAACATGTTTAATAACTTAGAGGTTATAATAAGTTTAAAATCCTAGCTTATTGTAAGAGACCAAATTTTACATCCTACAAGGTATAAAAAAACCTCGCAGGAAAGGTAGGTTAATTCTATTTTGCAATGAAAAGCACAAATAATATGAAAATTTTAATCTTCGGAATTGGTGGTGTTGGTGGTTATTTTGGTGCGAAACTCGCCCAGACGGGTTATGATGTAACGATGATTGCCCGCGGAAAACATTTGGAAGCAATTAAGAAAAACGGGCTCGTAGTTGAAAGTATCAACGGGAATTTTAAAGTGAAACCTGATTTGGTTACCGATAATTTAGCCGAAGTTCCTACTCCAGATTTGGTGATTTTAGGAGTTAAATCCTGGCAAATCCAGGAAGTAGCAAATAAATTGAAGCCACTAATTTCGCCCGAAACAATTGTTTTGCCTTTACAAAACGGTGCAAATAATGTTGAAAAATTACAGGAAATTCTTCCGAAGAAAAATATACTCGCTGGCCTCTGCCATATTGTGAGTTTTGTAGAAAAACCCGGAAAAATAAAACACATTTCTTTTGAACCCCGAATCACTTTTGGTGAGATTGATAATTCAAATTCAGAAAGAATTCAGCAATTAAAAAAGGTATTGGATAAGGCTGAAATCACCAATTTTATTCCTGAAAATATTCAGCTGGAAATTTGGAAGAAATTCCTCTTCATAACTACCATAAGTGGTCTTGGCGGATTAACACGGGTTTCCATAGATAAAATAAGGGAAAGCGAATATTTATATGAACTTTTACAAAAAACCGCTCAGGAAATTAAATTAGTGGCTAATGCTAAAGGAATACCGTTAGCAGACGAACACCTGGAAAAAGCTTTTGAAATTATTCAAAATCAGCCCACGGGAACCACAGCTTCCACACAACGTGATATTATGGCGGGACAACCTTCAGAATTAGAAAATTTCAACGGATTTATAGTAAAAGAAGCCGAAAAATTAGGCCTTGTAACACCCGTAAATAAAATGATCTACGAGTGTTTACTGCCTATGGAAAGTGAAGCGAGGGATAATTAGTTCTCCCCGTTTTCCCCATTGAAATCCAATTCTGAAAAGTTCTCATCTATAATCATAGTGAGGCACCCGTTAACCTGTAAATGCTCCAAAGATTTAGTTTCATTATCCAGCTGAATCGTTTTTATTTCAAACGGTAACCCGTGGATTTTTAATTTGAAATTTTTGCAATCGCTTTCAAAAGAGCCTTCTTTATGCTGCTGAATAATTAACTGGTTTTTCCTTCCGGTAAGTTTAAAACTTCTTAAGCAGAAACGCCCTTTAGTATAATCGTATCCATCGTGCGCATCTTCAAAGAATTGAGAATCTTCCTTGCCTTTTTTGTAATAAACTTCAAGAGTTATTTCTTCTATTTTTTTCTCCGAGACGTACTGTTGAACAGGATATTTGGGAATAATAGTACCTTCCTTAATAAAAACTGGCATACTGTCTATATCGGCATCTACCCACATTTCCTTGCCGCCTTTTACCAATTCGTCGGTCCAGTAGTTATACCAATTTTCACGTGGTACATACATACGTCTACCTTTGGCATTTGGCTCTATTACGGGGCAGGCAAGAATACTATCTCCAAAAATAAATTCATCTATTCTATAGTGCGTGTTCACATCTTCCTGGTCAAACATTACCAAAGATTTTATCAGCGGAACGCCTTTTTCAGTATAATCCCAAAATGCGGTGTAAAGATAAGGAAGTAATTGGTAACGCAATTCAATAAATTTTCGAACAATATCGGTAATATCTTCATCAAAAGTCCAGGGTTCCTGGTCGCCGTGATCTCCGGAAGAATGCACCCTGAAAAATGGGTGAAAAGTTGCTAATTGAATCCATCTTGTGAAAAGTTCACCGTGAGGTTGTTCAGCGAAACCGCCAATATCACTTCCGGCAAAAGAAAATCCGGACATTGCCAGGCGCTGTACCTGCACGTTCGCGATCCATAAATGTTCCCAGTTGGCGATATTATCGCCAGTCCAGGTTGAGGTGTAACGCTGAGTACCGGAATATGCTGCTCTGGTAATCACAAAAGGCCTTTTTGGGTGGGAGAATTTCTTTACGCCGTGGTAGGTTGCCCGGGCCATTTGCATTCCGTAAATATTATGCGCTTTTCTGTGGCTGCAGGGATTTGCATCATAATCGTGCCTTACATCGTGCGGAAAAGTCTTATTTGGCACTTCCATCACCGCGGGCTCGTTCATATCGTTCCAGATACCTTTAACCCCAATATCTTCAATTAATTCTTTAAAAAGTCCGGACCACCATTCCCGAACTTTCGGATTGGTGAAATCGGGGAAATAGCATTCTCCCGGCCAAACTTTTCCTTTAATATAAGGGCCATCGGCGCGTTTACAGAAATAATCGTTTTCCAGTCCTTCTTTATAAACCCAGTAATTTTTATCAATTTTAATCCCGGGATCTATAATCGCAACGGTTTTAAAACCATCGGCTTCAAGTTCCTTTACCATTCGTTTTGGATCTGGAAAATATTCTTTGTTCCAGGTAAAGCAGCGGAAACCTTCCATATAATCAATATCCAGGTAAATAGCATCACAGGGAATTTGCAATTCCCTGAATTTAGAAGTGATTTCTTTTACTTTACTTTCAGGGTAATAGCTCCATTTGCATTGATGAAAACCAAGTGCCCACAAGGGTGGTAAATCTGGTTTTCCGGTTAAATCGGTATAGTATTCTACAACATCGGTCATTTTTGGGCCGTAAATGAAGTAGTAATTCATCTCGCCTCCCTGTGCCCAAAAACTGGTTACAAAACGCCGTTCCTGCGCAAAATCAAAATAAGACCTAAAGGTGTTGTCAAAGAAAATTCCGTAGGCTTTTTTATTATGAAGCCCGGTGTAAAACGGAATGGTTTTATAAATAGGATCGGTATCTTTTCCGTAGGCATAAGAATCGGTTACCCAATTTTCAAAGCGTTTTCCTTTTAAATTAAGGTGTCCCGGTTTATCCCCAAGTCCAAAATAGCTTTCTCCATCGTGAGAAACTTTACTCATTTTTACGATGTCACCCCCAAATTCGTAGCTTTCTTCCCAATGGAAGCCCAGCTCATCTTCATTGATTAATGTACCGTCTGCCCGATCATAAATCTTAACTCTTAAACCCTTTTTTGAAACTTCGCAAATAATTTTGGTAGTGGTAATGCTATAATTGTCCTCCTTTTCTTCAATATCTAATTGATTATAGCCTATGCTTGCGTGTTTGGTAATTGCATAAGAAAAATCTTTAGCAAACATCCCGGTGGTAGAATATCTAAAGCGAAGCAAGCCATCTCGTAGGATAGTAATTTGCAATGCAACATCATTTTCTGTGGTAAAATAGAGTGTGTCCACATCTTTACGGAAGGAAACTACATTAGATGGAAAAGCATTTCCTTTTTGTTCTAACTCGGTATTGGTGATCATATTTTATAATGGATTACTGGGCAATAAAAGAACTGAATTGTTTTGATATATAAGTTAGTATTCACAAAATATTTATGAGCGTTTATTAACTATATCGTTGTTTTTCATTTAACTAAGCCAAATACTTAAAAGCAAGCATCGCCAGTGGTGGAAGTTTGATAGTGGCAGAATGTTTTTTACCCTGCCATTCTTTTGAGGTTGCGGGTTTCCTTGGATTTTTATATTTCCCTGTACCGTGATATTCTTTTTTATCGCTGTTGAAGATTTCCTCAAGTTCACCTGCTTCAGGTAAGCCAATTTGATAATTCTCCCGCGGAATAGGGGTTAGATTACAAACAATAATTAAATTATCTTTCGGCGTATTTCCTTTTCTAATAAAACTAATTACCGAATTCTCGGCATCGCTATAATCTATCCACTCAAAACCATCTTGCACAAATTGCTTTTCATATAAAGCAGGTTGGGATTTATAAAATTGATTTAAAGCTTTTATTATTTCCTGTATTCCTTTGTACGAATCATATTCCAGTAAATGCCAGTCTAAACTCTTTTGAAAATTCCATTCTTCACTTTGTGCAAATTCACAACCCTGAAACAGTAATTTTGTTCCCGGATGCATAAACATATACGCATATAGCAAGCGTAAATTGGCAAAACGTTGCCATTCGTCTCCCGGCATTCTTCCTAAAATTGAATGTTTGCCATACACCACTTCATCGTGAGATAGTGGAAGCATAAAATTTTCGGTAAATGCATAGGTGAGGGAAAAAGTAATGTTGTTTTGGTGATGTTTTCTGTAAATGGGTTCTTTCGCAAAATACTGAAGCGTATCGTGCATCCAGCCCATCATCCATTTCATCCCAAAACCGAGTCCGCCGAGAAATACCGGTTTTGAAACCCCGCTATAAGCAGTAGATTCTTCGGCAATGGTTTGTACATCTGGATAAGAGGCGTAAACTTCTTTGTTTAATTCTTCTAAAAACGATATCGCCTCCAGGTTTTGATTTCCCCCATATTGATTGGGTTCCCATTCGCCTTCTTCCCGGGAATAATCCAGGTACAAGATAGAAGCCACGGCATCTACCCGAATCCCGTCAATATGAAATTGTTCTAACCAGTATAAAGCGTTACTAATTAAAAATGCTCTTACTTCGTTTCGGTTATAATTAAAGATTAAACTTTTCCAGTCGGGATGATAGCCTCTTTTTGGATCGGGGTGTTCATAAAGGTGTGTTCCGTCAAAATAACCGAGTCCGTGGCTGTCTTCCGGAAAATGAGAAGGTACCCAATCCAGGATTACTCCAATATCATTTTCGTGAAGTTTGTCTACTAAATATTTAAATTCATCGGGATAGCCAAATCGCGAGGTTGGCGCGAAATATCCGGTAATTTGATATCCCCAGCTTGGGTCGTATGGATATTCCATAATAGGCATAAACTCTACGTGAGTAAACTCCATTTCTTTTACATAGGAAACCAGCTCTGTAGCGAGTTCCCAGTAAGAAAGTGACCTGTTTTCTTCAGTTTTTTTCTTCCAGGAAGATAAATGCACTTCATAAACCGAAAAAGGAGCGTTTAATGAATTATGTTTTTTTCGTTTTTCAAGCCATGATTTATCTTTCCACTCATAACTGTCTTCCCAAACTACAGAAGCAGTATTTGGCGGGTGTTCGCAGCGCCTGGCATAAGGATCGGCCTTTTCGGTAATAATGCTATTATGGTGACTATGGATTTTATATTTATACAAATTTCCTTTTTCAACATTGGGAATAAAACCTTCCCAAATACCGCTACCGTCCCAACGCACGTTTAGTAGATGTTCGTCATCTTTCCAGGAATTAAAATCGCCAATTATCGAAACCTGTTTGGCGCCGGGTGCCCAAACTGAAAAATAAGTTCCTTTAAGCTTATTAAGCGTAATGGGATGTGATCCAAATTTCTCGTAAAGACGAAAATGCTTACCCGATTTAAACAGGTTAATATCAAATTCTGAAAATAAACTGTGCGTTATAACTTTTGTCATACTATCCTATGGTTGTTCCAGGGGGAAGTACTGCTTCTTTTTTAAGCACTACAATTCCTTCTTTAATTACGTAAGCATCGGTTTCATCATCTTCTAAATGTGGGCCACCGTTTATGGTAGTATTGTCTCCAACTCTACAATTTTTGTCGATTATTGCATTTTGAATGTTGCAATTTTCCCCTATCCCGGCCAGGATTTCAATATTATTTCCTTCAATTTCTTCTAAAGATTCATAAAAATCGGTTCCCATCATATAACAGTTTTTTATAACTGAACCTTTTCCAATCCTCGATCTCACACCAATTACCGAAGATTCAATTTCTTTGGCGTGAATAATACAGCCTTCAGCAATAACCGATTTTTTCAAATTAGTACCAGAAATTTTTGAAGTGGGAAGAATCCGTGCTCGCGTATAAACCCTGTTTTCCATATCATATAGATTGAATTTAGGGATATCGTCTGTCAGGCCAATATTTGCTTCAAAAAAAGATTCTATGTTTCCAATATCGGTCCAGTAACCTTCAAATTGATAACCGCAAACCTTTTTATTTCCTATAGCCTGCGGAATTATCTCTTTACCAAAATCTACCGTACTCTCATCGTCCATTAATTTTACCAACAATTCCCGGTTAAACACGTAAATTCCCATAGAGCCGAGATAATTTCTGCCTTCAGCTTCCATTTCGGGGCCTACCGGGGAAGTCCAGTCGGGTAAAAGATCAGATTTCGGTTTTTCTATAAATGAAGTGATATTGTTATCCTGGTCGGTTTTCATAATCCCAAAGCTCGGGGCTTCTTTTGCATTTACGGGTACAGTACCAATAGTAATATCGGCGCCAGTATCTATATGCTGCTGAACCATTAAATTATAATCCATATGATATAATTGATCGCCGGAAAGGATTAGGAAATAATCGAATTTATGCTTTTTAAAATGATGCATTCCCTGTCTAACCGCATCTGCCGTGCCCTGGTACCAGGTTTTGTTGTGTGGTGTTTGCTCTGCCGCTAAAACATCTACAAAAGCCGAACTAAAAAAGCTGAAGTGAAACGTGTTTTTAATATGCTTATTTAACGACGCCGAATTAAACTGAGTTAACACATACATTCTTTTAATGTTGGAGTTAATACAGTTGGAAATTGGAATATCTACCAGGCGGTATTTACCCGCAATTGGCACGGCGGGTTTAGATCTACTTTCTGTTAATGGGTGAAGCCTGGTGCCCTGGCCGCCTCCAAGAATAACCGATAATACTTTGTCGTTTAACATAATTAGCCGCTTTTTAAGGAGTTATACAAATCAATATATTGTTTAGCCGAAACATTCCAGGAATGGTCAATGCTCATTATGTATTTCCTGGTTTTCTTAAAGGTACGCTCTTCCTTGTAGAATTGTACGGCCCTATTTATGGTTTTAGAAATATCTATTTCTGAAGCTTCAGCGTGAGAAAATCCAAATCCGCCATCTTCAATATCTATTACAGTGTCTTTTAAGCCACCAATACTTCGCACTAAGGGAATGGTTCCGTAGCGCAGGGAGTATAATTGGTTGAGTCCGCAGGGTTCTACGCGGGAAGGCATTAATAAGAAATCTGCCCCGGCGTAGATGAGGTGCGAAAGCTTTTCATCGTAACCAATAAAAACATTATAAACCCCTTTATATTTTTTCTTCAAATTCTCTAATGCGTTTTCTACTTCAGAATTTCCAGAACCTAAAATGAGAATATTGCATTCTTTTTTTAAAAGAATTTCTTCTAAAACTGTGGGTAGTAAATCGGCTCCTTTTTCGTAAACCAGTCTTCCAATAAAAGCGAATAAAGGCTTTGAAGCCGAAAAACCAAATTGTTTACACAGCCATTTTTTATTAGCTGTTTTTCCGGTTTGAATATTTTTAGCTGAATAATTTTTTTCGATAAATTCATCGGTTTCAGGATTCCAAACTTCAGTATCAATTCCGTTTAGAATTCCAACACATTTTTTATTTTCGTGACTCAATAAACTTTCCAATCCATTCGCAGCCTGTTGCAATTCTTCCATATAACTCGGGGAAACCGTAGTTACCCGCCAGGCGCATTTTATGCCTGCAGCTAAAGGGTTTATCACGCCATCCCAATCTAGTAAACCGTTATTAGAAATATCAAAAGCCGGGAGGTAATACACTTTATCGTGCGAAAACCAACCCTGATATTGGGCATTATGAATTGTGAGAATAACCGGAATTTGATTCAGGGATTCATATTTAAAACATTCCTGCGCCATAAATGGAATTAATCCCGTATGATGGTCGTGACAGTGAATTATAGAGGGTTTTTCTTTTAAAGTAAGTAACCAATCCATTACCGCAATTTGGAAAGCCGTAAAACGCGCGGTGTCATCATCGGAATACACGAAATTTTTAAATAAGAGTTTTGGTATATCTACAAACAGCACGTCAATATCTAAAACCTCTTCTTTTAATTTCAAGAATTTATAAGGATAAATCTCTTCGCCCAAAACCAATTCTGATTCGTAAATACTTTTAAAACTGTGAGCTGCACTAAATTTATTATCATAAAATGGCATAATTACCTTAGCACCAACACCAGCTTCAGACTGGTATTTTGGTAAAGAACCAACTACATCTCCCAAACCACCAACCTTTGCAATTGGGTAGCATTCAGCGCTTACGTGTATTACGTTCATATAAAAATCTTTGAAAGATTATTGATTTAACCAGGTGTTTTTTAGTGAATTTTAGGATGATTTTTTTATGAAAATTTAAAATCATAGCCATTGAAATCACCATTTCCCTATAAATCTACTGAAATAATAGGATAAGCTGCATTAAGGAAGTCTTAAAACTGTTTCTATTTGGTATTAAGATTTGTTTCAGATAGAAACTTATCTTCTAATCCATTACACCTAAATTCCCATAAGTGGTTTAAAATTGTAAATTTGCAGGCATTAATAAAAAGTCGCGTTGCGCGTAATTTAGCAGGTAAGAAAAATATAACAATGAGTTACAACTTTAACGAAATTGAAGCCAAATGGCAAAACTACTGGGCCGAAAACCAAACTTTTCGTGCCAGCAATTCATCAGATAAACCAAAATATTACGTGCTGGATATGTTTCCTTATCCATCTGGTGCCGGACTTCACGTAGGACACCCGCTGGGTTATATTGCCAGTGATATCTATGCTCGCTACAAACGTCACAAAGGTTTTAATGTTTTGCATCCACAGGGTTACGATAGTTTTGGCTTGCCTGCCGAGCAATATGCAATTCAAACCGGGCAACATCCTGCGCTTACCACGGCGAAGAATATTAAAAGATACCGCGAGCAACTCGATAAAATAGGTTTTTCTTTTGATTGGAGCAGGGAAGTGCGCACCAGTGACCCCGAATATTATAAATGGACACAGTGGATATTTATTGAGCTTTTTGAAAGTTGGTATGATATGGAAGCTGAAAAGTCCAGGGCAATTTCAGAATTAGAAGAAATTTTTGCTGCTGAAGGGAATTCCCGGGTAAATGCTGCCTGCGATGATGATGTGGAAGATTTTTCTGCAGATAGCTGGAATAATTTTTCTTCTGAAGAAAAGCAAAGAATATTATTAAAATATAGACTAACCTATTTAGCTGAAACCGAAGTAAACTGGTGCCCACAACTGGGAACCGTTTTAGCTAACGACGAGATTGTAAACGGCGTTTCAGAGCGTGGAGGCTATCCCGTGGTGCGAAAAAAAATGACGCAATGGATTATGCGAATTTCAGCATTTTCAGAGCGTTTATTACAAGGTTTAGATCAACTGGACTGGACCGAAAGCTTGAAAGAAAGTCAGCGTAACTGGATCGGGAAATCGGTTGGGGCAATGGTTCATTTCAATTTATACGGTGAGACTCTGAAAAAAGTAAAAGATGATGGAAGCCTCGCTGAACATCAAAAAAGGATTTCAGTTTTTACTACCCGACCTGATACTATTTTTGGCGTGAGTTTTATGACTTTAGCGCCGGAACATGATTTGGTTAAAAAGATTACAACCCCGCAACAAAAAGAAGAAGTTGAAGCCTATATCGCTGCCAGTGCAAAAAGAAGTGAGCGTGAACGTATGGCCGATGTAAAAAGTATAACCGGTGTATTTACCGGGGCTTATGCCGAGCATCCTTTCACCAAAGAACCGGTACCAATCTGGATTGGGGATTACGTGCTTGCCGGTTATGGAACCGGTGCCGTAATGGCGGTGCCTTGTGGTGACCAGCGGGATTATGATTTTGCAAAACATTTGGAAATTCCTATTCCTAATATTTTTGAAAACACCGATATTTCTGAGGCTGCTTTCTCCGGAAAAGAAGGTACGGTAATCGCGAACTCCGATTTCCTTAGCGGCCTGGAATATAAAGAAGCGCTGCAAAAAGTGATTCTGGAATTAGAAAAAACCGGTCACGGTTACGGAAAAACAAATTATAGATTGCGCGATGCGGTATTTAGCCGCCAGCGTTATTGGGGAGAGCCATTTCCTGTTTATTACGTAAACGGAATGCCGCAAATGATAGATGCCCAGCATTTACCTTTGCGACTTCCCGAAGTTGAAAAATATCTACCTACCGAAACCGGCGAACCGCCATTAGGAAATGCGACTACCTGGGCCTGGGACACAAAATCCCACGAGGTGGTAAGCAATAAGGAGATAGATGATAAAACGGTATTTCCACTGGAATTAAATACTATGCCGGGTTGGGCCGGGAGTTCCTGGTACCTTTTCCGCTATATGGATGCCGGAAACGATAATGAATTTGTTTCTAAAGAAGCTCAAAAATACTGGGAGAACGTCGATTTATATATAGGCGGAAGTGAACACGCCACCGGCCATTTATTGTATTCCCGTTTCTGGACAAAGTTTTTGCATGACCGTGGACAACTTTCGGTAGAAGAACCTTTTAAAAAGTTGATTAACCAGGGGATGATCCTGGGGCAGAGTGCTTTTGTTTATAGACTGGAAGGAGAGAACGTGCTGGTTTCTAAAAGTCTGGTTGGAAAGAATCAGGTTCAGCCTATTCACGTTGATGTTTCTTTAGTTAATCATTCTGATGAATTGGATATTAAAGGTTTTAAAGAATGGCGTCCCGAATTTAAGGATGCTAAATTTTTAAACGAAAAGGATGGTTCTTATATAGTAGGTCGCGAAGTCGAAAAAATGTCTAAATCCAAGTACAACGTGGTAAACCCCGATGATATTTGTGAAGATTACGGAGCTGATACTTTAAGAATGTACGAGATGTTTCTTGGTCCGTTGGAACAGGCAAAACCCTGGAATACCGCTGGAATCACCGGGGTGCATAATTTCCTGAAAAAGCTTTGGAAATTGTATCATAGTGGGGAAAAATTTGAAGTTTCGGAAGAAAAAGCTTCAGCCGATTCTTTGAAAAGTCTGCATAAAACCATTAAAAAGGTTACTGAAGATATCGAGGAATTCAGTTTCAATACTTCGGTTTCTACTTTTATGATTTGTGTAAATGAACTTTCAGCACAAAAATGCAATAGCAGGGAAATCCTGGAGCCGCTAGTGATTTTACTTGCGCCATATGCGCCTCATATTTCAGAAGAACTTTGGAGTAAATTAGGGCATTCAGAATCTGTAGTAACGGCTGAATATCCGGTTTTTGAAGAAAAATATTTGGTAGAAAGCACTAAAAACTACCCGGTTTCTTTCAATGGGAAAATGCGATTTACAATGGTATTGCCACTGGATATGCCAAAAGATGAAATCGAAAAAACCGTGATGGCAGATGAAAGAACTCAGAAACAATTAGACGGAAGAACACCTAAAAAAGTGATTGTAGTTCCAGGTAAAATTGTAAATATTGTAGGTTAAAAGTTTAAAGATTATATAATTTGAAAAATCCGTTTCCTGGTATTGGGGAACGGATTTTTTATTTTGGAACGATTTGTCACTTATCGTCACCCTGAATTTATTTCAGGGTCTAAGTTGTTAGAGGCTGAAACAAGTTCAGTATGACGAGTTATCATGAATGTATTTCTGCGTCAGGTGAAAACCATCACTGCAAACTGCCTACTAAAAACTGCTAACTGAGATACAACTCCACCAAACCTTCTGGAGTAGTTAGATAAATGGTGTTGTTTTCCTTATCTATTTTATCTATAAACTCATCGTTCATAGGGATAAGGATTTGCTTTTCGCCTTTTTGAATTTCAAAGAGAGCCTGTGCAGTACTATCGTTTATAGAAGTGATTTTGCCAATATTACCGTGGGTGGCATCTATTACGTCAAAACCTATAATTTCGTGAAAGTAGAACTGGTCGTCTTCCAGCTCTGGAAGCATAGTAAGTGGAAGATAAGTAAGAGCGCCTACAAGGTCTTCGGCATCCTGCTCGGTTTCAATATCTTCAAATTTAACGCGAAGTAAGGTGCTTTTTTGCAGCGAACTTCTTTCAATAAAAAATGGAACCAGGTTCTCATTATATTCAATGAGCACTGATTCCATTTCTAAATACATTTCGGGAACATCGGTGTCTAATTTAATAAGCACCTCGCCCTTAAAGCTAAATTTACCAACGATTTTACCTAAAAAGAAACATTCGTCTTTAGTCATCGCCAGTTAAGGTTTTAGCCTTTTTTTTCTTCGGTTTTTGCTTCTTCGGCAGTCTCTTGATCAACTTCCTTTTCCACATTAGCCTCAGGTTCACCCTCCTCGGTTACCGCAGCACCTTCGGCTTCAGCAGCAGCGGCCGCTTCGGCTTCTTTTGCTTCAGCTTCACGCTTAGCGTTCACCTCTTTTTCAGCATCAAGAGCTTTCTTTCTAGCTTCTTGTTGTTCTTTGGTTAGGTTATCTTTCTTAGCAGCAATTTTAGCTTCTTTTTCTTCCAACCAGGCTTCGAATTTCTTCTCAGCTTCTTCTTCAGTTAAAGCGCCTTTTTTAACGCCACCTGCAAGGTGTTTTTTAAGTAAAACTCCTTTGTAAGAAAGAATAGCACGAGCAGTGTCTGTTGGCTGCGCACCGTTTTCTAACCATTTTACCGCTCCGTCTACATCTAACTCGATTGTAGCAGGGTTGGTGTTTGGATTGTAGATTCCTAATTTGTCTAAGAATTTACCATCTCTTTTTGAGCGCGCATCTGCGGCTACGATCCAGAAAAAAGGTTTTCCTTTTTTACCGTGTCTTTGTAATCTTAATTTTACTGGCATAAAAATTAATTTGTGGGGTTCCCGACCCCGATTATTAATAAGGCTGCAAAGATACTACATTTTTCTAATTCACAAGGAGTTGGACTTAAAATAAATTTTAGATGCCGGCAGGCTATAAATCACCGAATTTGGGAAGTTTTTAGGTTAAAATAAGACGCTGTTGTTAAAAGCAGTTAATTAGTGCTAAACCCTGTTAAACAGGTTGTTGCTGTAGATTGGGCGCTTTATCTTTATAACTGAATTTATTAAAAAAGCGAAGTGAAGATGAGATATCCTGAAAAAGTTTCAAAAAAATTGAACGCCTTACTTGAAAAGAATTATGATGCCGAGAAAGGCTATAAATATGCTTCTGAAAACTCTCAAAACCCACAGCTTAAAGCTTTTTTTTCTGAAAGGGCTCAGGAACGATACGATTTTGGCCACGAGCTTAAAACTGAAATCCGTGATTTTGGGGAAAATCCCGAAAAAGGTTCCAGTTTAGCCGGTGACGCCCATCGTACGTGGATGAACCTAAAAACAAATTTTTCAGGAAATAAAGATGAAGCTTCGCTTGAAGAAGCAATAAGGGGCGAGAAGGTAGCTGTAGATGAGTATGAAGAGGTTTTAAAAGATCCCGAAATACCGCCAACAACGGCAAATCTATTATTAAAACAAAAGAATGGGATAGTAGCCTCACTCAATAAATTAAAGAGTCTGGAATTAGAAGCCTAATTGTCAATAAAAAATTAATCAACTATGAGAACCAAAGAAGAAATGGGCAATAAGCTCAACGAATTACTTGAAAAGAGTTATGATGCACGAGAAGGCTTTAACGCTGCATCTAAAAATGCAAAAAACAGAAAGCTTCAGGAGTTTTTTAAACAAAAGTCACAGGAGCGGGAAATCTTTATTAAAGAATTAAGGGAAGAGATTACAGGCTATGGCCAGATACCCAAAGAAGATGGTAGTGCAAAAGGAGATATCCACCGCACCTGGATGAAGTTAAAATCTTCTGTAGAGAGTGACAATGATGAAGCTATGCTGGAAGAAAGCTTGCGTGGGGAAAAGGCCGCTTTAGAAGATTATAAAGAAATAACTAAAGAAAAAGATTTACCGCCAAGTTTAAGTTCTAAACTTAACAGGCAGCAACAAAATATACAAAGCAGCATTAATAACGTAAAAGTGTACGAACAGATGTTTGATTGAAGTAGTAGTTTTTAGTGTTCGTATAGACCTCACAACTTACCGGAAACGGTGTTTGTGAGGTTTTTTTATTTATGCAAAATAGGAACTTCTTTTAAGTGAAAAAGTATCGTTAATAAATCCTGAAAAATTAACTTGAGGCTGCGCTAAATTATATGTAATTTTAGCCTCGAAGCAGGTGTTTTTTCTTCTGAAATAAACATCTCATATTCAGCTTAATTCCTAATTTTCGCCGCACATGTACCTTATTTTTGATACCGAAACTACCGGTCTTCCCAAACGCTGGGATGCTCCTTTAACCGATTCTGATAACTGGCCAAGATGTATACAAATTGCCTGGCAGTTACATGATGAAATGGGGCGGCTTGTTGAAAGTCAGGATTATCTGGTAAAGCCCGAAGGTTTCAATATTCCATACGATGCTGAAAAAGTCCACGGAATTTCTACCGAGCTTGCTGCTGAAGAAGGAATCTCTTTAACTGAAATGCTAGAGAAATTCCAGGAAGCGCTGAATAAAACCAAATTTGTAGTAGGGCAAAATGTAGGTTTTGACCTGAATATTATGGGGGCCGAATTCCATAGGGAAGCGATGGAAAATAACCTCCAGGAGTTACCGGTTTTGGATACCTGTACCGAAGTAACCGCACAAATGTGTAAAATCCCCGGTGGGCGTGGCGGGAAATTTAAATTACCCACCTTAACCGAATTACACGAATTTTTATTCGATGAACCTTTTGGCGAAGCCCATAATGCCACTGCCGATGTGGAGGCAACTACCAGGTGTTTTTTAGAATTAGTGCGTCAAAGAGCTTTTACAAAGGAGCAGCTTGATGTACCTGCAGATTATTTTGAGAATTTTTCAGAAGCTAATCCGCAGCCTATAGAGCTTATTGGATTAAAACACATTAACCTTAAAAAGGCCTCCGAAGAAATAAGAAAAAGGCTTCAAAAGCAACAACCTACTTCAGAAATCACTACTGAAGAAATTGAGGAAAACCTTGAAAAGCTTGATGAGGTTCCTTTTTCGCATTTACATAACCATTCACAGTTTTCGGTTTTACAGTCTACAATTAGTATAAAAGATCTTGTAAATGTTGCTGTAGAAAATAATATGCCTGCTGTAGCGCTTACAGATCATGCAAATATGATGGGCGCTTTTCATTTTGTAAAAGAAATTGGCGATTATAATAAAGCAATTAGAGCAAAAAATGAAGAGGCAGTTGCCAATAACGAACCGGCAGAAGCCAGGGAATTAAAAGCTATTGTAGGCTGTGAATTTTTTGTTTGTGAAAATCACGCTGATAAATCCCGAAAGGATAATGGCTACCAGGTAGTAATGTTGGCCAAGAACAAAAGAGGCTATCACAACCTGGCCAAAATGTCTTCTAAAGCTTATACCGATGGGTTTTATTATGTGCCGCGAATTGATAAGGAGATTATAAAGGAGTACAAAGAAGATATTATTGTACTTACCGGTAACCTTTACGGGGAAGTGCCGAGTAAGGTTTTAAATGTTGGAGAAAACCAGGCTGAAGAAGCTTTGCTTTGGTGGAAAGAAGAATTTGGCGAAGATCTTTACATAGAGATCATGCGTCACGACCAGGAAGATGAAAATCGTGTAAATACAGTGCTGGTAGATTTTGCTAAAAAGCATAATGTAAAACTGGTGGCTAGTAATAACACCTATTATTGTGCGAAAGAAGATGCCAACGCCCACGATATTTTATTGTGTATAAAAGACGGCGAGAAGCAGGCGACTCCAATAGGTCGTGGTCGTGGTTACCGTTATGGTTTGCCAAACCAGGAATATTATTTTAAGAGTGGCGAAGAGATGAAAAATCTCTTTAAAGACCTACCGCAGGCCATTAGTAATGTGCAGGAGGTTGTAGATAAGATTGAGCCTTTTGAGCTGGCTCGTGATGTACTTTTACCTGCATTTACCATTCCTGAAGAATTTTTAGTTGAGGAAGATAAAAACGATGGTGGTAAACGAGGGGAGAATGCATACCTGAAACATATCACTTTTGTTGGTGCTAAAGAGCGCTACGGGGAACTCACTCCCGATATTGAAGACCGACTTAATTTTGAGCTTTCGGTTATTGAAAATACCGGTTATCCAGGCTATTTTCTTATTGTAGAAGATTTTATTCGCGAGGCCCGGAATCTGGATGTTTCGGTTGGGCCCGGCCGTGGTTCAGCGGCTGGAAGTGCCGTTGCCTATTGTTTAGGAATTACCAATATAGACCCCATTAAATACGATCTGCTTTTTGAGCGTTTCCTAAATCCCGATCGTGTAAGTATGCCCGATATTGATATTGACTTTGATGATGAAGGTCGAAGCCGGGTTATGGATTATGTAATTCAAAAATATGGTGCTAACCAGGTGGCACAGATCATCACCTACGGAACCATGGCTGCTAAATCTTCCATTCGAGATACCGCCAGGGTGCTGGATCTTCCTTTAGGAGATGCCGATAGGATCTCGAAATTGATCCCTACCATGTCAAAGCTCGGAAAGATCTTTGGAATGGATGAGAAGGAACTCAAAAAGAAATTCAGGAGTGAAGATCTGGAAAAAGTAAACGAACTTTTAAATATAGCTGAAGGGGATGACCTGGAAGCACAAACAGTAAACCAGGCGAGAATTCTTGAAGGCTCGGTTAGGAATACCGGGATTCACGCTTGTGGGGTGATTATTACTCCGGGAGATATTACTAATTATGTGCCGGTTTCGGTAGCAAAGGATTCCGATCTTTATGTTACACAGTTTGATAACTCGGTTGTAGAAAGCGCCGGACTACTAAAAATGGACTTTTTGGGGTTAAAGACGTTAACCTTGATTAAAGATACGGTTCAAATTGTAAAAGGCAGGCATAATATAGATTTGGTGCCCGATGAATTTCCGTTAGATGATGAAGAGACTTACAAGCTTTTCCAACGTGGGGAAACGGTAGGGATTTTTCAATATGAATCGCCGGGAATGCAGAAGCATATGAAAGATCTTAAGCCAACGGTTTTTGATGATCTTATTGCTATGAATGCATTGTACCGTCCCGGGCCAATGGAATATATCCCGAGTTTTATTGCCCGAAAGCACGGCGACGAGGAAATTGCCTACGATTTACCTGAAATGGAAGAATACCTCCAGGAAACCTACGGAATTACGGTTTACCAGGAGCAGGTGATGTTACTTTCGCAAAAGCTGGCCGGCTTTAGTAAAGGTGAAGCCGATGTTTTACGTAAAGCGATGGGTAAAAAGATCTTCGCTTTGCTGGAGCAATTAAAGCCAAAATTTTTGGATGGTGGTGAAGCAAAAGGTCATCCAAGAGATGTTTTAGAGAAGATTTGGAAAGACTGGGAAGCTTTTGCAGCTTATGCTTTTAATAAATCTCACTCTACCTGTTATGCCTGGATTGCTTACCAAACCGCCTATTTAAAAGCGCATTATCCTGCGGAATATATGGCAGCGGTGCTTTCTAATAATATGAACGACATTAAGCAGGTTACTTTTTTTATGGAAGAATGTAAGCGAATGAAGCTTGACGTGTTGGGGCCAGATGTGAATGAATCTTTTTATAAGTTTTCGGTAAATAAAGATTATGCCGTTCGTTTTGGAATGGGCGCTATAAAAGGTGTGGGTTCCGGTGCGGTTGCTACTATTGTAGAAAACCGAAGAACAGAAGCTGGACCATATAAATCTATTTTTGATATGGCGAAACGTATCGATTTGCGTTCGGCTAATAAAAAAGCTTTTGAAAATCTTGCTTTAGCGGGCGGTTTCGACGGATTTGGAGATACACACCGTGCGCAATATTTTCACGATGATGGCGACGGAATTACCTTCTTGGAGAAAGTGATAAAATATGCTGCAAAATTCCAGGAAAATGAAAACTCTTCCCAGGTCAGTTTATTTGGGGAAGCCAGTGAGGTCCAAATTCCCGAACCTGTTGTGCCGCCTTGTGAAGAGTGGGGCACTATGGAAAAACTGAGAAGAGAACGGGAAGTGGTAGGAATCTACATTTCGGGTCACCCGCTGGACGATTTTAGGTATGAGATGGATTATTTCTGTAACTCCAAATTGGGAGAATTTAATGATTTGGAAAGATGCGTAAACCGTGACCTAACTTTTGGGGGTGTGATTAGTGATGTGCAGCACAGGGTTTCAAAAATGGGTAAAGGCTGGGCGATGTTTTCGGTTGAAGATTATACCGATACCTATGAGTTTAGGATGTTTGGAGAGGAATATTTAAAATTCAGACATTTTTTGGTGCCGAATTCTTTTGTGCATATCAAGATCTTTGTAAAAGAAGGCTGGACCAATAAAGAAACCGGTAAAAAGGGAGAGCCAAGAATTCAGTTCAATAACATTTATTTGCTGCACGATGTGATGGATCAATTTGCGAAAAAGCTAACGATTCAACTGGATATTGCCGATCTGCACGAGGAGAAAATCAATTGGTTTAAAGATGTTTTTAGAACCCACAGAGGTGACCATAAACTGAATTTTGTGGTTTATGAAATGAAAGAACAGGTGAAATTACATATGCCGAGCAAGAAACAAAAAGTAAAAATATCACAAGAGCTTTTACATACTTTAGAAGATGAACAGGTAATGTATAAGTTGAATTGATTTCAGTTGGCAGTTTTTCAGTAGCAGTATGCAGTAATATGTTTTTTAAGGCCACGAATGCACGAATATTTATTTTTCACTGCTCACTGCTCACTGCCAACTAGAAACTGATTTTTCCGGTTAGGTATTGAAGCAAGCTACCGTGTAGCGCTGAAAGCCCGACCCCGCGCTACGAGCGTGGGGAAACCGCCAAATAAACGAGTTGAATAAGCGTATAATTAAATACAATATCGCTTGTGTAAGGAAAGCAAAAATATTTGACTAATTTTACACTTTAATGATAATAACAGAAATTAAAAATAGATAATTATGGCTATTGAAATAACTGATGCGAATTTTGAAGAGCAGGTACTAAAAAGTGACAAACCTGTAATGGTAGACTTTTGGGCTGCATGGTGTGGACCTTGTAGAATGGTAGGACCAATTATTGAGGAAATTAGTACTGAATATGACGGGAAAGCCGTTGTAGGAAAACTAGATGTTGATGCTAACCAGGAGTTTGCTGCGAAATACGGAGTGAGAAATATCCCAACCGTGCTTATTTTTCAAAATGGAGAAGTAGTAGGCCGCCAGGTAGGTGTTGCACCAAAAAATACTTATGCTGAGGCTTTAGACGAATTGCTATAAATTTTAGCATTTTATATAATTTGAAAACCCGGTCTTGTACCGGGTTTTTTATTGCCGGTTTTTTAGTTTTAAAACAGCGGCTTTTATTTATCTTAGTACAGGATGGATTTAAAGGAAGAAATATATAGTTCGGCGGCGGGGTTTACCCAGTTAGAACTTTTGGCGAAACAGGTGGTAGAAGGTTATATTTCGGGAATTCACAAGAGTCCGTTTCACGGGTTTTCTGCGGAATTTGCCGAACATAAGATTTATAATAACGGCGAAAGCACCAAACATATAGACTGGAAGCTTTTTGCCAAAACCGATAAACTCTACACAAAACGCTACGAAGAAGAAACCAATTTGCGTTGCCATTTTATAATGGATAATTCGGCTTCGATGCATTATCCTGAGGTGAAGAAATTTTCGGCAGACTCACTTAATAAAGTCGGTTTTTCGGTATTATCTATCGCCAGTATTATGCAGATTTTAAAACGCCAGCGAGATGCTGTGGGTCTTAGCATATATAGTGATGAATTTGAGTTTTACGCGCCTGAAAAAGGCAGCGATCGCCATCAGCATATGTTACTGGATGCGCTTAATAAAAGTCTTGAAAAGAAAACAACTCATAAAGCAACTAAAACTTACACTTTTCTACATCAAATTGCCGAAAAGTTAAAACGCCGTTCCCTGGTGTTTTTGTTTACCGATATGTTCCAGGCCGATACCGAAGAAGCAGCACTTTTTGAAGCTTTGCGGCATTTAAAATACAATAGGCACGAAGTTGTTTTGTTTCACGTAATGGATAAAAAGCGGGAATTAGAATTTGACTTTGAAAATATCCCGAAACGATTTACCGACGTGGAAACCGGGGCCGAAATAGATCTTTATTCTGAAAATATTCGAGAAAGTTATCAAAAGGCGGTACAAAAATATGTTGCTGACCTGAAATTAGAATGCGCTAAATACAAGATTAATTATGTAGAAGCGGATATTAATAAAAACTTCGATAAAATTTTGACAACCTATTTTGTTGAAAGACAAAAGTTTGCCTAATGGTATAAAAATAATGCTGAAAAAATTTTAAAAAAAGGTTTGTGTAATAATAAAACAGATGTATATTTGCACTCGCAATAAAGCAACGGTCTGGTAGTTCAGTTGGTTAGAATACCTGCCTGTCACGCAGGGGGTCGCGAGTTCGAGTCTCGTCCAGACCGCTTTTAAAATACCAAAATCACTCAAAAAGCCTCAAAATCAATGATTTAGAGGCTTTTTTTATTCCACAACATATCAAAATATCCCAAATTAACCTAAGTAATTGGTGCTCAATTCGGTGCATATTTTAGGATATGGAAAAGTTGCAGGAGCAACTTAGGCTGGCGCAGGAAAAGAAGAATAATAAAGAGGAGCCAGACCAGGAATTAATTTAATAAAAAAATGGAGCAATGTTTAATTATTAAATAATCAATTTAGGGGTTACTATCTTTCTCCCACCGGATTAATTAAAACACCTATAAAAACATTTTTTCCAGTACATCTCCCACGTAATAGGCAAGAAAAGCTGCAATTCCGCCTAATAATAGCGTTTCGAGAATTCCTATAATTACATTTTTTTCGGTTACCAAACTTTTTAGTGCTCCCACAATTGAAAGTGCAATTGCGGTAAGAATACAGGAATAAAGAAAAAGTTGAGAATTTATGTTTGAGGTATCATCACTCATAAATACATAGGAAAGCAGAGGAACGGCTCCCACTACTATAAAACTTATAAACGTTACTCCGGCTGTTTTATACGGAGTTTTTTCACCTCTTACCATCTCGAGTTCCTCTTTCATCATAGTATCTACCCACACCTCCTTGTTGGCTGTTATTACTTCAACTACCTGTTCCAGTAATTCTCCACTAAAGCCTTTGGCGCTATAGATTTCCCTTATTTCCTGGACTTCTTTTTCCCTTAGATTTTCAATTTCCCAATATTCTACCTGCCTGTGTTTATCGAAATTATCTTTCTCGGCTTTGGTAGAGAAAAAATTACCTACAGACATAGAAAAACCATCTGCAATTAAATTAGCTAACCCAAGTATGATCACTACCGAAATCCCCAGGCTGGCACCTTCAGCACCGGCTACGACAGCGAAAGTGGTTATTGCTCCATCTATACCTCCATAGACAAATTCACCTATATATTCTTTATTGAAAAATAATTTTTTTCCACCCGAATGAAGAACCGCTTCATTTTTTGGAGACTGTTTTGGTGGGTTGTTATCCAACATGGTAAATTTTTTAATAATTAAAGTTAACAGAAAAAGATAAGAATAGCGATGCTATTTGAAGATTATAAAACCAGGGACATTAATGCATTCAAGAAGTTCTAAGCGGACCATACTATAGACATGAGAAACAGGTTTAAAATTCCCTTCCCCTGAAAATATTATAAAATTTTTGATCAGTTCTTTGCTTAGCAAATTGTGGAGTTGTTAGAAAAAACATCTAAACCTTATGTAGAATAGTGTAGCGGGTTTTTATTCTTTTCTTCCTGACTTCAATAAACGCTTCTTAGCCATTTATCTTTGAGGATATGTCTTGGTTATAAGATCGTCCTTATATCTGTTCTAATTGTTATTAAGTATGGAGAAATTCCTATAATTGTTTATAGCCTTCCGCAGCCGAGGTCGGTTGTATCGTTGAATTCCGATTGGGTAAACATTAAGAAGAATGTTGAGAATAATTAGTGATAGAGATTGCTGAAACCCGTAGTATAATATTACGAAAATAGTAAAAGCCAATACTATTAAAAATATAATCAAATGTCCAAATTCAGATTGTCGAGTGTTATATTCCAAATGTTTTAATGCAGTAAAATTCTTCTTTACAGGATTGGAAGCTTTGTTGAGTTTTTCCCAACCAGTCCATACCAGTATCTTTCTAAATGCATGGATACCAAACCATTTATATATCTTTCCCTCGTTTTCCCATTCTTTCGGATTAAAATATGTAGAACTTAATTTCGGTTTAAAGATCTGAGTAAAGTAGGCAACGCCCATCATTAGCATAAAGTTTAATACCCATGCAAAAATAAAGGAGTGTAGACCTTGCCATAGTGCTACTGCTACTAACGTAAAGACCACAAATAAAAAAACGAAACTAACTTTTAAATATTTACTCATATTCCTTTTTCCTCTTCTTTATTTCTAATGATAGTTTGTAAGGAGCCGTGCCATTCAAATATAGATGGATAAATTAAAAATTAGAATTTTATAAATAATTTATTCTGTGAAGAGTTAATTGCTTGGCTTGTGAAAACTGGATATTTAAGCTGTGAACTATCAAACTTTGATTAAATAGTTGCTAATTTTTGATCTAATTTAAATGTATTTTCAATTTTTTACAGAAAAATAAATTTTGATGGGAATAATTCTCCTATTTTCGAAACATCAATAATATTTTAAGTGGGTAGAAAATTTCTTATTCCTGTTTTCATCCTGATTTTCATTTTCACCTCATGTAATGACGACCTTGAATTGGATTCTGAACTTTTGGTAGGAACGGTTAAAAAAATAGACAAAAATCAACCTTTTCCTTTTCTTTTAGAAAAAACAGGGACCGGTTATTATCTTATCAATCATAGGAATCAGATTATAGACAGTAGTAGCGGGACTCAGCTAAATTATGAGCCGATGGATACCATGAAGATGCAGAACCATGAGTTTATAGTATTTAAATCTTCGCCTAATCTTTGGCTTACCGATATTCGCGATAGTGTGAATTACCCTTATCAGCACCCCGTATTTGCTGCACAATTTGTTTAAACAGTAAAATCTAAAGAAATCAATTTATCGTCTTTTTCTGAAAATCTTCAGGGTAAGACGTATCAAACTGAAGTTGAATCGGCTCACTTTGCAAGTCCTAACCGGGATCTAAAAGTGCTAAAAGAAATTAGCTTTTTCAAAGATAGCCTGCAAACAGTCTTTACCTATTTTTATAATGATGAACCGGTGTATGCCGAAAAAGAGGTTTCCCAGTATCAGATATTTGAAAGAAAGGGAAAAGTCTTTTTTACCAAAGATCATACAACAGATAAAGACGAAACATTATTCCAGATTTTAGAAGCTACTACTGAATCTTTCAGCTTAAGAACTTTTAGGAATAATGATGAAGTGACTGAACAATTTGTAGTTTCCGAAAAAAGCCAAAAACCTAAAAATGTCTACATATTTGAGAGATGTATGGAAGGCCAGCCCGGGGAGTACTATCATAAGGATTTAACCTATCTCAAGGGTAATGAATTTCTTAACAGAAAAATAGGTCAAAACGCTCCGGAAGCTTCGGGAGATGGATATATTACTGTGCATTTTACCCTAAACTGTGAAGGAAAAATGGGTAATCTTGGACTGGAACAGATGGACCGGGACTATAAATCAACTTCTTTTGAGCCCGCTCTTGTAAAGCATTTAATAAACGAAGTGATGAAGCTGAAGGAATGGCCAGAGGTTGAACCGGGATGGTTTTATAAAGATATTCACTCCTTTTTGATGTTCAAGATCACAAACGGAAAAATAACAGATCTATGTACATAAGAATTTTTCTTGTCTTTCTGTTTATAGGTTTAATTGTCGGTTGTAAATCTGAATCGTCGGTTGAAAATAAGTTTGATGATCTTACCGAAAAGGAACGGGATTCCGTTGCAACTTTATATCATGATCTATCAATGGGTATGTACCACTTTCCTATTCCTATAAAAAAAGAGGTGAGCATATTAAAGCTATGGAAATATTAAATGAGGCAGTTGAAAGAGATATTGAACAGGACAATACTTTTGCCCTGCAATACCGTGCCTGGTCTTTACTTTATTTCTACAGGGATTATGAAAATACGATTAAAGATGTTGACCTCATAATAGAAATGGAGCCAAAGAATAATTATACTACCTGCCATGGTGAACCTTGTGAAGGCTTGAAAGGACAGGCTTTGTACAAATTGGGGCGCTACGCCGGAGCGGCTTTATGCCGCTGTCCAAGAAAGGATGTTGTTTTTTTGCTAGAAAAAAGGTATGGTGTGGGCATGGCAGGAGTTATAAGTGATTCAATTAGAATATGGAAGAGAATCAACATCCCAGTAAAACTCAACATTGACTAAGATATTTTCAGAATCAATAGCTAAGTCACTTTTAAGCAATATTTTTCCTTGCCCACTATTTTATAGTCTGAAAACTTAGAATAAGTGGAGTAACAGTCAGTTATCCTTATTTGTGTTTACAGTAATTTGTAAGTTATTCAGGAGGCGTACTTCATAATGTCTACATAAGGAGTGCCTCTTCCAATAACTGAGAATGCCCTGGCTAATAGTTTGTTCCTGATTATATTCAGGGTACTCATTTTATTTTTTCCTTGATTAACCCTATTTTCATAGTATGCTTTCAATTCCGGATTGTACTGGATTGAACCGGCCGCACATAAATGTAATAATGCTTTTCCTTCGGTATTAGCCAACCTGCTTACTTTTGTACGCCCCCTAATACTTGTTCCGGATCTATAAGGGAAGGGTGCGATGCCACAATAGGAAGCGAATTTTCTCCAAGTTTTAAAAGTTGTGAAACCATTTGTATGAATAATCAAAAAACGGGCGGTGACTTTTCCAATACCCTTGATGCTGAGCAAAAGCCGGAGCAAATTCTTAAGTTCAGAATCCTGCACGATAACACTATCCATCTCTTTTTCAATTATAACTATCTGTTTCGAAAGTAAATCAATAATTTTTTTTGAACTTCAAAGAGAACTGATTCATTTTCCAATACCCTTTTTTGTTCTTTTAAAGTAGCCTTATGGCCTCCCCGCTGGGAAACCAATTTTCGACGCATAGATGCCAGGCGTTTTAGTCTTGCTACTGGAATACTGGTCATCTTTGAAGCTTTTAGCTCTTCCCTTATCCGATATCCGTATTGGGCTATCCGTTTTGCATCTGCTTTATCATCTTTTCCACGGGAAATACCCAGGGAACGTTTAACCTCTAATCCAGCTGCTATATAAAAAGTACATTCCTTTTCGCTTAAGGCCTGAGTGAGCTGATTTGTATAAAGCCCAGTGTGTTCAAAGATGAAAAGAACCTGCTCCTTAACAAGCTTGGTGCTCTCCAGTGCCCATTTAATCATTTGATAAATGCCATCAGGATCATTGTCAAACTTTGACTGCAAACCACTCATGTGGATACAACAGTCTAATGATGACTTGCTGGCATCTATTCCAAGAACATCCTTTGTTTCATAATTTTTAAAATAGTTAAAGGGTTGCTTAAACTAAAACCTTTAAAAGCAAAGGCTAAAATCCTATTTGGTCCTAGCAACCAGGTTAGAAAGAATGGGGACTATTACATAAAAGAGGTCATTAACCTAGCGCTCCGGAAAGTTCACCCCATTCTTTTTGTTTTCTATAAAGTTATGCACATTTTTATAAGTTATCAGTCTCCCCCAGACCCCCTCTTTTCAACACTATCATAACAATAGAAATATCCTATATAACAAATCTAAAGGCGCTCCGGTTAATTTCAAAGCTTGTTTCTTTCGCAGCAAAAGGGAAGGCATTGGAATATAAATTACCGAAATAAAAAACTGAAATTCAAATCGGGTAATTATTTATAAAAATCAGGATGAGTATCGTCTTGCTCATAATCCCTTTTCCTATTCGAGTGGTTATTTTTAGGATCTGCTGCTTCCATAAGTGACATTAAAATAGCCAAAGTGGGGTTTACTTTATTCTTCTCTATATCTTTCAAAATTGCGATAACTGCATTTATTCTTTTTTTTGACTAGGTTTTCGAGAGTCTGCATTTTTGGACCCATCATTTCATGGGGGGAAATACTATTCATTTCAAAAAAAACGACCATCGATAATAGTGTCATTGAGTGAGATTTAGATAAATCCCGGCTAACCCTTCTAAACTTTTTGGCTACGGAAGTCTTGATCTTAAGAGTCTCGAACTTCTCTTTTTTTATATTCTTCATCCATTTTTTAGTAAAATTTCTACCATTTTTCAATGGGTTTCAAGGGTTTTTAGTAATAAAACAGCTTATTTTTAATTATGACCCTTGAATGAAATTACTTAAATAACTGATAAACAGTTGTTTGTGTTTTGAAAGGTAATTCTTAACGGGGCTCTGCCCGTTACCCTCTTGCTCTACCTTTTCGTCCCACAGGGACAAAAGCTTCGACTATTAAATTGAATTTAATACCACTTTAAATATTTAAAAACTACATCCTGTTTTTTATGATTTGAAAAGAAAAACTTTGAAGTTAATTATAACGATAGGAAAGAATCATTCAGAAGAAACTTCAATATATTTTTAATGCTGTTTTAATTTACTTTCAAAATAAATATTTCCTTTTACTGAAGAAATACGATTTCCCAGGGTGTCGTTTCCTGATTTAGGACTTGTTATTTGAAGCAGCTCATTATCGGATTATTGATTTCTGAAATAATGGCTTTTTTTTTGTTTTTATTGAGATAATATCCGGTACTCCTAAAGGTATTTTTGAAGTTTTAGGCTACCTAAAAGTTATTATATAGGGAGTTAAAAGAAATAAGTGCACAAAACGTACAACTTTGTTAAAATTACCGAAATCGGTGAGGATGAAATACAGTGTGTCTAAATCATTCGCAATATAATTCTTAATCTACGTAGATCAAATATAAGATATATTCAATTTTGAGAGTCTAATGAAAATATCGTATTTTGCTATTATTAACTTTAGTATACAAGCAGCTCAATGGGAACAGTAGATAGGCATCAAATAATTATTGAAAAAATTAATAAAGATGGACAAGTAAAGGTTCAGGACTTATGTGATGAATTTGATGTATCTTCTGTAACAGTGCGGAAAGATTTAAAATTTCTCGAAGAAAAGGGGTTGCTTTACAGAATGCATGGGGGAGCGACACATACTAACCCTTATACTACGGATAGACATGTGAATGAAAAGGAGAAAATTCATCTTTCAGAAAAAATGGGAATTGGTGAAATTGCAGCGAAAATGGTTACTGCGAATGATTCTATCTTAATCGCTTCCGGTACTACAGTTCTGTCTTTAGCTAAGAACATAAAGCCTCTTGAAAATCTAACCGTTATAACCCCCGCTTTAAATGTAGCCCTGGAATTAAATCAACATAAAGAAATTGAAGTAATTCAACTGGGAGGTATACTTCGTAAACGCTCTTCTTCGGTGACAGGTTTATATGCTGAAAATAACCTCTCTGATTTTTCCTGTTCTAAGTTATTCCTGGGAGTTGATGGAATTGATCTGGAATTTGGACTTACTACTGCGAATATGATGGAAGCGAGACTTAATAGAGAAATGATAAAAGTATCTCAAAAAACAGTTGTGCTTGCTGATTCCACGAAGTTTGGTAAACGAGGCTTTGGTAGAATCTGTGGTTTTGATAGTATTGATGAAATTATTACTGATACCGGGATTTCTAAGTTTACAAGAGAGGCCCTGGAGGAACATGGAATTAAAATCACGATTGTTTAATATCTCATCAGTTTTCAGAATAATTTTATCTACCGCGTTTTATTGCGCGTAGCTATCACTTATTTCTCTTTTTTTTATAGAAGATGACTTTTTGTATGCTTATTACCCTAGAAATGGAAATCAATTTGAAGTCTATATAACGTTCGGTTGGTAATGCTGTGGTCCATATCGTTCAAACTAATATCAGTTTGAATTTTGAGTTTATGGTTTATGATGTATTTGGATAACCCTATGGTGTATTGATTTTCAATGTTATTTGGAAGCTGGAATTTTCGATCAATATGGGTAACTCGTCCTACCAATTCATAATTATTGTCAAGTAAATACCCAATTTGAAAGTTTATTCCGGTACCCTCGTTAACCTTATCTCCAGTTGGAGTTCCATTGGAGTTTAGCGCTATTGGACTTTCTGCATTCCTTTTAGCATACTCGCCCATAATTGATAAGCCTCTATATTTAAACATTGCATCAATAAAATAGGTGTTTATATCTGTCTCGTGGAATCCATAATCTGTACGCATATAGTTGCCCATATTAGAGCGATTTCTTACTGCATTATTGTTGTGGTCAAATGTAAATCCTACTGCAAGTTTTGGGGATTTATATCGATCTAAATCTGCCTGTTCATACGCATTAAAATTCCCGAAGGGAAATAATTCCAATCTTCCGGTGTATTGAAAACCTCCCAGATTTCCCGAAATAATATTTCGTCCTTCACCCTGAGAAAAACTTATAGCTTTTTTTATTAGAATATTTTCTCCTAGTTGATGAGAATGATGTAATTGCACACCTATATCCCGATCTATGTTGTATCGGCTATTTAAAAGAGAGCGATCTACTAATTGCAAATCTCCTGATGAAATAACCCTTTCCCTGTTACCAGGCAGTTTAGTCTGGCCAGCCCACAATACGAAATTTTTATAGAAGTTCCACTTTAGCACGGCATCCAGAATATATCGAGGAGCATTGCCTGTAAATTCATTACCTCCAGAAATATCTCTATTTGAAAGCCCTAGTTCGATTTTATATTCAAGCTTGGGAGAATATGCAAAGCCTTCAAATTTTAATCTTGCTCTTCTAATTAGCATATTCGTTTCTCCAGAAGTGGAGGTGTCATCCTCCGTGAAGGTCCACCGAGAAGAAAATAGCGTCTGGAACCTAGTAGCAAATTTTAGGCTATATGAACTATCTTTCGCAACTACATTAATAAGGCCATTGCCAAAAGTGGATTCTGTAATTTCTTGCGATTTTGCAGATAATCCAAGAAAACATAATAAAACAATTGTACAACATCTTAGTTTTGGTTTCATTCTGGTTTTTTTTTATAGAATTTTAAAACTGTACTTTTTTCTTTTCAGAACTTGAATTATTTGCGGATTTTTTTTCAATTAAAGACTTGTATTCTTCCTTTTGTTTTTATTAGAGTGATTATACGTGCTACCAACTGAATAGGCCTGTTCAAATATTGCAAACCTTTTTAGAATCTTTAAGTTTTGTTAAAGAATTATCTATTTCTAAGCCATTTGGAAAGGTTTCTATATTCATTCATTAATATTTTAAATGATAAAATGGTATCAAAAATAACAAATGAAAATAAAAAATGAACTTTTTTTGGTTTTAATTTGTTTTCTTTTGTTTTTATTTTTTACATTTGATTATGTTAACCTAATGTGAATAAATGATTTAGTGGGAACATTTTCCGGTTTACGATATCGTTTTCGCCTTACGTAGTGAGGCGTAGACAAGAGTTAGCTAACATAAAATTAATAAAAGGGCAACTTTTAATTAAGGGAAGAAGTGAAAACTAAACCAAATATTTGCAAACCTAACTATGAAATATAATCCAAAAATTATGAAACAAATTTTAAAACGATTAATGTTACTAACCTTCGTTCTTGGCGGGTGGGTTATACATGCCCAGGAAAGACCGGTTTCCGGGGTGGTGTCTGATGAAATAGGGATGCCTATACCTGGTGTTACTGTTCAGGAAAAAGGAACCTCTAATGGAACCGTTACAGATTTTGATGGAGAATTTTCTCTATCAGTTTCTGATAGCAATAATACTATTTTGGTTTTTTCCTTTTTAGGTTATGAATCTAAAGAAGTTAATATTGGATCTCAAGCTACATTTAATATTACATTAGAAGAAGATTCAGAAAGTTTAGATGAGGTAGTAGTTGTGGGTTATGGAACACAAAGGGAGGAGAACCTAGTAGGTTCAGTTAGCACTGCAGATTTGGGTAATATCGAAACTCGACCATCAGCCGATATTGCAAGTTCTTTGCAAGGAGCAGTGCCGGGATTAAATATTCGTTCGGCATCCGGTGGTGATCCCTCAACAACTCCAGAGATTAATATTCGGGGTTTTAATTCTATAAATGGTGGGTCTCCGCTTGTTATAATTGACGGGATTGAAGGTGATCTCGCAAATATAAACCCTAACGACATAGAAAGCGTAACGGTATTAAAGGATGCTGGTGCAGCGGCTATTTATGGAGCAAGAGGTTCATTTGGTGTAGTCTTAATAACTACAAAATCCGGAAAAGAAGGTGAGTTTAACGTGGAATACTCTAATAATATTGGTTTTACAACAAATACTACCCGAACCGATTTCGTTACTAACCCATATACATATGCTAAATGGGTTGACGATGCTATAGGTTCTTATCATAGTGGCTGTTACGTGTGTTATGAAGACGAAGATTGGGAGATTGCTCAACAAGTGGGGAATGGTGAGCGTGAACCTTTTTATGAACAACAACCTGACGGGACCTATAAATTCTTTGGAAACACAGATTTTTACGATGTCTTATTTAAAGATCGTAGATCCCACCAGATAAATAACATTTCTGTTTCGGGTGGTTCTGAAAAATTACGAGGAGTGATTTCTGGAAGAACCTATGAAAGAGAAAAAATTCAAAATATCCAGGATGCGGAAATGAAACGGTACAATCTCCAGCTTAAATTGACTGCTAAGCCTTATAAGTGGTTAGAATTAAATGCTTTGAGTAGGTTTAGTAGCAGGTATGATGAACAATATGCCGGAACGAAAAATGGTTGGGGCGATGAATTTGGGGTTAGTAAATGGAGAGATCTTTTCCCTAACCATCCTGCTTTTGTTGATGGGTATGGTGTTAGTGTAGGTCGTACCGGAAATGGTTATGTTGGTCGGCTGGGTGCTTTAAAAGAAGGAGCGGCTCATCGTCAATGGACGTATGAAAATCAAACGAATACTCTGGGGGCTGAAATAAAGCCACTCAAAGGCTTAGTGCTTAATATGAATTATAACTATAGCATTGATAGAACAGATAGAACATTTAATTATAAACCGTTTAGTTATCTCTCTGGAAATAAACTCGAGCTATTAGAAAACGAAGGTTTAAATCGACATAATGAATATCGTTGGAAAGATTATTATACTGCGATCAATATTTACGGAACCTATACCACTGAAATCGCCGATAAACATAATTTTAAGGTAATGCTTGGTTTTAACCAAGAAGAGTTTGACCGCGATAGAGTGGGAATGAGGATAGAGGATTTGCTAACAAGGGATAAAGCTAATATATCTTTTGGAACCGAAATGTTGGATATGGAAGGTTCTACCCTGGAATGGGCTATTCAAGGTTACTTTGGACGTTTTAATTATGATTATGACGGTAAATACCTTTTGGAAGTTAATGCGCGTTATGATGGTTCATCCCGTTTTCCTGAAGAGAATAGATGGGGGTTATTTCCATCTATAGCTGGTGGGTGGATTATTGATAAAGAAGACTTTTGGACGCCTTCCCTGGAAAATGTCATCTCTTCTTTAAAGCTAAAAGCCTCTTATGGTAAGCTTGGAAATCAAAGCGTAGGGGTAAATACCTTTAGACAATTAATTGGAATGGGGAGAACAACCTGGTTGTTCAATGGTGAACAGAGTAATTATGCCAGAGTACCTTCACCACTGCCGGCTAATATTGGATGGGAAAAAATAACCTCTACAAATGTTGGATTAAATATGGGATTCTTCGAGGATAAATTAACGACCTCTCTTGAAGTTTACGAACGTAATACCCGAGATATGTATTTACCTGGTCAACCGCTTCCAGCCGTTTTTGGAGCTTCGGAACCTAGAAGAAATTATGCTGCCATGCGGAATAGAGGTTTTGAAGTAACCCTGGGATATAATGATGAGTTTATGGTTTTGGGTTCTGAGTTATCTCTAAGTGCTCAAGCAAATGTGTCTAATAATACAGCAGAAATAACAAAATTTGATAATCCAAATGGTTTATTAAGTACTTTTTATGAAGGACAGCGAATAGGCGAAATATGGGGTTACCGTATAGATGGACAGTTCCAGTCAGATGAGGAGGCTGCCGCCTTTCAAAGTGAATACGGAAGAGATAACCTGTTTAGAGTTTATAGAGGAATATTGGATTACGGATCAAATAGTGACTGGAACCTATTGCGCGGAGGAGATCTTAGGTATGTAGATGTTGATGGTGATGGAAGTATAGACAATGGTAATAATACCCTGGAAGATCATGGGGACCTGGTTCCGATTGGAAATGCTTTACCTCAATTTCCTTTTGGTTTTAATATAAGTGCGACATGGAAGAATATTGACCTAACTGTTATAGGACAGGGAGTTGCAAAACAAGATTGGTATCCTAACGGGCCTTTATATTGGGCAACTTTCCATAGGCCTTATACATCTTTTATCAGAAAAGATTTATTAAACCAGGTATGGGATCCAGCACATCCTAACGATCCAAACAGAATATTTCCACAAAGACAAAGAGCATATAATGCTTTAAGTAATGGTCGTATGTCTTATAATTATAATGACCACTTTTTAACCAATATTGGTTATTTAAGAATTAAAAACCTAACCCTGGGATACACCATTCCGCCAACTTTTACTAAAAAGATTAATGTAAAGAGACTAAGAGTTTTTCTTAGTGGAGAAAATATATTTACATGGAGTTTTGGAGGTTTGACGAAATATCTGGATCCGGAAGAGGTGGGAGCTCACGTAAGTTATTCCAATCCAAATAGCGTGAGTGGAAGATCAGCAACGGATACCCAATTGTATCCTATGGGTAAAACCTTTTCGGCAGGCCTACAAATCAACCTATAATTTTCCCTTTGGGATAGAAGGTTAATAAAATATATAAATCAACAATGTTCAAAATGAAAAAAATAGATA
Source organism: Salegentibacter sp. UBA1130 (assembly GCF_002311535.1). NCBI lineage: Bacteria > Pseudomonadati > Bacteroidota > Flavobacteriia > Flavobacteriales > Flavobacteriaceae > Salegentibacter > Salegentibacter sp. UBA1130. The sequence continues at coordinate 464,275 of NZ_DCAP01000020.1, read as the reverse complement.
TACAGAAAAAGATAGTTCGTGTATCGTCGCTAGTAGCTTTATCGCTTTTTTTGATAAGCTGTGACGCTGATATACTAGACCAACCACCAGGGGATGCAGTAACTTCAGACGAGTTTTTCAATACAGGTGCTGACCTGGAAGCATATACCAATGACTTATATGATGTATTGCCGAGTACATCCGTGTACATGGACGATTCGGATTCAGATAATATTTTAGGTGTAAGTGCAGGAGATAGGCTTAGAGGGACTCGAAGAGTTCCAACTGACCGTGGGAGCGGAGGATGGTCCTGGGGTTATTTGCGTAGGATTAACTATTTTCTAGAAAATTACGATAGGGTAGATGATGCCGAAGCTACGGCGAAATATTCCGGAATTGCAAAATTTTTCAGAGCTTACTTTTATTTCGAAAAAGTGCAACGATTTGGTGATGTGCCCTGGTATAGTGAAGTAATTAACCAGGATGACGAGGAACTATTATTAAAAGCAAGAGATTCCAGAGAATTAGTAATGGATTCCATTATGGCTGATATTGATTATGCCATTGAAAATATACCTGCTGAGAAAGAATTAAATCGAATAACAAAATATACAGCATTAATTTTAAAAGCTCGTATCGCCCTATTCGAAGGAACATATAGAAAATATCATGGAATGGATGATTATGAAAGGTTTCTGTCGGAAGCAGCTTCCGCGGCAAAGCAGTTGATGGATTCGGGTGCATATGAACTTTATACAAGTGGGGGGGAGGACCAGGCATACCTGGATTTATTCGCAATGGAAGACCAAAACATGACGGAAACTATTTTAGCAGTAGATTATGAATTTGGATTAAGAACTCATGATCTTGCTTATCGCATGACTGCTCCTACCCAGGGAAGATGGGGGTTATCCAAAGATTTGGTGAATAGCTATTTAATGGCTGATGGCACTCCATTTACTGATCAACCCGGGTTTAACACTATGGAGTTTTATGAGGAGATGCAAAACCGAGACCCTAGATTAACCCAAACTACAGCAGGACCTGACTTTTCTACCTATGGCTCAGAGGAACGTGAGCCAGTTAATTTAGATATAACAAGGACGGGTTATAGAGTAATAAAAGCCCTTCCACCAAAAGGACCACAGTGGGGATCGGGAGGATCATTTAATGACCTTATACTTTTCCGATATGCGGAAGCCTTGTTGATTTATGCTGAAGCAAAAGCAGAGCTGGGTACATTAACTCAGGGTGATCTTGATATTTCAATAAATAAATTAAGAGATCGTGTAGGTTTACCACATTTAAATATGGCCGAAGCTAATGCTAACCCCGATCCTTATCAGGATAGTCTTTATGAGAATGTAGAAGGACCAAATAAAGGGGTGATCCTGGAGATTCGTCGTGAACGAAGAGTGGAGATGGTTAATGAAGGTTTACGATGGGATGATCTTATGAGATGGAAAGAAGGACAAAAAATTGAGGATCCTATTGAAGGAATATACTTTTCGGAATTAGGAGCTCACGATTTTAATAATGATGGTAATTATGATGTATATGTTCACGATGGGGATGCCTCTGGTGCACCAGACGAAGTAACCACAACGATAAATATAAATGAAAGACAACTTACAGAAGGTACCTCTGGAAATTTACTGCTATTCGAAGGTGGGAATTTTGACGAAACCAGGGATTATCTTTACCCCTTACCGCTGGAAGATTTAGAACTGAATGAAAATTTAGAGCAAAACCCTGGCTGGTAAGTGCAGTTGCAATATTCAAAATAATAAAAGTTTATCATTTGAACTGATTAATTATTATAGGAATTGATTAGCCAAAACCTGCCGTTTCTTTCTCGGCAGGTTTAATTTTAATTAGAGAAATTTGGTAAAAATAGGACAAATAATTAAAATCATTAACCGAACTGTAACTTCAAAAAAAATCCTTTTTCTATTTTTTCTTGTGGGAATTCAGGGCTTATTATTAGGACAGGAAAAACCTCCCAATGTAATTGTGATATTTGTAGATGACCTGGGATATGGCGATCTCAGTTCATTTGGTCATCCCACCATTAGAACGCCACATATAGATCAAATGGCGCAGGAAGGGGTGAAGCTCACTCAGTTTTATGTAGGGGCTAGCATATGTACCCCAAGTAGAGCTGCTTTATTAACCGGCAGGCTACCTATACGTAGTGGTATGGCTGGCTCCAAAAATAGTGGAAACGTTCTCTATCCAAGATCTACAGGAGGGTTGCCACAATCGGAAAAAACAATAGCAGAAGCAGTTAAAGAGAAAAATTATACTACCGGAATTATTGGTAAGTGGCATTTAGGACATTTACCTGAGTATTTACCATTAAATCACGGATTTGATTATTATTTTGGAATCCCTTACTCTAATGATATGCTCCCTCCACGTTATAAAAAAGCTCCTAAATTACCACTTTATGAGAATGAAGAGATTATAGAACACGATCCTAACCAGAAGCTATTAACCAAAAGGTATACTGAAAAAGCTATTGATTTTATAGAAGCTAACAGGGATAATCCATTCTTTTTATACTATCCAAATAATTTTCCTCATACTCCATTACATGTTTCGGATGATTTTGAAAATAGAAGTAAAAGGGGATTATATGGAGATGTAGTAGAGGAAATCGACTGGAGTGTGGGAGAAATACTAAAAACTCTGAAGGACTTAAATATTGACGAAAACACTTTTGTGGTTTTTACTAGTGATAACGGTCCCTGGCTTAAAAGAGGGAAAAAAGGAGGTTCTGCCGGACTACTTTATGAAGGTAAAGCTTCTACTTATGAAGGAGGGTTTCGAGTCCCTGCTGTGGTTAGATGGCCAGGAAAGATTCCTGCAAATCAAACCTTTGATGCAATTACCACTGCGATGGACCTGTATCCAACGATTTTAAATCTTATGGGCTCGCCATTGCCTGATGATCTTACTTTAGATGGTGTAGACCTTATGCCATTGTTAAGCGGAGAAAAAAAGAAGGTCAATGACGTTGTTTATTATTATTTAAGAGATGAGTTGTATGCAATAAGAAAGGGTAGCTGGAAAGCTCATTTTATAACTAAGCCTTCCTATTCCAAGGAGAAACCAAAAATTCACAAAACTCCTAAATTGTTTAATATTGATGTCGATCCTTCGGAAAAATATGAAATTGGAGAACATCACCCTGAAATCATTGAAGAAATAAAAGATATTTATAAAGAACATCAAAAGACTATAAAACCAGTTAAATCCCAATTAGATTTAGGGTATTAAAAGTGAAGAATTAATCTTTATAGCTATTTACAAAATAACCATCAATATTCCGATTCAGTAAAATTCTTTTAATTAGCCTTAACCTGTTAGAATGTGAAATTTGACAAAATTATATTAACCAAAATTTATATGAAAAATGAAAGGAATTAGATTACTAGTATGTTTATCTCTTATCGCTTCACTTAGTTGTAAGAATAACCGTGAAAATAACCAGGATGATAACTCAAGAAAGGATAATCCAGGGTCTAAAAAAGTGCAAGTGCAAGGTCATAGAGGGGATAGGGGTAATTTACCTGAGAACTCTATTCCTGCTTTTTTAAGTGCAGTAGAGAAAGGTGCTGACGTTCTGGAACTGGATGTTGTCGTCTCTCAGGATAAAAAAATAGTTGTTTCGCATGAACCCGTTATGTTAGCCTTGTATATGCTAACCCCAGATGGAGATAGTATAGCTAAAGAAAATGAGAAAAATTATAATCTTTATAAGATGGATTATGATAGTATTCGAAAGTTCGACAGTGGATCGAAAAAAAACCGTTTATTTCCTAATCAACAACCTCAAAAAACCTATAAACCTTTATTGAGTGAGGTTATTGATACTGTAGAGAATTATATTCAGGTTAATGATTTAGATGAGGTTAAATATAATATCGAAATCAAATCCTCTGAAAAGAATTATGGAATTTTTCAGCCGGAACCAGCTGATTTTGTCGATCTGGTGATGAATATAATTGAAGAAAAAGGCATTAAAAATAAGGTGAACCTACAATCATTCGATGTCAATATTTTACAAATTTTAAATGAGAAATATCCGGATATTGAAGTTGCGTATTTAGTATCCAAAGAAAGTATAAATAAGAATTTAGAGAAACTTGGATTCATACCAGATATTTACAGCCCTAATTACAAGCTCTTAAAGAATAAAGAAGTAGTAGATTCTATTAAAGAAAGAAATATGGATTTAATTCCCTGGACGGTAAATGAAGAGGAAGCTATAAATAAGATGTTGGAACTCAAAGTTGATGGTATTATTACTGATTATCCGGAAAGAGTGTTAAATAAAATATAGGTGTTATATTATTAAAATTGTTGATCTCTATTACAAAAAGAGAGGGTTTTGGCCCTCTCTTTTTTTATATTCCTGAATAAGTTTTATGCTCTATAAATTACCTTTATTAAGTAGTTTAATTTAAATAGGGTTTAAGGATCTTAGCCCAGTTTTTATAGGCATGTGCGTTTAAATGCAGGCCTTCCTCCGTAAACTTTCTACTTAACCGATTTTCTTTGTCTAGGAAATGTGGATGAATATCAATAAAGTTAACATCATAGGTTTTCGATAAGTTTTTCAATTCTTTATTTATGGCCAGTATATGTTCATCTTTATTATAATGGTTTTTATATCGTGTAAAGGTATTGTTGACTGGCAGAATACTCTGAATAAATACTTCAGTATTAGGACTTCCTTCTTTAATCCTACTGATTATTTTTTCATAGTTAGAAATGATCAATTCATCAGGATAATTTCTCGCAATATCATTTATACCTATAAGAATAAAAACCTTTGAAGGTTCGCCTTCAATAACTTCATCCAGTCTTTCCAATATACCGAAGGTGGTGTCCCCGGAAATACCACGATTTCTCGCATTCGGTAAACCGAGTAATTCATTCCAATTAGTCCCTGCTGTAATACTATTGCCAAGGAATGTTATATCCTCATTAGAATCAGGATAGCCTTGAAATTGATTTACCTGGATGTGGTAATTTCGCGGTCTATGCAAACTGTCTACCTCAATAGTTTGGGAAACCAGCGAGGTGGTAGTAACTAGTAGAATTACAAGTAAAAAGTTAGTAAGTTTCATTATTCAAATTTTAAAAGTAAATTTTATTTGGATTTTTTCCCTCTTTCCTGAACTCCTCCCTCGGGGAGATTCCGTGTTAAATATTTTAGAGAGTGTTATTCCAATCGATATATTTAAGCTTACTGATCTAACATCATGTACAGAGGTGCTCCACTAGCTCCACTAGGGAAAGCAATGCCCAATAGGCTGGCTACAGTTGGTGCAATATCAGGGATTTCAGAGCGCTCTGTAGTACTTCCTGGCTTTACTCCTGCGCCGAAAAAGATGAGTGGAGCATGGGTGTCATATGTAAGACCGCTGCCATGAGTAGATCCGGTTTTAGAATATACAATAGTAGCAGGATTCAAGACAAAAACCACATCCCCGCTGCGTTTTTGATTAAACCCATTTTGAAGTAATTCCCTAATACCACTGCTAAAGTTAGCGCCAGTAAGTTGACTACGTGTAACTACCTTATCAATCTGAGTCTGTTGAATACAATAGAAAGCCACAGAGTTCTCCAGCTCTTCAACACCGATATTTGCGTCTTTGAGCTTTTCATAATTAAAAAATATCTGTCCATTGGAAATATTCTGAATTAAATCTTCTTCATTGAATTCATTAAACACGTATTCTTCCAGGTCCTTTGTAAATTGGATATCATCAAAATATCCACCTGGAATCTTTACCGATTGTAAATAAGATGGAACATCTACAGCTCCATGGTCTGCAGTAAGAAATATCGTGTACTCTCCTTTACCAACATAGTTATCGAGGAATTCTAACAGTTTTGCTATATTTTTATCCAAACGTAAATAGGTGTCTTCTACTTCTTTAGAGTTTACACCAAAATTATGGCCAACATAGTCTGTGCTGGAAAAGCTCAATGTTAAAAAATCTGTGATGTTATCCTGGCCAAGATTTTCTCCTTTTAAGGCTGCCAGAGCAAAATCAGTAGTTAAATCATTGCCAAAAGGTGTAGAACTAATGATACCAAAATCACCATTTTTTCCGCTTAACGATTTTAAATCGTAGGGAAAAGTGGCTGTTTCCTTTCCTGTAAATCCGCGTTCAAAATCGTTCTCGTCTATTCCACTTGCCGTATAAGTTTCAATATCGTAAAGTGTATTCCATTCTTTTAGGTAGGATTCAACCTTTCCCGAGTTGTTGAAATCCTGGACCCATTTTGGTAAATCAACCCTGTAGAATGAACTTGTGATAAACTTTCCTTCATTTCCTCCATAAAACCAATAAGCTGCATTAGCGGTATGCCCGGCTGGCAAAATTGAGCCTCGATCTTTTAACGCCACACCTATAGTTTTACCCTTCATTTGGGTATGTAATCTGTTTTGATCGCTTACAGTGGTGGTTTTGAGTAATACCGGTGACATTTTTCCGGCCTTTGAATTGGTTCCTACCGGGGATACGGAATCATCATCAGTACAATACACAGATTCTCCCTTTACTTTATCAAACCAATTATTGCCAATAATACCATGATTCATAGGGGTTGTACCTGTCCATACTGAAGCATGGCCCGGCCCAGTATAGGTTGGCACATAATTAAAATGATGATTTTTAAAATTATATCCTTCTGTGACAAGACGTTTAAATCCGTCGTCTTCAAAACGGTCCCAAAAGCGGGTAAGATAGTCGTATCGCATTTGATCCACCACAATACCTACTACGAGTTTTGGTTTTTGTGGTTCTTCTCGCTTTTGAGCGTAGTTTTTTGAAATAAATAAGAGACAAATTATTAAAAGATATTTAGCTTTCATGGATAGGGCTTTAATAAAAAATTGATAGATGAATTTAAATATTTAAAAGAAGATATATGGCCGCTGCTATAGTGGCACCAATTAAAGGACCTATAATTGGTATCCAGGAGTAATTCCAATCGCTTTCGCATTTATTTTTTATAGGAACCAGAGAATGAATAATTCTGGGACCTAGATCCCTGGCAGGATTGATAGCATAACCGGTAGTTCCTCCTAAAGAAAGACCGATAGCCCATACTAAAAAAGCAACTGGTATGGCACCCAGAGAACCCATACCTATAGGAGTTTCACTTTCATTTCCCATTACAGGATTTGTTACATAGAAAATAACGAATATTAAGGTAAAGGTTCCAATAATTTCACTTAGTAAATTTGAAAATTTATTTCTAATAGCAGGGGCTGTACTGAACGCAGCTAAATGTAATGCAGAATTACTGGTGCAATTAAAATGTTCGCGATAAATGGCCCAAACTAGAAAACTTCCAGCCATTGCACCTAACATTTGTGCACCTATAAATATAGGTACTTTAGTCCAGGGGAATTCTCCAGCTATGGATAATCCTAAAGTTACTGCAGGATTAATATGTGCGCCACTATAAGGTGCGGCGATCACTACACCTGTAAAAACCGCCAACGCCCAGCCGGTGGTAATTACTATCCAACCCCCATTATTTCCTTTCGTTCCTTTTAAAACCACGTTGGCAACCACACCATTCCCCATTAATATTAAAAACATGGTACCGATAAATTCAGCGGTAAATTCATTCATGATATTTTAGTTTTTAGACCAACAATTAGTGGTGTTTATAGCACGTTGCCAACCCTCTAGCATTTCTTTCAAGGGGATTTTATCATTAGGGTTAAAACTTTCCATAACTTTCCATTTTGCTTTTATTTCTTCTATATCTTTCCATATTCCTGCACCTAATCCGGCTAAATAAGCTGCTCCCAAAGCGGTAGTTTCCGTGATTTCAGGCCGTAAGATACGAGTATTCAGAATGTCCGCCTGGATTTGCATCAAAAGGGAATTCACCGTAGCCCCGCCATCTACCCTTAATTCTTTAATACTTATTTTGCTATCAGCTTCCATAGCTTTTACTACATCATAGGTTTGGTATGCTATGCTTTCCAAGGCAGCCCTGGCAATGTGACTTTGGTTGCTTCCCCTGGTAATTCCTACAATAGTACCCCTAGCGTGCTGATTCCAGTGAGGAGCGCCTAAACCTGCAAAGGCGGGTACAAGATAAAGTCCATCAGTAGTTTCTACTTTTGCAGCTAATGCTTCTATTTCTGAAGCAGATGAAATTAATCCCATTCCATCCCGTAACCATTGTACTACAGCCCCAGCAATGAAGATGCTTCCTTCAAAAGCATAATTTATTTTATCCCCTATTTTCCAGGCAATAGTTGTAACCAATTTGTTTTTTGAAATTATGGGTTTATCACCAATATTCATTAAAAGAAAACATCCAGTACCATAGGTGTTTTTTGCCATTCCTTTTTCGGTACACATTTGTCCAAATAGAGCGGCGTGCTGATCACCTGCAATTCCGGTTATGGGAATTTTTTTCGAAAAAATCTCTCCTGAAGTCATAGATAGATCTCCACTGGAATCACAAACTCTGGGAAGCATGCTTTTTGGAATTTTAAACAAAGCTAATAGTTCCTCGTCCCATTCTAAGGTATGAATATTATAGAGTAAGGTTCGAGAAGCGTTTGTTACATCCGTTATATGGTCTTTACCATTACTTAAATTCCAAACCAGCCAGGAATCAATAGTTCCTAAGGCCAGTTTTCCTGCTTTGGCTTTTTCTTTAGCCCCTACAACGTTTTCGAGTATCCACCTGACTTTGGTAGCGAGAAAATAAGCATCTAAAACTAAACCGGTTTTTTCTCTTACCATCTCTTCGTGTCCCTCTTTTTTCAAAAAATCGCAATAGTCAGAGGTCCTACGATCTTGCCAAACTATGGCGTTATATACTGGTTCTCCTGTTTCACGATCCCATACCACCGTGGTTTCTCTTTGGTTGGTGATTCCTATTGCCTGAATATCATCTGACTTAAGTTTAGCTTTGGAAACTACTTCCGCAGCGACACTGATCTGGGAAGACCAAATTTCTCCTGGATCATGTTCAACCCAGCCAGGTTTTGGAAATATTTGCTCAAATTCTTTCTGCGCAACAGAAACCGGGCTTCCATTTTTATTGAATATAATAGCCCTGGAGCTCGTGGTTCCCTGGTCAAATGATAGTATATACTTTTCCATAATTATTTGGTTTCTATTTCTTGGGATTTTCTATTTACTGGGTTATAAGGTTCGGGTAAGTAATTTTGTGCCATTTTAATGAAATTTTTTATCTGGTGATTTTGCCAGGAAGAATCTTTTCCTAAAACATCAGCCATGATTATTGCCGTTTCTTCAGCTGCATCAATAGCTGCTCTTGCATCCAAAAATAACAAACGCGTTCTTCTGGCTAAAAAATCTTCTATTGTTCTGGCCATCTCATACTTTGCCGCCCATACCACTTCAGCTTTCAGAACTGGAAATTCTGGGTTAAGTCGTTCCTGTAGTTTTGGATTCTCCTCGGCTAATTTCATAATTAAGTCTGCATCACTACCGTAAATATCTAGATGATTCCCCGTTACTTTCTGGGTAGCACCGTGTATTTTTAAATGATCAGTTTTACTGGGTGATTTTTTCAAATTCCCCGTTTCAATAGCGAAATCAACGGTGTCTTCAGCCATTTTACGATAGGTAGTCCATTTTCCCCCGGTAATCGTTATAAGGTTAGATCTGGAAACCGTTAGTTTATGATCTCTGGAAATTTCTTTAGTTCCTTTGTCTTTATTAGGCTGCACTAATGGTCTCAAACCCGCAAACACACTTAAAATATCTTTCTTAGATGGTTTCCTGGTTAGGTATTCTTCAAGATTGTTTAATATAAAGTCTATTTCACTATCAAGGGCACTTGGTTCCAAAAGGTGCTGTTCTACAGGGGTGTCGGTAGTTCCTACAAGAAGATGGTCGTGCCACGGCAGTGCAAACAATACTCTTCCATCTGAAGTTGAAGGAATCATTAGCGCGTGATCACTTTTCATAAAAGATTTATCTAACACTAAATGAATTCCCTGGCTTGCCTTAACTAACGGGATTTTCGAAGAATCATTCATCTTAAGAATGTTATCTACAAAAACCCCCGTGGCATTGATGACAACTTTCGATTTAAAATTATACACGTTGCCGCTTTCGATATCTTTTGCTTTTACACCCGTTATTTTTTTGTTTTCATCCTTGCTAAGTTCGGTTACTTCAAAGTAATTAAGAAGATTGGCCCCCTGCTCAGCTGCACTTTGGGCTAAATTTATTGCAAGACGTGTATCGTCAAACTGCCCATCGAAATAAAGCACTCCTCCATTAAGGTTTTTTTTATTTATGTTTGGTAAATGGCTTAAAGTTTCCTCTCTGTTCAAGAATTTAGTTTTTTGAAATCTTAAACTTTTTGCCATCCAATCATAAATCTTCAAGCCAATTCCATAATAATACTTGTCCCAGGCTTTATAGCTTGGAATTATAAAAGGTAGCATTTTTACAAGATGAGGTGCATTCTTAATCATTAGCCCTCTCTCTTTCAGGGCATCCATAACTAAGCCTAAGTTTCCCTGCGCTAGATATCTTACTCCTCCATGTACAAGCTTTGTGCTTCTACTCGACGTCCCATTTGCGAAGTCTGCCTGCTCTAAAAGTAATGTTTTAAGGCCTCTTGAGCTGGCATCCAGAGCTGTCCCCAGTCCTGTTGCCCCTCCGCCAATAATTATTACATCCCAAATTTTAGAAAGGTCTAATTTAGAAAGTATGTGATCTCTTTTAAAAGAATCATTATCCGAATTCTCACGAGTATTTGTTTTTTTCATTCTATTTTGACTAATATTCTGTTTCAAATATATTATCAAAATGAAACTAAAACAAACAAAAAGTAATTTTTTATACTTATTTTTGATTTTAAATTATTTTGTTTGTTTATTTGATGTAGTAAGAATTTGACAAATAGACCCAAAAACAATGATATGATAAGAATTAATTCGTTTTATATGCTGGATAAATCCTGACCTCCAAATGAAACTACTGAAACCTCCTAAGCTGAAATCTAAGAGAGAAAATATCTGGAGACATCTTAGGTATGACATACATTCATTAGAAGATATAACCTTTTGATTACGTTTTATAAATAATAGCTTTCAATTTAAAACTGAAATTTACACCTCAAAATAGATTAGCATGAAGATTTTTAAACTTATTACTTATTTATTAATTACAATCCCTGGGTTGGTAATAGCGCAAAACGCAACAGGCACTATCTTCGAAGATAAAAACGGTAACGGAAAGCTGGATTCCAATGAAGCAGGAATACCAAATGTTGCCGTAACCAATGGCGAAAATGTAGTGCTTACAGACAAAAAGGGAAAATATAAATTACAGGCCTCCAACGATTTTATCATTTCCGTAATCAAACCTTCTGGATATGATTATCCAGTAAACGAAAATAATTTACCTCTATTTTATTATAACCATAAACCCAAGGGCTCACCAGATCTAAAATATGAAGGGGTTGAAGCTACGAGTGATTTACCGAGGAAATTGGATTTCCCTTTAATTAAAAACGACGATGAAAAAGAAAATTTTTCAGCTTTGATATTTGGGGACCCCCAGGTGTATAATGAAGATCAAGTGAGTTATTTTGAAAAAGGTCTGGTTTCCCAGGTAAATAAAAATGAAAATATATTATTTGGAATTTCGCTGGGAGACCTTGTAGGAAATAATTTAGATTTATTTAATCCATATATCCAGGTAATAAAAAAAATAGAACTACCGTGGTATAATGTTTTGGGTAATCACGATCTCAATTTTGATGTGGATAGGGATGAGCATAGTGATGAAACTTTTGAAAAGTTTTTCGGTCCTTCTAATTATGCTTTTAATTATGGTAAGGTACATTTTATTGTCCTGGATGATATATTATACCCGGATCCGCGGGATAATAAAGGATATTGGGGAGGTTTTAGGGAAGACCAACTTAACTTTATTGAAAACGACTTAAAACATGTTCCCAAAGATCATTTAATTGTTCTGTCTTTCCATATTCCATTAAGCGAACCTAATGGAGACGCTTTTAGGAATGAGGATAGGCAACGACTGTTTGAAATATTAAAAGATTTCCCAAATACTCTTTCTCTCTCGGCACATACCCATATTCAGAAACAGGATTTCTTTAATAAAGATGACGGCTGGCACGGAGAAAACCCCCATCACCATTTTAACGTGGGAACAACTAGTGGGGATTGGTATTCCGGTAAACTCAATGATAATGGTATTCCAGTATCAACTATGCGTGACGGGACACCTAAGGGGTATGCAGTTATAAATTTTAAGGATAATAAATACACCATAGATTACCAGGTTGCAGGTGAGTCCAAAGATTATAAAATGCAGATATTTTCGCCTAGAGTAGTGGCTAAGGACCAAAATACCAAGGCAGGTATTTATGTTAATTATTTTATGGGAAGCGAAAATGATAAAGTTGAATACCGAATTGATGACGGATCGTGGTCAGTTATGAAATATGTAGAAGATTATGATCCATCTTACGTAGCTATGGTTTATGAATGGGATTTAACCGAAGAATTGTTTTCCGGTAGACGACCATCTAATCCTATTAAAAGTAAACACCTATGGCGTGCAAAGATTCCAACGAAATTAGCTGAAGGAGTTCATACTATTGAAGTAAAAGTTGAAGATATGTTTGGAAGAATATTTACGCAGACCCACGAGTACAGGATTGTTCCACAAGATAAATAGTAGATTAATTTATCCATTAAAATTTATAGTTGAGAATGCCCATCCTCATACGATGAGCATTTTCTTTTTAATATGGATTCCTAAAAATTTACTTCAGAAATTAAATTTTGTTTCTTAAATGTTAGAGACGATGAGCTTATAAATAAAATGGGATGTGCATTAGGTTGTCGAACCAAAACTCTGAGTTTTTTTACTAACTTTCTCCCACTTTAACCTCTGTTTAAAACCTATGATGAGATTCTTCATTTTAGTTGCTATTTTATGGAGTGTTTCCAGCTGGGGGCAAAACAAACACCCTGATTCCTTGTGGCTTTCAAAACCAGAAAGTTCTGATTTTCCAGGTGATCTACAAAAAGGATATAATGCTTTTTTTATTGAAACCCTACCTGAATTTCAAAGCAATTTTAATGGTCTGAAGCCATTATTTACTTCCGAAAAGCAGATTCTTTTTATACATGATTTTAAGCCGAAAGAATTACAGAATATTTCCCCGGACACATTAAAAATATCCAGTAATCTTTTTGAATCCTCAGAAGAAATAAAGCTGTTTATTGTAGAAAATAAACGATTTAATAATATCCTTTATCAGCCTGATTCCCTTACTGATTTAGGACTTTGTAAAGAATTTAACCGCGTTAATACAGACAGTTTAAAAAGTAAAAAAGAGATCGATTTTTTTCTGCAAGATTTATTACATACGAAGGGAGTGGTACCGGATCTTATTGTATCTCCTTATATAGCGGATATAGGATATTTAAAAGAGAAGTACTATAAAGAGCCAGTATATAGAGCGAAGGTTACATATAATAATGAAGAATTAAATAATGTAAGTTGGAAAGAATTCCCCCATTTAGAAACCTGTGGTGTCTTTAGAACCAGTGATTCGACCTTATCACCGCAAAAAAGGGGATTTATGTTTTCTCCTGACATCTACAATTTTACCGATAAGAATACAAGAATCTCCGGCCCTAAAACATTTCGCGCCATAAAATATGAATTAGGGGAAAGGTTAAGATACTCCTTACCTCTGGAGGATGAAATTAATAATCTGGCAAATCGGACTGACAAAAGTACTCCAACAGATATAGATTTTGTAGAAGATATAAATAGAGAAAAAAGCGTCAGTATTTTTAATGGTGCCTCGAGTTACATAGATATTAGGAATAAACCGGAGGAGTGGCTAGAAGAAATAAGTATTAGCGCCTGGATAAAACCTGATGAGGTAGATGGAAGTTTTAGTTTAATTGGTAAAGGGGAAGCCTTTTCAGCTAAAATTTATTTTGGTAGATTACAATTTACTACTACCGGAATTAAAGATCATACTACATCAAAGCGTGTAATAAAAAAGGGGGAGTGGACTCAAGTGGCTTTTGTATATGTGCCAAAACAAAAGCTTTATTTGTATGTAAACGGGAGTTTGGTAGAGGAGATAGCTGCTTCGGATATTCGACAGACCGATCATGCTTTACTCATAGGAACAAATCTCTGGGGTCAATACTATTCCGGGCTAATGAGTGATTTAAAAATATGGGATAGAGCATTAAGTGATGATGAAATCAAAAGTGTTTATTTGGAGAAAACGGATGATAATCATCATTCTTTCCTTGCCGATAATTGGTTGTATTTATCCGGTCTTTTTTTGATTCTAATAATCCCTGCATTCTTTATTTTCCGAAAAAAGCCCACAGCAAAACAAGAAACCCCGACCCTGGAGGACAAAGCCCTGGCTCCAATTCATCAAAATATCAAACTAAACAGCATTAACTTATTAAATGGGTTTAAGGTGTGGAACTTGAATGGAGAAGATATTACTTCTAAGTTTTCTCCAAAGCGCCGAGAACTATTAATCCTGATCTTATTATTTACATTGAAGGATAGCGGAATTACTTCCAAAAAACTCAGTGATATCCTTTGGCCTGGATTTCCTGCTCAAAACAAAAAAAATAACAGAAGTACTCAAATAAAGGAATTAAGAAAAATTTTAGAGAAACAGCTTGAATCTGAAATCTTGTTTGACGAAAAGAAATGGCAACTTGAAATTGCAGAAAATGGTAAAATAGATGTCTTCACTCTAAATAAAATACTACCTGATTTTTGGTCATCAGAAAAGGAAATTCATTCTGAGGTTCAGGCTATTGAATTTGCCAGAATTGTTTCGAAAGGACCTTTATTACCCCAGGTAGAGGTAGAGTGGCTGGATGCTATTAAAGCCGAATATAATTCCAGGGTATTGGACTTATTAAGTCCATTTCTTGAAAATGAAGTTTTAAATAGCGCTGAAAAAATTGAAGTTATTGAAGCAATTTTGGTGGTAGATCCTTTATTTGAACCTGCAGTTAGGAAAAAAGTTTCTTGTTTATTACAACAGGAAAAATATGGTTCCGCAAAAAAAACCGTTGAAAACTATAAAAAACTTTACGAAAGCTATTACAACGAGACTATTGACCCGGAATTTATGAAAATAGTTAAATAAATCAGAAATTTCTTCATTTTTTACCCCATTTATTACCCCTAACATTACTTCTTCCTTAGTTAGATTTACGCAGTTAAAAAATTAAATCTATCTAATAACTATGGAGAATAATAGACGTTCTTTTATAAAAAAACTGGGGGTAGCAGGAGCCACTGCGGCCATTATCCCTTCAGTTTTTGCCTCAGAAGGAAAACCCTTAAATTTTCTTAATAGAATCGAAACTAAAAGAAACACCAAGCCAATAGCTATAGCGTTAATTGGAGCTGGAGGGATGGGGGTTGCAGATACCAATACCGCTCTAAAGCATGACAATATTAATTTACTTGCCGTTTGTGATTTATATGAGGGTAGATTGGAAGAATCCAAAGCACGATGGGGTAGTGACCTGTTCCTTACCAAAAAGTACGAAGATATCCTTAAGCGTGACGATATTGATGCGGTGATAATTGGTACGCCAGATCATTGGCATAAAAAAATCAGTATTGATGCTTTAAAGGCAGGTAAACATGTGTACTGTGAAAAACCGTTGGTCCATTCTATAGAGGAGGGGCATGAGGTAATTAAAGCGTGGGAAAAATCGGGAAGAATTTTTATGGTTGGGAGCCAGGGTCTTTCTTCTCTTGGTAATGAAAAAGCCAAGCAATTACTGGAAGCAGGTGCAATTGGAGAAATTAATTATGCGGAAGGATTTTGGGCCAGAAACTCTCCTTTAGGGGCGTGGCAATATCCTATTCCTAATGATGCCTCCCAGGAAACAGTAGATTGGAAGAAATTTATTGAGCCTACTACCAAAAGACCATTTGATGAAGATCGTTTTTTTAGATGGAGAAACTATACCGATTATGGTACCGGGATGTCCGGTGATTTATTCGTACATCTTTTTTCAAGCCTTCATTTTATAACGGGTTCTTATGGCCCAAACAAAGTAGCAGCTACGGGTGGATTAAGATATTGGAAGGACGGCAGAGAAGTTCCGGATGTATTAATGGGAATGTTTGATTATCCAGATACCGATAACCACCCGGCATTCAATCTTTCTTTACGCTGTAATTTCGTAGATGGCACCAGTGGAAGTACTTATTTAAAAATTGTGGGTAGTAAAGGATCCATGGATGTTACCTGGGACGATGTTATGCTTAAACAAAACACGGCTTCGAATGATAATGATCCATTTACGGCAGAGAAGGCATCTGAAGAAAGTATGACCCGTAGCGATCGAAAAAAGATCTTACCCCCTTCCAATACCTTTTACGAAGCTGAACGCGGTTATAAGGGCGCTCATTACGATCACTTCGCTAATTTTTTCCATGCTATTAGAACAGGCGGAACCGTAGTAGAAGATCCTGTATTCGGATTTAGAGCTGCTGCACCTGCATTGTTATGCAATGACAGTTATCGACAAAATAAATTTATTCAGTGGGATCCAGAACAAATGAAAATAGTATAACCTTTTAAAATATAAAAATGAAAAAAATAATACTAAGCATATTTACTCTTGCGTGCCTGGTGGCTTGTAAAAATGAAGGTAAAGATTCAGATAAAACAGAAATAAAAGAAAAGGATAATGTAGAAACTATAGCGGCCAATGAAAGAGATGAGCAGTGGCAATATCTTTTTGATGGGGAAAATGCTGAAGGCTGGCGGGGGTTTAATGAGAAAAATGCAGATGGTCTTCCAGAGGGTTGGGTCGTAGAAAATGGAACTTTAAAATCCCTGGGAAAAGGTGGTGATATAGGTGGTGATATCGTGTACGGAGAAGAGAAGTTTGAAAACTTTGAACTGTATTTGGAATGGAAGATATCGCAGGAAGGTAATAGTGGGGTGTTTTATCACGTAGTTGAAGACGAAGCTTATGACTCCCCGTATTATGCAGCTCCCGAATATCAGATTATTGATCAGAAAGGTTTTCCTCAGGAATTAAAACCCTGGCAATCTATTGGGGCAGATTATGGGATGTATGACCCTGAGTATGATGAAGATAATCTTAAAGAAGTGGGAGAATGGAATACCACAAGAATTAGGTTTACTCAGGATAAAGTTACTTACTGGCTAAACGGTCAAAAGACGGTGGAATTTGAGCCTTGGTCAGAAGAATGGGAACAAAGAAAAAAAGAAGGGAAATGGAAAGATTTTCCTGATTACGGTACGGCAAAATCCGGTCTAATTGGCTTACAGGATCACGGCAGCTATACCTGGTTCAGGAATATAAAAATTAAAAAGCTTTAGAATGTATAGTAGTTCTCTATCAGCGGACAGAAAATTTTTCATTTTCAAATGAAAAAATAAAACAGGTTAACGGAAAAGTTGCGCTTAAGATTCACGAGGGGTAAAGGCCCTGGGGTGAAATATTAACCTAAGACATCTTTAGTTAACTGATTTGAAATGATTTTTTCATAATTATTTAAAATCAACTTTTTAGGATGAGATTCAATTAAGCCGACATTTGAAGCCTTCTAAAAATTAACCAATATGAATAACTAAAAACTAAAAATTAAATTATGACGAAAAACATTAAAAAGGTACTTATAGTACTTTGTACCCTTTTCAGTTGGGTGGGCTTTGCTCAGGAGAGAGAAGTATCCGGAAGGGTATTAGATGACGAGGGATTACCTATTCCAGGGGTAACCGTTGCAGAAGATGGTACTTCTAATGGTACCGTTACCGACATGGAAGGTGAGTTTGAATTTAGTGTTACAGATGATGAAAATACTACTTTGATTTTCTCCTTTTTGGGTTTTCAAACTCAGGAGATTATGCTAAATGGGCAAACTGAATTTGAAATAGTTTTAGAAGAGAGTTCTGAAGGTCTAAACGAAGTAGTAGTAGTAGGATACGGTACACAAAAGAAGGCTAATTTAACCGGAGCGGTAAGTCAGGTCGATTCAGAAACTCTGGAAGATCGCCCTATTACTAATGTGAGTTCTGGTCTTCAGGGCTCAATGGCAGGAGTTACTGTTACAGGAGCTTCCGGAGCTCCTGGTAATAATTCCGGCGATATCAGGATTCGTGGAATTGGAACCTGGGGTAATGCTTCTCCCTTAATAGTTATAGACGGGGTGCCGGGTGGAAATTTAGATATATTAAACCCAAGTGATATAGAAAGTATATCTGTATTAAAAGATGCCGCTTCTTCCTCTATTTATGGTGTAAGGGGTGCGAACGGAGTGATTGTTGTGACTACAAAATCTGGTAAAGGGGGAGAACCTACCCTTTCCTATAATACCTATTACGGTATGCAGCGTCCCACAGCTATTCCCGAAAAACTTGGTTCTCCCGAATATATGGAGTTGTTAAATGAGTCACAAATCAATGTGGGTAGAAACCCTACTTATTCTGAAGAAGAGATTCAAATCGCTCGAGATGGTTCAGATCCCAATTATTACGCGAATACTAACTGGGTAAATGAAGTGTACAAAGACTATGCTCCGCAAGAAAGTCATAATCTGAGTGTAAATGGAGGGGAAGAAAATCTTAATTACTATCTCTCTTATGGGTTACTTAAAGAAGGTGGTTTAGTAGTAGGTGATAAGTTTGAAGCCAAACGACACAATATTAGAGCTAAGGTAAGTACTACTTTATTAGATAGGATTGAATTAAATACCAACCTCGGGTATATTGACAGAAATTATATCGGATCTTCTCAGGGATTCGCCCCACTTTACCAGGCTCTTACTGTCAGACCATTGGTTCCTGTTAGAAATACAAATGGAGGTTGGGGATATATAGGAGGTTCAAGTAATCCTGTAGCTACGGCGTATGAAGCGGGAACTAATGATTTTACTTCTGAGGAATTCACAGCCAATGTTGACGCAGCAATAAGAATTTTCGATGGATTTAAAATTCGCGGAAGGTATGGTTTGGTGAAATACAACTCAAGAAGAAATGTATTTGATAGAACTGTAAATTATTATGATGCCGATACTGGTAATCTAGTTTGGCAGATTAATAACCCGAGTCAGATTACAACAAGTAGTTATAAAGGTACCTACCAGACCTTTGTTGGTACGGCCGAATTTGATAGAACCTTTGCTGAAGATCATAGTGTTCAGGCCCTATTAGGGGTTTCCCAGGAGGAAACCATAAACGATGATTTATCGGCATCAAGAACTGATGTAGCGTCTACTTCTGTGGGCCATATTAATCTAGGAACCGATAATCAAAGAAATAGTGGGGGTAATGCACAAAATGCCTTACAATCTGTATTTGGAAGATTAAATTATGCATTTAAAGACAAGTATTTAGCCGAAGCAAATTTTAGATATGATGGGTCTTCTCGTTTTGCTAAAGATGTTCGTTGGAATTTGTTCTCTTCCGCCTCTTTAGGTTGGGTTTTTACTGAAGAAGAATTTTTAGAAAATGATATCTTGGATTTTGGGAAAATTCGTGCTTCTTACGGAACCCAGGGAAATGACAGGATTGCCGACTGGGCATTTATGGATGTTCTTGGACCGGTAAGTACAATGCCAATAGGAAATGCTGTAACCATTGGTTATAGACAAACGGCTGTTGGGAATGAACTCTTAACCTGGGAATCTGCTGAAAAATTAAATGTTGGTTTAGATCTTAGCTTTTTAGATAATCGATTAAACATCACGGCAGATTATTTTGAGAATAATACCAACAATATTTTATTGAGATTACCTATTCCAGACGTTTTTGGAGGTCCTGCTTACCCATATCAAAATGCCGGTTCTGTAGAAAATACAGGTTGGGAACTGGAACTGGGATGGAGAGATCAAATAAAAGAATTTAATTATGATTTGAATTTCAACATCTCCGATGTTCGTAACGAGGTTACTGATCTTGGAGGGACTGAACCTACAATTGGAGACCGAATTCGAAGGGTAGGGGATCCACTAGATGCATTTTATGGTTTAGTAGCCGATAGGATAGCACAAGAATCTGATTTCACTTATGATGCAGGTTCGGATACTTATATTCCAAACTTCCCTTATATCCAGGGGGACCCGGTCCAGCCCGGAGATTTAATTTATAAAGATTTAAATGGAGATGGAGAAGTAGACTTGGTTAATGATAGGAAAGTTATTGGAAGTCATATTCCAAGATATACCTATGGTTTCCGTGGAGATTTTGACTACAAAAATTTTGATCTAAGTGTATTTATTCAAGGTGTAGGAAAAGTGAACGGGTTACTGACGGGAACGGCGCGTCATGCGTTAATTTCTGAAAGTGCTATTCCACAAGCTGTTCATTTGGATAGATGGACGCCTGAAAACACAAATGCCTCCTATCCCCGATTGACCTATCAACAATCTTATAATCAAAGATTATCTACTTATTGGTTAGAAGACGCGTCTTATATAAGATTGAAAAATGTTCAGGTTGGATATACACTACCGGAGAATTTTACAAGCAGATTTAGAGTAGATCGTTTAAGAGCGTATGTGTCGGGCGAAAATTTACTAACGTTTACTGATTATTTTGACGGTTACGATCCTGAATCTCCCGTAAGTAGTGGAAGTTTTTATCCACAGATAAGGACATTTACTATCGGTCTAAACATTAACTTAAAGTAAAAAAAGATGAAGAAAATAGTTGTATTTAGTGTGATACTGAGCATGTTTTGCTTAGTAGGGTGTGAAAAAGATTTTCTGGATCGAGCACCAAATGATGAACTAACTGATGAAACCTTTTGGGAGAACGAAGAACACCTTAGGTTGGCTGCGAATGCATTATATGCCAATGTGAAAGCTAAGAATACTGTTGACCAGGAAAATATGGGGGACAATACCTTGTGGCCTTCCACAACCCAGTATCAACGTATAGGAAGTGGAAATTACAATTCAGATTTAAATACCCTGAATACAGAATGGACCACACAATATCGCGGGATTCGCCAGGCTAATTCCTTTTTGGCTAACTATCAAAAAGCAGAAGTTGATGATCCTTTGGTTGCTGAGAGATATGCTGCCGAAGTACGGGTGATAAGAGCATTAATGTACCTTTATATAACAGAGTTCTGGGGCGATATGCCTTTAGTAACAGAGCCACTTAATATTGATGAGCTTATGATACCTCGAGATCCTAAAGAGGAAGTAGTGGATTTTGTACTCAATGATTTAGAAGATGCTGCTCAGTACCTACCTGAAGAGATACCTTCAGGAGAAAATCTGGGTAGAATGAATAAAGGTGCAGCCCTTGCATTAAAAGCCAGGATGGCATTGTATAATGAAAGATACGATGTTGCTGAAGATGCTGCTAAAAGAGTAATGGATATGGGGGTTTATGAATTGTATTCTACCGGAAATCCAGAAAGTGATTACTATGATTTATTTACTTATGAAGGAAAACTTGCCAATGGTAATAACAAAGAAACTATTATTGCCAGGCTATCTTTAGAGGATGAAGCTATGCATAATCTTAGCCGGGAAATACACGTTCCCGATCAGGTTATTCGATGGAACCCAACCAAATCCTTGGTAGATTCTTATTTAATGGCTGATGGATTACCAATTGATAAGTCGCCTTTATATAGTGTTGAAACTTATGAAGACGTTTTTGAAAATAGAGATCCAAGAATGACACAAACTATTTTAGAACCAGGTTCTGAATGGGGTGGTCGTTATGATGGCCGGGAAAATAATGAAAATCCAGAAATTTTTGAAGTCCCGAAATTTCAATCTGATGGACGTGGTGCTGTAACCCTGACCGGGTATTATTTTACGAAATATGCAGAACCTTCTGCAGTACCAACTTATAATCGTGATTTTAATGATATTCATTTACTGCGTTATGCGGAGGTTTTATTAACGTATGCTGAAGCCAGATTTGAACAGGGAGTTTTATCTCAGGAAGACCTGGATATATCCATCAACCTATTAAGAGAAAGAGTAGCAATGCAACCTATGGTTTTGGCTGATTTGGAATCTAATGGATTAGATCTAAGAGAGGAAATCAGAAGGGAAAGAAGAGTTGAATTAGCACTGGAAGGTCAGCGATACTTTGATATTAAACGCTGGAAACAGGGAGAATTATTAGCATCGGACGTCAAAGGAACCAATGTGAAGTGGTTACCAAATCCTGCAATGGCTGATAATTTAAGGACAGATGAGAATGGATTTATTATTGCGTTAACTGACAGGGTTTTTGACCCTGAAAGACACTATCTCTGGCCAGTACCCCTTCCTCAATTAGAAAGAAACCCCGATTTAGTACAAAATCCAGGATGGTAAATCTTATTCAAATGATCGGAATCAAATACCTAATAGGAGCCGTTTTAATGGCGGCTTCTTTTATCTCGTGTGAGGAAAGTGGTAATAAAACTGCCACGGCTAATGAAAATGAAGCGGAAAATGAAGTGGTGGTAGAGCGCACACTAAGAGTAATGTCTTATAATATTCATCACGCTAACCCTCCCTCTATAGAAGATAAGATTGATATAGAAGCTATCGTTAAGGTAATTAAAGCAGAAAATCCTGATTTAGTTGCTCTCCAGGAAGTAGATTTTAATACTGAAAGGTCGGGAGAGGGGAACCAGGCAGAATTGATTGCTGAAGCCCTGGATAAGGAATATTATTTTGCCAAAGCTATTGATTATGATAATGGTGAATATGGGAATGCAATTTTATCAAAATTCCCAATAAAGAATAGCGAAATTTTAGCTCTTCCTAACCACCCGGAAGACAATACTGAAAATAGAGTGGTAGCTTTAGGCTTAATTGAAATTAATGCAAATCAGAATATTTTGTTCGGGAGTACCCACTTAGATTATAAAACGGATTCAAAGAGCAGAATATTACAGGTGAAGAAGTTAATTGAGATGGCAAGCGAATGGAACGAGCCTTTAATATTGGGAGGAGACTTTAACGATGGTCCGAACTCAGAAACCATCCAGTTGTTAGATTCTGAACTCAAAAGGACCTGCAAAACCTGTCCACCGACTATTCCGGTGGAGAACCCTAAACGAGCAATTGATTTTATTTACTATAAACATCCTCAAGCTAAATTTCAAGTAAAATCTCATAAAGTAATTCCAGAAGAATACGCTTCAGACCATAGACCGGTTTTTGCGGAAATTGATATTGTTAAGTAGATTTTTTTATCCATTAAGTGTGTTAGTTAGTGGGAAGACCGTCTTCGATCATCGGGGGCGGTTTTCTTTTGAAAATTTTTGATTAAGTCCAATCATATTCTCTCAGAAACTGTTCGCAAGGAATGTTTGGAAGTTATTATTATCCATCCTATGGTTATTATCTTTATTTATGTATTTAAAACTATAAAATAAGGGTCCCTCTTAAAAATTGAGAAGTAAGGCTCTTCATAATTACAAAATGTTAAACTTTGTTAAAGGTGCCGAATTCGGTGAGTCCTAAAATAGGCGCTTTCGAAAGCCTTGTAAAATAAGGGTGTTTGGAAATAGTTCGAGTCTCGTCCAGACCGCATTCCGAAGCATCGGAAGCAAAAGCCTTTCAGAAATGAGAGGCTTTTGTGTGGAGTAAATTCTTGGATTGCTATAATTCCTATGCTGACTAATAATTATATCTCAAACCTTTTTTATTTTAACCGGTCTCGTATGTTGGAAAAGGATTATCTCAATTAATTTTTAAAACAAATCCTTTTTTATGCAGGTTTTCAATTTTAATATTTGGATCCCGACTTAAATACTTTCGAAGATGAGAAATGAAAACGTTTAAACTTTTTCGGTTAAAATAATCGTTTTTACCCCACAGAAGAACTAAAATGTCTTTATGGCTGCAGAGTCCATTTTTATTTTGCACCAGGTAACCTAATAATTCATTTTCTCTTCCTGTTAAATGAATCACTTCATCTTCAAAAATTAATTCCTGACTTTTAAAATTAAAAGTATATTTTCCAATAGAATGTAAGTCTCCCTGGGTTTCAGGTTCTGTTTGAGTTTGAAGTCGTGATAAAAGCACCTGGATTCTGGCTACCAGTTCTTCTTCATCAATTGGTTTTTTTAAATAATCTACGGCACCAACAGAAAAACCTTTTAAAACATCTATTTTTAATGATCTGGCGGTAAGAAAAATAAAAGGCAAGTCTGGATAATTTGTCGTTATTTTTTGCGCAAGTGTAAATCCATCAATGTCAGGCAGCATAACATCCAGGATAACCAATTCGTAAGAGTGAGCTTCAACAAGATCTAAAGCTTTCTTTCCTGTTGGCGCCCAACGAACATCAAAATCCTTAATTTTTAAATATTCAGAAAGTAGATATCCTAAGGACTCATCGTCTTCTACCAATAATATTTTGTTCTTTTTAATTAACATTGATTAAGGGTATGATTATTATGATTTGTGTTCCAACTTGTAGTTTGCTTTCTAACTTAATTTGGCCTTTATGTCTTTTTATAACTTCCTGAACATAATTTAATCCGAGGCCGTAGCCTTTTACGCTATGTAAATCACCTTCAGGAACCCGGTAGAATTTTTTAAAAATACGGCGTTTTTCTTTATCTGAAATACCGCTCCCATTATCACTTATTACTATATATAAATCATTTTTCTTTGAAAAAGCTTTTAAACTAATAACAGGATCTTCAGCGTACTTTTTAGCATTATCCAGCAAATTGTTTATGGCATTTTCAAAATGGGACAGAGCAACTTTCATATTGTATGGTCCCGGTTCCAAATGGAAATTGAAGTTAAAATTTTCCAGTTGCGAATGCAATTTAAAATCTTCACACCATTGTAGAAGTTCCGGTCGCAAGTCTTTTTCTTCGAGTTGAATATACTTTTTCCTATTCTCCAGGCTGGCAAGGTCTAATACCTGCTCAATATGTTTATTTAAGCGAGCTACCTGTTTTCTAATTTGTAAAACTATGGGCTTTTTGCTTTCTTCTATATCTGCTTCCAGGATTTTTGTGGCGACCCCAATTGAAAAGACCGGAGTTTTAAGTTCGTGAGTGAGGTTGTTAATAAAATCGTTGGTAATGGTAATGAGGTTTCTTTGCCAATAAAACAATCGCAACATCCAAATCACCACAAAAATAATAATAGCAAGGAAAAGTAAGCCAGGGATTAGCAAGCCATGCAATTGCGATAAAAAATAGGAATTGAGGTTTTTAAACTGAAGTTCAAGGGTGACTTCCTTTTCCAGCATTAGAGGAAGATAACCTTCTAATTTAATCGGGTATTTTATAATAGAATCTTTGCTGCTGAAAGTTGTTGGTGATATTAGCGTTAAACTATCATCTTCAGTGTAAAGATGGTAAGAGAAGTCGGTGTCAATTTTATTGGCGGCTAACCTATCTTTTACAAAATCATTTAAGAAATGACGGGAAGCATCCTGTAAACTGTCACGACTTAAACTAAAGTAGTTTTGGCCGGTAAGCGACTGTGCAATTAAAAAACTAAGCTGATTTTCCGCTGCAAGATCCTTTTTTAAATTGTTTCCGGCCCGTTCAATTTTCTGCTCAAACTGTACTTCAGCGAGGTTGAGTCCAATTCTTAAGTATTGATATTGTACCACGAATAATCCTACCACCGAAATGATAAATACTGCGATATAAATTTTTCTCCGTTTCAAATCGAGAACTATATTACTAAAATTTAGCTTTCAAGTTCGCAATTAGTCTTTTATTAATTCAATTAACCTTTCATTAATCTATTTGATTTTTCATTATCCAAAACCTGTACTAATTAAATCTACTTTGGTTCTTATCAATAATATAAACTACCTGTATGAAGTTAAATTGTAGCCTTTTTAGTGCATTATTATTCGGTTTATTTTTCCAACAAACAATAAACGCACAAGGCTGTGTGGCTATTAGACACTTTTCCTGTAGTATGGGGAATGAACTGGAAAGTAACTTGCTGGGGAAAGGGGATTTTCAGGTGGGGATGAATTACCGGTACTTTAAATCTTTTAGACACTTTAAGGGTACAGAAGAGGAACCGGACCGCGTTTCAAATAATACCGAAGTAATAAACTATTCCCATTCCTGGGATTTTAGTCTTAATTATGGTTTAACAGATAGATTATATGCCGGAATTACTATTCCCACCGTGCTTAACGAACGTTCTTCTTTGTATGAGCACGGACGTGAAGAAAGACATAAAACATTTTCGCGGGGACTTGCCGATATTAGATTGGGTGTTGGATATTGGCTTTTTGACCCCGTGGATCATGTAAATGGAAATTTAGCATTAGGACTTGGCTTAAAATTGCCTACCGGAAATTATAATGCGACTGATGTTTTTTATAACGTGGGTCCTGAAGGTTCGCCACAGGTGAGACCGGTAGATCAATCTATTCAGCCGGGAGATGGCGGTTTTGGGTTTACTGCTGATTTTCAGTTTTACCAGGCAATAAGCACAAATTTGTTTGTTTACGGAGGCGGATTTTATCTCTTTAATCCCAAGGAAACGAATGGAATTAGAACTTTTAGGGAAACCCTAAGTCCTATTTTGGAAAATGAATCCGTAATGTCGGTGCCAGATCAGTTTGCGTTGCGCATTGGTTTAGGTTATAGCTTATCACAAAATTTTTCTGCATCTCTTGGTGCCCGATTTGAAGGTGTTCCTGTAGAAGATGTGCTTGGCGGAAGCGGAGGATTTAGAAGGCCAGGAAACGTGCTTTCTATAGATCCCGGAATTTCTTATATGAAAAATAACTTTTCAATAAACTTAAATGTGCCTGTGGCGGTACGAAGAAACCGGCCACAAAGTGTTACCGATCTTGAAACTCAAATCGCAACCGGAGAACCCAGGAATGGAGATGCTGCATTTGCTGATTATCTAATAAATCTCGGGATCTCCTACCGAATAGGAGGAGGGAAGTCGATTTCAGAAATCGAGCCCGAGTCAAATTTACAGTTTGATTGATTAAGTCCTTATGGTGAATAATTAAACCAGGTTGAAAATAAGGCAAAAGCAAAAGCTCTGGAGTTCCGGGGCTTTTTCTTTGTGCAATAACGAGGGCTCTTACATTAATTTTTAAAGATACTGAAGGTCACAATTCGGGAGTGTAAAATAAATCTTAGTTTAGTACAATTGACTATAAAAGGTTTTTACAAAACTATTCAATTACCTATCCTATGAAAAGAATTTTATTCCTTACCCTGTTTTCTTTATTTTTTCTTTCTTCAGATTTGTTTGCGCAGGAAGCAATTCCTCGTTTACAACAAGTAGGAAATAAATATCAGTTGGTGGTTGATGGTAAACCTTATCTTATGCTTGCGGGTGAGCTTGGAAATTCTACAGCGAGTACTATGGAATCCATGAAACCAGTTTGGCCAAGGCTGAAAGAATTAAACCTTAATACGGTGTTACTTCCTATTTACTGGGAGTTATTTGAACCAGAAGAAGGGAAATTTGATTATAAACTTATAGAAGATTTAATTCTGGAAGCTCGTAAGTATGATCTTAAACTTGTTGTACTCTGGTTTGGTTCCTGGAAGAATAGTATGTCCAGTCACGTACCTTCCTGGGTGAAGTTAAATCAAAAGAGATTCCCCAGGGCAGTAAGTAAAGAAGGGAAAAGCCAGGAGATTCTCACAGCTTTTTCAGAAAATAATATGAAGGCAGATTTGAATGCATACCAACATCTCCTTAAGTATATTAAAAAAATAGACTGCTCGCATCATACAGTTATACTTATGCAACCTGAAAATGAAATTGGAATGTTGCCCTCTGCCAGAGACTATCATTCCCTGGCAAATCAAAAATTTAAAGAAGAAGTTCCCAGGGAGCTATTGGATTATATAATCAATAATGAAGATATTTTAAATTCTGAATTTTCTGAAATTTGGAAGAATAATGGAGCCAGGGAACAAGGCAGCTGGGAAGAAGTTTTTGGAAAAGGACTTCATACGGATGAAATTTTTATGGCTTATTATTTTTCGCATTATGCCAATGAGGTTACAAAAGCAGGAAAAGAGGAATACCCGTTACCCGCATATGTTAATGCAGCACTAAACCGGCCAAATGTAAAACCGGGAGATTATCCCAGTGGAGGTCCGCTTCCCCATCTACTTGATATCTGGAAAGCAGGATCTCCTAATATCGATTTTTACGCTCCCGATTTTTATAACCCGAGGTTTAAACATTGGAACGATTTGTATGTAAGACAGGGGAATCCGTTATTCATACCCGAACATAATTTTGATAACACTGTAGCGGCAAAAGCTTTGTTCGCCATTGGGCACTACGAGGCCCTGGGATTTGCTCCATTTTCCGTAGAGCAAATACCCAGCGAAGCCTTCACGCCAAAAGAGCAGAAATTAGCGCAGGTGTATGAAATAATTCACCAAATAGAACCGATTTTAGAAGCCAATAGAGGACAAAATCGATTAGAAGGAGTTTTGCTCAATAAGGAAGTAAATGAAATGATATTTACCCTGGGAGACTATGAATTCACTGCAGAACATACCTTTAACCTTGGTTGGGAGCCCAACTCTAATGAGGATGTTTGGGAACCAGCTGGGGCAATTATTGTTCAAACAGCCGATAATGAATTTTTCTATGCGGGATATGGGGTTTCTTTAAAAATGAAAAACCTGAAAAAGCCAAATTCCAGGGTAGGAATTTTAAAAACAGATCGCGGATATTTTGAAGAAGGAAAATGGAAAGTTTTCCAGCATTTAAATGGCGATCAAACCCATCAGGGAAGGCATATTCGTTCTTTTATTGATGATGTTTCTATACAGAGGTTTACTTTATATGAGTATGATTAAATAAAAATTTATCCGATTTAATATGAAATGGAAAGGTGATATTAAACCTATTGGAATTAAAAATAGAAATTATTTCTGCCGATTAAAGAAGGGGGAAAACACCCTTTTTTAGTTTTAACGATCACATTATTATTGTGCCATCAAATGTGAGAATCGCAAAAAGATAATTACTATTTCCATAAACCTGGAGTTTAAATTCTAATTTAAATATGCTCTCTATAGTTGTTTCTTTATTTTTAAAAATTCTAGCTTTATTGTTGGTATTTTTTTAAAATAATAATTTCAAAACTTTTCTTATTGCTTACTTTGAAATTAATTGTTGGGCATCTACATCAGTCTTTCTTCTTAAAAATTTAAAAAGTATTTTAATCATTTTAAAGCTTTTTGACTCATCCCTGAGGAATCTCTTTTTTGATACACTGTCTTTTCAAAGTGGAATTATTAGGGGGGTAAGTGAGTTAATTTTATTGAAATTATTTGGTAGTTTCGGAAGCTTTTTCAGGGTCTAAACAACTCATAATTTTAATTGTAATTTTGGTATATGATAAAGGCAGTAATTATTGACGATGAAATAAATGCGCAAAGTTTACTGGAGAAAACCCTGGACAGGTATTTTCCAAATAAATTTAATATTGTTGAAAAATGCATTTCAGTAGATTCCGGGGTGCTTGCCATCAAAAAATACGAACCAGACCTGGTTTTTTTAGATATTCAAATGCCAGAAAAGAATGGATTTGAACTTTTCAAGCATTTCGAGGTGATAAATTTTGAAGTCATTTTCACCACTGCACATGATAAATTTGGCATTAAAGCAATTAAGCGTAGCGCGCTGGATTATTTATTGAAGCCAATTAATCATTTAGATTTAGCTGAAGCCGTAAAAAAGTTTGAAAAGAAAAATGAAAGGAATTTTGCTCAAAGAAAATTGTCTTTGCTTTTAGAAAATCTGAATGTAAATGACCAAAACGTAAGTAAAATTGCTTTTCCCACCCTTGAAGGGTTCGAACTAATCCATACCAATCAAATACTATATTGCAAGGCAGAAAGTAACTACTGCAGTATTAAAAAAATCGATGGTTCTGCAAAAACAGCTTCAAAGACCTTAAAATTTGTTGAAGAAGTACTTCCGGCTACTACTTTTAAAAGAATTCATAAAAGCTACGTCATCAATTTAAATTACGTGGTTAGATACCATAAGGCAAACAAGGAAATTGAATTAACCAACGGAGAGAAACTTCCTGTTTCCTTTCGAAAAGAAGAAGAGTTTATCAATGCCATTCTACAAAACCATTAAACTATTTCTCATAATATTTTTATGGTTTAATTTCGCCTTTTCTCAAAATTATCCCACTAAAAATTATACTGCAGCCAAAGATTTACCAAATAACTCGGTTAGATCCATACTAATTGACAGTAAAAATAGTCTATGGATAGGTACTGAAAATGGTATAGTTAAAAAGGAGAATGACGAATTTCAATATTTCTTTGAAGAGGATGGCTTAGCTCAAAACAGCTGTTGGGCCATTGCAGAAGACAAAAACGGCAAATTATGGTTTGGTAGCTACGGAGAAGGGCTTAGTGTGTATGATGGTTATAAATTCAAAATTCTCTCAGAAAAAGATGGATTGGTTCACAACCAAATAACCAAACTGTTTACTTCCGGGAACTATATGTATGTAGGAACCAGTGATGGCGTTTCTCTTATAAATTTAAATACTTTCAAAGTAAATTCTTTAAAGACTCCGGCCGGGAAGGAGCTTTTCAGGGTTCAGGATTTTTTTGAATACCAAAACCAAATCTACGTGGTCACGTATAGATCTGGGATCTTCAGGATTCTAAATGAGGAGGAGCAGACCGCTTTGGTTAAAGTAAATAAGCATAAATTTATTTATTCCGTTTTCCCAGATAATGATAGTATTTACAGCAGTAATAAAGGTTTTTTCACGAAAAGTCATCTTCCCGATTACGTGAGTGAAAAGGATTCTATTCCTTTAGAAAAAAGCGGAACTTCCATTATCTGGGATTATGCAAAAACAGACGACCATAGAATTTTTACTGCGGCCTGGGGCATTTACGATACTAACGGAGGAATTTATGAATTGGTAGAGGAGCAATTAATATCCAGGGCTTCTGAATTTAATATATCTAGCAAAGAAGTTATTTCCCTGGCCTATGATTCAAAATTTGAAAAGTTATATGCAGGAACCCGGGATGCCGGGTTATTTGAAATAGCTTTAAATCCCCAGATTAAAATTCCTGAACTACCGGGTAAGAATATTATTGGATTTGCGAGAACAGAAAAAACTTCCGCAGTATTATTCCACGATGGAATCGTATTAAAAAGAGCTGGAAATGAGCAAAAGATTACTTTATCACAGTTTAAAAATTGGCAGGAAGAATATGTATTGAATA
Organism: Salegentibacter sp. UBA1130; assembly: GCF_002311535.1. Lineage (NCBI taxonomy): Bacteria > Pseudomonadati > Bacteroidota > Flavobacteriia > Flavobacteriales > Flavobacteriaceae > Salegentibacter > Salegentibacter sp. UBA1130. The sequence goes on along the minus strand of NZ_DCAP01000020.1, from coordinate 433,005 downwards.
CTGCCTTGCCTTTACCTAAACATAAAGATGATTTCTACGAACTGGATTATTCTACAAAGGCTGCCGATATCAATTTTTATGATATAAAAGTTTTTAAGGATACGTTTTGGATAAATACCAATATTGGAGTGTTTGCCATAAAAGATTCGGGGGAATTGCATCGGTATTTACCATTGCATTCAGAAGAGATCAATTTTACAAAAACGGGGAATCTTATAGAAACCAATCCTTACGGCGGCGTTAGAGTGTATAGTGACCTGGAACTTTTTAAATATACCCACTTTGAAAAGGAAAACCCTCAAACTCCTACTATGGTGGTGAGTAGTTTGCAGAGGGGAAATAAAACTTATTTTTTGTCTGTTTTTTCCGGTCTTTATGCCTGGGAGAATAATCGTTTTGAATCCTATTTAGAAAACGGAATATGGAGCGAAAAAAAATTAAAGCACATCACAGGTTTAGGAAGGGATCTCGCCATTTCAAATGAGTTCGGTGACGTGTTTATCGTTAATGATGATGAATCATTCAAAATTCAAAAGAAAATTCCCAGGGCCAAAATTCAGGGAAACTCTATTTCTTTTTTAGAGAATTACCAGGGAACTTTAATTATTGGCACAGAAAAAGGATTAACGCTCTACAAAAATGGCCGATATATATTTTTGGATAAAGAACAGGGCCTCGAGCAACCTTTACTGAGTGCTGAAGTGACTCAAAGCACTTTATCTATAGGAAGCAACAATGGGTTTTATAATATAGATCTTGATGCCGTAAAGGATTCAACTACTCTGGTAGATCAAATAGAACTGAAAGAAATTTTCATCAATAATAATAAATTTTCTTTGGGATCATCTGCTGAAAGAGAGAAGCTAAAATTGAAGTACAATGAAAATACAGTATTGCTTAAATTTAGCACAAACGCGCACCCTTATCCTAATAAATTAAAATATCAATACCGGTTAAATGAGGAGGAACCCTGGAGTCTTTCATTTTCCAGGCCAGAAATTTTCCTGCCTTCGCTACCAACAGATAATTACGAGCTAGAGGTGAAAGTATTAGATGAAAGTACAGGTTTAAGTTATACCCAGGCCTTACTAAATTTAACTGTGCTTCCGCCCTTTTGGAAAACCTGGTGGTTTGCCTTACTTAGTATAAGTATTATAGTTATGGTAGTTTATAGCTTTTATAAATTTCAAATAAGGCAGGCCAGAAAGTTTGAAGCACAAAAAGGCTTGATCCAAAAGCGTTTTGAAGAAACCAAAATGGAAGCTTTACTGGCGCAAATGAATCCGCATTTTATCTTTAACGCGATGAATTCGATTCAATATTATATTATGGAAAGTGATATAGATAAGGCCACCATATTTTTAGGAGATTTTTCAAAATTGATCAGGTTAAACCTGGATCACTGTACCAAGCCAACTATTTTATTGAGTGAGGAAATTGAATATTTGCAATCCTATATTAGGGTTGAAAATACACGATTTAATAATCGAATTAAGGTAATATTTGAAACAGATCCTTTAATTGATCCGCAGGCGATAGAAATCCCTACTATGCTTTTACAAACTTTCGTGGAAAATGTTTTTGTTCACGCTTTTCCACCTGGTGTAAGTAATCCAACCTTAAAAATTTCTTTTAAGATGCTTTCAGAAGATGTTCTGCAATGTAAAATAGAAGATAACGGAATTGGATTTTCTGAAAATTCATCTAATAAACTTCACGAGTCCAAAGGAGTTTCCCTCGTAAAAGAGCGATTAGCACTACTGGGTTACAATGTGAAGGAAGCAGTTGAAATAATTTCCGCTAAAAATGAAGGGACTTCTGTCTCCATTAAACTTGAAGTATAACGATAACTTTAAGATTCCATACGTTTACTAAACAAGCATGCGCCGCTTTAACAAAATCTTTAGTTTTATAACAAATTAGAGTAGGTGGCAGCTACACCTTAATTGGGTGGTTTTCAAAGAAAATATTATGAGTAGGGTCGTTCTATTTTTGAAGCTACAGTAGAGGTCACTTCTCTAATCTTTTTTTATTCTTTCTGATTGAAGTGCGTCTAAATCACTAGATCGCAAAATTTGGTTAGTTACTTATTTTACTTTGTATAGCGTTGTAACCAAAATTCCTTTAAAGCCGTGCGACTTAATTGATAATAACTGTTTCTCTTCCTCAACTAAAAAGTTAAACGGCGGCGCTAAAAGGTTTACACCACTTTGCTTTTTTAGTCTTATTCCCTGTCCTGAGATAATATCTTTATTGGGTTCAAAATCTTCTTTAGGTAAATGCTCTGTTAGAATAACATATTTATAGTCATATAACTTTTCCACTACACATTTTATTTCAGCATTCGATAAATGTTGTAGCACCTGTCTTAGAATTGCACAATCCCCTTTAGGCAAATTATCTTTTGCAATATCCAAAGTATGAAATTCTAAGTTATCGGCTTTAAACGCCTGTTTGTTATGAGTTATAAGATCTGGAACTATATCTATAGCTATATACTTTTGAGCGTACTTCACCAATTTTTTACCAATATTAAAATCGCCGCAACCCAGATCACAAACAACCGCTGGTGTTTCGATTTTTTCTAAGAAACCGGATACTATAGTTATATAGGGATTTACTACCTCAGGATGATGTGAGCCCAAACCAGAGTGAAATTCATATTTATTACCACCCCAAAGATTGTTTTCATAAATCTGCGCCATGGCAGCCTTTGTTGGCCACGGCTTTTTTATTTTTTTATTTTTTGTCATTTTAAATGATAAAAACCTGGTTATTATTCTATGGAATTGTATAGATCAAAGTAAAGAATAAAAACTGGGCCAGTTTATAGGTTTTTGGCTTTAAAATACCTTTTTTATCTTCATAATTTACTGGCGGTCTGTTATAAAGAAATTCTTACTTCCTAAGTTCTTATTTTTCATATTTTTTGTTTTGCACAGAAACCTATAGAAACCAAATGGCAGACCGAAGATTCTCTGAAGATCCTGGGACTTACTGAAATCCGCCAGAGAGATAGTTTCAGAAATAATCGATTAATCCCAACAGAAAATCAAGAAAAAAACTAAAACGTTTTAGTATTTTTCTTAGTTTTATTGTTTCCGTTTAAAAATCAAAATAAAAAAGACAGAGGAGACATCATTAAAACTTGCTTTGGAGCAGAACTTTGAAGATTTACTTTTAGATCGTACTGTAATCCTCATAAAAACATTTCGGTAAACCAGCAAATTACCGGGAAACGTATTAGCCCAGGGAACTGAAATCCATAATTCAGAGGTTTGTTTCTGAATTTATTACTTATATAATTTAATTCAATTGAAAATTACCGAATAATGAAAAAAAGTATATTTTATCTATTTACGTTTTGTATCGTTTCATTTTGTATAACAGGGTGTAAGGTAAAGCAGGAATCATCTTCTTCGCCTGCTGAAGTTGTTATTAAGTCATTTCCTAAATTTTTAAATGAAGCTCATAGAGGGGCAAGCGGCCTTAAGCCTGAGAATACGATTGTTGCAATGACTAAAGCTATAGAAGAGGGAGCAAACGTAATTGAATTGGATGTACATATAAGTAAGGATAAAAAGGTAGTAGTGACCCATGATCCTCGTATAAATCGGTCAATTAGTTTATTGCCTAATGGTGAGGAATTGGAAGAGGGAAATGCTGAAGAATATGCTGTCTACCAGATGAATTATGCTGATATTCGAAAGTATGATGTAGGTAGCAAGTTTTACTCAAGAAATGGTCAAAAGACAACAAAAGCTCACATACCATTACTCAGTGTACTTATAGATTCGGTAGAGCAATTTGCTGCGGAAAATAAATATCCGAAAGTGATCTATAATATTGAGATTAAAGCAACTCCCGAAAAAGACGGGATTTATCAACCTGCTCCCCCAGAGTTTATAGATCTGATAATGGAAGTTATAAGAGAACAAGATTTAGGCTATGACAGGTATTATTTACAATCGTTTGATTTTAGACTGCTTCAGCAAATTAAGAAGGATTATCCTCAGGTTATAACTGCATTCTTAACCGGTAATAAAGAAAATTCACTGGAAGAAAATATAAATAAACTTGGGTTTACCCCCCAGATTTATAGTCCAAATTTTAATTTGGTAAAGCCAGATCTTGTAGAAAAAAGTCACAAAGCCGGGATGAAGCTTGTACCGTGGACAGTGAACGCGGAAGCTGATATGGAAAGATTAATTGACCTTGTTGGTGTAGATGGAATTATTACTGATTACCCTAATCGGTTAAATCAATTAATACAACACTCAAAGTAAAAAAGTTCACATTTCTTCTGAATAAATAATTGAGGCTCAAATAATTTAAAACCCGTTTATTATCCAGATTTTGATTAAATATTTCGGTTTTAGTTTAATAAATCATAACTCCTAAAATTAAAAATTATGAAGTTGATAAAAGTAAGTGTTTTCTCCTTTTTAGTACTATTCTCATATTCTATGTTTTCCCAATGGCAGCCTGCCGGGGATAAATTAAAAACGGAATGGGCGAGCGAGCTTGATCCTGAAAATATCTTACCAGAATATCCACGCCCAATTATGAAGCGTGAACAATGGAAAAATTTAAATGGCCTTTGGGACTACAGTATTACAGATAAAAATAGCGCTCCTTCTAAAATTAATGATGGAGAAATATTAGTGCCATTCGCGGTTGAATCCAGCCTATCTGGAGTAATGAAAAGGGTAGAACCGTCACAGGTTTTATGGTATAAAAGAAATTTCACCATACCAACAGAATGGGATGGTCAACGAATTAATTTAAATTTTGGTGCGGTAGATTGGAAAGCCGATGTATGGATAAACGATATAAAAATTGGAAGTCATACAGGAGGATATGTACCGTTTTCCTTTGATATAACTCCTTTTTTAACAAAAGGAGAGCAGGAAATAAGTGTAAAAGTGTGGGACCCTACAAATGAGGGGCCGCAGCCTAGAGGAAAACAAGTTAGAGAACCAGAAGGAATATATTATACACCTGTAACGGGCATATGGCAAACCGTATGGTTAGAACCAATGAACCCTAAAAGCTTTAAAAAAATCAATTTCACTCCTAATATTGATAATAACACGGTTAAATTGGAGGCCGAGACTACAAATTTAGAAACTGGAGATATTATTGAGGTTATAGTTTTAGAAGACGATAAAGAAATTACTAGGGCAAAATTCGCCGCTGGAGAAAGTTTAGAGATCCTATTGGAGGATCCAAAACTATGGTTTCCTGAGACTCCTTTTTTATACCGAACTATTGTTAAGCTAATAAGTAATAAAGAGACCGTAGATGAGGTAAAGAGCTATTTTGCAATGCGTAAAATTTCTAAAAAAAGAGATGAAAATGGGATAGTTAGAATGCAGTTAAATAATGAAGATTACTTTCATTTTGGGCCTTTGGACCAGGGTTGGTGGCCAGATGGTCTCTATACAGCTCCTACCGATGAAGCTTTGAAATACGATATTTTAAAGACAAAGGAGATGGGGTATAATATGATACGAAAACACGTTAAAGTTGAACCAGCTCGTTGGTATACCCATTGTGATGAACTGGGCATCTTAGTATGGCAGGATATGCCAAGCGGAGATGAACAAAAAGACTGGCAAATGCGGAAATATTTTGAGGGTAATGAATTGGTAAGGTCTAATGAATCAGAAGAAATTTTTAGAAAAGAGTGGCAGGAAATCCTTGATTATCTTATGCCATATCCAAGTATTGTTGTTTGGGTTCCATTTAATGAAGCCTGGGGGCAGTTTAAGACAAAAGAAATTACAGAATGGACCAGTAATTACGATTCAACCAGACTTATAAATTCTGCTAGTGGGGGGAACCATTTTCAAACAGGAGATATTCTGGATTTACATCAATACCCAGACCCGCAATTATATTTATACGATGCAAATAGGGTTACTGTTTTAGGCGAATATGGCGGAATTGGATTCCCTATGGAAGACCATCTTTGGGCAAGTGATAAAAATTGGGGTTATGTAGAATTTAAAAGTAGTAAGGAAGTTACTGATAAATATATTGAATATGCAGAAACCCTAAAAGATCTTGTTCGTTCCGGTTTTTCTGCTGCTGTATATACGCAAACCACAGATGTGGAAGGGGAGGTAAACGGTTTAATGACTTACGATCGTAAAAAAGATAAAATGAATATTAAAAGAATTAGAAAAGTAAATCAGGAAGTGATAAATATCCTGAAAGATTAGTTTTATGGTTTTCATAAAACTTGCTTTAAAGAAATAACATTTTGGAATTTGACTTTAAGAAAATATCGGTTTTTTAAATAAAGAGCCGAAATTTTCTTTTTATATGCTAATTGTAAAAATATGTAAAAAGCAAATTTTTCGGTTTTTTTCTTTATTTTACTTAAAGATTCTAATCAAAAAGGCATATTGATAGAGTTTTATTCCTCTAATAATAGTAATTTAATTAATTATTCTTATTTTCTTTGTTGAACAGTGAAATTTAATATTAATTAAATCCGGCTTAAGAAGATTTCAAGCCAGGGTGCATATTATTAACAGGGGCATATTTATGAAAAAAGCTAAAAAACATTCTGTAAAAGGAATTGCAGAAAAATTAAACATTTCACCTACTACTGTATCTTTTGTTCTTAATGGGAAAGCTAAAGAGAAGAAGATATCTGATGAGATGATAGAAAGGGTTTTAGCTTACGTAAAAGAAATAAATTATAAACCCAATCAACTTGCACAAAGTTTACGTACAGGAAAATCCAAGATTATAGTTTTTATGGTAGAAGATATTTCAAACCATTTCTTCGCCAGTATAGCCCGAAAAATAGAAGATCTGGCCTACGAACAGGATTATAAGGTACTCTTTTGTAGTAACGAGAATAAAGATAAAAAATCCAGGGATCTTATTCAGCTTTTTAAAGATAGACAGGTAGATGGATATATTATAAACCCTAGTCCTGGGATAAAAAAGGATATAGAAGCTTTAATCCAGGAGGATATCCCTGTGATATTATTTGACCGTTATTTTCCAGGTTTAAAAACTCATTTTGTGGGTATAGATAATGAAGAAGCCTCCTACAAAGCGACGCTTCATTTAATTGAGAATGGTTTTAAAAAAATTGGGTTTATTACTCTTGCCACTACACAAACTCAAATGGCAAATAGAAAAAAAGGTTATTTAAAAGCTACAAAAGAGCATGGGCTCTCAGAGAGGGTTCTGGAAATTGAGTTTGAGGCAGGGAACCCCCAGAGTAAAAAAGAACTTATCAAGGAATTTATATTTAAGGAAGACCTTGATGCTATTTATTTTTCTACAAATTATCTAACACAAAGTGGATTGGAAGTTTTCAAAGAGAATTCACCAGAGCTTATTGATAAATTTGGTATTCTGACTTTTGACGATCACGAATTTTTTAAAATCCACACCCCTACAATTTCAGCAATAGCTCAGCCTAAAGATGCGATGGCTTCAGAACTAATGAAGTTAATGTTGATGCTACTTAAGAAGTCAACTAAAGATTTACCTCCTAAAGAGATTATATTAAAAACGGAGTTATTACCGCGTCAATCCACCCTTCTAAAAAATCATTAGTTAATTCCTTAAAAAATTTTCAGTCAAATTAACATTTTTTTAAACTAAAACGATTTAGTATATTAGCTTCAATCTTTTAGAAAGTATTATTGATAGCCGCATTAAATGCGACATAAAAATTATGTTATTATGAGAATTTTAGTTTTTGGAATCTTTTTTCTGAGCAGCCTTTTATTTTTAATTTCCTGCTCCACAGATAATGATAATCTTGAGGATATTCAGGAAGAGGAAGAAGAGGAACAACCTTTAGACCCTGGGGATGAAGAGGAAGATGAGGTAGATAATTGGGCAGAAGTTGCAGAAAACCTACAGGAAGAAACATATAGTGTTTATTTGGCCTCCAATGGAACTTTTCGGCAGGATAATGAAGGTAATGAGAACTTTAACTATTGGTGGAATGCTCATATGCTGGATGTTCTAATTGATGGTTACCAGAGAACAGGAGATGAGTCTTACCTTCCAAAAATGAAGTCTTTGCTGGAAGGAATTAAAATTAAAAATGGGAATAAATATGAAAACGTCTTTATAGACGATATGGAGTGGCTTGGGATTGCCTGTCTACGTGCTTACAAGCTTACGAATGATGAGCAATACAAGGAAGTGGCAGATTTGCTATGGGAAGAAGTGAAAAAAGGATGGAGTGATGTACACGGCGGAGGTATTGCCTGGAAAACAGATACTCCCAATAGTAAAAACGCCTGTTCTAACGGCCCAGCTGCAATATTTGCTCTTTATCTTTATGAAATTGACCAGGACCAGGAAGATTTGGAATGGGCAAAGAAAATTTACCAGTGGTTAAACGATACCCTGGTAGATCCGGAATCAGGTTTGGTATGGGATAACATAGATTACCAGGATGGAGAAGCAGTTATAAATCGTGACTGGATATTTACTTACAATGTGGGAACTTATATTGGTGCTGCAAACTTATTGCACCAGGCCACCGGGGAAGAAATGTACTTAGAGGATGCTATAAAATCTGCGAGTTCAGTTGTAGCACCCGGTCAAATAACTACGGGTGGAGTTTTAAAAAATGAAGGCCAGGGAGACGGCGGACTTTTTAAAGGAATATTAGTTAGATATTTCACGCAACTTACCCTTAATCCCAATACTCCAGATGATAAACAGGAAGAATTCAAAGAGTTTATTCAATTTAATGCAGAAACTCTGTATCACAATGGATTAACCACTGCAGGGCTTGCGGGGCCAAATTGGAATGACGAACCCAGTGGTCGTGTAGATTTATCTACCCAACTAAGTGGCGTTATGCTCATGGAAGCTAAAGCCCTTTTAGATAGACAATAGAATTTTAAAATAATATACATCCTAAAATGAACCTAGTACAACCCCTTTATTTCCAGACAGGAAAGTTTCTTTTATTTTTCTTGTCTTTTTTATTTATCTCCTGCAATTCTACTAATCAGGATAATGAAGAAGTAGAAGATGATGAGCCTCAAAAATCTTATACTTCAATGGTTAATCCATTTATAGGAACTGCTCCTTTAACCGATCCGGAATTTATAGGTTATACACCTCCAGAAGGATGGCGGGTTTGGGCGGGATTAGTGTTTCCGGGTTCTTCTTTGCCTAATGCAATGGTTCAACTTAGTCCTATAACTGAGTATGGGACCGGTGCTGGTTATGAATATGAAGATACCGAAATACTTGGATTTACCCACACCAATAAAGGGCACTGGAATTTATGTAATATTCCAATTCTTCCGGTTTCGGGGAATGCTAAAGCTCCATTTAAATCTTCATTTTCTCATAACACAGAATCTGCATCTCCTGGGTATTACGAAGTTAACCTGGACGATTATGGAATTAAAGTAAGACTTACCTCTACGTTGAGAAGCGGATTTCACGAGTACACTTATGAAAATGAAACGGATAGAAAGATCCTTTTTGATTTGGCTAAAGCAAATCACGGGGTATCTAACTGGGAAATAACACAAGAAGATGATTATTCAATATCCGGTTTTCAGCATGTGGGAGGCGATAAAATTCATTTTTATGCAGAAAGTAATGTCAATATAAAAAAGCTTGACGTGCAAAAAATGGGAGAAAAAGATGGCTACGCTATTTTAAGTTTAGAAGATGGGAAGAATCCTGTGAGCCTAAAAATTGGTTTATCTTATGTAAATACTGAAAATGCTGCTCAAAATTTAAAAGAAGAAATTGGTAAAGCTGATTTTGAGGAGATTAAAAAACGTGCGAATAATACCTGGGAAGATTTACTTAAAACTATTGAAGTTACAGGAGGAAATGAAAAACAAAACGAAATGTTTTATTCTTCATTTTACCGTTCTTTTTTATGGCCGGCACTTAGAAGCGATGTGAATGGTGAATTTAAAGATGTAAAAGGAGAAATTCAGAAAAAAGATTTTAATTACTATACCAACCCTTCTTTTTGGGATACTTACCGAAATAAACTGGTACTTTTAAGTATTGTTTCTCCTGAAGTAACTACCGATATTATTAAAACCTTAATTGATAAAGGTGAAAAAACAGGTTTTATCCCCACATTTTTTCACGGGGATCATGCAGCACCTTTCATTGCCGGGACTTATTTAAGAGGAAATTCAAGCTTTGATGTAGAAAAGGCTTATGAACTCTTACTGAATAACGCTTATAAAGATGGTGGTCCCAGGCCACATATTAAAGAATACATTGAGAAGGGTTATATTTCAGATCCAGACGTGAAGAACCCTGAAGTAGAAACCAAAGCCAAAGCTGGAGTTTCAAAAACTTTAGAGTATGCCTATGATGATTACTCTGTAGCACAATTAGCCAAAGCATTGGGCGATGAAGAAAAATATGAAGATTTAATAAAACGTTCTGAAAATTATAAAAACGTTTTTGATACTTCAACTAATTTTATGCGTGGAAGACTTGAAAACGGAGATTGGATTAGTCCATTTGATACCGAATATCCTTATTATGAATATATGTACCGTGAGGCCAATGCTTGGCAGGTTTCTTTTTTTGCGCCACATAATATGCCTGAATTAGTAAAACTATATGGAGGGGCAGATAAATTTGAAGAAAAATTAGATTCTTTATTTACGTTGCCCTGGAATCCAGACCATATAGCGAGAAATGTTGCCAGTTTTATAGGTCAATATTCTCACGGCAATCAACCTGCACATGAAGCGCCATTTTCCTATTATTTTGTAGATAAACCTGAAAAATCTCAGGAGATTATTGATGAAATTCTTGGAGATTTCTACGGAGTTGGGGAAGATGGCCTGGCGCTTTCAGGAATGGATGATGCGGGTGAAATGTCTGCCTGGTATGTTTTTTCAGCAATGGGACTATATCCCTTATCTCCTGCAGATCCCGAATATTTAGTGACAGTTCCAATTTTTGAGGAAGTTAAATGGAACCTTCCTAACGGTAAAACACTCACAATAGATAGGGCAAATTCAGGTAGAAATCTAAAGCAAATAATGGTAAACGATGAGGAGCTGAAAGGCTACTTTATATCTCATGATTTGTTTAAAAGTGGGGGAGAAGTAGAGATAATAACAGAATAAAATGTAACTTTTGTTGAATAGGTCCCGGCGAAGTATCTAATGTTTTTCCGGGACCTATTTTATTTCCATTAAGAATTAGACGTTATAGCATTCGGTGATGAATTATCCTTGCTTCAAAAAGTTTGATAAGCTTAAAACTACACGTTCAAAAATTAATTTATGTGCTTCATCATTTAAATGTATGCCATCTCCACTATCATAATCCTTTTTAATAAGATTTTTTTCTGTAGCAAAACAGGTCCATAGATCAATGATGAATTCTTTATCAAAGTATGCATAAGTAGCATCTACCATATCTTTTTGAATATTAACTTTTGCCTTTTCAAAATTTCTGGGTTGTGGAGTGGTTACCCATACCGGAATTTCATTTTTAGTAGAATTAAATATTTTCTGGTAATTTTCTAATTGTTCTGGAGTATTGCGGCCTTCTGCAGCATCATTAGATGGTAAGTTAATTATAATAGCATCGGGATTATAAGAAAGTGCCTTAGAGATATTTTTATCGGGGTGGCCATCAGGAAGAAGATCTGCTGTGGTGAACCCCCCCTTTGCCAGGTTAATAACCTTAAAATTAGTATCGCTTTCCTGAAGGTAGTCTATAAATCTTGGTACCCATGCATTTTCTTTTTTGGTGGGTCCTATTCCTTCCGCTGTAGAAGATCCAAGCACTACAATTACAATTTCTTCTTTAGATAAAGTTGTAAAATGAGGCTTTTTATAAATTGCCTCGTTTTGTTGGCAATACCTTTTTACATTTTCTTGTTTCAAATTTAACCTGGCAGCCATTTCCATCATCATAACCCCACTCAATTGGGTTGAAAGATCTGTTTGATTCTTCGGTTTTTGTGCCCAATTAGGACTTACTACCATTTCTTTCTTATCTAATCCAAAAGTTCTTAGAGTATTTGCATTAAAAGCTAAAAAATCTAATAGGAGTTCTTTTCTTTGGTTTGCCAGCGCGGGATTTTCTGCCAGAAGAGTTAGGTTTCTTACCAAAATCCCTTTAAATAATCCGCCGTCACCCTGGCCTTCGCTTCTTAGAATACCTTCGAAAGTAAGTTTAGGGCTCCTCATTAAAGAGTTTGTAGTTTTCCAGGCTTCCTCCAAATATTCTTTATTTCCGGTATGGTTAAACAATTGCGTAGCTACTCCTATATAAGTTCCCTGGTTATAAGACAACACCAGATCTTTATTTATTACTGCTTCTTCATCTTGATAAGATATATTATCCCAAACCAGCCCGGTTAAAGGATCTACCAGCGTATTTTTTTGCCATTCAAAAATCTTTTTAGCCCATTCAAGTTCATCTTCGTTACTATTAATAGCATATAAATTAAGTGCTAGCAAAGCGCCCGGACCGTTAGAACAGGCATTTTTTTCTTCTGGTGTATCTGTTCTCCACATAATTCCTCCGCCGTGTACATCTGTCCATCCTTTTTTTACCTCCTCCCAAAGGTATTCTGCTACCTGTTTGTATTCTTCATCTCCCGTGGCTCGATAAGCCCTTACACAGGCAATTCCCAGCCATTCCATATCATCATTAAAGTAAATTTGAAAATTATCCTGATTGGAATTTTTTATTCCCCTAACCAGATCTTTAATCTTTGGTAAATAAGATTCGTCCTTTGTTCTTAAATAACCATCAATTAAAATGTCTACCATATGAGCATTCCACCAGTAATGAAATTTATTTTGTTCCTTATTATCCTGAGTAAACACTCCATTTTCTCCCAGGTAATTTTTATAGGTAGACTCCTGAAGAGAATTGGCAAGGTGAGACCATTTGTTATTATTTTCTAGAGTAACCAATTTGGAAGGTGCTGAAGTTGGTTTTTCTTTTCCAAAAACCAGGCTATGAGCGCCGAGTGTAATTAATATGAAAATTGGTGCGAAGGGTTTTAAGAGCCCAGCTAAACTTAGATTTGAAGATGTAAATTTCATAATAGAAGAATAAATAATTTTAGAGATTTCTAACTTTTATATAATGAAAAACCTCTAAACTCACTGGTTTTTACCAGGAGTAAAGAGGTTCTTTTGAATTTATAATCACCGTAGGAAATGCTTATAAATTAGCTATAATTTTTTAATCTTAATGTTTCTAAACCATACATCGTCACCGTGATCTTGAAGGCCTATATAGCCTTGTTTATCTTCTCCTCCAGCATTTAAGAAGTTTTCCCAGTCTTTAAATTTACTGTCCGCTACCATTTCCTTCCACTTATCAGTCCATAGATGGTATTCTACAACATTTTCTCCGTTTTGAGAGTGAACTACCGTGCCTCTATATACAATAATAGAAGCTTTATTCCATTCTCCAACTGGCTTGGCATTTTGAGGTTCAGCGGGTATTAGGTCATATAAAGAGGCTGACTGTCTATTTCCATTTTTTCCCAATCTTGCATCAGGATGTTTTTCATTATCCAATATCTGAAATTCAGGAGCTGAGGTATAAATAGGTTCGCCATCAATTTCTTCCGCCAGGTAAAAGATCCCGCTATTTCCACCTTCAGAAACCTTCCATTCCAGGGAAAGCTCAAAATCTTTAAATTCCTCTTTGTAAATAATGTCTCCGCCACCACCGGCTTCCCCGGCTCCACTTCCCTGCACTTTTAAGGCACCGTCTTCAATAACCCATCCTTTAGGAAAGGAATCTTTTCCATAACCTCGCCAGCCATCTGTACTTTCTCCATCAAAGAGTAATTCCCAACCTTCTTCTTTTTCTTTTGCTGAAAGTTCATTTAAACCTGCTTCATCTTCTAATTCTTCTGAGTTAGCTTCTATTTGAGCATTGTCCTGGTCTTTATTTTCTTCTTTTTGATCTTTACAACTAGTAAAGATAGCGCCAAGAAGCAAGAGGGGTAGTGCGATGTTTTTCTTTTTGATTTTAGGTAAATATGTCATAGTATTTGTGATTTAAATTGTGTGATAAATTGTTTAGTTGAATGGGTTATAATTTCCAGCCTTCTCTGTAATTATGTTTAATATATTGTTCGGCTGCTTCTCTCGCATTAATGGTAGCATACTGGGTATTAAATTTTGGATCGCCATCTACCACAGTGAATTTATCGGTAGTTACTACCTTAATTTCTTCACTTTCTCCAATATTGGTGATTTTCATATTTTTTCCATCCCAATTTAATTTCTTATTCAGGTCCTGTAAACGAACAGCTAAATTCCCCATTACTACCACCTCATTAAATGGTCCCGAATAACCGAAGTGAGAACTTGCCTCACGGCGGTTGTTTTTAGATTCTTTACATGCTCTTACCCAATCCATCTCATGGCTGGTTTCAACACGCGGAATCACTTTTTTAGTTTGAGGTGGATTGTCTTCTCTTCCTATTATATAAGGATCACGACCATAGGTTCCGCAAATAATGGTTCCTTTGGTTCCAACTACCATAGCTCCGCCATCATTATCACCAAGCACTTTTCCTGGTTTAATACCTTCTGGTCTCTCAGGCAGTAATCCGCCATCATACCAGGTTAATTTTAATTCAGGTCTATTTATTTTATTCAGTTTAGATTGTTCAGGGAAGTAATAAATTACTTTTTCTGCTATGGGAGCACTTTCAGTATTTACCTGGGAAGAGCTACCTTGAAAGGCTGTAGGATGATCCAAATCTAGCGCGAAATATACCGGGTCCATAATATGACAGCCCATATCACCTAATGCGCCAGTTCCAAAATCCCACCATGCTCTCCAATTCCACGGAGTATAAGCTGGATGGTAAGGTCTGTATTCAGCCGGTCCTATAAAGAGGTCCCAATCTAGGGTAGAAGGGATAGCAGGTTCGTTTCCTGGTCTTTCTAATCCTTGTGGCCAAATGGGACGGTTGGTCCAACAATGTGCTTCTATAGGATCACCAATTTCGCCATTCCGAATCCATTCCGCAAAAAGCCGGGTGCCTTCGCCCGAATGTCCCTGGTTACCCATTTGGGTAGCTACACCTGTTTCCTTTGCCAGTTCTGTAAGATATCGAGATTCATAAATAGAATGGGTAAGGGGTTTTTGCAGGTAAACATGTTTACCCATTTTCATACTTTCAGCAGCTGTAACTGCGTGAGTATGATCGGGGGTTGCAATTACTACCGCATCAATATCATCACCCATAGTTTCTAACATCTTACGATAATCTTTAAACTTTTTGGCTTTGGGATAATCGTTAAAAGCTCTTTGAGCATATTTCCAATCTACATCACAAAGGGCTACAATATTTTCCCCGGCCATTTCTCTTAGATTAGCTCTTCCCATACCACCTACACCAATTCCAGCAATATTTAAAGTATCACTCGGTGCTTTGTAGCCAACTCCCCCAAGTACGTGTCTTGGAACAATAGAAATACCGGCGGCAACTGTGGCGGTACGGCTTATAAACTTTCTTCTTGAAAGTTTATTTAAATCCTTATTTTTTTTATCCATTTTAATTGGTTTAAAAAGTTAATCGTTTAAACTATTTGTATTTAAGTTTGTGAAAATCATAAGGGAATTAGAGCTTCCATCAAGATGAGAAAAGTTCTTTGTGTAGTATCTTCTTGATAAATAGTGAGAATATTTAAGAAGAATGTTCATTTTCTATCGGTTAAATAGGTACTTGCCTAAGTATTTACGGCTAATATACTAAAACGATTTAGCAAAACAAGAAATGGTTTAAAAAAAATCTGAGGGGGTTAGAAGGGCTATTTTATTGAAGGTATATTTTTATAATATTATACTCTAATCACTTTTAGCATTTTTTGAAGCTATTAATTATGTGACTTAGGAAACTGTTGCTATATAATAGTCCGCTTATTATATTAGAAAGGAGAAATAAAAATCCCTGGCAATTATTTAAATAAATATTTCTGAATTTATATCTGTCAGAATAAAATGTTTAATAAGAGAAATAATTATTAAAATAATTGAATCTCTTTCTGGTCTTCCTTTCAGATAGTTACCATTTTATCCCTGGAAATAGAACTTTTCTTAATCTTTTTACCCCTAAACATTTATTTCACACCTACATAGAATGTTAAAATTACTAAAATTTTAAATATTATTTTTTTAACTAAACCGTTTTAGTATATTAGCTTTACTAATTTAATGTTAAATACTAACTAAACTTTAAACTAATATGGAAAAAAAGACTAGCCTGTTTGTTCGGTCTATTTACCTTCGATTGAATCTCAAATATTTTTTGTTTTTCTTATTAATGGTATTTCAGATTGCCCAGGCATATCCTTATGCGCTGAATCAAAATACGGTGACAGGAACTGTTACTGATTCTAACGGATTACCTCTTCCCGGGGTGACTGTCCAGGAAAAAGGAACGAACAATGGAGTACAGACCGATTTTGATGGGAATTACTCTATTACATTAGAAAACCAGGATGCGGTGCTGGTATTTTCTTTTGTTGGAATGCAAACGATTGAGCAAAATGTAAATGGACAATCTTTGATTGATGTTCAAATGGAAGTTAGCCAGGAATCTCTGGATGAGGTAGTATTGGTAGGGTATGGTACCCAAAATAGACGGTCTGTTACTACTTCTATTACCAAGGTGACTGAAGATGATTTTAACCAGGGAGTAGTAACTAATGCTTTATCTCTTATTCAGGGTAAAGTACCCGGATTGTCAATTACCCGACCTGCCGGAAATAACCCAAATGCAGGGACATCAATTCAGCTTAGAGGGGTTACCTCAATAACTGGTAATACAGAACCTTTAATCGTTATAGATGGTATTCCAGGTGGTAACTTAGACCTTGTACAGCAAAATGATATTGAGTCTTTTGATGTTCTTAAGAGTGGTGCTGCTTCAGCAATTTATGGAACCAGAGGAAACAATGGTGTTATACTAATAACTACCAAAAAAGGTAAATCTGGAGTAACTAGTTTTGATTATTCTACGTTTTTATCAAGAGATTTTGTAAACGCTAAACCAAATTTTTTATCTGCAGCCCAGTATAGGCAGGCTATGGAAGATGGCGTTTTCTCTTCAAATGATTTCGGATATTCTACAGATATATTTGATGAACTTGTTAACGAAGCAAACCTTAGTCAGTATCATAATTTTGTTGCTTCTGGTGGAGGCGAAAATAGTAATTACAGGGTTTCCTTATACTATAGGAATCTTGAAGGAATTGCATTGGAAAATGAAAGAGAAGAATTTGGGGTTAGAGCTAGTTTTAATCAATCCGCTTTTGACGATCGATTAAATTTTCAGTCTAGCATTGTAACTAACTTTAATAATGCTAATTTATTAGGAGGAGGTCAATTTGGTATTGTAACCGATTGGAACCCTACTGCACCTATATATGCTCCTTATTCCGTTGAAGAAGGAACCGAGTTGTATAACGAAGGAAAATTCGGTTTTTATCAGCCTCAGCGAGGATACAATCCTTTTTCGGAATATGAAAACAGGTTTAATAAGAGACAGCAGCAAACTTTTTCTGGTGATGCTAAAGCTTCCTTTGAAATTACAGAAGGTCTAATAGTAGCTGCCTTTGGGTCTTACCAACGTAATACCTGGAATGACAGGCAGTATAGATCTATTCAGGATTGGAACCAGTACAACGATGGAAGTCAGTACCTGGGAACTGGTTATGCTTATAAATCAAACTTACTGGATCATACCACTACTTTTGAGCCTACCTTAACCTTTGAACGGGAAATAGGAGATCATGCTTTTGATCTATTAGGAGGCTATAGTTACCAGTATACTACTTTGGAAACTTTTGATATGAATAACAGTGGTTTTACTACTGATGCATTTTTAGACTGGAATTTTGGTGCTGGAAACGCAATTATTGATACCGATTTACCCCGACCTGGTCTAAACAGTTTTAAAAATGATAATACGCTAATCGCGTTTTTTTCCAGAGTAAATTATTCTTTTAAAGATCGTTATTTCCTACAGGCATCTATGCGTAGAGAAGGTTCTTCTAAATTTGGAGCTAATAATAAGTGGGGTAATTTTCCTGCTGTTTCTGCTGCCTGGTTAATCTCAGATGAAGCTTTTATGGAAGATACAGACTTTGTTTCTAATCTTAAACTAAGAGCAGATTATGGTATTACCGGTAATCAGGGTATTCCCAATTATCAATCTCTGGTAACACTTGGGACCGGTGGGCGTTATCCAATTTACCCAGACTCTCCAAATGCCGATGGACAGTATATTCCAACGTTCTATCAAACCTACGGAGCTAATAAAAACCCTAACCCAGATTTAAGATGGGAAAGGAAAAAGGAATGGAACTTAGGATTGGATTTTGGGCTGTTTAATAATAGATTAACTGGTGCTTTAGATGTTTATAACCGCCGCACCGAAGATTTACTTCTAAGTTATGAAGTGCCACAACCGCCGTTTGTTCAGCGTACTATTTATACTAATGTTGGTACCATAACTAATAAAGGGGTAGAATTAGGAATGACTTTTAGAGCTATTAATTCTGAAGATTTTAGCTGGACTATAGATATGGCTGGTAGTTATCAGGAAAATGAACTAACTACACTTTCTAATGATCAATTTATTGCCAGTGAAATTTATGGAGGAAATATTGGAAACCCAGGAAATTTAGGAGATGCAATTAGAAATACCGAAGGAGGGCCAATTGGAAATTTCTACGGAAAACGTTTTGCCGGCTTCACACAAGATGGCCAATGGCTTTTTTATAAGGCCGATGGCTCTGTAGTGCCAGCCAGTGAGATTAGTCCGCGAGAAGATAATGCTATAATAGGAAACGGAATGCCTAAGTACAATGCATCCTTAACCAATACCTTTCGCTATAAGAACTTTGATCTTACTGTTTTCTTAAGAGGTAAATTTGACTATGATATTTTGAATACAGTAGACTTGTTTTATGGCAACCCAAATATTGGAGGCAATGTTTTGACTTCTGCTTTAGACCAGTATAGCCATATTAGTGAGCAGCCTCAATATTCAGATTATTACCTGGAAAGCGGCGATTTTGTAAAACTGGATAACGTAACTCTTGGATATAACTTCAAATTTGGAGAAAATAGTCCTTTCAATGCCCTTAGGGTTTATGCCAACGCACGTAACCTTGCTGTAATAACTGGATATACAGGTAGAGATCCGGAAGTTCAGGATACCGGGCTTTATCCTGGTGTAGATGATAGAAATTTCTATCCTAGAACTACTACGATTACTGCTGGTATGAATGTTAAATTTTAAACAAACAAGAAATGAAGAATTTATTAAGTATAAAAAATTTAGCCTGCTTCGCGCTAGTATTTAGTTTCTTCGGCTGTATGGATTTGGATGAGAGTCCATATTCTGAACTAGAGGAATCAAATTTCTATAATAATGAATTAGAAATTATTCAGGCTACACTAAGACCTTTTACACACATGCAGGCCTGGTTGTCCTGGTCTGGCCAAAATGGCTATTATTATCACAATGAATTATCAGCTGATCAGGTAGCCTGGCCTCAAAAAGGGCCTCATGGATTTGATGGTGGAGATCATATTAGACAACATTATCACACCTGGACTCCTCAGGAAGGGAGACTGGCCAATACCTGGAGTTTAATGTGGACTGGAGTAGGATATGTAAACTCGGCCATTACTGATATCCAAAATATTGATCCTGAATCTGCAAATATATCTCAGGAGCGTTTGGAATCTTTAGTAGCAGAATCAAAAGTTTTAAGAGCCTACCATTATATGAAATTAATGGATCTTTTTGGTAATATTCCAATTGTTACTCAAGTGGGCGAGCCCCAGAATCCAGCTACTGCATCCAGAGAAGAGGTTTTTGCCTTTGTAGAAAGTGAATTGTTGGAGAATGTAGAAAGCCTTCAGCCGTTGTCACAATCCTTACTTGGTAGAGTATCTAAAGCTGTTGGATACGCTATGTTATCTGAACTTTATCTTAATGCCGAAGTTTGGAGTGGAGAACCAAGATGGCAGGAAAGCATTGAGTATGCCGATAAAGTAATTAATGGAGAAGGTGGGGCACTCATGGGAAGTATGGCCTTAGACCAGGATCCATTAGGTCCTTTTAGTAACCAGAATGAACTTTCTCCAGAGAATATTTTCCAGTTTCCATTTAGTAGAGAAAATGGATTTGGCTATGATTGGCGCGCTTTTTATTCAGGATTCTCCAATATGGCCCCTGCATTAGATGTAAATTATTCAGGTTGGAATGCTTTTGTTGTAATTCCTTCAGCTTTTGATGAATATAAAGAGAGCGATATTAGAAAACAGGAGTGGTTTTTATTCGGACCTCAATATAGATTCGGTACAGATCAGCCAATTTTAGGATCAGAAGAATATAATGGACAGCCTTTGGTTTATGTAAACAATATTAGAAGAAATACTGAAGGCCAAACGGGAGAAGGAAGTATGACAGATGGAGAAGAGAACAGTGGTGCTCGTTTTCATAAATATCGTTCGGGAACACAAACAGATGAAAACTATTTAGAAAACGATTTTGTGATTTACAGGTTAACCGAAATGTATTTTAACAAAGCTGAAGCTTTAATGCGATTAAATGGTGGAAGTGCAACCGCTGAAGCGGTAGACCTTATTAACGAAAGTAAGAGTCGTTATTTTAATGATGAAGACTGGACTGAGGCTTCTTATACCACGGCTACTTTAACATTAGATGAGTTACTGGAAGAAAGAGGTCGTGAATTTATTTTTGAAGGGAAACGTCGTACAGATCTTATAAGATTTGGTGAATTTACCACGGGAACATGGTGGGATCACGAACCTAGTGAAGATTTTAGAACATTATATCCAATACCTCTAAGACAGGTGCAAACCAATCCTAATTTAGAACAAAATCCAGGTTATTAAAAAAATATAATATGAAGACAAAAATTTTCAATTTAAAGAATATCATCCTCGCTACTATTTTAGTAGGCCTGTTTTCCTGTGAGGGGCGCAGGGATTTCCCAGATTTGGTGGAGACTGGAGTTACTCTAGACAATACTGATATTTTACTTATTTCAGGAGAAACAGAGGAGATTAAAGCAAGATTTGTACCCAATATTTTTCCAGCCAGGGACTATGTTTGGGAGATTGATGATCCTAGTGTTGCCGATCTTGTTATGAACGAAGATAAGTCAGTAACTATTACTGCCGTAGGAGCTGGAGAAACTGTTTTAAGAATAGTTTCTCAGGACCAGGAGAGTATAAGTGCTGAAGCACAATTAAAAGTGATTGCCTCAGCCCCGGTAGATATTACTGATGAAGCGGTAATATCTGTAAATAGAGAGAATGGCGGTGGCCCAGAGGGCAATGAAGGCTCCCTAAAATTAATTGATGGAGATTTAAATTCGAAATATTTAGCCGGTTACGAGCAACCGTTTTGGGTAAACCTTGAGTTTGAAGAAGAGAAAGTAGTGAGTTTTTATCAATTAACCTCTGGAAATGATGCACCAGATAGAGATCCGCGCGATTGGCAAATTCAGGGTTCTAATGATGGTGAAAACTGGGAAGTTTTGGATGAAAGAGTTGATCAAACTTTTAGCGGAAGAAATTTAACCAGGGAGTTTTATTTTGAGAATGAAACGGCTTATACTCATTATAGGTTTAATGTAGTAAATAATAATGGCGGAGGTCTATTCCAAATGAGTGAGTGGCGCCTATTATCAATTCCAGAATAAAGTTTTAGCCAAAGAGGTCAAACTAAGTATTTTGACCTCTTAATTTTTATCTGGTAATAATAATCCAGGATTACCTAAGAGTGAATCAATTTAAATTAAAAAGAATTTATAAATAGAAATAGTGGAGGTGAGGCAATCATGTTTTAATAGTTTTTTCATATTTAGTTGTTAGCCTAATTAATTCCACCTCCGCTTTTTCTTATATAAATTTAATACCTATTTGAAAGTATTGACAAAGCTTAGCCTTGTAATACATTAAATCTTTTCCTCTAGAAATCTTTAAAGAGAATAAAGAGCTTGGAATAGAATTGAAAGAAATTAAAAAATGAAAAATACCTGCCTGCTTATCACCTTGTTTACCCTCCTTGTGGTAATCGAAATGCAAGCTCAGCAACCTGAAGTTTTTAAGGAAAAAGATAAAACTCTAATGTTTACCAACGATTCGCCTTTTTTAGATAGCGAGGTAAAGAACGGTTTAGTAAAAACCTTCTTTAAGGTTTATCCAAAAATGGTAAAAGATTTTAATCCTGAAGCTAAGGATACCATTTTTGTTAAAATTGATACTTCCTATACCGGGGTTGCCTTTGCGAACAATGGTAAAATCACAATAAGCTCCCAATGGCTTGAAAAGAAACCAAACGATTTAGATGTAATTACTCACGAAGCCATGCATATTGTACAATCCTATCCACATCAAGCGGGTCCAGGGTGGCTTACCGAGGGAATTGCCGATTATGTACGTTATAAATATGGTGTTAATAATGAAGGTGCAGAATGGTTTCTGCCAGAATATTCACCCGATCAATCTTATAAAAATAGCTATAGAATAACCGCCAGGTTTTTAGCCTGGATTTCAAATAATTATAATCAGAATCTTGTTGTAGCTCTGGATAGAAATATGCGGGAAAATACCTATTCCGAAGTATTATGGAAAGAACTTACGGGTGCTACACTCGATGAGTTATGGGAAGCTTACGCAGAAAATCCTGATAATATTTAATGAAAAAAAATAGCGTATATACAAGAGGAATAAGAACTATCACTATTAAGTCCTACAGAAATTTTAATATATGAAACGTAGAAAATTTATACAAAATACTGCATTAGCAGGCGGTCTAACAATGTTGGATCCATTTCATCTTAATGCTTCAGAAATAAGCGATTTTTTTAAAAAATTCCCCGTGGTTAGAACTCCTAAGGGAGATCGAAATTTCGAAAGTAAAATAATTGAAAAGGTTATTGCAGAATTTCAGAAAAATGTAAAAGACGAAGAACTGGGATGGCTTTTTAATAATTGCTTCCCTAATACTTTAGATACCACGGTAACCTATTCAGAAATAAATGGCAAACCAAACACCTATGTAATAACCGGGGATATCGATGCCATGTGGTTAAGGGATAGTGTAGCGCAGGTTTGGCCTTATATGACTTTTGTCGAGGAAGATCAAAAACTTAAAAAACTTATAGCGGGTGTTATAAACCAGCAGACTCAGTATATATTAAAAGATCCGTATGCTAATGCTTTTTATGATGATTCTGAAAAGAAAGGTGAATGGTTTAGCGATTTAACCGATATGAAGCCTGGTGTACACGAGCGTAAATGGGAGATTGATTCCCTATGTTATCCTATTAGGTTAGGTTACCATTACTGGAAATCTACTGGCGATACCAGCCCTTTCGATGATAATTGGATAAAAGCCATTGATTCTATCCTTAAGGTATTTAAAGATCAGCAAAAAAAGGATGATAGAGGCGCATATTCTTTTCAAAGAGAAACTCCAAAAGCTACCGATACCCGTGCGTTGCAGGGGTATGGCTATCCAGTTAATCCAGTAGGCCTAATTTGTTCGGCATTTAGACCTAGTGATGATGCCACGGTGTTTTCGTTTTTAATTCCTTCAAATTTCTTTGCAGTGGTTAGCCTGGAGCAAGCTGCAGAAATGTTAACAGAAATCCATGGAGAGACCGATAAAGCAAATGAACTCCTGAAGTTAAGAAAAGAGGTGAAAGAAGCTTTGGATGAGTATGCCGTTGTAGATCATAAAAAATATGGTAAGATCTACGCTTTTGAAGTGGATGGTTTTGGCAACCAATTGTTAATGGATGATGCTAATGTTCCTAGTCTCCTTTCATTACCTTATCTAGGCGCCGTAGCTGCAGATGATCCTATTTATCAAAATACAAGAGATTATATTTGGTCTAAAGACAATCCTTTCTTTTTCGAAGGCACTGCAGCTGAAGGAATAGGTGGCCCCCACGTTGCGCTAGATATGATTTGGCCTATGTCTATTACCATGAAAGGTTTAACCAGTAAGGATGATAAAGAAATTAAATGGTGTATAAATACACTTAAAAATACTCATGGAGATACTGGCTTTATGCACGAAACCTTCCATAAAGACGATCCCACAAATTTCTCCCGGGAATGGTTTGCCTGGGCCAATACGCTATTTGGAGAATTTCTTTGGAAAACTTACCAGGAAAAGCCGCATTTGTTGAAATAACAAAATTATAAAAACCGAAAATCTTACTGCTAAGTTTGCAAATGAAAATATTTCAAGACGAAAGAATAGTTTTAACATTAGATGCAGGTGGGACTAATTTTGTTTTTTCCGCTTTAAAAGGAGGAAAACCAATTACTCCACTTATCACCTTACCATCCAACTCAACAGATTTAGAAAAATGCCTGGAAAATATTATTGAAGGTTTCAAAAGAGTAAAAAAGCTTTTATTGCCAGAAAAGGCAGTGGCTATTAGTTTTGCTTTCCCAGGACCTGCAGAATACGAAAAAGGGATTATTATAAGCCCTCCAAACTTCCCCTCTTTTAAAGAGGGCGTGGCCTTGGGACCAATGTTGGAGGATTATTTTAACTTGCCTACTTATATTAATAATGACGGAGATCTTTTTACCTATGGAGAGGCTATTGGTGGCTTTCTTCCAGAGGTTAATAATGGTTTTAAAGAATTCGGAATAAAAAAAGAATTTAAAAATCTAATAGGTATTACTTTAGGAACCGGTTTTGGCGCCGGGGTTGTTATAAACCAGGAAATATGTGCAGGAGATAATTCTGCGGGGGGAGAAATTTGGTTGATGAGAAATCTCTTAGAGCCAAAAATTATTGCCGAAGAAAGTGTAAGTGTAAGGGGAATCCAATCCTACTATAAAGATTACTCTAAAGAAAGCTTTGAGTTAAGCCCAAAAGATATTTTTCAAATTGCCGTAGGAGATAAAAATGGAAATAGGGAAGCCGCAGTTATGGCTTATGATAGTGTTGCGAAAGTTGCCGCAGAAGCACTGGCCAATGTTATGAATATAATTGATGGAGGTGTAGTTATTGGTGGGGGCATAGCAGGTTCTTCTAAATTACTGTTGCCACAAATATTAGAGCATCTTAATGGAAAAATTGAGAATAGGAACAAAGACAGGTTTAATAGAATAGTATCTCAGGCTTTTTCTTTTGAAGAACAAAAAACTAAGCAGGCATTTTATAAAACTGCAATGAAAAAAATTAAAGTTCCATTTTCTACCAGGGAAATTGAATTCGTAGAAGATAAAAGAGTCCCGGTGGGTATTTCCAGGTTGGGCACCAACAATGCTACTATGTTGGGAGCTTACGCAGTAGCTTTATCGAAATCTGGAAGAGTACTGGAGAAGAAGGAGAAGGTATAACCACATAAATTGAATTAATGTCATTTCAAATAAAGAAGCAATCAACTAAATATGATGTCTGCATAGTAGGCTCGGGTGCTGGTGGCGGTATGGCGGCCAAACTACTTGCTGATGCCGGGTTTAAAATAGCATTGCTGGAAGCGGGACCAGATTTTGATCCTGCTAACAAAGAACAGCGCACCCAACTTAGGTGGCCCTGGGAGTCTCCACGTAGAGGAGCTTCTACTACAAGGCCTTTTGGAGATTTCGATATGGCCTATGGTGGCTGGGAATTAGAAGGGGAGCCCTATACCCAAAATGCAAATACAGAATTTGCCTGGTTTAGATCAAGGATGTTAGGTGGAAGAACCAACCATTGGGGGCGTATTTCTCTTCGCTTTGGTCCCCTGGATTTTAAACGAAAGGATTTTGATGGAAAAGGTGATAACTGGCCAATAGGTTACGAAGACGTAAAACCATATTACGATAAAGTAGATAAATTAATTGGGGTTTTTGGGACTAAAGAAAATATACCAAACGAACCAGATGGGTTCTTTTTACCACCTCCAAAGCCCAGATTACACGAGTTATACATCAAAAAAGGGGCTAATAAAGCAGGAGTTCCTATGATTCCTTCTCGCTTATCTATACTCACAAAACCGGTGAATAAGGAGCGTGGCGCATGCTTTTTTTGTAACCAGTGTTCCCGTTCCTGTATGGCTTATGCCGATTTTTCTTCTTCATCTGTTTTAGTGAAACCAGCTGTAAAAACTGGTAATGTAGACCTCTATGTAAATGCCATGGTTAGAGAAGTCTTAACCAATGGGGAAGGGGAAGCTACCGGGGTTTCTTATATAGATAAAGACGATCTAAGAGATTACGAAATCAAAGCAAAAGTAGTAATCTTAGCCGCTAGCGCCTGTAGTTCGGCACGTATTTTACTTAATTCAAAATCGGCACAGCACCCTAACGGACTGGCAAATTCCAGCGGAGTGGTAGGGAAGTACCTTCACGATTCAACGGGATCTTCCAGGATGGGATTTATTCCCCAACTGGTAGATAGAGAACGTTATAATGAAGACGGCGTAGGCGGAATGCACCTTTATACACCATGGTGGCTAAACGATAGTAAAGACCTTGGTTTTACTCGTGGATATCATATTGAATATTGGGGCGGAATGAGTATGCCTGCTTATGGATTTGGGTTTAATACCCAGGCCTTAAAAGAAATTACCGGTGATACTTCACGAAATGCTTATGGCACGGGCCTCAAAAAAGATGTAAAAAAATTCTATGGAGCTACCTTTGGAATGGCCGGACGTGGAGAAAGTATTCCACGAAAAGAAAATTATTGCGAAATTGATTCAAATACAGTAGATAAGTATGGAATCCCGGTGCTAAAATTCAATTACAGCTGGTCTGATGAAGAAGTAAAACAAGCCAGGCATATGCAAGATACTTTTGAAGAGGTGATGCATAATATGGGCGCAGTTCCATTAGGGGACAAGCCTGGAAAAGAAAAAAATTACGGACTAGAAAATCCTGGAAAGATTATCCACGAAGTGGGAACCACAAGGATGGGTAAAGATCCTAAAAGTTCTGTTGTAAATGAATTTAACCAGGCGCACGATGTACCTAATTTATTTGTTATGGACGGCGGTCCCTTTGTATCCCAGGCAGATAAGAATCCAACCTGGACGATCCTGGCACTGGCCTGGCGTGCTACTGATTATTTGACCGAACAGCTTAAAAAAGGGAATTTATAAAATTTATAATTATGGATAGAAGGGAATCACTAAAAGCACTGGTTCTGGGAGGCGTAGGCTCTAGCTTGTTCCTTAGCAGTTGTGTGACCGATAAAAAATCACCTATTGCTGCAGGAGATATAATTGAAGAAAGAGAGGGGTACGGAAGAACTCCGGCGGAAGAGGAAAGAGATGAAGATTTATATTCTGAGACATTTTTCTCTGAAGAAGAGATGGCTACTATTTCTATATTATCAGATATTATTATTCCTGAAGATGAAGAATCGGTTTCCGCTACTGAAGCAGGCGTACCGGAATTCATCGAGTTTATTGTAAAAGACATTCCCGAGCATCAAATTCCAATGCGTGGTGGTTTAATGTGGATTAATAGGGAAAGCAATAAACGTTTTGAAGCAGCTTTCAATGAGATTTCAAAAGAAAATCAAATGGAAATTATAGATAACATGGCTTACCCCAGAGCCTTTGAAGAAAATTCTCCAGGCCCTGTATTTTTTAGGAATATCAGGAACCTGGTAGTTACCGGCTACTTTACAAGTGAGCCCGGATTTAAATATCTCGATTATCGCGGGAATACTCCCAATGTTTGGGACGGTGTCCCAGCGCATGTGCTTGAGAAACACGGAATGAAATACGATGAAGATTTATTAAAAGTAGCTATGGATCCAGTGACTAGAAATGAGGTAATGGATTGGAACAAATACGAAGTTTAAATTAAAATGCTAAAGATGAAAAATTCTTATAGAAACCTTTTATTATTGATGTTTGCAGCGCTTGCCGTTACAAGTTGCAAAATGAATGCAGAAGATAATAAAGAAAAAGAAGAGAAAACAGAAGAAGAAATTGTTCAAAACAATAATCCCGTCTTTCCCGGTTGGTATGCCGATCCTGAAGGAATCGTTTTTGATGATAAATACTGGATCTTTCCTACTTATTCTGCTCCTTACGAGGAACAGGTATTTCTTGATGCTTTTTCTTCAAAAGACCTCGTAAACTGGGAGAAACACGAAAGAATAATTGATACTGCTGAAGTGAAGTGGGCTAACCGGGCTATGTGGGCTCCTGCTATTATTAAAAAAGATAAAGATTATTTCCTGTTTTTTGGAGCTAACGATATTCAAAGTGATGAAGAGCTTGGAGGTATTGGTGTAGCTAAAGCTTCCAGTCCAGCAGGGCCCTACAAAGATCATTTGGGGAAACCTTTAATTGGAAAATTCCATAACGGCGCCCAGCCTATAGACCAATTTGTTTTTGAAGACGATGGAGAATATTATATGTTCTACGGGGGTTGGCAACACTGTAACGTAGCAAAATTAAATGATGATTTCACCGGGTTCAAAACTTTTGAAGATGGTGAAACTTTTAAGGAAGTGACCCCGGAGGGTTACGTAGAGGGACCGTTTATGTTTAAGCGAGATGGAAAATATTATTTCATGTGGTCTGAAGGTGGCTGGACCGGTCCAGATTACAGCGTAGCTTATGCCATTGCCGACTCACCTACCGGCCCTTTTAAAAGAATTGGCACAATATTACAACAGGATCCAGAGATTGCCAATGGTGCCGGGCATCACTCGGTAATAAAAACACCAGGTAAAGATGATTATTATATTGTGTACCACCGCCGTCCGGGAGGGGAAACCGCACGTGACTCCAGGATGACCTGTATAGATAGAATGTATTTTGATGAAAATGGGTATATAAAATCAGTAGTTATTACTCACGAGGGAGTTAAACCAAATCCAATAAATAAATAAAATATTACTATATGAAAACTAATTTTTTTGTCCTTGCGTTTTGCTTTTTTGCAACGTTTGTCAATGCACAGGACTATCTTGTAGAAAAGGTTGAAAACCCTGTAGATTGGGTAAAACCGTTAATGGGAACAGATTCTAAGCCAAGCATGTCAAATGGGAATGTGTACCCGGCCATTGCGCGGCCCTGGGGAATGAATTTTTGGACTCCACAAACCGGTAAAATGGGTCATGGTTGGGCCTACCAGTATACTGCCGATAAATTGCGCGGATTTAAACAAACGCACCAACCCTCACCATGGATGAACGATTATGGCCAGTTTGCTATTATGCCCATAACCGGAAAAATTCGTTTCAATGAAGACACCCGGGCCAGTTGGTTTTCACATAAATCTGAAAAAGTAAATCCGCACTATTATAGCGTATATCTTGCCGATCATGATATAACTACCGAAATTACCCCAACATCAAGAGCTGCCCGTTTCCGCTTTACTTTTCCGGAATCTGATAGTTCGCATGTTGTTATAGATGCATTGGATATGGGTTCTTATGTAAAGGTTATTCCTGAAGAAAACAAAATAATTGGGTATACCACTAAAAATAGTGGAGGAGTACCAGATAATTTCAGGAACTATTTCATTATAGAATTCGATAAAAAGTTTACCGCTTCGCATACCTTTAATGGTGAAGAAATTTCAGAAGACCTGGAAGTTGAGGCTGAACACGTTGGGAGTGTGATCAGTTTTAAAACTGAAAAAGGGGAAGTTATTAATGCAAAGGTAGCTTCATCGTTTATAAGTTATGATCAGGCCGAATTGAACCTGAAAGAAATAGGAAATGACGATTTTGAAACCGTAAAAGAAAAAGGTCGCAAAGAATGGAATAAGGAACTTTCCAGAATTAAAGTGGAAGGTGGAACTCCAGATGAAGTAGCAACATTCTATTCTGCTTTGTACCGTTCCTTACTTTTTCCACGAAAATTTTATGAATATAATGCTGAAGGCGAAGTAGTGCATTATAGCCCGTATAACGGGGAAGTTTTACCTGGTTATATGTTTACCGATACCGGTTTTTGGGATACCTTTCGCTCTTTATTTCCATTCTTAAATTTAATGTACCCCGAACTAAATGCTAATATCCAAAAAGGTCTTGCTAATGCTTACAAAGAAAGCGGTTGGTTGCCAGAATGGGCGAGCCCGGGTCTTAGGAATATTATGGTAGGAAATAACTCGGCCTCAGTTGTTGCAGATGCTTATTTAAAAACCGATGGGAAGTTTGATTATGATATCGATTTATTATATGAAGCACTTCTAAATGGAGCAAATAATGAAGGGCCAATGACTGCCGTAGGCCGTGCCGGCGCTGAATATTATAAAGATCTGGGTTATGTTCCTTATGATGTTGGTATTAATGAAAATGCCGCCAGAACTTTAGAATATGCGTATGACGATTTTGCTATATATCAACTGGCAAAAAAACTGAATCGCCCTAAAGAAGAAATTGAACTTTATAAAGAACGAAGTCTTAATTACAAAAAACTTTATGATCCGGAAACTAAACTAATGCGTGGTAAGAAAGAGAACGGGGAGTTTGTAGAAGATTTTAATCCTTTTAAATGGGGAGATGCATTTACTGAAGGTAACAGCTGGCATTACTCCTGGTCAGTATTTCACGATCCACAGGGATTAATCGATCTAATGGGAGGTAAAAAAGAATTTGTAGATCAATTAGATAAAGTATTTGAAATGCCACCGGTTTTTGATGAAAGTTATTACGGTGGGGTTATCCATGAAATCCGGGAAATGCAAGTTGCCGATATGGGGCAATATGCACACGGAAATCAGCCAATTCAGCATATGATTTACCTATATAATTATGCCGGGGAACCGTGGAAAGCTCAATATTGGGTTCGAGAAACTATGGATAGAATGTACCAACCTACACCAGATGGTTATTGCGGCGATGAAGATAATGGACAAACTTCAGCATGGTATGTATTTTCTGCAATGGGCTTCTATCCTGTCGCCCCGGCTACAGATGAATACGTAATGGGTGCTCCGCTTTTCAAAAAAGTAACTGTAAAACTTGAAAATGGAAATGAGCTTATTATTAATGCTCCTCAAAATAGTGATTCCAACAAGTATATTCAGAAAATGGAATTAAACGGCAAAAATTACACAAAGAATTATTTAAGTCATAAGGAACTTATGAAAGGCGCGGTAATCGATATAGAAATGGGTGATACCCCTAATAAGAATCGAGGGACTAAAAAATCAGATTTCCCGTATTCTTTGACTAATGAATTATAATATGTGAGATGAAGCTTTCAATCTACATAAATTAAAAAAGAATGAAATTCAACAATAATTTTATTACTTCAACAGGAGCATTTTTAATGTTCCTGTTGTTTTTTTCCTGCGGGAAAGAAGAAAAAACCACTCAAGCGAATAATTTATCTTCTAAGGATGATATAAAAGATCTCGCTCAATTTGTAGATCCTATGATTGGTACAGCCAAAATGGGACATACTTATCCTGGCGCTACGGTGCCTTTTGGAAGCGTGCAATTAAGTCCAGATACCGATACCATTCCTTACGCGGTAGATGGCAAATACAACCCCGATGTTTATAAATATTGCGCGGGTTACCAGTATGATGATTCTACGATTGTTGGTTTTAGTCATACCCATTTTAGCGGGACCGGCCATTCCGATTTGGGTGATTTCTTAATAATGCCCACCACAGGAGAATTAAAATTGAATCCTGGAACAGAAACCAATCCCGATAGCGGTTATCGTTCCCGTTTTTCCCACGAAAAAGAAACAGCCGAAGCTGGATATTATAAAGTTTTATTAGAAGATTATAATATTGAAGCTGAAATGACTGCTTCAACTCGTGTAGGAATGCACCGTTACACTTTTGCAGATAAAGAAGAGGCGCATGTAATCCTGGATTTAATGTCTGGTATTTATAATTACGACGATAAAAATGTATGGACCTTTGTTAGGGTAGAAAACGACACCTTAATAACAGGATTTAGACAAACCAATGGCTGGGCTAGAACACGTAAAGTGTTCTTTGCAATGAGCTTTGATAAGCCAATAAAAAATTACGGGCGGGCACGCTACGATAAACAACCTTATAATGGTTTCTGGAGGAAGTTTGATCAGGATGAGAATTTCCCGGAAATAGCAGGAGAAAAAATCAGGATGTATTTTGATTTTGATATGGAAGCCGAAGAAAAACTTCAAATTAAACTGGCAATTTCCCCGGTAAGTTCAGAAGGAGCGCTTAATAATATGAAGGCTGAAATTCCACATTGGGATTTTGATAAAGTTAAAAATGATGCTCGCGAGCAGTGGAATAAAGAATTAAATAAAGTAGTGGTAGATGCTGAAAATGATGCTGAAATGACCAACTTTTACACCGCTATGTATCACTCATTTTTGGGCCCAACCGAATATATGGATGTGGATGGAAAATACCGCGGGATAGATATGAATATTCACCAGGCAGAAAATTTTGTCAATTATACCAGTTTTTCACTTTGGGATACGTACCGGGCTTTACATCCGCTGTTTAATATTTTACAACCCGAGCGTAATAGCAATATGGTAGAAGCAATGCTGGCACATTATGACCAAAGTGTTCATAAAATGCTACCGGTTTGGTCACATTATGCCAATGAGAACTGGTGTATGATTGGTTATCACAGCGCTTCGGTAATCTCTGATGCGATAGTTAAAGGCAATACTGGTTTTGATGAAGAACGTGCTTTAGAGGCGATGGTACAAACTGCAAAAACTGGGTATTACGATGGCCTGGAGTACTATATGGAAAAAGGATATGTTCCTGAAGATAAAAATGGTGCTTCAGTATCTAAAACCCTGGAATATGCTTACGATGATTGGGCCATTGCTCAAGCCGCTAAAAAATTAGGAAACCAGGAAGTTTTTGAAGAATTCAGCAAAAGATCTGAAAATTATAAAAATGTTTATGATTCGGCATCTGGCTTTATGCGCCCAAAATTGGATAATGGTGAATTTAAAAAGGAATTTGATGCTCTAGATACACACGGGCAGGGATTTATTGAAGGAAATGCCTGGAATTATAGTCTCTATGTTCCACATCAGCCGGCCGAAATGATTGAGATGATGGGCGGAAAGCAACAATTCTCCCAACATTTAGATTCTTTGTTTTCAATGGAATTACCCGATAAATATTTTGAAAACACAGAAGATATTTCGCGTGAAGGAATAATTGGCAATTATGTACATGGAAACGAGCCATCGCACCATGTTGCTTATTTATACAATTGGACCGATACTCCCTGGAAATCTCAGGATAAAATAAGAATGATTCTCAAAGATCAATACCAAACCGGTGCAGATGGTTTAGGTGGAAATGATGATTTTGGCCAAATGAGCGCCTGGTATATTTTCAGTAGTTTTGGTTTTTATCCAGTAGCACCCGGCTCTACAGAATACGCGTTAGGGAGTCCGGCTATTAATAGGGCAACAATAAATCTGGATAATGGGAATACTTTTACAGTAATTGCCAATAACCAGTCTGCAGAAAATGTATTTGTTTCAAAGGTAGAACTTAATGGAGAGGTCCTAAAAGAGCCTTTTATAGACCATACAGATATTATGGACGGAGGAGAATTAAAATTTTATATGAGTAGCGAGCCAAATAAAGAAATTTACAGAGAAAATAAGTAGAACATGAATCAAAAGAAATCTTATCGTACAGCTTTTATATTTGTTACTATCCTCTTTTTTCTATGGGGTTTTATTACCGTGCTGGTAGATTCACTTATACCAAGATTAAGAGAAGTTTTTACCCTTTCTTATTTCCAGGCAGGGATGGTACAATTTGCATTCTTTGGCGCATATTTTTTACTTTCTATACCTGCAGGATATATTTTATCAAAAATTGGATATAAAAAAGGAATTATTTTAGGTTTGGTTACTATGGCTGTTGGCTGCTTACTTTTTTACCCTGCAGCTTCCTATCGTATCTTCGGAATTTTTATGTTTGGGTATTTTACCCTCGCAGCCGGGATTACCATATTGCAGGTAGCAGCAAATCCTTATGTTACTATTTTAGGTCCTGAAAAAACAGCTTCGAGCCGACTTAATCTATCACAGGCTTTTAATTCCCTGGGTACGGCAATTGCACCAGCTTTAGGAGCTTTATTCATTCTTCAGGATAAAGTGAAAACTACTGCCGAGATTGAAGCCCTGGATCCTACTGCGCAAACAAGCTATTATATTTCTGAAGCCTCTGCTGTGCAAACACCTTTCCTTGGTATTGCCGCTTTTATAATAATAATTGCAATTGTTTTCTTTTTTGTAAATCTCCCCAAAGTTGGAGATAAAGAAGCTTCTAATGATTACCGGGGAGTTTTAAAGAATCGAAACTTAATCCTGGGAGCTATTGGCCTTTTCTGTTATGTAGGGGCAGAAGTTGCATTAGGAAGTTATATGGTAAATTATTTTTTAAGTCTTGATTTGGCTGAAACTGTAAGAGAAACATCTTTTATGCGCACCATAGCAAGCTGGATTTTAAGCACTGGTATTTCAGCGTCAAGTGATATGGCGGTAGTTGGTGTTTTTGTGACCTTCTACTGGACAGGAGCTATGATAGGAAGGTTTATTGGTTCTTATTTAACCACTATTTTTAACCCGGCGCGGGTTTTAAGTGTATTTGCAGTAGGAGCAATAAGTATGATACTTATATCTACCTTTTCGGTAGGTCTTGTAGCTATGTGGACGATTATTGCCGTGGGCTTATTTAATTCTATTATGTTCCCAACAATTTTTAGCCTTGCTTTAGACGGCTTGGGAGATGATAAAGCCCAGGGGTCAGGTGTACTTTGTACAATGATAGTTGGAGGCGCGATTATACCACCGGCTTATGGATTTTTAACCGACTCCTATAGCTTTAAAATTGCCTTAATTTTAGTGATGATCTGTTATGCTTATATATTTTATTATGCCTGGACTAACAAAAGGAGAGCAGTTATAATGAATAATTAAACTTTTATTAAGCTGCCGATTTCAGAAAAAGCGAAAATCGGTTTTCTGAAAAGTTTTGTGAAATGCTAAGAGTTTACGAAAATAGCGAGACGCAACGTTAAAAAGCTCCTCAATTGAGGAGCTTTTTTTATAGCTTAGATTTACCGGTAATTTAATTCAGGTGAACAAGAATAAATTGTTTATCAGTAAATGAAAATCAAACCCATAATTGTCTACCGCTCTAAATAATGAACATCAGGGAGTTCCTGTAAATTATGAGCTGCCTGTTCTGCGGTAATATCTCTTTGTGGGCCGGCAAACATTTCGTAACCTACCATGAATTTCTTAACCGTAGCCGATCTTAATAGTGGAGGATAAAAACTCATATGAAAATGCCATTCCGGATACTCTTTACCATCAGTTGGAGCCTGATGAATTCCTGAAGAATAAGGAAAAGAAGTTTCAAAAAGGTTATCGTATTTTATAGTGAGCTTTTTAATAATTTCAGCAAAAGCTTTTTCTTCTTCAGCATTCAACTGCCCAATATGTTGATGTTGTTTTTTGGGAATAATCATCGCCTCGTAGGGCCAAACTGCCCAGTATGGAATAAGCACAACAAAATGTTCATTTTTTGCTAAAATACGCTCATTTAATTCCAGTTCTTGCTTTAAATAATCGCCCAATAAACTGCTCTTATTTTTATTCCAGTAATCTTTAAAATGTTGCGATTTCTTTAAAATTTCTGTAGGAATAGATCTTTGAGACCAAATTTGGCCGTGAGGATGCGGATTGCTGCAACCCATCATGGCGCCTTTATTTTCAAAGATTTGAACATAATTTATATTCTCTTTGCTACCCAGTTCTTCAAATTCTTTCTTCCATAAGCCCACCACTTTTGTGATATCTTCTACCTCCATTAATGGGAGAGTGAGGGAGTGATCTGGAGAAAAGCATACCACTTTGCAAATTCCGGTTTCACTTTCTGCTTTTAAAAGTCCGTTTTCAAAATCATCAGTGGGGCCGCTGGGGAGAAGTGCGGGAAAATCATTTTCAAAAGAATGAACACCTTTATAATCGGGATTGGTTTCTCCACCCATTCTTGAATTTCCAGGACATAAATAGCAGGATGCATCGTAACTTTCCCGTTTTTCCTGGTTATTTTTTTCGGTTTTTCCCTGCCAGGGGCGCTTGGTTCGGTGGGGTGATACCAAAATCCATTCCCCGGTTAAAATATTATATCTTCTATGCGGGTGCTTGTTTAGTTCTGTGTTCATTTTTCGCTATTTAAACTTTAGTAATTTGGGTACCTTCATCAGGTACCACCGTTATTGGCGTTGGAGTAATATTAAATTTCTCCTGGTAAGCTTTTGTTACTTCGGTGATATATTCATCAATTTTATCACTTTCAATTAAATTTATGGTACACCCGCCAAAACCACCGCCCATCATTCGGGAGCCGTAAATAAAACTTTTATCTTCAGAAAAATCAACCAGAAAATCCAGCTCGGGGCAGCTTACTTCATATTGATGTTGCAAACCGCGGTGGGAAGCATACATTAATTTCCCCAACTCTTTTAAGTTTCCGCTACTTAACGCTTTCTCGGTTTTCATAACACGTGCATTTTCTTTCAGTACGTAGCGGCAGCGTTTTAAACTTACAGGACCAATTTTTTCTTTAAATTCTTCTAGCATTTCAAAACTTACGTGCCTTAAAGCTTTTACTTTCGGATATTTTTGCTGAATAATCTGCACTGCATTTTCACATTGCTGCCGGCGGGAATTGTATTCGCTATCGGCCAGGTTATGGGACACATTGGTATTTAAAAGTAGCAATTTACAATTCTTGATTTCTGCCGGAATAAATTCTGCTTCCAAAGATTCGCAATCCAGTTTGATAAAATGATTCTTTTTGCTCATTACTGAAGCAAATTGGTCCATAATTCCGCAGTTACTGCCCACAAAATTATTTTCTGCCCGTTGGGAAAGTTTTACAATTTCCATTTGCGGCAGGTTTAAACTGAATAATGAATTTAAACCGCCTGCAAAACCACATTCTAACGCTGCTGAAGAGCTAATCCCGGCACCAATGGGTAATTCGCTCTTTAAAATACAGTCAAAACCTTTAAGAGTTTTCCCCAGTTTCTGAATTTCATCAATTACACCAAGCAAATAATTCTCCCAGGAATTTTTACTTTTTAAAATTTTATCCAGGTTAAATTCTACATAGGTTTCAAAGGTTTCACTATAAATTCGGCATAGATTATCATTATTATTTTTCCTGAATTTAAAATAGATTTTCTTGTCTATGGCCGAGGGCATAACAAAGCCCTGGTTATAATCGGTATGTTCGCCAATTAAATTAATTCTCCCAGGGGAGGCGACTTTTACTTCGGTTTTAAAATTCCTAAAATCTTCTGGAATAGTATGATTATTCTCTACTGCTTTCAATTGCAATTGCTTTTTAGAATTCAAAGATAATAAATGTGAATTTTACGTTCATTTAAAATTGAATGAAATTTACAAGTCTTAAAAGCGGTTTTTATTTATCCAAATTCATTTTCTATCTTTCATTAATTTATTTCCCGGGTTTTTTAGAGGAATTTTTCCATTCAATATTTTGTTTATGAGGTTTTTAGGTTTGGTGTTGGTTATTGCCGGATTCTTGTTTTTTGGTTCCTGTACTGACGAACCAGAGCAGGATGAATTCCAGATTGGTTTTGTACAGGCAATGACTACCGATAATTGGCGGAAAGAAATGAACAGAGCGATGGAGGTAGAAGCTTCTATGCACCCCGGTTATAAACTTCACATTAAAGATGCTCAAAATGATGTCTCAAGACAAATTAAGCAAATAGAAGAGTTTATTTCTACTGAAGTAGATGTTTTAATCGTCTCTCCCATTCAATCGGTTCCTATCACCCCGGTAATAGAAAAAGCCATGAATGCCGGGATTCCAACCATAGTGATAGACCGTAAAATTGAAGGAAGCAACTATACCGCATATGTGGGAGCAAATAATGTTGAAATAGGTAAAAATGCAGCAAATTATATTGTTTCCAATTCAAAGCCTAATCAAAACTTAGAGCTGATTGAAATAACCGGACTTCAAACTTCTTCCCCGGCTTTTGAACGTAGCCAGGGATTTAATGAAGTCGTGACCAATCAGGAGAACGTGGATATTGTGGCGTCCATTGCAGGGGATTGGGAAAAAACTTCAGTAGGTGATAATTTGAAATCTATTTTAGATTCAGTGGGAAGTATAGATTATATTTTTGCGCATAACGACCGTATGGCAATGGGTGCCTGGGAAGTGGCACGTAGCAAAAATCTTGAAGATAGCATCCAAATAATTGGAGTAGACGGGCTTTTTGGCCCTAGCGGAGGAATACAACTTGTAAAAGAAGATGTTCTCGCAGCTACCGTGCTTTACCCCACTGGTGGTGCTGAAGCCATTAAGCTTGCTGTTAAACTACTTGAGGGAGACCAGATTGACAAAAATAATATTCTGAGTACTGTAGTTATAGATAAGGTGAATGTGGAAATCATGCAGAATCAGTTCAATAAAATGAACCAGCAGCAAAATGATATCGAACAGCAACAAAAAATAATCACAGAACAGGTAGCTACTTATAACTCACAGTCCAACCTTTTAAAAATTATGGTTGGCCTAATTGTTTTACTCTTATTGCTTGGATTTTGGGCAGTTTATTTGGTATTTAAATTAAGGAAGCGAAAACGCAGACTGGAACTAAACAATGAGAAAATAATTACCCAACGCAATCAAATAGAAAAATTTGCAGAACAATTAAAGGTCTCAAATGAAGTAAAGATCAATTTCTTTACAGCTCTTTCTCACGAATTTAAAACTCCGCTAACATTAATTACCAGCGCGATAGAAAGTATATCACAAAATCCTTATAAACAGCTTAAAGATTTTGCTTATGAAACTAACCTTATAAGCAAAAATTCGGGTAGGTTGCTTAGGCTTATCAATGAACTTCTAGATTTTAGAAAACTGGAAAGCGGGAGCTTTAGGCTTAAGCCATTAAAAACTAATTTATACGAATTTATAAGTAATATATATGAAGATTTTGAAACCGAAGCGCTAAGAAAGTCTATTGATCTTCGTCTGGAGACCAACAATAAGGAGATTATGATTTATATGGATAGAGATATGATGGACAAGGTGTTTTTTAATATGCTTTCCAACGCTTTTAAATTCACTCCTAAAAATGGACAGATTAGTATTAAGGTAGAAGAGAGAGGCGAAGATAAAGTTGAAGTGCGTTTTAAAGATTCTGGGATAGGAATTCCAAAAGAAGATTTTCAAAAAATATTTGATCCATTTAGACAGGCCGGTAATAATACCAAACCCAGTTCCGGTCTCGGACTTTATATTACCCGACAATTTGTTGAACTACATAAAGGTAATATTTCGGTTTCATCGCATCAGGGTGCGGAATTTAAAATTGAATTATTAAAGGGTAAAAATCATCTTTCTGAATATGAATTTTCAGAAGATACTTCAGAAATTAAGAAAGAAGAGTCAGAAAAGGCATTAAAAAGTACTTTTATTCCGGAAGAGCTTTCGCAGTCCTTAAATGGAAATGCTGAAACTATTTTAATTATTGAAGATAATGAAGATCTATCTTATCTCTTGAAGAAAAGATTGCTGGGAGATTACCGGGTAGAACTTTCTGATGGAACAGACGCTATTGAAAAAGCATTGGAAATTATTCCGGATGTAATTATTTGTGATATCAACCTTCCAGAAAAAAGCGGTTTTGAGATCTGCCAGGAACTTAAGAGGGATTTGCGAACTTCCCACATTCCAACTTTGATTCTTACAGCATTAGGCGATGAAGAATCTCGCATAAAGGCCTTGAAAGCGGGAGCCGACTCTTATATCACCAAACCCTTTAATTTTGAAATTTTAAAGGAATCATTACGTTCAGCGTTGTTTAACAGGGAAAAATTGCGGTATTATTATACCAACAAGATAGATCAGGTAAAAGACAATAAATTTGAAGATTCTGAACAGAACTTTCTTAAAGATCTGAATCAAATTATTGAAAAGAATTTAAAGCACGCTAATTTTAATGTAGAAGATTTAGCGCAACAAATGGGAATCTCGCGGGTGCAACTTTATCGAAAGGTAAAAGCGATAATGGGAATTAGCATAAGCGATTATATAAATTCACAAAGATTGAGTAAAGCTAAGAGTCTTCTACAGGAAACTAATTTAAATATCTCTGAAATTGCCTATGAAGTAGGTTATGCTTCTCCGGGCTATTTTTCCACCTCCTTTAAGAATAAATATGGAACTACTCCAAAAAAGTTCAGAAACTAGCTTGAATAAACTATATCGATTTCGAATAGTATTTTTATTTAGGTATCAAAATTAAACTTTTTGTATCATATGTTAAACTATAACGGTTTCGTAAATTTTTATGAATTCCTGTAAGGCCCTGTATATAAAGTACTTTACAATTTATTTCGATTTAATTAACATTTTTGTAATCATTTTAAGGATTCCTAAAATACAGGCAGGAGTTTTAAACATAGCTTAGTTTCTCACTTAGAAATTACGATATGAGTAAAATTTTTGCCTGGTCAATTAGTGCTGCATTAGCAGGTTTTCTTTTCGGATTTGACACCGTAGTTATTTCCGGAGCCGATAAACAGCTACAGGAATTATGGGGAACCTCAGATGCTTTTCACGGCTCTATCGTTATGGCGATGGCGCTTTGGGGAACTGTAGTGGGTGCTATTTTTGGAGGAATCCCCACAAATAAGTTCGGAAGAAAAAATACCCTTATAATAATAGGAGTACTATATCTCCTTTCGGCCCTGGGTTCAGCCTTCGCTAATGATCCTATTACCTTTGCTATTTTCCGGTTTCTGGGAGGATTAGGCGTTGGTGCTTCAACAATTGCCGCACCTACTTATGTTTCCGAGATCGCACCGCCTAAAGATAGAGGTAGGCTAGTATCCCTTTATCAATTCAATATCGTTTTAGGGATTTTAATCGCTTACCTTTCTAATTATTTACTTCGTGACACCGGAGCTCAACCCTGGCGATGGATGGTAGGTGTAGAAGCGATTCCTGCATTTATTTATATCCTTTTTGTGGTATTTATTCCCAGAAGTCCGCGTTGGCTTATCTCTAAATCCAGAAACGAAGAGGCAGCTAAAATACTTCAGGATATTAATCCAGAGGCCGATCTGGAAAAAAGAATGATAGAAATTAAAAAGCAATCTGAAAGTCAGATTACCGGCGAGAATATTTTTATGAAAAAGTATCGCTTTCCATTAATCCTGGCGTTCCTGGTTGCGTTTTTTAATCAGCTTTCCGGTATAAATGCTTTTCTCTATTACGCTCCGCGGATTTTTGAATCGGCCGGCTTAGAAGCCAACACAGCCTTATTAAGTAGTATTGGAATAGGCGTGGTAAATCTACTTTTCACCCTTCTTGGAGTTTTTCTAATCGATAAAGTAGGGAGGAAAAAACTTATGTTTGCGGGCTCTATAGGCTATATCATCTCCTTATCCCTGGTAGCTGCAGCATTCTTTCTAAATTGGGGCGGACTTTGGGTGCCTATTTTTCTATTCCTGTTTATCGCGGCGCACGCCATAGGACAGGGAGCGGTAATTTGGGTATTTATTTCTGAAATATTCCCGAACCACTTAAGAGCCTCGGGCCAGGCATTTGGTTCTTCTACACATTGGGTCCTGGCGGCAATCGTACCTTCTTTAGTACCTGTGCTTTTTGCTACGATAGGTCCCGGTTACGTATTTGCATTTTTTGCCTTTATGATGGTGCTACAGCTAATCTTTGTGATTTTTATGATGCCCGAAACCAAAGGAAAAACTCTCGAGGATTTAGGTGAAGAATTATCCCCCGAGTACTAACAATCAAGCTTTTCAACAATAAAATAATCTATTATGAAAAATAAATTTATATTTCTTTCTTCCTGTCTGTTAAGCGCGATGCTGATGTTTTCGTGTAAGGATAACATTAAAGAGACTAATGAGGAAACGCCGGAAGTTACCGCTCAAAACGATACCGACTTTAGACCGGCTTTTCATTTTACTCCCAATGAAAACTGGATGAACGATCCTAACGGGATGTTTTTCCTTAACGGAACTTACCATTTATTCTTTCAATATTATCCTGAAGGAAATACCTGGGGCCCTATGCATTGGGGTCACGCTACCAGTAAAGATATGATTAAGTGGGAAGAACAGCCCATAGCACTGAAGCCCGATGAACAAGGCTATATTTTCTCGGGAAGCGCGGTAGTAGATACTGAAAACACATCTGGCTTTGGGGATGGAGAAACCGCGCCGGTAATTGCGATGTTTACCTATCACGATCCTAAAGGAGAAGAAGAAGGCCGGGAAGACTACCAAACCCAGGCCATTGCTTATAGCCTGGATGAAGGAAAAACTTTTACTAAATATGAAGGAAATCCAGTAATTGAAAATCCCGGGATTCGTGATTTTCGCGATCCAAAAATAACCCGCGATGAAGTACACGATCAATGGGTTATGGTACTTTCTGCGGATGATATAACGATGTTTTATACTTCTCAAAATTTGAAGGATTGGGAATTAGCTTCTGAATTCGGCAAGGGGATAGGTGCCCATGGAGGAGTTTGGGAATGCCCCGATTTTATACAGATGAAAGTGGAA
Organism: Salegentibacter sp. UBA1130; assembly: GCF_002311535.1. NCBI lineage: Bacteria > Pseudomonadati > Bacteroidota > Flavobacteriia > Flavobacteriales > Flavobacteriaceae > Salegentibacter > Salegentibacter sp. UBA1130. The sequence continues at coordinate 390,388 of NZ_DCAP01000020.1, read as the reverse complement.
GGATCTGAAGAGAAAAAGTGGGTTTTGATCCAAAGCTTAAATCCGGGTGGTTTCAATGGAGGCTCCGGGACTCAATATTTTGTGGGTGACTTTGATGGAAAGACCTTCACTTTAGATGATTCTATGCAGGATTTGGGTGAAGATCATCATTACTGGTTGGATTTTGGAAAAGATAATTATGCCGGGGTAACCTGGGCCAATATTCCAGAAGAAGATGGCCGGCATTTGTTTATTGGCTGGATGTCTAACTGGCAATATGCAAACGAAGTTCCCACCGAAACCTGGAGAAGCGCCATGACTATTGCCAGGGAAATTAAACTTAACAAAACAGGAGATACTTACCGTATAGTTTCCACTCCTGCAGCGGAACTTCAAAATTATAAGGGTGAAAAATTCACTAAAAGTACTGTTTCAGTTGAAGGGAAAACGCAAATAGCAACTTCAGAAGAAATAGATATTTCAAATTCAGTGATCTCCTTTGAAATACAGGATTTAAAAGATCAGGAATATCATTTTAGCCTTTCCAGTGAGGGAGATGATGTTTTGAAATTTGGCTACGATCATAGTACAGAAGAATTTTATTTAGATCGAAGCAATTCTGGTCTGACCGATTTCAATGAGAATTTTGGTGATAAAGTTTCAACAGCACCACGACTTTCAAAAGATTCAAATTTAAAAGTAAAAGCGATAGTAGATAATATGTCTATAGAACTCTTTTTCGACGATGGTGAAACCGTGATGACTGAAATTTTCTTTCCGGAGCAGCCTATTAGAAACTTTAGTGCTGAAGGAAATGAATTCAATTTAAAGAATCTAAAAATTAATCAAGTAAACCTCAACTAACCCATAACCTATGAATTCCAAATTATTAATACTATTTCTTTTACCCCTTTCTATGTGGGCACAGGGAATAGACGTATCAGGAAATGTGATTTCTGATGATGATCAAATGCCATTACCCGGAGTTGCTATTCAAGTGGAAGGAACAAATGAAGGTGTGATTACAGATTTTGATGGAAACTATATAATTGAAAACATTGATCCCCAGGCTACTTTAGTCTATAGTTATTTAGGTTTTCAAACTAAAAGAGTAGCTGTAAATAATCAAACAAATATTGATGTTTCGCTAATTGTGGATGATCAGCAACTAGATGATGTGGTGGTAACGGGATACACCTCTCAAAGGAGAACAGACATTACAGGAGCAGTATCTGTAGTAGACATGGATGAATTAAATAAACAGCCCGAACCAAATCCTATTAGAGGATTACAGGGGAGGCTTCCTGGAGTTCAAATAACTTCAGATGGTTCTCCCAGTGGTGCAAATACTCAGGTAGTAATACGTGGAGTTGGTACTCTTAACAATACAGACCCTTTATATGTGATTGATGGAGTTCCTACAAAGGCCGGCATGCATGAATTGAATCCGAACGACATTGAATCTATACAAGTATTAAAAGATGCTTCTTCTGCAAGTATTTACGGTTCCAGGGCTTCCAACGGGGTAATTATTGTGACTACCAAAAAAGGTAAAGAAGGTAGAATGCAGGTTAACCTTAATACTTATGTTTCAGCCTCGAATTATGCTAACAGACAGGATGTACTTAATGCAGAGCAATATGGTCGTGTTCTATGGCAGGCACAGGTTAATGACGGTATTGAACCTAATTCTAATAACCTGAGATACCAATTTGATTGGAATAATAATGAAAATGGTGGGGCGGTTCTAAACAATATTATTGTACCTGAATATCTAGATGAGGAACAAACTTTACTATCAGCGGATACGGATTGGTTTGACGAAATTTCTCAAACAGGCTTCGCACAATCTTATGATTTATCTGTCTCGAATGGAACAGAAAAAGGGAACTATCTTTTTTCCCTTGGATATTATGATAACCAGGGAATTGTAGAAACTACTGAATTTAACAGGATTTCCGCGAGAATGAATAGTAGCTATAAATTATTTAATGACCGACTGGAAATAGGGGAAAACTTCACCTTTAATAAAACTAATGAGATCGAAAATCCAGGAGTTTTGGACCTGGTATTGAAAGCATCTCCTATTATTCCTGTTCGAACCGCAGATGAAAAAGGATGGGGAGGACCAGTTGGCGGGATGAACGATAGGCAGAATCCTGTACGTTTGTTGGAATACAATAAGGATAACGGTTATGAATATCACCGAATATTCGGGAATGCCTACGCCGATCTTGAAATTATTGAAAATTTGCATGTAAGAACAAACCTGGGAATTGATTACAGCAACTTTTATCGTCGTTCACTTCAGAGAAGTTATAAATCGGGTTATTTGCAAAACGATGAAACTGCAGTGAATATCGAAGATTGGAAAAGCTTAAAATGGACCTGGACTAACACGGCTACTTACGAGTTAGATATGGAGAAGCATAACTTGAATTTGCTCGCCGGAACAGAGATGTTTAGAGACGACTATAAAAATATAAATTTAAGAAGAGAAGGTTTTATTCTTGAAACTCCAGAATATATGTATCCAGATGCGGGAAGTGGAGAAGCCTATAATGGTGGTTCTGCCACTTCATACAGTTTACTTTCTTTCTTCGGGAAAATAGATTACACTTTTGATAGAAAATATCTGCTTTCGGGTACCATACGTCGAGATGGCTCTTCAAGATTTGGGGAAAACAATCGTTTTGGAACTTTTCCCGCTTTTTCTGCCGGTTGGCGTATTAGTGAGGAAGATTTCATTCCGGATAACTATTCATTCCTATCAGATTTAAAACTTCGTCTTGGATGGGGACAAACAGGGAATCAGGAAATAGATAACAACGCTATTTACTCATTATATGTTTCAGATTATGCCGGAGGTGATCCCACCTGGGGAACTTCTTATGGAACTGCTTACGATCTCTCTGGAGCCGGTTCTGGTTTATTGCCTTCAGGTTTCAGAGGAATTCAGTTAGGAAATGACAATTTGAAATGGGAAACTACTACCCAAACCAATGTTGGGCTTGATTTCGGCTTCTTCGGGTATAAATTATTTGGAAACATTGATTACTACTTCAAAGAAACTGAAGATATCCTGGTATTACCTCCATATCTTGGGACAATAGGTGAAGGTGGAAATAGATGGGTGAACGGAGCTTCTATGGAGAATGAAGGCTGGGAATTTGCACTAACTTATCGTGATAAAACCGAGGGAGATTTCAGCTATGAGATTTCTGCTAACATTGCTACTAATAGAAATGAAATAACTTATCTGCCAGAGGAAGTACAGAACAATTATGGCGGAGATGGTGGTGAAGATAATATTCTCGGGAGACCTATTAACTCAATGTATGGTTATGTTACTGATGGTTTGTTCACTTCTGAGGAAGAAGTAATGAACTCTGCGGAACAGGCAGGGAAAGGTCTTGGCCGTATCCGTTACAGAGATTTGGATGGCGATGGTGTGATTACCGATGATGACCGTACCTGGATAGGAATACCACATCCAGACTTTAGTTATGGATTTAATATTACACTTGGATACAAAAATTTCGATTTTACATCTTTCTGGCAAGGGGTTGGAAATGTAGATGTGATCAATAACCGAAAATTTCAAACAGATTTTTGGAGTGTGGATGACGTAGGATCGAATAAAGGAACCCGGCTTCTTAACGCATGGTCTCCAGAAAACGTGAACTCTTCTGTTCCGGCTCTAACAACTATTGATGATAACGCCGAATCGAGATTTTCAACTTTTTATGTTGAGAATGGAAGATATCTGAAATTGAGAAACTTACAAGTTGGATATAGTCTATCGGAAGAACTTCTGGAAAGAATGAATTTCACCAATGCAAGATTATACGTGAGTGGCCAGAATTTACTAATGATAACTTCTTCAGATTTTACCGGAGTTGATCCTGAAAACGCAGGATGGGGTTATCCTCAACCACTTACACTAACTCTTGGCTTAAACCTATCACTTTAATAACATCAAACTCTTTATTATGAAGAAAATAAAATATTTACTAGGCATAGTTCTTCTAACTATTTCTACTGCCTGTTCAGATTTTCTAGAGGAAGAACCTTATGGAGTATTATCTGAAGAACAATTAACAACTCCAGAAAATGTAGATGGTTTTGTGACCTCAGCTTATGCTGCATTGGGTAATGATCATTATGACATACCCTTTAGTCTTTGGCCTTATGGAAATGTCCGCTCTGATGATGCTTACAAGGGGGGAAGTGGTACAAATGATATACAGGTTTTTCATTTTTTTGAAGTATCAGAGAACATAAGAACAGATTTTGGTGAACTGGATGCTTTCTGGTATAACAGTTTTATTGCTATTTCCAGGGTAAACAAAGCTTTGGCTGCATTAAATCAAATCGACGAGGTAGAATTTCCTGAGAAATCCACAAGAATCGCAGAAATGAAGTTTTTAAGAGGACATTTCTATTTTATGTTAAAAATAATGTACAAATATGTTCCATATGTGACAGAAGATATCCCAGTGGAAGAATATGGAACAATCTCTAACCGGGCTCTTAGTAATGACGACTTATGGAGTGCTATTGCAGGTGATTTTGAGGCCGCAGCACAGGTTCTTCCTTCTTCTCAGCCTCAAGTTGGGCGTGCAGATAAAACAGCAGCATATGCATATTTGGCAAAAACACGACTTTATCAGGCTTATGAACAGGATGAAAACCATAATGTAGTAAATATTAACCAGGAAAGATTGCAGCAGGTTTTAGATGCAACAGAGCAGGTAATGGGAATGCACCAACTTGAAGAAGATTTTGCCTATAATTTTCTTCCCGGTAGTTTTGAAAATGGGCAGGAAGCAGTTTTCTCCATTCAGTTCTCCAATAACGATGGTACCCTACATGGAAGACTAAATTATTCTGATGTGCTTGCTACTCCACAGGGAATTGGATGTTGCGATTTCCATAAACCAAGCCAGAACCTTGTAAATGCCTACAAGGTTGATGAACAGGGATTACCTCTTTTTTCAAATTATAACCAATCTAACCTTGACTTCAACAGTCTGGAGAATTACAGGGTTGACCCTCGATTATACCACACTGTAGCAATACCTGGTCTACCCTGGAAATACGATCAGGAAAATATTTACCAGGAAAACTGGGTTAGGTCTCCTAGTACGTATGGCTATACAGCCTCCTTAAAAGAGAATGTAACTGAAGATTCGGAATACCTTGTGAATATTGATCCTTTTTATGGAAATTCTAAAAACAGGATTGAGATTCGATATGCTGATGTATTGTTGATGAGGGCGGAAGCTTTAATTGAACTTGGAAGACAAAATGAAGCTCTTCCTCTGATTAATGAAGTTCGGGAAAGAGCTAATCAAAGTACGACTTTAATATCTTCATATGCTACTAATACTGGGATAAGTCCTTATTTAGACGGAGAAAACATCAACTGGACTCAGGATGTAGCCCGTGAAGCCTTACGTTGGGAACGCAGGTTAGAATTTGCCATGGAAGGAAACCGTTTCTTTGACCTTGTAAGATGGGGTATTGCAGAAGAAACTTTAAATAAATATTATAGTGAAGAAGCAGAAGAGGCTACGTACTACGAAGGCGCCTCTTTTGATGAAGGTCGGGAAGAATATTTACCCATCCCACAGGCCCAAATAAACTTTAGTCAGGACGTATATGTACAAAACACAGGCTACTAAAACATTATAATTATGATGCACTTTAATAAAATAAAAGCTACATCATAATTTATTCAGTAGAAAACCGGCGAGTAAAACTGGTGGGGCATACTGCAGTGGTTGGTAGGGATAATCTTTTCTACGTAGTTTGTATACCAATAATATTGATGGGCTACCGGGGCCAAAGAATTAAGTCTGGACTTTATAGTCCTTTTCAGAAAAAAATAAGTTTAATAAGATGGTAAATAGAAAAGCCGTTTGCTTCGGCGAAATATTATACGATGTATTCCCAGACCGGGAGAGAATTGGCGGTGCACCGCTTAATGTGGCTTCAAGGTTATCGGGATTAGGAATTTTAACAGAAATGATTAGTAAAGTGGGAGACGATGAAAAAGGCGAAAAGCTAATCTCTTATCTGGAATCAAAGAATATTAAAACTGAAAATATCTCCAAAGATTCTAATTTCACTACCGGTGTTGTAAACGTAAAACTTTCAGAAAGCGGTTCGGCTACTTACGAGATTGCACATCCTGTGGCCTGGGATAAAATTGAAATTTCAGAAGCGATAAAAAATTCGGTGAAAAATGCTGATGCTTTTATCTTCGGAAGTTTAATTTGCCGCGATGAGGTTAGTCGTAAAACACTTTTTGAACTTCTGCCGGAAGCAAAGTACAGAATATTTGATATTAATTTACGTCCGCCGTATTATGAAAAGGAAGTTTTGGAAAAACTAATGGAGCAGGCAGATTTTATAAAATTCAATGACGACGAATTATTTGAAATTGCTGAAATGATGGGTTCTAAGCACAATTCGTTAGAACAAAACCTGCATTTTATTTCTGAAAAAACCAATACCAAAACTATTTGTGTAACTAAAGGTAGACACGGTGCAGTTTTGCTAAAGGATGGGGTGCGCTATTATAATAGTGGTTTTAAGGTTAAGGTAAAAGACACGGTAGGCGCGGGAGATTCATTTCTTGCCAGTTTAATCGCCGGATTATTAAAAGAAGAAGAATCGCAAAACACCCTGGATTTTGCCTGTGCAGTAGGTGCTCTGGTAGCTGGGAAGGAAGGTGCGAATCCCGAAATTTCCGGGGATATTATTAAAAAATTTATGTTTCCTTAAAAACAGTCGTATTTGATTTTTAATCAAAGAGATGGCCAAAAATTAATTTCGAAATTCTTAACGGTTCCTGCCTTTTAAAAAAAATACTATCTTGAGTTTCTTTTTAAAAGAATATGCAGCAATTTGCCGATATTTTTATGCCCCTCTCTATTGCTCTAATTATGTTTGGGATAGGCCTGGAATTATGTTTAAAAGATTTTAGAAGGGTTTTTGCTCATCCCAGAGCTATTATTACCGGTCTTGTTTCCCAAATATTTTTATTGCCGCTTATTGCTTTTCTATTAATTTTTTTCTGGCCCATAGATCCTATATATAAAATTGGAATTATGTTGCTTGCCGGCTGTCCCGGGGGTACCGCTTCAAATCTCGTGACAAAAATGCTGAAAGGAAGAGTGGCACTTTCGGTTTCACTTACGGCTTTTAATAGTTTGATTATATTGTTTAGTATTCCGCTGGTAATTGAGTTGAGTTATGCGGTGTTTGGAAATAATGGAGCTAAAGTCCAACTGAGTTTTGGGCAAACCATGGGAGACGTTCTCTTAACTGTAGTTTTACCTGTAATGAGCGGGATTCTAATAAACGAATTATACGGGCATAAGTTCGGAGAAAGTTTTCATAAGGCTTTACGCTATATTTTACCGGGGATAATGCTACTCGCTTTTATTGTAGTTATTTTCTTTGACGAAAATCAAAAAGGGGTGGAATATCTAAAACATTTAAACCTTCTAATTCCCCTAATTATTTTGAATTTCGCTACAATTATAGCCGGTTATTTCGCAGCCAGGCGTATGAAATTAAAACATAGCGCTGCTTACACAATTGCGGTAGAAATGGGCTTGCAAAATAGTGTGTTGGCGCTATTTATAGCCAATCAGTTATTAAAGGATCAGGATATTAGCCTGGTGGCTATTTTATATGGTAGTTTTTCGCTAATTATAACTTTCCTGGGAGGATGGATTCTTAAACATTACTTTGGAAAAGAGAACATTGAGAAAATTTAAATAAAAATGCCGGCCACATAAAGCTCAAACAGACCCTACTCAGTTTTATGCTTTTGCAGCCGACATGTTTTAATTGCCAAATTAAAATAAGTTCAAATACAGATCTATTTGTACTTATGTGTCCCGAATTTAGAGCTTTTGTTACTTAGTATTTTACGGATTTCCGTAATTACAAGTTAACCTTCTGAGAGTGAGAAGTATAAAAATTTATTTTTTCTGAAGTAAATATTTCGATTTCATTTAATTCCCTTAAGCTGAATGAAAATTAAAATGAAATTTGAAGGAATTTTATACGGAATATGGTTTTTTATTTCTTCGGTTTCTCTTACTTCTTAAGCAAGTTTTAAATACTCCGCGGTGCGCTATTTTTAATTGAAAGATCTTTCCTGTATTTAAATTTAACTGCGTTTTCAGAATATTTCAGCAGAAAAAACTTAAGTTGTATCTATGGTAAGACCATACTAACTAAACTGAAAATTTACTCATGAATAAGCTTTTTGATGACGATAATATTAAACTCAATTTGCCGGTAAAAATTAGCTACCGGGTTTTAAAAGATGTACTTCAGGAAAAATTAGTGGGAGAGCAAATAGGAATGGAAGATTCTAAAGGCACGGTAAAAAATTATGCCGAGGTATTGGGCGCCAATCTAGGTAAAAGTCAGGAACCCAATTTTGATCTTTCCCTCACTTTAAGACTGAAAACACTCACCACACTTTTTAAAAATAAGGAGGTTACTTTGTTAGTCCATTTAAGACTGGGATTTCATGAAGTAGAGCAGGTGGTAGATGTAGAAGAGTACGAACTGGAAGGCCAAAGTAAAAGTTGGCTTATGGATAATTCTCTTGAAACCCTGGCCAATACTTTAATTTATAAAAAGATTAAAAATAAAATGAAGCTGGATCTCAAGCCACATATTAATGAACATTTGGGAAAAGCAAATAGAAAGCTGGGAGACGAAATGGAAGCTGCCCCGGGAGTATTCCTCTCAGGAAATGTAAACACGCTAAAAGTTGCCGAAATAATCCCCGGAGATAGTTTGTTATTAATCCTTTTGGAAATTAGTGCCTATGGTTTTGTGAACGTAAAAGAGATTAAGCTTTAGGTTCAAAAACTTCAAGAATTTCTTCTAGCGCCATAGATCTGGATCCTTTTACTAAGATGCTGCAATTCTTTAATTCAGCCAGTTGTAGGTGCTTTTTAATATTTTCGGTATTCTCAAATTTTATAATGTTTGCCCTATTGGTAGTCGTTTTTTTGAACTGTTTACCCACAAGGTAGATTTCAGAAATATCAGCATTTTCAAGGTAATTTACCACAACCTGGTGTTCGGTTTCTGAAGCCGTACCAAGTTCTCCCATATCACCCAAAACAGCAATTTTAGTAGTATTGGTTTTTGAATAATTAAAGTGCTGTAATGCTGCCATCATACTGGTAGGATTAGCATTGTAAGCATCTAAATAGATCTTATTTGAATTTCGTTCTATTAATTGCGAACGGTTGTTGGAAGGAACATAATTTTCTATTGCCTCTTTTATCTCGTTAAAGGGAACTTTAAAATATAGACCAACACAGAGCGCAGCCGCCATATTCTTTGCGTTGTAACTTCCGCTTAATTGACTTTTAAACTTAGTATCGTTAAAGATTAACTCAGCAGAATCAGAGGTGTCGGGATAATCTACTTTTACCTGGGCTTTTCTATTATTTCCGAAGCTAAAAGTATGTTTATAATTTATTTCTAACCTTTGCACTTCATCGTCAAGGTTTAAAAATATCAGTTTTTTGTTATCTTTTAGGTGTCGGTATAATTCGGTTTTTGCCTGTATCACACCAGCTAAGCTTCCAAAACCTTCAAGATGTGCTTTTCCAAAGTTGGTGATAAGTCCATAATCTGGCATCGCAATATTTGAGAGAAATTCTATTTCGCCGGGATGGTTAGCCCCCATTTCAATTAATCCAATCTCCGTTTCTTCATCCATTGCCAGTAGACTAAGTGGCACTCCAATATGATTATTTAAATTCCCCTGGGTTGCGGTAACAGCATATTTTTTTGAAAGCACATTATATATAAGTTCTTTGGTGGTAGTTTTTCCGTTACTTCCCGTAATACCTATAATTGGAATACTTAAAAATTTTCGGTGAAATTTAGCGAGGTTTTGGAGCGCTTCCAGAGTATTTTTTACAACGATGTACTCTTTATCATTTAGCGCGGCTTCCTTATTATCTACAATGGCGCAAATAGCTCCTTTAGCAATTGCCTGTGCTGCAAATTCGTTGCCGTTAAAATTTGCTCCTTTTAAAGCGAAGAAAATGCTTCCTGGTTCAATATTTCGGGTATCGGTAGAAATTCCTGTACTTACCAGGAATCTTTGATGAATTAATGCTGTTTTCATATTTAGCGTTTTCTAAGTCTGAAATTAAGTTATTCCAGGGCTTTAAAATTAAAGCTATAAAAAAAGCCCTAAACAAATAGGGCTTTTATCATAATTTTTAGAAGATTAGAATTTCTAATTTCTTGCTTTTTTATTGTCATCTAAAGATTTTGAACCAACTCTGGACATTGCATTTCTAAATCCAATATAGTCGGTTGCCATATCTTGTGGGAAATATCTACGTTGTGCCGGGTCTAGCCAGTAAGCACGATCTCTCCATGAACCACCTTTGTAAACTCTAACTTCGTCACTAATAAGGGTAGTTCTGTCTGCAGTGTCATATCCACGTCTTGTTCCCGTAGTATCTGTAGTATTTGCTACATTATAAGTTGGGGAGTTATACATACGTTCCGATTCTTCGTCTGCTTGCTGAAATGATTGATAATAACGGCTAGAGCTCTTATCACCATCTCTAAAGTTGCGTTGATCACTATCGGTGTAGTTGGTACGCATATAAGTATCTTCTTCGGTAACTGGTATTTGAGCAATGTCTCCCGGGTAAGATCTGGCAACCAGTCTACCGGTGGCGAGAGTATCAAATTCAATTTCATCTACACCAACTACTTTTACAGAACCGTCTTCGTTAATAGCGTGTTTTGTATAAACATTCCCTCTATAGTAGTTGAAATCGTTAAATTCATCATCAACTATTGGTCGGTATACATCGGCAACCCATTCGGCTACGTTACCGGCCATATCATAAAGACCAAAATCGTTAGGCTCGTAAGATTTTACTTCAGCGGTAATATCGGCGCCATCATCACTCCAACCTGCAATTCCTCCGTAATCTCCGGCACCTTGCTTAAAGTTAGCTAATTGGTCTCCCTGTCTTTTTACATCACCAGAGCGAGTATATTGACCATCCCACGGATATTTTTTTCTTCCTCTGTAAACATTATAATCTCTAATTCCTACTAAAGCAGAGGCGGCATATTCCCACTCAACTTCAGTTGGTAATCGATACTCGGGAAGTAGAATTCCGTCTTTACGTTGTACATAAGTTTGCCCACCAAGAGCATTTCCTTCTGCATCAGTATTTTGATTATCTATCATGTCCTGAGATGCGTCTCCTCCCTGGCTTATTTCGGTATTTCCACCGTATGCCTGACTTGGTGCGTTTAAGTAGGTTTCGGTATTAAATGTAGTACCGGCTTGAACATCGGTATAACGGGCTCCTTCTTTAGTGTAGCCGGCTTCCTCCAGTAATAATTCGTTTACCCTATCGGTTCTCCATTTACTAAATTCAACAGCTTGTACCCAACTTACTCCAACTACAGGATAATTTCCATAAGCAGGATGACGTAAATAGTTGTTTACCATTGTTTCGTTGAATCCTAATCTATTTCTCCAAACAAGGGTATCTGGTACTGCACCATTATAAATATTTCTGAAATTTTCCTGGGTAGGAGGGAAAACTTTTTTCAACCAGTCCAGGTATTCCATATACATCATATTGGTAACCTCTGTCTCATCCATATAGAAGGACTGTACATGTTGCTGGGTAGGAGTATTGTTCCAATCGTGCATAACATCGTCCTGCACCTGCCCCATAGTAAAGGTTCCTCCTTCAACAAAAACCAGCCCCGGGCCGGCTTCCTGTTCCTTATAATCTGTGTTATATTGAAATCCGCCTTCATCTGAATTAATGTCCCATCCAGTAGCTCTGGAGTTGTCTTCATAGTCCCGGGAATTATTACAGCTTAGTAAACCAACGCCAAGAACGAGGGTTAAAAAGGCTCTAAAAGCAATATTGATTCTCATATTCATCATCTCTTTTGGTAGAAATATTAGGCTTTGCAATATAGTAATTAACGCTAAAAGTACAAGTTTATTTTATGTTCTCTCAAAGGCTTTGGTTTTCTTTAAAACCCTGATGCCCTTAGCACTTAGGCTAGACAAAGCTCTTTTTGATTTCCTGTGTACCGTTAATTTTTGCTCCCGGTAAAGCAGGAAGCAGCAAAATTAATTGTTTTTTATTTAACTGAAGGTTACTGTACTTAAAAAAGTAGCTAAAATTCAAAACGTACAATATTACACCTATTTTAAAGTTGTGATAGACCTACTCTATTTACTTTTATAAGTTTTATTATTCCAGATAAACTTCTGGCCTTGTTTTAATCTGCCTTTAGAATTATTTAAACTTAAGGTCTTTTCTTAACAAGATTATTAGTATATATTTGTTAATCATTAATTAATATGATGAAAAAAATTACAATCTTATTGCTCGGGTTAATTTTAAGCTCTCAATTTAAAATGACAGCCCAAGAAGAAAGGGATAGAGTTATAACAACCGCAGTCCCTTTTTTACTAGTAGCTGCTGATGCACGGGCAGCGGGAATGGGAGACCAGGGAGTAGCAACATCGGCTGATGTTTTTTCCCAGCAATGGAACCCAGCGAAATATGCTTTCGCTACCAGTGAACACGGGATAGGGGTTTCTTATACACCATACTTAAGTGATATTGTTAGTGATATCTTTCTTGGGAATATTAGTTATTACCATAGAATTAATGAAAGGAGTGCCGTTGCTTCAAGCTTAAGATATTTTAGCCTGGGTAGTATAGAACGTAGGGCAAGTTTTGAACAGGCTCCTTTAGTGGTTAATCCAAATGAACTTACCTTTGATGTTTCTTATTCTTTGCGCCTAAGTGATAATATTTCTATGGCAGTAGCCGGGCGTTACTTGCATTCAGATCTTGGCTTGCAGGACGAAGAAGATTTAGGTGCGGCCAATAGCTTTGGGGTAGATGTGGCAGCATACTACCAGAGTAATCAAATGGTTTTTTCAAATTTTAACGGAGTTTGGAAAGCTGGCGCAAATATTTCTAATATTGGCCCTAAGATGAAATATGAAGATGCAGGGCAGGAAAATTTTATCCCAACAAATTTTAAAGTAGGAACTGGTTTCGACTTTATTTTTGATATAGAAAATCGTTTAGGTGCTTATGTTGAATTCAATAAACTTTTAGTACCAACGCCAAGAGATTTTAATGATGATGGAGAAATTGATGCTGAAGATGATGCCGAATATAATGATATTGGTGCTATAGAAGGAATTTTCACTTCCTGGGGAGATGCGCCGGGTGGTTTTGGAGAGGAACTTCGTGAAGTAACCTGGGCGCTTGGCGCCGAATATATGTATCGCGAGGCTTTTGCATTTAGAGCCGGGTATTTTAGTGAAAGTCTTACCAAAGGTTCCAGGAGATTTGCTTCTTTTGGCGCAGGTTTTAAATATGAGCAGGTAAACATAGATATTTCTTATTTATTCTCTACCTCGCCGGTACCAAGTCCGTTGGAGGGAACCCTTCGTTTTGGTTTAACTTTTAATTTTGGAGGCCAATTCCCTGTTTATTAAATTATATTTCAGTTAATTTAATATTTGCAGCTTAGCAGGTTTCTATTATCTTTCCCTTCCAATAATTTTTATATGAAGCCATTAAAAGTTACCTCAAACTTTGAGGTCTATGATTCTGTTGAAGAACTTCCGCAGGCCATTCAGAGTTTGATGAAAACCGCCGTAGAAGCCCGGGATAAAGCCTATGCGCCTTATTCGCAATTTAAGGTAGGCGCTGCTATAGCATTAAATAATAATGAAGTTGTTACCGGAAGCAACCAGGAAAATGCTTCGTATCCTTCAGGTTTATGTGCCGAACGTACCGCAATTTACTACTCAGGTGCCGCTTTTCCCAAAGCTCAAATTCAAAACATTGCCATTTCAGCTAAATCTATGAAGCACTTGGTAGAAGCTCCTGTGCCACCTTGCGGGGCTTGCAGGCAGGCGCTGGTAGAATATGAAGTTAAACAGGAAACCGATATTGCGGTCTATTTTATGGGTGAGACCGGTAAGGTGATGAAAGCAAATTCTATAAAAGATTTACTACCTTTAATCTTTGAGAATTCGGTCTTATAACGTTTTCGTTATTTTTGCTTAAAAACTGTTTTCCATTCTTATTGAAAATAGTATTTTTGTTATCCGCTTGGCAAACCCATCTGTCTGGCCTAAAATTAATAAGTTAAATGAAGAAAGTAACAAAAGCCACGTATTTAAAGTGGTACGAGGATATGCTGTTTTGGCGTAAATTTGAAGATAAACTTGCGCAGGTTTACATTCAGCAGAAAGTAAGAGGTTTTTTGCATTTGTATAATGGGCAGGAAGCTATCCTGGCTGGTGCCCTTCATGTAATGGACCTGGAAAAGGATAAAATGATTACCGCTTATCGTAACCACGTGCAGCCAATTGGTTTGGGAGTAGATCCTAAACGAGTAATGGCGGAACTTTACGGAAAAGCTACAGGAACTTCTCAAGGTCTTGGTGGTTCTATGCATATTTTCTCTAAAGAACATAACTTTTATGGAGGTCACGGTATTGTTGGAGGTCAAATTCCACTTGGTGCCGGTCTTGCATTTGCAGATAAATACTTTAAGCGTGATGCAGTAACTCTTACCTTTTTAGGAGATGGTGCTGCAAGACAGGGGTCTCTTCATGAAACTTTAAATATGGCCGTAAAATGGAATTTACCGGTTGTATTTTGTGTAGAGAATAACGGGTATGCAATGGGGACTTCTGTAGCCAGAACTTCTAAGGGAACAGATATCTGGAAGCTTGGTAATGGTTACGAAATGCCTTGTGGACCTGTAGATGCTATGGATCCTGTTAAGGTTGCAGAAGCTTTAGACGAAGCAATAAAAAGAGCTAGAAAAGGTGACGGACCAACATTTTTAGAAATGAAAACTTACCGTTACCGTGGTCACTCTATGAGTGATGCTCAAAAATATAGAACAAAAGAAGAAGTTGCAGAATATCAGGAATTAGATCCAATCACTACGGTGTTGAATATAATTAAAGATAAAAAGTATGCTTCTGAAGATGAAATAAAAAAGATCAACAAACGCGTTAAAGATAAAGTGTCTGAATGTGAGAAATTTGCTGAAGAGTCAGATTTCCCAGAAAAGAACGTGATGTATGATGTTGTTTACGAACAGAAAGATTATCCGTTTTTAGCACATAAACCTCAGTAAATTATGGCAGAAGTAATTAATATGCCGCGTTTGAGCGATACCATGGAAGAAGGTGTTGTTGCGAAGTGGCTAAAACAAAAAGGTGATAAAGTTGAAGAAGGAGATATCCTTGCAGAGATAGAAACCGATAAAGCTACCATGGAGTTTGAATCTTTTTACGAAGGGACCCTGCTTCATATTGGTATCGAAGAGGGCGAAACTGCACCTGTAGATACTTTGCTTGCTATTATTGGTGAGGAAGGTGAAGATATTTCTGATTTACTAAAAGGTGACGGAGATTCTAAAAAGGACGAGAAAAAAGATAAAGAAGAAGATAAGTCAGATTCTGATGAAGATGAAGACGAGGGCGAAGACGAAGCTGAAAGTGATGGCGATAGCGATGACGGGGGGATTCCTGAAGGTGTAGAAATTATTACTATGCCTCGTTTAAGCGATACCATGGAAGAAGGTACTGTTGCTTCCTGGTTGAAAAAGGAAGGCGATAAAGTAGAAGAAGGAGATATTCTTGCCGAAATCGAAACCGATAAGGCTACCATGGAATTCGAATCTTTTTACGAAGGAACTTTGCTTAAAATAGGTCTTGAAGAAGGCGAAACAGCAAAAGTAGATAGTCTTCTTGCTATTATAGGACCAGAAGGAACAGATGTTTCTAATGTTTCAGTAGACGGGAAGTCTAAAAAGAAATCTTCAGGAAAATCAGAGAAGAAAGAAGATAAATCTGAAGAAAAAGAAGAAAGCAAATCTTCTGAAAAGAAATCTTCAGATTCTACAAAAGACGGTGGAAGAATTTTTGCTTCTCCATTGGCCAAAAAAATGGCAGAAGATAAAGGTATAGATCTTTCAGATGTCAAAGGTAGCGGCGGCAATGGTCGTATCGTGAAAAAAGACATTGAGGATTACAAACCTTCAGACAAACCTGCTGCTGCAAAAGAAAAAAGTAAAGGAGACGCAGCTGCTGCACCACAACCTTATGTGCCTGCAGGAGAAGAAAGCTTTGAAGAGATTAAAAACTCTCAAATGCGTAAAACCATTGCCAAACGACTTGGGGAATCTAAGTTTAACGCACCGCATTACTATCTAACTATAGAGGTAGATATGAGTAATGCAATGGCTTCACGTAAGCAAATTAATGAAATGCCAGATGTTAAAGTATCTTTTAACGATATGGTAATTAAGGCAAGTGCGATGGCACTTCGTAAGCACCCACAGGTAAATAGCCAATGGACAGGAGAATCTATGAAAATTGCTAAGCACATTCATATGGGTGTTGCAGTGGCCGTAGAAGAAGGTCTTGTGGTTCCTGTTTTAAAATTTGCCGATCAAATGTCTATGACCCAAATTGGGAATAATGTAAAAGACGTTGCCGGTAAAGCCAGAAACAAGAAATTACAACCAAAAGATATGGAAGGTAGTACCTTTACCGTGTCTAACCTGGGAATGTTTGGGATAGTTGAATTCACCAGTATTATTAACCAACCAAACTCGGCAATCCTTTCTGTAGGAACTATTGTTGAAAAACCGGTGGTTAAAAATGGTGAAATTGTAGTAGGAAATACTATGAAATTAACCCTTGCCTGCGATCATAGAACAGTAGACGGTGCAACCGGTGCTGCTTTCTTAAAAACGCTTAAAACTTATATGGAAAACCCGGTAACTATGTTAGCATAATCCCGGTTTTTTAAAAATAACTAATTATTAAAATCCCGCAGCTTTGCGGGATTTTTTTATCTTTAACAGTATGAGAAAAATTACACTTAGTTTCACTTTGTTAGCCGCAATTCTGCTAATTTCTTCCTGCGGAAATTCACAATCTGCTACAACTTCAAAAAAAGTAAAAACCAGTTTAAATACTAATGTTCAACAAGCTGAAGTTGAAGAATTACTAAAATATTTATCTTCAAATGAATTAAAAGGAAGGGAAACCGGGACAGAAGGAATTGAACTGGCCGCGCAAAAAATTGAAAGCATTTTTGAAGAAAATGGGATTCAAAAATATTTCGACACATATCGGCACAATTTTGAAATAAAGGGTGTTGAAGGATTTAATGTGGTTGGAATGTTGGAAGGAAACGATCCTAAGCTTAAAGATCAATTTATTATTCTGGGAGCACATTACGATCATATAGGGATCCAGGAACCCGTAGAAGGAGATTCTATAGCTAATGGCGCCAACGATAATGCTGCAGGGACCGTTGCGGTTGTAGAGTTGGCTAAGAAATTTGCCAAAATAGATGATAATAAGCGAAGCATTATGTTCGTATTATTTTCTGCGGAAGAAATGGGGCTTGTAGGAGCAAGAAAAATAGCGCAACAACTTAAGGAAGATAAGCTTGATCTTTATACTTTATTCAATTTTGAAATGATTGGTATACCTATGCACAATAAAGATTATATAGGTTATCTCACCGGTTACGAAAACTCTAATTTTGCCGAAAAATTCAATGAATATTCTGGCAAAAAAGTTCTTGGATTTCTCCCACAGGCCAAAGAATATAATTTATTTAAACGAAGCGATAATTATCCGTTTTTTGAGGAATTTAATGTTCCTGCGCAAACAATTTCAACTTTCGATTTTACCAATTACAATTACTATCATCACGTAGCCGATGAAGCAGAAAAGCTTGATGTAGTACATATGACCAATGTAATTGAAAGCGTAATTCCCGGAATTTTGAAAATGGCGAATACGCCTCAAAAAGAAATAAAACTATTAAAAAAATGAAACATATTGTCATAACAGGAACCAGCCGGGGAATGGGCTATGAAATGGTAAAATTTTTTGCCGAAAAAGGGCATAAAATACTGGCACTTTCCCGAAACGACAAGCCGGTTTCTGAATTAAAACTGGACAACGTAACTACTTTTTCCTGCGATATTTCAAAGCCGGAAGATATTGAAAAAGTTTCAGCATTTATCGATGCAAAATGGGAAAAAGTTGACGTTGTTATTAACAACGCGGGGGCGCTTATCAATAAACCTTTTGAAGAAATTTCAGCAGAAGAATTTCAGAAAATATATAGTACAAATGTTTTTGGGGTTGTCGGTTTAACTCAAAAATTATTGACCTTTATGAAGAAAGATTCGCACGTGGTAAATATTAGTACCATGGGTGGCGTACAGGGCAGTGTTAAATTTCCGGGGCTTTCAGCTTATAGTTCCAGTAAAGCCGCAATAATTACTTTAACCGAGCTTTTAGCTGAAGAATATAAAGAAAACGGACCTTCTTTTAATGTTTTAGCATTAGGAGCTGTACAAACCGAAATGCTGGAAGAGGCATTTCCCGGGTTGGAAGTTCCACTTTCAGCCAGAGATATGGCAGAATACATTGCCAATTTTAGCCTCACCGGGCATAAATATTATAATGGTAAATTGCTCCAGGTATCTAACAGTACTCCGTAGCCAATGAGAGAAATTCTTGAAAGATATATTCCTGAACGAGCGGTTCCCCCGGTTTTTGAAATGATTAAAGCCAATAATGTTCATTTAAAAATTGTAAATGAACGTAAAACAAGGCACGGCGATTACCGCAGAATGCCCAATGGTGCTCCGCAAATTACGGTAAATGCCAATTTAAATAAATACCGGTTTTTAATCACTTTGGTTCATGAAATTGCCCATTTACTGGCTTTTGAGAAATTTGGCAGACAAATAAAACCACACGGGCAGGAATGGAAATTTACTTTCAGGGAGTTAATGTTGCCATTTATAAGACCGGAAATTTTCCCGTCAGGATTGCTTCCGGTAATTGCGCAGCATTTTAGAAATCCTAAAGCCAGTAGTGATACCGATGCAAAATTATCGGTAGCGCTTAAAAGTTTTGATCCTGAGAACGATAAAAACTATATTTTTGAAATTCCGTTTGGAGGAATTTTCCGAATATATAACGGGAAAACTTTTAAAAAAGGGGAAAGAAGAATAAAACGCTACGAATGTCTGGAAGTAGATACGGGTAAAGTTTATTTGTTTCAGCCCAATGCAGAAGTGGAGTTGCTAAAAAATTAATTCCTTTTTTATGAAAAACACAAATCACTACGCAATATTAATGGCCGGCGGGATTGGTTCCCGTTTCTGGCCGGTAAGTACTTCCAAATACCCTAAACAATTTCAGGATATTTTAGGTGTTGGTTCAACGCTTATTCAAACTACTTTTCATCGTTTAGTGAAGCTTATGCCTGTAGAGAATATAATTATTCTAACGCATAAGGAATATAAAGATGTTGTAAAAGAACAGTTGCCACGAGTTAAAGAAGAGCAAATTGTTCTGGAGCCAAAGATGAGAAATACAGCTCCAAGTATTTTACTTGGTGCTTTAAAAATTAAAAAGAAGAATAAAGATGCGCTGATTTTGGTTGCGCCCAGTGATCACTGGATTCAGGGTGATTTAGAGTTTCAGGAAAATATAGAAGAAGCTTTTCAAATTGTTGCTGAGAATGATAAATTAATAACACTGGGAATTGAGCCTACTTTCCCTAATACCGGTTACGGTTATATTAAGTATAACGAGGAAGAAGGAAATGGCGCTAAACCGGTTTTAAAGTTTACCGAAAAGCCTACTTTTAAAAAGGCTGAAACATTTCTCAAAGAAGGAAATTACGCCTGGAATGCCGGCATTTTTATATGGAGCGCCGAATTTATTTTAAAAAGTTTTAAAGAACATCAACCAGAAACTTTTAGGCTTTTTGAGGCGGGGAACGATGTTTATAACACTAATGAAGAGCAGAAGTTTTTGGATGAAAATTATCACAAAGCACAAAATGTTTCTATAGATTACGCTATTATGGAGAAATCTGATAGCGTATTTGTGATTCCTGCCAAATTTAAATGGAACGATTTAGGCACCTGGAAATCTCTGGAAGATGAATTACCGCAAGATGAGTATAATAATACCATTGTGAACGGCCGACTATTACCATTTGAGTCCACCGGAAATATTATTAAAACTCAGAATAATAAGGCAGTAGTTTTGGAAGGCCTTAATGACTATGTGGTGGTAGAAAATGATGCCGTTTTATTAATCTTCCCAAAGGAAAAAATACAGGATATTAAGGAAATTAGAGAAAAGGCTATAGAGAAATTTGGAGAAGATTTAGGTTAAGTATATATGGAGAATAATCAGAAACCTGAAAATAATCAAAACCTTGCTTCACAGGAAAACTCTGAAGATTTGGGTAAAAGTGCCAAGGGGATTTGGCAAAATATAAAAGCGCTTGTAAAAGAACTTCTTGAAATTCGGCACGATACCGATAGGGAATCTACTGTTGAAGCGGTAAAAAAAGATATTTCTTTCAAAGGTCACAATGCCTGGATTCTTATATTTTCAATATTTGTGGCTTCTGTAGGCCTTAATGTAAGTAGTACGGCGGTTGTTATTGGAGCGATGCTTATCTCTCCTCTAATGGGTCCTATTGTGGGCGTGGGAATGTCTGTAGCCATAAACGATGTACTTACCCTTAGAAAATCTTTTATCAACCTTGGTTTAATGGTTAGCTTAAGTGTACTTACCGCCTATATTTATTTTCTTGTTTCTCCCGTTAAAACCGAAACCCCTGAACTTATTGCGAGAACTTATCCTACAATTCTGGACGTCCTGGTGGCAATTTTTGGTGGTTTAGCGTTAATTGTAGCTAAAACCAAAAAAGGCACTATTGCCAGTGTAATTTTAGGGGTTGCTATAGCCACAGCACTTATGCCGCCACTTTGCACCGTAGGTTATGGGCTGGCTATTGGTAACTGGTCTTATGCCGGCGGTGCTTTATACCTATTCTCAATTAATGCGGTATTTATTGCGCTTTCCACCTTTGTAGTAACTAAAGTGCTTGGTTTTCCTTTAGTAAAATATGTAAATAGTAAAAAACGACGAAGAACGGCGCAAATAGCTTCTACTATTGCTGTAATTGTTATGATTCCCAGTGTGATTTTGTTTGTTTTCTTACTTCAGGAACAGTTATTTGAAACCAAAGCTAAAGAGTTTATAGCTACTGTTATGAGATATGATGGTACTGAAACTATTAAATCTTCTTACGATTATAATGAAAAAAGTATTGAAGTTTATCTTATTGGAAACCGGGTGCCGCAGGCTACAATTTCTACCTGGCAGCAGCAAATAGACGATATTGAAGCTTTAAAAGAAACTGAATTAATAGTACACCAGGGAGCAGACCCCACGGGAAATATAGATCAGCTTTCTACTCAGGTTAGGAGCGGAATCCTGGAAGATCTCTATATTAAAAACCAGGAGTTAATTGAAGATAAAGATGAAAAAATAGCACTTTTAGAAAAAGAAATTTCCAGATATCGGGGCGACGGATTTTCATTTAGTGATTTAAGTCAGGAAGCAAAAATAAATTATGACGGAATAGACGAGTTAGGCTATTCTAATTTAATTACTACTAATTTTTCGAAAACCGATACTATTCCCACTTTTACGGTAGGCTGGAAAGATAATTTAAATAACCGGCAGATCACCGAGCAAAAACAACGTTTTGAAAAGTGGTTAAAAGTGCGTTTAAAACTGGATACGCTGCAGGTAAAATCGGTTAATTAAAGTCCTTGTTGTTGTGCTTCTCTTACCTTCTGAAAAAGGTTAGAAGAATAAACAAAATCGGTCACGGTTTCATCATCGGTTTTAAATATTTGAGATTTATCACCTTTCCAGGCTAAAACCCCATCTTTTAGAAAGGCAATTTTTTCGCCTATCTCTAAAACCGAATTCATATCGTGAGTAATAATTATAGTAGTGATATTATATTCGTGAGTAATTTCCTGAATAAGATTATCTATTACCGTAGCAGTTTTGGGATCCAGCCCAGAGTTTGGTTCATCACAGAATAAATATTTTGGTCGGTTTACAATGGCCCGGGCAATAGAAACCCTTTTTTGCATTCCTCCACTAATTTCTGAAGGCATTTTTTTCTCAGACCCATCTAAATTTACACGTTTTAAAACCTCTCTTACACGATCCAGGTTTTCTTTCTTTTTCTTTTTAGTAAACATTCTCAACGGAAACATTACATTTTCTTCAACCGTCATAGAATCAAAGAGTGCCCCGCCTTGAAAAACCATTCCTATTTGCTTACTAAGGTCTTTCTTTTCGTCTTCAGTAAATTCTGTATAAGGTTTTCCGTCGTATTTAATCACTCCTTTTTCAGGTGTAAATAAGCCTAGCATACATTTTAGAAGTACACTTTTTCCTGATCCAGATTCGCCAATTATAAGGTTTGTTTTACTTTTATCGAAAGTAAAGTCTATCCCTTTTAAAACTTCCTCGCCATCAAATGCTTTATGTAAATTTTCAACTTCTATCATTAACTTAGTAATAATTGGGTTACTGCGTAATTTGTGATAATTATAACTACACTGGTCCACACAAAAGATGTGGTACTGGCTTCACCAACTTCCAGGGCGCCACCTTTCATATAATAGCCATGATAAGCGGGAACTGTTGCCAAAATAAAGGCAAATAAGAATGTTTTAATAAACGCATACACCAGGTGAAAAGGAATAAAGTCTTCCTGAAGTCCCTGTACAAACTGATCTGGTGGTACAAAACCACCAAAAACCGCTGCGGCATAAGCTCCAAAAACTCCTAAAAACATGGAAATAGCGATTACAAAAGGGTAAAAAAGCATGGCTATTATCTTAGGAAAAATAAGATAATTTAAAGAGTTAATACCCATTACTTCCAAGGCATCAATTTGTTCGGTAACGTTCATAGAACCTATACTGGATGTAATATAAGAACCCACTTTCCCCGCCATAATTATAGAAATAAAGGTAGGTGCGAATTCCAGGATTATAGATTGCCTGGCCGCGTAGGCAATAAGGGTTTTGGGAATTAAAGGATTATTTAGATTTAAAGCAGTTTGCAAAGCAACTACAGCTCCAATAAAAAAGGATAAAAAGGCTACAATTCCCATGGAGCCAATAATCAGGTCATCTAATTCTTTAAGAATTAAACCTCTTAAAACCGAACCTTTGGTCATTCGGTGAAAAGTTCCTTTCAGCATTAAAAAATATTCCCCAATGGAGTGTAGATAGTTCATTAAGCAATTTTTGTAAAGCTAAAATACTAAAAAATTACTCCAAAGTATTTAACGTAGAATTAATCTTTAGCCTAATAAGTTTAGTATTTTTGGGCTACTTCTATAAAACAAAATATGATGAAGCGATTTACATTTTTATTATTGGCCACATTTTTGGCATTTCAGGGTTTTTCCCAGGAGAATGAAGAAGAAAAACCTAAACTGGTTGTAGGAATTGTGGTAGACCAAATGCGCTACGATTATCTTACGAGATTTTGGGATAGGTTTGGTGAAGACGGTTTCAAAAAATTGATAAATGACGGTTATAATTTTAAGAATAATCATTTTAATTATGTGCCTACCTATACCGGGCCGGGACACGCTTCGGTTTACACAGGAACCAGCCCAATGAATCACGGTATTATTGGTAACGGCTGGTACGATAAATTTATACACGAATCGGTTTATTGCGCAGGAGACGATTCTGTAGAGCCGGTTGGAACTAAAGATGATGCAGGGAAAATGTCTCCTCACAGGATGAAAACCACTACGGTAGCCGATGAAAACCGCTTGCATACTCAAATGCGCGGAAAAACAATTGGGGTTTCTATTAAAGATAGAGGGTCTATTCTTCCGGCAGGCCATACTGCAAACGCAGCTTATTGGTTTCATGGCTCTGATGAAGGGAAGTGGATTACCAGTTCATTTTATATGGAAGAACTACCGCAATGGGTTAAAGACTTTAATGATTCAGATAAAGTAGAGGCTTACCTGAAACCGTGGAATACTTTACATGATATTGAAAGCTATAACGAAAGCGGAAGTGACAAGAATAATTTTGAAGGTGGTTTTAGAGGAAAAGAAGATGCTACTTTTCCATACGACCTTGAAGAGTTGAGTGAAGAAAATGGTGGGTTTGATATCATTGAAAATTCAGCTTATGGAAATGATATTACCCTGGAATTTGCATTGGCGGCAATTGAAGCCGAAGACCTGGGCCAGGATGTTGATACCGATTTCCTTGCGCTAAGTTTCTCAAGTCCCGATAAGATAGGTCATAACTTTGGAGTGAATTCTAAAGAGATTCAGGATACTTATCTTAGGCTTGATAAAAATATAGCACAACTTTTAGAAGAATTAAATGCGAAAGTTGGCGAAGGTAATTATACGATCTTTTTAACCGCAGATCACGGTGGAGTAGACGTTCCCGCTTACCTTGAATCTGTAAATATACCGGCAGGATATTTTGAATCTGATGTATTTGAAGATAAACTTAAAGATTTTGTTTTAAAAGAATTTGATGAAGATGAACTTATAGAAAGTGTTTATAACAGCCAGATTTTCTTTAATTATGAAGTAATGGAAGAAGCCAAAATAAGCTCTTCAGAGTTACAGGCTAAATTGGCGCATTATATTCTTCAGTTAGATCAAATAGATAAAGTGTATACCAGGGATCAGCTTAGTAGCGGTAGTTTTGTAACCGGTGCAGGAGCAGCTATTCAAAACGGATTTAACCAAAAGAGGAGTGGAGATTTGGTGTATGTTTTAGATCCTGCTACGATTGTATATTCCGAAACCGGTTCTACCCACGGTAGCGGATTGATGTACGATACCCATGCTCCTTTAATTTTCTACGGAAACGGAGTGAAGAAAGGCAGCACAACCCAAAGAACAGAAATTGTAGATATCGCACCAACGGTATCAGCGATTTTAGGAATCTCATTTCCAAATGGAACTACCGGAAAACCATTATATATGATGCTGGATGCTGAAGAAACTGAGATTTCAGAATAATTTCTCCTGCATTTTTTTCCAGCGTAAATTCTTTATAAAACGGCCTTCATCTTTATTCACAAGATAAGGTCGTTTTTCATTTTTAGCATATAAAAATCCGGTGATACAATTTAGGAAAAAGCCCAAATCTTTCTTTTTAAAAGCAAGTTTAGCTGAAGCTATAAAAGTGATCACAAAACCATACCTCAAGCTGTAAAAAGCTTCTCCCTGCTTATATTTTGAAGTTTTATTGTAGTTCTTTCCGGTAGGTTTAAGATGTTTTACTCTAAGGTTTTCATCGGTTTTTATTTCCCAGCCGTGATACTGTGCAAGTAGTTCATCTACGGTGTCCCAACCCATAGCCGGTTTTAAGCCGTCAATATCTTTGAAACAGGCTTTGCGATAAGCTTTTAAGGCACCGCGAATATGATCTTTACCCGTTAGATTTTCCAGGACCCACTCTCCATTTTTCTGAATTTCACAAAAACCACCAACCATACCGATTTTGGTATTTTCCTTAAAATGAATGCTAATTTTCTCTAAATAATTTTTCGGAAAAATTAGATCAGCATCAAACTTACATACAATGTCAAAATTGTCGTCAAGTGTTTTAAAACCTAAATTAAAAGCGTTCACTACTTTGCTGCCGGGCAAATGCTTGCCTTTTGAAGTATTCTTTATCAGCGAGATTTCGGGATGTTTTTTAGTAAATTCTGAGACAATTTCTGGAGTATTGTCGGTAGAGCCGTCATCTACCACTACAATTTTATCAGCCGGTCGACTTTGGTCGATTAAAGACTGAAGAGTTTCGCCAATAAATTCAGCTTCATTATATGCCGGAATAATAATATAGGTCTTCAAGTGGCGAAATTTAAAGGTTCTGCAAAGATTAATTTCGCTTAAATCCGCTCTGCATAAACCGCGTAATATCTAGGCGTGAAATATCTTAAAATTGGTCTAATTCCCAATTTGTTGACAGGATTGGTCCACTTTTTTCTGCTAATAATTTTCCATCCTGCTTTTTCTAAAAGCCAATCAAATTGCCAGTCTTCAAACTCGTGGTAATGCCGGTCTCGCATATCTGTTTTGCTTCGATAGGCGCTGGAAAACCACAATTTAAGCGGAACGGTGGCTACTAGTTTATCGGCTTTAATATTTGATAAAACGTTATAAGGAGAAACCAGGTGCTCAAAAATTTCGAAAGCGGTTACCACATTATAAGCGGTAGTTTCTACGGCTGTAGTGTTTAAGTCCAGATCTTCCCCTTCAGTATTTTGCACCTTGTAATTATGTTTTTCCATAATTTCTGAAAAAGGGTTTTTTACACCTAAATCAAGAATTTTTTTAGGGGCGGGTACATTTGCTTCTAAAAACTCTAAAGTTTCCTTATATCGTTTATTGGGGAAGCTATTTTCGTACATCTAGTATTGGTAAACTATCGCATTCACATTCATCCCTGCACCAACGCTGGCGAACATCACCACATCTCCTTTTTCAAGTTGTTGATCGGCAATTTTATTTTTTACCACAAGATCATAAAGTGTAGGAACGGTAGCCACACTGCTATTACCTAACTCCTGAATGGTCATGGGCATTACCTTATCTGGCACTTCTTGTTTATGAAGTTTGTAAAAGCGTTTTATAATCGCTTCGTCCATCTTTTCGTTAGCCTGGTGAATAAAGATCTTTTTAAGGTCTTTAATATCTTTTCCGCTATTTTCCAGGCATGTTTTCATCGCCCCGGGAACGTGCATCAGTGCAAATTCGTAGATTTTACGGCCGTTCATTTTAATATATCGTAAATCGTCTGGTGCTTCCGTTCGGTTAGATTTTCCAAAGTAAATATAGTTAGCTTCGTTAAAAGCATAAGTACCAGATTCGTGCGCGAGGATTCCACCTTCTTCTTCGGTTTCTTCTAAAACCACTGCCCCAGCACCATCAGAAAAAATCATAGAGTCACGGTCGTGTTTATCTACAACTCGAGATAGGGCTTCGGCACCAATAACAAGGCATTTTTTTGCCATTCCGGCTTTCATAAATGCCTGTGCCTGTATCAATCCTTCAATCCAGCCGGGACATCCAAAAAGTACATCGTAGCCAACACATTTTGGATTTTTAATTCGTAAATGATATTTCACGCGAGTAGCCATACTTGGTACGGTATCGCTCTGAATGCTTTCGTGTTTAACATCGCCATAATTATGGGCAACAATAATATAATCTAAGGTTTCGGGATCTGTATTAGAAGTTTCTAAAGCTTGCTGAGCCGCGATAACTGCCATATCTGAAGTGTTTAAATTCTCTTCAAGATACCGCCGTTCTTCAATTCCCGTTATGGCTTTAAATTTGGCAATTGTTGTTTTATTGTCTTGTGGAAATCCTGTTCCATCAAGATTGAAAAATTCATGATTGTCAAAGTCAGCATTTGCGGTTATAACTTTAGGGATATAACTACCTGTGCCGGTAATTTTAATATTCATCTGACTTTTAATTAAGATTAAACTCCGAATGTACTAATTACAAATATAGTGAGCTTTAAAGAAAAAGGAAAAATATACTAAAATGTGATGAAAGTCACAAAATAAAAAATGCCTGAAAATAGTGTCGGAATTATTTCCGAAGAAAATTTTCAGGCATTTTTAAAAACTTATGCATCCATATACTCCTCAATAGGAGGGCAGGTGCACATTAGATTTCTGTCTCCAAATGCTTCGTCTACACGTCTTACGCTCGGCCAGAATTTATTTTCTGACACATAATTTAACGGGTAAGCCGCCTTTTCTCTTGAATAAGAGAATTTCCATTCATCTGAAGTTAGCATAGTAATAGTATGCGGTGCGTTTTTAAGCACGTTATCTTCTTCGCTATCCAACTCTTCAATTTCCTGCCTAATAGAAATTAATGCATCACAGAATCTATCCAGTTCAGCTTTGCTTTCACTTTCGGTAGGTTCTATCATCATTGTTCCTGCCACAGGAAAAGAAACAGTAGGAGCGTGGAACCCATAATCTATCAATCGCTTGGCGATATCCACTACTTCAATTCCATTCTCTTTAAATGGTCGGCAATCTAAGATCATCTCGTGAGCTGCGCGGCCACGTTCTCCAGAATATAATGTTTTGTAATGTTCGTTTAAACGCTCTTTTACGTAATTGGCATTAAGAATTGCATATTCTGTAGCTTTTTGAAGTCCTTTGCTACCCAACATGGTTATGTAACCATAAGAAATAAGGCATACTAAAGAAGAACCCCATGGTGCTGAAGAAATTGCGCCAATAGCATTTTCTCCACCAGTTTTTATTACTGGGTTTCCTGGTAAAAATGGTTTTAATTGTTCTGCGACGCAAATTGGTCCAACTCCCGGGCCACCGCCTCCGTGAGGAATTGCAAAAGTTTTATGTAGGTTTAAGTGACAAACATCGGCACCAATTACGCCAGGATTGGTTAAACCAACCTGGGCATTCATATTTGCACCATCCATATAAACCTGCCCGCCATTATTGTGAATAATTTGCGTGATTTCTTTAATAGCCGATTCAAAAACCCCGTGGGTAGAAGGATAGGTTACCATTAAAGCAGCAAGATTATCTTTATGTTTTATCGCTTTTTCGCGAAGATCGTCTACATCTATATTTCCGTTTTCTGAAGCTTTAGTTACCACCACTTTCATTCCCGCCATTACTGCAGAAGCTGGGTTGGTACCGTGAGCTGAAGAAGGAATTAAACATATATTTCTATGACCTTCCCCTTTAGATTCATGGTAAGCTCTAATAGTCATCAAGCCGGCATATTCACCCTGCGCACCAGAATTTGGCTGAAGTGAAGTTGCAGAAAATCCGGTGATCTCGGTTAATTGATCTTCCAGTCTTTTTAATACGATCTGGTAGCCTTCAGCTTGTTCTACCGGTACAAATGGGTGAATATTCCCCCATTGAGGATTGCTTAAAGGAAGCATTTCTGAAGCTGCGTTTAATTTCATGGTACAGCTTCCAAGCGAAATCATAGACTGGTTCAAAGAAAGATCTTTGCGTTCCAGTTTTTTAATGTAACGCATCAATTCAGTTTCTGAATGGTAAAGGTTGAAAACTTTATGCGTTAAAAAATCGGTTTTTCTCTGTAATGCTGAAGGAATTGCAGATGCCTCTTTTAAGCTTTCAATTTCAGTAGATTTTTCACCTGAAACTTTAGCGAAAACCTTCAAAATATTATTGATGTCTTCCTGGGTTGTAGTTTCATTTAAAGAAATACAAACCGTTTCAGCATCTAGGTAATAGAAATTGATTTCGTTCTTTTCGGCTTCAGCTTTAATTTTTTGAGCATCAGCTTTCACCTGAAGCGTATCAAAATAAGCTGAATTAAGCTGCTTAACACCCATTTTATCAAGTTCTTCAGCTAAAGTAACTGTAGAAAAATGAACGGTATCAGCAATATATTTTAGACCATCAGGTCCATGATAAACTGCATACATTCCCGCCATCACAGCCAGTAAAACCTGCGCGGTACAAATGTTAGAAGTAGCGCGGTCACGTTTAATATGCTGCTCGCGGGTTTGGAGTGCCATTCTTAAGGCGTGGTTCCCATCAAGATCTTTGGTTACCCCAATAATTCTTCCGGGAAGATTTCTTTTATATTCTTCTTTAGTAGCAAAATAAGCAGCGTGAGGACCACCATATCCTAATGGAATTCCAAAACGCTGAGTGGTGCCAACAACCACATCTACACCAAGTTCTCCCGGTGCCTGTAGTTTAACCAAACTCAAAATATCGGCAGCAACAGCTACTTTTATATCAGCATCTTTACATTTTGATACAAAATCGGCATAGTCAAAAACCTGTCCGTATTTCCCTGGATATTGTACTAAAGCTCCAAAGAATTTATCACTAAAATCAAATTCTTCGTGATTACCAACCACTAGCTCTATGCCCATAAAATCTGCACGCGTTTTAATAAGATCTATGGTTTGTGGTAAGGCCTGTTCAGAAACAAAGAATTTATTTACTTCGTTTTTCTTCTGCTTACGATCGCGAACAGCGAATAAAAGTCCCATAGCTTCTGCCGCAGCAGTAGATTCATCTAAAAGCGAGGCATTGGCAATTTCCATTCCGGTAAGATCGCTTACCATAGTTTGGAAATTTAATAAAGCTTCCAGTCTTCCCTGGGCAATTTCTGCCTGGTAAGGCGTGTAGGCTGTGTACCAACCCGGGTTTTCCAAAATATTTCGCTGTATCACAGCCGGTAATATTCCCTGGTGGTAACCAAGACCTATATAAGTCTTAAAAACCTTGTTTTTTGCAGCTAGTTTGCCAATATGCTCGGCATATTGATTTTCGCTAAGTGCAGCAGGTAAATTTAAGGGTGATTTTAAACGAATATCGTCGGGGATGGTTTCGTATATTAACTGTTCTAACGAATCTACACCAATGGTGTCCAACATTGCCTGGAGATTACTTTCTCTGGGGCCAATATGGCGTAGGGCAAAAGAATCTGTTCTCATTAAAATAAAGTTGTGTTTTGTGCTGCAAAAGTACATATTTTAAACGTAATTTTTTAGTGATTAGACGTATACACTTGTTAAGATTTATGACGTCAGTTTTGGTTGCGAGAAGAATGATTAATTTAGCAGGATGCAGTGTTTTAAAAATATATTAGATTTCTATATAAATAGCAGTCTGCACGTGGCTTTGGCCGTGGTTTCATTAAGCTTACTAAGCTTCCTGGAATTCAATATTGAAATTAATAAAAACCTGCTGTTTTTTATTTTCTTCGGAAGCATTACCGGCTATAATTTTGTGAAGTATGCCGGCATCGCTAAACTGCATCACGCCAGCCTTGCCCGAAACCTAAAACTTATACAGATTTTCTCCTTTTTTTGCTTCGTGGCTTTGCTGTATTTTGCTTTTCAGCAGGAATTAAAAATACTTTTAGCTTCTGCTATTTTGGGAGTTTTTACTTTACTGTATGCTATTCCTCTAGGTAAAAACAGGCAAAATCTTAGAAATATTGGTGGGATTAAAATTTTTATTATTGCCGTGGTTTGGGCCGGAGTGACTGTTATTTTACCCTTGATGGATCAGGTTAATTTAAAGGAAATCGGTCTCACTTTTTTTCAGCGTTTTTTCTTTGTTATTGCTATAACGCTTCCGTTTGAGATAAGGGACTTGAAGTTTGATTCTGGGAATTTAAATACAATTCCGCAGCAAATAGGAATAGCGAATACTAAGAAAATCGGTTATATATTATTAGGAATTATACTGTTCCTGGAGTTTCTGAAATCTTATTTTTCTGTAATCAACTTAATTGCTTTAAGTCTTATCTTATTGGTTTCGGCGTATTTTATAAAAGCAGCGCGGATAGATCAGGGAAGTTATTATTCGGCTTTTTGGGTGGAAGGAATTCCGGTGTTTTGGCTTTTAGTTTGGCTGCTAGCTAAGATTCTCCTTTAGCCATTTCTTTTTCAATGCTGTTTTTCCAGGCTTTTTTTTCTTTTTCAGAACAAGTTTTAAGTTTAGATTTTTTTATTAAATGGGTGAGTTTAGTGTTTTTGGAGGTGTACTTGCGGCAGGGTTTGCATAAAAGCAAATGCATAAGCATTGATAGTTTTTCGCGTGTTCCAGCCTCGTTATATTGGCTTTTGTCGCAGCAATTTTCTGCTTTTGAACAGTCAAAAATGAAAAATTTTCTTTTCGGCATAATTTAGAACCAGTTTTTTTCAAGGCATGCGGCCAATGCGGTGCGCGCCCTGTGAATGATTACCCAAAGGTTAGACGGACTAATATTGAATTCTTTACATACGGCCTCAGTATCAGCCTCATCAATGGTTTTCATCTTAAAGATGGCGGCGTGTTTTTCGTTGATTTGATCGAGACACTCTAAAATAGCCATTCCCAATTCGTTGTTTTCCATCTCATCCTCGGCAGTACGATCAAAAGCATCGGCTACCTGTTCCTCCATCCAATCGCCATTATTTTCAGAATCTGAATAATTGATGCGAACTTCAGCCTGACCTTTTATGGAGTTTATCTTTCGGTAATAATCTATGATTTTTCGCTTCAGAATAGAAATAAGCCATGTGCGTTCTGTGGCCCTTCCTTCAAAGTTATCTTTAGAATTTAGGCCTGCAAGAAAGGTTTCAGAAATTAAATCGTTTGCCACCTCGCGATCGTTCACCCTAACAATTGCGTAGTTAAATAGGTAATCGGAATATTTATCCACCCATTTTGTAGGATCGAGTTTATGAGTTGGCATAGGCTTGCTTCAAGGTCGAATCAAAATTAGCAAAAGTATTTGACATTATAAGTTATAGATCTTATAAGGTTTTTAAGGTGGAAATTGGATTAGTAAAGAAAAGAGGTTGTTGAAAAAGTCTAATTTCATCAAGCTGAACTTGTTTCAGCTTCTAACACGTTTTACTTACCAAAGTCTTAGATTCTGAAATAAATTGAGAATGACTATTTGAAAATTTTTCAGACAGCCTCTTTAGTTTAATCATTTCTCAATTAATCCGGCACGTTTTAATAAAGCATCGGGTTTTGGTTCTTTTCCGCGGAATTTCTTATAAAGCGTCATTGGGTGATCTGTGCCACCTTGTGAGAGGATATTTGTTTTAAATTTATTGGCGACTTCCCGGCTAAATATCCCGTTCTGCTGAAAATATTCAAAGGTATCGGCATCTAATACTTCTGCCCATTTATAGGAATAATAACCTGCAGAATATCCGCCCTGGAAAATATGAGAAAAAGCAGTACTCATGCAGTTTTCAGCAACATTTGGAAATAATTTTGTACGTTCAAAAGCTTTGTCTTCGTTTGCTTTAACGTTAGTAATTGCTGAAGGATCTACACCGTGCCAGCTTAGGTCTAACATCCCGAAGCTTAATTGTCTTACCGTGGCCATTCCTTCCTGGAAATTAGCAGATTCTTTTATTTTCTGAATCAACTCCATAGGAATTACTTCTCCGGTTTCGTAATGCTTCGCGAACAACTGAAGCGCTTCCTTTTCATAACACCAGTTTTCTAATAACTGACTTGGAAGTTCTACAAAATCCCAATAGACATTTGCACCAGAAAGACTTGGATATTCAGTATCGCCCAACATCCCGTGAAGCGCGTGGCCAAATTCGTGGAAAAGCGTTGTGACCTCGTTAAAAGTTAATAATGAAGGTTGTTTTTTAGAAGGTTTTGTGAAGTTGCAAACAATAGAAATATGTGGGCGTTCTTCCTCGCCATCTTTCTTGTATTGTGATTTGTAACCCGTCATCCAGGCGCCATCTCTTTTTCCCGGCCTTGGGTGGAAATCGGCATAAAACAGGGCCATCTCTTT
Organism: Salegentibacter sp. UBA1130; assembly: GCF_002311535.1. NCBI lineage: Bacteria > Pseudomonadati > Bacteroidota > Flavobacteriia > Flavobacteriales > Flavobacteriaceae > Salegentibacter > Salegentibacter sp. UBA1130. Next base: position 357,053 of record NZ_DCAP01000020.1, on the reverse strand, counting down.
GTTGTTCTCATCAAGTACCTGGTAGGTTTTTACATCTTCATGATATTTATCTACATCAAAAACTTCTTTAAAACTAAGGCCATAAAGTTTTTGGGCTACCGTGAAAACTCCGTCTATTACATTCTCAAGTTTGAAATAAGGTTTCAGTTTTTCGTCATCGAGATTGAATAATTTCTGTTTTAGTTTTTCGCTGTAAAAAGCGGCATCCCATTTTTGTAACTGGTCAATTCCATCCAGATCTTTTGCGAAATTTTCTAATTCTTTGAATTCGCGCTCAGCAGCAGGTTTTGCTTTTTCAAGAATTTCGTCTAAAAAACTATTCACTTTTTCGGGAGTTTCAGCCATACGCTCTTCCAATACAAAATGTGCGTGCGTTTTATAACCTAGAAGCTGAGCGCGCTGGTATCTTAACTTAGCAATTTGCAGCACATTCTCCTGATTGTCTAACTCATCACAATGAAATCCTTTAGAGCCAAAAGCAAGTGCCATTTTCTTGCGCAGTTCCCTGTTTTCAGCATATTTCATAAAAGGAAGGTAGCTTGGATATTCAAGGGTGAAGATCCAGCCTTCTTTTTCTTTAGAAGCTGCTGCTTGTGCAGCTTCTTCATTAAAACTTTCCGGTAGGCCTTTTAGATCATTTTCATCAGTAAGATGTAATTCAAATTTATTGGTTTCGGCAAGTACATTTTGGCCAAAATCAAGGCTTAATTTTGAAAGTTTCTTGTCTATATCTCTAAGTTCGTTTTGCTTTTCTATTGGCAAATTGGCTCCGTTTCGCGAAAAAGCCTTGTATTTTCGGTCTAAAAGCGTTTTTTGCTCCGTATTCAGGTCAAGCTGGTCTTTCTTATTATAAACCGATTTCACTTTTTCAAAAAGTGCTTTATTTAGAATAATATCATTTCTGAATTCTGATAAAAGTGGGGAAACTTCCTGTGCGATTTGCTGAATATCTTCATTGGTTTCCGCAGAATTAAGATTGAAAAATATGCTGGTTACTCTATCTAATTTTTCTCCTGAAAATTCTAAAGTTTCAATGGTATTTGGAAAAGTAGCTTCATCGGCATTTGTTGCAATCGCATTAATTTCTTCCCGAGCCATTTCTATGGCTTTTATTATGGCGGGTTTAAAATGCTTATTCTCAATTTTTGAAAATGGAGCGTGATCAAATTCCTGTAAAAGTGGATTATTTTGAGTCGTCATTATCTCTTTTCTTTTAATTATAATTTCAAATTTATCTATTAAACATTTCCTGAGCTATACAGGTAATGTACTTAACCTAAATTTGACGTTTTTAGTAACTTTTTTTAACACAAAACGTTGTTTTTCTTTAAAAAACTGTATATTTCGGCTTTAAAATATTGAACGTTTTAAAATTGTAGTAGCTTTTAAAGTTTTTTCTGGTTTAAATATTTAGAATGGTTAATAAATAATTTGTACAGATTTAGGTGAGTTTACTACAAAGAAAGCCACGTCGCAAGACGTGGCTTTTGTTATTTTTTCACCTTTTTGGCGCCTTCAATTACTTTCTCTTTGAGTCCTTCTTTATAGACTAATATCTTATCTAAAGTACATTTATCTGAAGTTCCAATAATTTGAGCGGCAAGGATTCCTGCGTTTTTTGCTCCGTTTAATGCTACGGTGGCAACCGGAACTCCGCCTGGCATTTGTAAAATAGATAAAACCGAATCCCACCCATCTATAGAATTGCTGGATTTTACCGGCACACCAATTACTGGAAGGGGGGAGAGCGATGCTATCATTCCCGGCAGGTGAGCTGCGCCTCCGGCACCGGCTATAATTACTTTAATTCCACGTTCGTGTGCGGTTTTTCCGTATTCAAATAATTTTTCCGGGGTTCGGTGAGCAGAAACAATATCTACTTCTACTTCCAGGTCAAAACCTTCCAGGATATCTATTGCATCTTGCATTACCGGTAAATCGCTGGTACTTCCCATTATTACTGCTACTTTGCTCATAATTTTATGTTCAAAAACTTCGAAAAGTTTATTATTTGGAAATAACTTTAATTGAATTCTTAACCTGTTCGGCTATTTTTCTTGCTTCGGCCAGGTCTTTATTTACAATAGTTACGTGGCCCATTTTTCTAAAAGGACGGGTGATTTTTTTACCGTAAATATGCGGTGTCACGCCCGGCATTTTCATTATCTTCTCAATATTCTCATAAACCACTTCACCTTCGTGAGCTGCATCACCCACTAAATTTACCATAATTCCGCCCACTTTACTATCGGTATTTCCTAAAGGCAAATCTAAAATTGCGCGAATATGTTGTTCAAATTGGTTGGTGTAACTAGCTTCAATACTGTAATGCCCGCTGTTGTGAGGTCTTGGAGCGACTTCGTTTACCAGGATTTCATCATTATCTGTCTGGAACATTTCTACCGCCAGTAAGCCTACGTGCTCAAATGCTTCGGAAACTTTAACCGCCAGTTCCCTGGCTTTTTGCGCGACGGAATCTTCAATTCTGGCCGGGCAGATTACATATTCTACCTGGTTTGCCGTAGGGTGAAATTCCATCTCAACTACCGGATAGGTTTTTACTTCTCCTGAAGCCGATCTCGCCACGATCACCGCTAATTCATTTTTAAAAGGAACGAGGTTTTCGGCAATACATTCAGCATCGGGAAGATCGTTTAAAGCTTTTTTATTTTTTATAACCGAAACTCCTTTGCCATCATAACCGCCAGTAGTACTTTTCCAAACAAATGGAAGATTAATTTTACTGTTTTCAAGCGCAGAAATTAATTCCTTTTTATTTGAAAAAACTTCAAAATTAGCGGTTGGGATTTCATGTCTTTTATAGAAATTCTTCTGAATTCCTTTATTCTGTATTTTCTCTAAAGTTTCAGCTGAAGGATAGGTTTTTACGCCTTCTTTTTGCAATTGTTTTATAGCTTCAACATTTACGCCTTCAATTTCAAACGTGAGCACGTCAACTTTTATTCCAAAGTTAACCACAGTATCAAAATTCATAAGATCGCCGGTTTCAAAATAATCACAGGCAATTTTACAGGGTGCTTCAGGATTTGGGTCTACAACGTTGGTTTGGATATCGTATTTGCGGGTTTCGTAAAGCATCATTTTACCCAACTGGCCCCCGCCGAGAATTCCCAGTTTAAAATCTGAAGAAAAATAATTGATCATACCTTAAAAGTTTCAGCAAAAATAATTTTTTAGGGTAAGCTGTGCTATTATTCTTATGGAAATCTGGCAGTTTGGGTTGTTAAGAATCCTTATCTTTGCCCTTTAAAATTTTTGAGATTTGATAAAACTGCACGATTTAGAGTTTGAGCCTTATATTTTAGAAGAAGAAATCAATGCCGCTATAGATAAAGTGGCCAATAAGCTTAATGAAGATTATAGGGATGCCAATCCCATATTTTTAGGAGTACTTAACGGTTCCTTTATGTTTGCAAGTGAAGTTATAAAGAGATTTAATGCAGATTGCGAGGTTAGTTTTGTAAAACTTGGTTCTTACGAGGGCACCAAAACAACCGGAAATGTAAAAACGCTTCTGGGATTAAACCAATCTTTAAAAGACCGGCATGTAATTTTACTGGAGGATATTGTAGATACCGGTAATACGTTAGAAGAAATCAATAAAATTCTTTTAAAAGAGGAAGTGGCGAACTATGAGGTGGCAACTTTATTTTACAAACCTGAAGCTTATAAAAAGGAATTCAATATTAAATATAGGGGAATTGAAATTCCCAATAAATTTATTGTAGGTTATGGCCTGGACTATGACGGTTTAGGTAGAAATCTTACTCAAATCTATAAACTTAAAGAAAACAACATGACAAATTTAGTTTTGTTTGGCCCTCCCGGCGCCGGCAAAGGAACACAGGCAGACATTCTAAAGGAAAAATATAAACTAATTCACATTTCTACGGGAGATGTTTTTAGACATAATATTAAAGGCGAAACCGAATTAGGCTTGCACGCTAAATCTTTTATGGATAAAGGGCAGTTAGTTCCAGATGAGGTTACAATAAAAATGTTGAATGCTGAAGTTGATAAGAACGAAGGCGCTAATGGTTTTATCTTTGACGGTTTTCCAAGAACTGCAGCCCAGGCTGATGCTTTAGCTGAATTGCTGAAGTTGAAAAATACCGAAGTAACCGCAATGATTGCTTTAGAGGTAGATGATGAGGTTTTGGTTAATAGACTATTGGAACGAGGAAAAACTTCGGGAAGAAAAGACGATGCCGACGAAGCTGTGATAAGAAATAGGATTAAGGTTTACTATGACGAAACAGCAATCTTAAAGGAATATTATAAAAAACAAGACAAATATTACGGAGTGGACGGAGTTGGTTCTATTGAAGAAATCACCCAACGTCTTAGCGCCGTAATTGATAAGCTACAAGCTTAATACCTCTTAGAGGCTTGTTACGATTTAAACCTTCTGGGCTTTTCTAGAGGTTTTTGATTTAATTTTTAAACTATGACTGAAGGGAATTTTGTTGATTATGTAAAGATTCACGTAGCTTCCGGAAAAGGAGGTAGCGGATCTTCACACCTGCACCGCGAAAAATACGTAGCGAAAGGCGGACCCGATGGTGGTGATGGTGGCCGTGGTGGCCATGTGATTGTGAAGGGAAACAAAAACCTTTGGACGCTTTATCATTTAAAGTTTAAAAGGCATATTCGTGCCGAACATGGTAGCAATGGTAGTAAACAACGCAGTACTGGGGCAGAAGGAGCCGATGAGTACATTGAAGTGCCTTTAGGAACTGTAATTCGCGACACCGAAACCCAAAAAATTATTCACGAAATTACCGAAGACGGCAAAGAATATCTGGTTGCCGAAGGTGGTATGGGTGGCCGCGGAAACTGGCATTTTAAAAGTTCTACGAACCAAACGCCAAGATATTCACAACCGGGAATTGATGGTACGGAGGTAGATATTACGCTAGAGTTAAAAATTCTTGCCGATGTTGGATTGGTTGGATTTCCAAATGCAGGGAAATCTACTTTACTTTCTGTAATTACAGCAGCAAAACCTAAGATTGCCGATTACGAATTTACTACTTTAAAACCTAATTTGGGTATTGTAGAATATCGTGATTTTAAAACTTTTATAGTTGCTGATATTCCTGGGATTATTGAAGGTGCCGCGGAAGGAAAAGGAATTGGCCATAGATTTCTAAGGCATATAGAGCGAAATTCTACGCTCTTATTTTTAATTCCGGCAGATGCTCCCAATATTTCTGAACAATATGAAATTCTCTTAGATGAATTGCGAAGGTATAATCCAGAGATGTTGGATAAAGATCGCCTTATTGCAATTTCAAAAAGTGATATGCTGGATGCCGAATTAAAACTGGAGATGAAGCACGAATTAGATAAAAATTTAGGTGCGCCTTATTTGTTTATTTCTTCAGTAGCTCAACAGGGATTAACCGAGCTAAAGGACAGGTTATGGGAAATGCTAAATAAGGAGACTTCTTAAATCATAAAGTTGAAACACGTAGAGATATCTTGGATTTGTGTTAATCTTTAGATCTTCTGAACGGTTTTTGATTAAATTTAAGCAGCGTGGATTAATTTCAACGCTGCATTTTTTTGTAAAAAAGTCAAAAATTGATTCTTATGAAATTTATAAAGTTACTATTTGTTTGTGCCTTTGTTTCATCCTGTAATACTCCAAAGGCGGTTTATGATTATGATGACACGGTAAGTTTTAATAATTACAAAACCTATCAGCTTTTCCCCGATTTTCAGTCTGGACTTTCGCAATTGGACGAGACCAGGTTAATTAACAGTTTAAGAAACAAGATGGAGAAAGAGGGTTTTTCAACTTCTGAAGAACCTGGCATATATGTAAATGCTTATTCCCGGGAATTTATGGACCGGAACCGAAGCAGTATTGGCGTTGGTATTGGTGGAGGTGGCAGAAGCGGGGGAGTAGGAGTTTCGGGGGGAATTCCTATTGAGAATAATTCTGTAATTCTTGAAGTTACTATAGACTTTATAGATGTAACCGAAGATTCTTTAATTTGGCAGGCGGTTGTAGAATCTAAATTCAATGCAAATGCTTCTCCAGAGCAACGCAGGGCGATGTTTGATAAGATCGTGGATAAGGCTTTAGAAGGTTATCCTCCAAATGATTAATTGTTATTTATTAAATCAATTTCCTGAATTTTGATCAATAAAAAAGCCCCGGAATTTTCCGGGGCTTTTCACATTTGGTTGGTTAGTTACTAGTTAACTATAAACTTTCGTCAGTATTTAATTCATAATAGTGAATTCACTACGACGGTTTTTAGCATACTGCTCGTTTGTACATCCTGTTGGTTCAGTACAATCGTTAAGCGGCATGCTTTCTCCATAACCTTTAGAAGTTAATCTGCTGCGGTCTATGCCGTTTTCAACAAGATACTCTAAAGTAGAGGCTGCACGTCTTTCAGATAAGCCCATATTGTATTTATCAGATCCTCTTGCATCAGCGTGAGAACCAATTTCAATTTTAAGCTCAGGATATTTGTTCATAATATTTACCACCTTATCTAAAGTTGGTTTAGACTCAGCTTTGATAGTTGCTTTATCAAAATCGAAATAAATATTTCCAACATCTCTTAATTGCTGTCTTCCTGTTTCAAGGTTTGTTTCTCTATCATCGTAATCAACTACAGGAGGAACATAATCTTCCCTGGTGAATACATAAAGGTTATCTGATCCTCTTCTGTTAGAAGCAAGATATCCTTTTTGATTTTCTTCATTTATAATGAATGCGAAATCGTCGTGACCACTGTTTACCGTGTTACCAAGATTTTGAACTTCAGCGAAATCTCCTTCAGCTCTAAAAACATCTAAGTTACCAAATCCCTGGTGACCATCTGAAGCGAAGTAAAGTACTCCCTCTTCACTAATGTAAGGAAATTGCTCACGGTGAGGCGTGTTAACCCCAATACCAAGATTTTCTGGTTCACCGTAAGTACCATCTTCATTTACATCTACAACATAAATGTCAAAAGAACCTTCAGTACCTGGCATATCGCTGGCAAAATAAAGTTTGCTGCCATCTGCGCTTAAGCTTGGATGTTCAGTAGAGTATTCGTCACTTGTAAAAGGTAGAGCTTCAATATTGTCCCATTTACCATCTACCATTTCTGCACGGAAGATTTTAATGTGACCAACTCTAATTCCCTCTTCATTCTTCACTCTTTTCTCGCTGTTACGATCAAAGTACATTACCTGACCATCTTCACTGAAAGTAGCTGAACTTTCGTGCTCATCGGTATTAATTTCATCAGAAAATAAAACGATGTCACTTAGTTCACCGTCTTCAGACATTTCAGCAGAATAAAGATCTAAGGTTGGTTTTTTGTTCCAGGGATAAACCGGACGCTCCTGATTTCTTGTGGAAGCAAAAGTAATTCGGTCTCCATAAAACGCGATACCAAAGTCAGCTGAAGCACTATTGTTCATGATTTGGTTCGTAGTATAAACGTGAGGAGCAATGGTGTCTAATTCACGCGAAAATTCCTCGTAGCTTATATCCTCACCGGTATAATCACTCATATTCTTATCGGCTTCTTCCTGTTCTCCAATAGCACGTAAAGAATGTGCAAATCGGAATTTGTACTCAGGTTCAGTGATATCTTCATGTCTAAGGAAAAGTGTGCGGTAAACTTCCGCAGCACTTTCCATTTGGTTTGTGTAGAAATAAGCATCTCCAAGGTTTTGTAGCACCTCCTGATTTTTATCTACAACTTTTTCATAAGCTTCTGCAGCATCAATGTAGGCTCTTTGAGCAAACAATTTATCTGCTTTCTTTATTTCGGCGTTTTGCCCAAAAGCGGCAAGGCCTATAAAAAGAATAAAAAGGGTACTATATAAATTTTTCATATTATTCGTTTTTTAGAAGAATCTAGGTGATTTGTCATATCCTTTGGTAAGGCCAAACAGGTCAAGATCAAACAACAACATTACCTCGTGAGTTCCACCTAAATTGTAATTAGCGAATTCTGAAGTAAAGTGATCGTAAGCATACCCTACACGTAGTGAAGGAGTGATCTTGAAGTTTACAAGTCCTGTGATAGTTTCATTAAACCTGTAACCAACACCGGCTTCTAACCTGTCGTATAACAAAACGTTTGCAGTAACATCTACTGCCAACGGCGCACCTTGAACACCTCTTGCCATAAAAGCAGGCTTCAATTTAAGATCTGGGTTTAGTTGAAAAACATATCCACCGGTTAAATAGTAGTGAATTGCTTCTTCTCCTAAAGCTGCAAGTCCTTGTTCGTTCTCAATGTATTTTGAAGTAAACAAGTTAGGAGCCGAAGCACCCAAATAGTAGTTATCTCCAAACCAAAAAGCACCAACTCCAAATACCGGGAATACTTCATTTACATTTTCCAAAGCAGGATCTGTAGGGTCGTTTACTCTTAAACCTGAAAGGTTGGCATCAAAAGTGGTAAGACCACCTTTAAGACCAAAAGAGATTTTGCTTTCTCCACCAGTTGGGATTACGTAAGCGAAATCGGCAGTTATATTGTTTTCTTTTACAATTCCACCAATCTCATCATGAACTACGGTTAAACCAAGTTCTACCCTTTCACTTACAGGAGTATGGGCAAAGAAGTTGGCGGTGCTTGGAGCACCGTCAACATTTTGCCATTGAGATCTGTAAATACCCCCTAAGTTTAGCATACCAGGATCATCGGTAGCGTAGGCCGGGTTTATTACACTCATATTATACATATACTGAGTGAACAGCGGGTCTTGCTGAGCCATACCCTTTACTGAGAAAAGGATAACGACTGCGAATATTAAATATTTTGTGATTGTTTTTTTCATTTCTTTCTAATGTTTATCCTTTTATATTATCTGTTCAAGTATACTTTACCCTGACGAGGCTCTGTGCTTCCGTCGTTAAAGTCTACCACATAGAAATATACACCTACTGGTAATACATCGTCTCCAAGACTACCAGATTGGTTAGAAGTTCCATCCCAGGTAGGAGTAGAGGCATTGCCTTTGTAAACTGCATTACCCCATCTGTTAAAGATTGTAATATTGAAGTTTGGATATTCTCTTTCAATATTTTCAATCACGAACCTGTCGTTTCTACCATCTCCATTTGGCGTAATCGCTTCAGGGAATAGTAAAGCACAATCTTCCAGAGTAACTGTAACAGCTAATCTTTCTGAACTTTCGCATCCATTATCTGAAATAAGTGTTGCGTAGTAAGTGATACCATCAGTTAAGGTAGCATTGTTGCTTAATGCAGTCATACTATCTGCTGAATCATACCAGGTTACTTCTCCGCTTTCATTGATCTCGGCTGAAAGGTCTGCAATTGTTGGATTGTCAAACTCACATAGTTCGTAATTGGAACTAATAGTTGGAGCAGGAGAATCTACAATATTAACAGTAAGTACTGCTGCCTCAGATTCGCATCCTTCATCTGATGATTGAGTTACATAGTAATCTCCATCTACCAACAGGTCTTCTTCGCTAACCATCATAGTTAGGTCTACATCAGAATACCAGGTTAGGTTAGTTCCATCTGCCTCAAGTCTTGCCGCAGTTTCACCATCTATTGCACAGAATGCAATCGCTTCACCAGTTGTTGGAGCGTCAGGAGCTTCACCAAGAGTAATAGTGATTGTAGACATATCGTCTCCACCACAATCAGCATCTTCCCCGGCAGTAACTGTATAGATAACTTCATATGTTCCAACTTCAAAAGCTGAAGGATCCATAATTCCGTCTGCTATAACTTCACCTTCTAAAGTGAATTCGCCATCAGTATCTGCATCTGCAGAAATCAATGAGAAAAGATCTTGTTGACCGTCATTACTGCAAACTGTTACATTCATATCTTCACCCGCATTAGCACCTTGTTGTACTTCAATGGTGAAAGTTGTGCTATCTTCTCCTTCTACACATGCAGTTGTTGAGTCAACCACATAGGTGATTTCATAACTACCAGCCTCGTTCATAGTTGGACTAAAAATTCCATTTTCGTAACCTTCGAAATACCCATTTTCATTCGCTTCGTCTGAGATAAGGGAATATAAATCTATATCTTCTTCAGTAGAACAAATGGTTAAGTCTTCAATTTCTCCAGCATTGGCTTCTTCAAGAGCATATACTACTACTGAAAGTTCAACTGAATCCGAACACTCTCCTTCACCAACACTAAAAGTAGTTGTGAACGTGTCGATAGGGTTTTCAAGGAATGAAGTTCTTATTTCTGCAATAGAAGGTTCAAAAGTGCCATCCTCCGAGTAATTACTTCCAAGTAAATTGCGGAAATAATTTCTAACGTCAAGAACAGATGGTTCTGGATCAATTTCGTTTATACAAAGTTCAATCGTTCTGTCCTGGCCTAGACTAACACCCTGGATTAATTCAATTTCAAAGGTTGTTGAGTCTTCTCCTTCAACACAGTCTAAATTTTCATCCACTGTATAAGTTACTGTGTAATTTCCGGCTTCAAATGTAGAAGGTGCAAAAATTCCATTTTCTATTATTTCACCTTCAATAGTAAACATACCTCCCATAGTGCCGGTAATTTCATTGTTGAGATCTATATTTTCATCTGTTGTACAGAATGTGTAATCATCGAATTCTCCTGCATTTGCTTCTTCAATCTCGTTGATAGTAATTGAAATTTGAGCACTGTCTTCACAGTTTTCATTAGCAACGGTATATGTTGCAACAAAGGGTTGAGAGAAATCTCCGTTATTGTAGTAAGCGAAAAGCTCTTCTACATTTGCATCAAATTCTCCCCTCAAATCAACATCTTCCTCTTGATTTTCAAGTAAAGTGATTAAGAAGTTTTGAGCTTCCCCAGGATTCGCGATAAGCTCTTCGATTTCGCTTTCGCAATACGATAGTGCTAAGTCGCTTCCTGCATTCGGACCTTCAAAAATACTAATCGTAAAGGAGGTAGAAGCTTCACCCTCTACACAAGCAGTATCTTCATTAATTGTATAAGTAACATCATAATCACCTTCTTCCATTATTGTAGGATTAAATATTCCTCCTTCAATAACTTCTCCGTCTATTGTAAAGAAACCTCCTTCAATGCCGCCTGTTTGACCTGCTGATAATTGGATTTCATCATCTGTAGTACAAATTTCAATGTCACTAAACTCTCCCGCATCAGCTTGCTGTAGAGGAGTAACCTCTGCCGTTAGCATGACTGAAACAATTCCACAATCGCCAGTGTCTACGGTATATTCGGTTTCGAATATTCCAAGGCCGTTTTGGTTTTCAAACTGTGTCAAAATTTCTGCTGGGCTTGGATCAAAATTTCCACCTGAATCAAGACTTGTGTTGTTAGCAACTAGATTTGTAAAGAATGATCTAATTTGCACCTCGGTGGGGTTATCCTGAACTTCATCTTCACATAAGATGACAGAAACTGGATTTAACGCTTCTAAATCTTCAGATACAATAATATCGAAGCTTGTAGAATCAGAAGTTCCTTCTATCACACAATCTGCAGAATCATTAACATTATAAGTTATAGTGTATGTTCCCGCGCCGATAGATGGATCAAAATTACCATCTTCATTAAGGACTCCTTCCTCTGCTGTGAAAGTTCCACCTGTGTTAGCATTTTCGTCTAAAATGGAATCATCTAAAATAATTATTCCTGTATTAAAACAGTTTAGAGTGATATTATCAATTTCACCCGCTTCAGCAGCTTGCAGTTCTTGTACTTCAATATTAATATCTAAGGAAGTAACTCCACATTCTTCAGTTTCTAGAGTATAAGTGGTTTCAAAAACACCAATCCCATCTGCATCAATATACTGTTGACGGATCTCGGCTGGAGTAGGATTAAAATCTCCATCCAAATCTAAATCTGAATTTTGAGCTACCTGGGCTAATAAGAATTCTCTTATTCCGGGAGCAGAAGGATCATCTTCTACTTCGTTTTCACATAAAGTAATATTAATAGGTTCAATATTTTGAACTCCGCTTTCAATTGTAATATCAAAAGTTACAGAATCAGAAGTCCCTTCTATGACACAATCAGCAGAATCATCTACGAAGTACGTAATAGTATAAGTTCCCGGTCCAATCTCTGACGTATTGAATTGGTTGTTTTCAACACCCTCACCGGTAAACGTACCACCTGAATTAGCATTTTCATCTAGGTTTGTCAGCTCAGTTAAGTCAATCATATCTTCTGCCTCACAGGCTATGGTGATATCATCAAAATCACCTGCTTCAGCCGCTTGTAATTCTTGTACTTCAATATTTATATCTACAGTAGTATCTCCACATTCCTCAGTTGCTACTGTATAGGTGGTTTCAAAAATACCAATCCCGTCTGTGGCAATAAACTGTTGACGAATCTCGGCCGGAGTAGGATTAAATGTTCCATCATCCTCATTTAAATTAGTTCTGGCTCTTACCAGATTTCTTAAATAAGCATTAACTTCAAATGTACTTGGATCATCTTGCACTTCATCCTCGCATAAGGATACATTAATAGGTGCAATATTCTCAACTTCACTTTCAACGGTTATGTCGAAGGTAGTAGAACTGGAAGTTCCTGCTATAACGCAGTCAGCTGACTCGTCTACCGAGTAAGTAATAGCATAAGTGTCAGCCTCAAGTCCTGAAGCATCAAATTGATTGTTCTCAACACCTACTCCAGAGAAAGTGCCGCCTGTAGAAGCATCTGGATCTAAATTTTCTAGAGTGGTAAGATCAATTGTTTGCTCACTGTCACAGAAAATAGTAACATCATTAAAGGATCCAGCGTTTGCTTCCTGGTCCTCTTGAATTGTCAATGCAATCTCTATAGAAGACTGGCAATCTTCATCACCATAAGTATAAACTGTATTAAAAGTTTCTTCATCCGTTGGATTGTTTAAATATGCTGAGATATCTCCAATTACACTCTGTAAACCAGGTGTGAATTCCCCATCTGAAGGAATGTCATCCCCTTGCTCTTCGAGTAGTTCATTGAATAAAGCAATAGCCTGAACAGGGTTGGCTAACAATTCTTCTGCTTCTGAAACACATAGAGTTCTGCTTACTTCACTAGAGGAAGCTTCTTCAACTATTATGTCGAAAGTCACGGAATCAGAAGTTCCTGCTACAACACAGAATCCCGAATCATCCACGTTATAAGTAATCGGGTAAGTTCCCGGTCCAACCTCTGATGGATTAAATTGGTTGTTTTCAACCCCTTCACCAGTGAATGTTCCATCTAAATTAGCCTCTTCATCTAAATTCTCTAAATTACTTAAATCCACACTTTCCGGAGCATCACACGCTATAGTTATATTATCAAAATCTCCAGCATTGGCTGGTAATAATTCTGAAATTTCAATATCTATATCTACAGTGGCTTCCCCGCAATCTGTTGCTACGGTGTATGTAGTAGTTAAATTACCAAGACCATTTTGATCTTCAAACTGTTGTCTTATCTCTGCCGGTGAGGGGTTAAAAGTACCCGCTTCCTCATCTAGGGTAGTTCTGGAGCTTATGAGATTTCTTAAATATGCGTTGACTTCAAAAGTACTAGGATTAGGATCAACTTCATCTTCACATAGGTTAACAAGAATTGGTTCAAATTCCTGCGGTTCTCCCGTTAAAGTAATAGTAAATTCAGTAGAATCTTGTCCTTCTACACAGTCAATGGAGTCATCAACGGTATAAGTGATGGTATATGATCCAGCTTCACCAGAAGTGTCAAACTGGTTGTTTTCAACCCCTTCACCCGAGAAGGTTCCGCCTTCGGTGTAATTGGGATCGTTATTGCTTAATTGTGTAAGATCATAGAATGTCTCAGCTTCACAATCTAAGGTTATAGGATCAAATGTTCCCGCGTTGGCTGTTTCAGTGTCCAAAACAGTTACTGAAGCTGTTATCGCTTCACATTCACCATCTATTGTGTATGTAGTAGTGAAAGTGTCGATAGGATTAGTTTCGTATTGAGCAACCAAGTCCGCTGGAATAGGATCGAAAGTTCCGGCTCCTGGATTTCCAATTAGATTTAAGAAAAATCCTTCAAAATCATCAGCATCTGGATTTTCCATTATATCATCAACACAAACTTCTGCATTAACTGTATTGATGATTTCTGGCTCTTCCAAAGTAACTTCAACAGGAGTTCTTTCTCCTGAAGGAGTCTCACAAGGAGGCGTTACACTTCCTCTTTCATTTACAACCTGAGCGGCGAAATAGGTTACACCATTAATTAGTTGTGTGCCTGCTGAAATCGGTGAGTTTGCGGTTTGTGACCGGTACCATCTAATGGCTTGAGTGTCATCATAAGTTCCTTCAGCAACAAGGTCTGCAACAGTAGCTTCTTCACAAAAGGTTTGTGTAGCTTCGGCATCTGGACCTTCAATTTCATTAGGATTGAAACCTACTGCAGTTCTTAGAGATGGGCAATCATTACCTGTAGAAACTTGTCCTACGAAATAACTCCCTCCTGGATTTAACACTCCGTTATATGGAGTTTCCCCGAATTCGGACTCGTATACTTCGATGACGTAATCCGTATCTGCTTCAAATAATGATGCTAAATCTTCAGAATCAAAATCTTCTGAAGCACAGGTAGTAAATTCGAATCCCTGGGTACGGCTTTCGGTAATTTGGTTTACTGGTCGTGGCGCACTAGTTACATTTACTTCTAAAGGCAATCTATTCTCGGGAGCACAATCTTCACCCCCAATATAATAAGTAGTTCCTTCTAGAAGCTCATCCCCAGGAATAGGCTGGTTGTCACCAACTTGATTCGTTTGAAATACCGGGTTACCGTCGGTATCTAAATCATCAATTGTTTCAAGATAACAGAAATCTTGAGTAGCAGGGAAATCCCCTGCTTCGGGGCAGTCTTCTTGCCCAAATGAAGGCAAGGTTCCAATTAACAATACAAAGGCGAAAAGGAACCAATTTGTTCCCTTCCTCCCAAAAGTAAAATTTTGCATAGGCTAGGTGTTAAAATTCAATTATTAGTATTAGGTTTAAATAATTTTAGCAGCACAAATATTAAAATAATTTTTAACATTGTGAGGTAAACTAAGCAGTACTTTAACAAATTTTACCATTTATTTTGGTTCTATATTTTTTTGTTAAACGTTACTTGATGCTTTAGGTCGAAATTCGCGATAAATTTATGAAAAAATTAATAGGATGACTAACAAATTCTTAATATTCAGTATAATTCTCTATTCAATTTTAACGCCTGTTTTAGCTCAGTCTTCTATAGAAACCGGGGAGAAATATCTTAATGAAAACCAAATTAAGCAGGCAAAGAAGGTTTTTAAAGAGCACAAGGAGAATTTAAAGGCCATAGAATACCTTGGTGATATTGCCAGTTTTGAGAAAAAATGGGATGAAGCAATAGATTATTATGAAAAACTGGTGGAAAACCAGCCTAACTCTTCGGCTTATAACTTCAAACTTGGCGGAGCCATGGGAATGAAAGCTATGGAAGCATCTAAATTTAAAGCGGCTTTAATGCTGGGCGATATTAAAACCTACCTGAATAAAGCTGCCGATTTAGATGAAAATCATGCAGAAGTCCGTAGGGCGTTAGTAGAACTTTATATGCAATTACCAACTATTATTGGTGGTAGCAAAGAACTTGCGCAGCAGTATGTGAAAGAACTTCAGTCAATAAATAAAGTAGATGCTTACCTGGCGCAGGCTTATATTCATAAAATAGAAGAAGACCGGGAAGCAATGAAAATAGCAGTGAATAAAGCCCTTGAAGCGGCCAATAAAGATAAAAGCCTGGTAGCGCGTAATTACCTGAATTATGAATTAGGCGAAAGAGCGGCTTTGTTAAATCTGAAGCCGGAAATGGCAGTTGATTTTCTTGAAAAGTATATAAAAAATTATAATTATAAAGATTTGAAATCGCCGGCCTGGGCCCATTTTCATATTGCTAAAATTCAGGCTTCAAAGAATAATCAGGATCAAGCTTTGTCTCATATAAATAAGGCCCTTGCATCAAAGTTTAATTTTCCTGAAGCCGAAAAACTCAAACAACAAATATTAGAGATGTAGGCTAAAGGCTTTTCCTAAAGTCTTAACTATATTTGCAGCCAGTTAACAGAGTTGAAATTGCCATAATTACTGGCGCGAAAAAGAATCTAATGAAACTTCATTTTATAGCAATTGGCGGTAGTGCTATGCATAGTCTTGCCCTTGCACTTCACACAAAAGGAAATATTATTACCGGAAGCGATGATGCTATCTACGAACCCTCAAAATCTGCTTTACAAAACAAAGGTTTGCTTCCGGAAGAATTTGGGTGGTTTCCTGAGAAATTAACACGGGAATTGGATGCCGTGATATTGGGTATGCACGCCAGGAAAGATAATCCCGAGTTGAAGAAAGCCGAAGAATTAGGCTTGAAAATTTATTCGTATCCTGAATTCCTTTTTGAACTTTCTAAAGAGAAAACACGCGTAGTAGTTGGTGGATCTCACGGAAAAACTACGATTACGGCTATGATATTGCACGTGATGCATTATCATGGGAAAGAAATTGACTATATGCTTGGTGCCCCGGTTCGCGGAATTGAAAATACTATTAATCTAAGCGATGAGAATGACTTTATGCTCATTGAAGGTGACGAATACCCGGCTTCAGCTATAGATCTTCGTCCTAAATTTCATCTTTATCAACCAAATATAGCCTTACTTAGTGGGATTGCATGGGATCACATTAATGTGTTTCCCACTTTTGAAAACTATGTAGAGCAGTTTCAAATTTTTATAAAATCTATTGTAAAAGGCGGAATCCTCGTTTATAACGAAGAAGATGAAACTTTGAAAATTTTAGCTGAAAATACCGAAAATCAAATAAGAAAGCATCCTTATTTTACCCCTGAATACCACGTAGAAGATGGAGAAACAATCCTGGAAACTTCTGAAGGGGATATGCCTTTAGAAATCTTTGGAAGACATAATATGAATAACCTTGCCGGTGCAAAATGGATTTGCCAGCATATGGGAATTGATGAAGACGATTTCTATGAAGCGATGATGGAATTTGAAGGGGCTAGTCGCAGGTTAGAAAAGATTTATGAAAATGAGAACGGAATTATTTTTAAAGATTTTGCGCACAGCCCATCTAAAGTGAAAGCCAGCACAGAGGCGGTCAAAGAACAATATCCCAATAAGAAACTTATTGCCTGTTTAGAATTACACACTTTTAGCAGCCTTAATTCAGAATTTATTCAGCAGTATAAAGATACTTTAGGTAAAGCGGATGAAGCTATGGTATTTTATTCTCCAGAGGCAATTTCGCAAAAACAAATGCAAGCTGTTTCTCCCGAGGAAATAAAAAATGCCTTCAATGAACCAAATCTGGAAGTGGTTTCTGAAACTTCAGCATTTAAAAAAATATTGGAATCTAAAGATTTTAAAAATTCGGTTTTACTTTTAATGAGTAGCGGGACTTTTGGAAGTTTAGATCTTGAAGAGATGAAAACTTTGTTTTAAGTTAAATACCTCATTTTAAATTGTCCCGCTGTAGATAAGAAATCATTTTTTATCTTTATAAAACTATGGGGCAGGAAAATCAGGTTGGTTTTGGAATTAAATCCTGGGCAGAAGACGATCGGCCCAGGGAAAAACTGCTTCATAAAGGTAAACTCAGTCTAAGCAACGCTGAACTTATCGCAATATTAATTGGTTCAGGAAGCCGCAATGAATCTGCAGTGCAATTAAGCAAACGCATTCTAGCTTCTACAGGAAATCAACTTAGCGATCTCGGAAAACTTTCAGTAAAAAAGCTCTGTGAATTTAAAGGAATTGGTCCGGCAAAAGCTATAAGTATTGTAGCTGCGATGGAACTGGGCCGGCGCCGAAGAACAGAAGAAGCCTTAGAGAAGAAGAAAATTACTTCCAGTGCTTCGGTTTTTGAGCTGATGCAGCCTATAATTGGCGAACTTTATCACGAAGAATTCTGGATTATTTATCTTAATAATTCCAATAAAGTTATTGAGCAATTACAACTTAGCAAAGGTGGCATTACCGGCACCCTTGTAGATGTGCGACTCACACTTAGAAAAGCGCTGGAAGTTGGTGCAACTTCTATTATTTTGGCGCATAACCATCCCTCGGGAACTTTAAAGCCAAGTGAAGCCGATAAGCAACTTACCCAAAAGCTTAAAACTGCCGCGCAAAGTTTAGATATAAAGGTGTTAGACCATCTTATTGTTACCGAAAAATCATACTTTAGCTTTGCAGACGAAGGCGTACTTTAAATTGATTAAATGCTACTAATTTATACCCAGAAAATCACCCCGCGAATAGTTTACACTTTCAAACATATTTGCACCAATGTTCTGGGGATTTCTATAAAATTTACTACTAAAATTGAAGAATTTATCGCCCACGAGGGGATGAAACTTTCTTACGGGAAACAAGCCCTGGGAAACGAATTGTTTGTGCAAAAAGTAGATCTTTTACTAGAACAGGGTTTAAGCGAGGTAGAAATAAAAGTACAGCCCTGGGGCGATAATTATTGCTTTTTCCCAGTGTCAGAAAACAGTGCTTTGCCTTTTGATATTTTTGCAGCTTCTTTCTTTTTACTGAGTAGGTACGAAGAATATTTACCGCACGTAAAAGACGATTTAGGGCGTTTTCCTGCTTCAGAAAGTGTAGGTTTTCAGGAAGGATTTTTAAAAACTCCCGTAGTAGATATCTGGGCTTATAAATTTAAGGAAATTCTGCTGGAAAGATTCCCGGAAATTTCACTTGCTAATAGGAAATTTCATACCAGGGCCATAATAGCAGTAGAGCACGTTTTTAATTTTCAGAATAAAGGGTTTTTGCGCAGTTTAGCAGGAATGCATTTAGATATTATAAAACTCCAGTTTAATAAAGTTTTAGATCGTATACAGGTAGTGATGCGGATTAAAAAAGATCCTATAAATATTTTTGAAGATCTAATTGCCTTTATAAAGGAATACAAAGTTCCTTTACTGTTTATGTTTCAGCTTAGTGATTTTTCTATTTACGATCGTAACATTAATTACAACCGAAACCCGTATCGCTCTATTATAAAATATGTGGGAGATTATGCTAAAGTGGGTTTAATGCCCGGTTATTTTGCAATGGAAGATTTTAAAACCCTTCGGAAGGAAAAGTTGCGTATGGAGAATACCGTACATACCCCTTTAGATAGCGTGATTAATGTGAAATATAATTTGAATATTCCTGAGTTTTATAATTTCCTCTCAGAGCTTGAAATTCCGCAGGATTATTCTATGGGATATCCTGAAACTGCCGGTTTTAGAGCGGGGACCTGCAGTCCTTTTTTGTTTTATGATATTAATACTGAATCTACCCTCGCTTTAAAAATTCATCCTTATGTATTCAATTCAAATATCGTAGAACATACAGATTTTGGACAATTAACCGGCGATATTGGCAAAATGATTGCTGAAGTAAAAAAAGTAGGTGGAAGTTTTAAAGCGGTATTTAAA
Source organism: Salegentibacter sp. UBA1130 (assembly GCF_002311535.1). Classification (NCBI taxonomy): domain Bacteria; kingdom Pseudomonadati; phylum Bacteroidota; class Flavobacteriia; order Flavobacteriales; family Flavobacteriaceae; genus Salegentibacter; species Salegentibacter sp. UBA1130. Next base: position 337,594 of record NZ_DCAP01000020.1, on the reverse strand, counting down.
AATCAGAATTTTTCTGAATATTCTAACTTCCAGGCTTATTACGCATTACTAAAACAGATTTATGAAATTAAGTAATATCAATCATATATTTTTCGATTTAGACCATACTTTATGGGATTTTGATCGAAATTCTGCCCTTGCTTTTGAGCGGGTTTTTAAATTCAGAAATATTCCGTTAGAGATAAACGATTTTCTCAAAATCTATATGCCGGTAAATTTTAAATACTGGGAGCGATATAGAAATGATCAGGTTACAAAAGAAGCTTTACGCTACGGGCGGTTAAAAGACAGTTTTGATCTTTTAAAATTTGAAGCCGATAAGGATTTAATAAATAATATTGCGATAGATTATATAGAATATCTACCCGACCATAATCATCTTTTAGATGGTAGTAAAGAGGTGTTGGATTATCTTCATAAAAGTTATGAATTGCATATTATCACAAATGGCTTTGAAGAGGTGCAGCATAAAAAACTTTCTAATTCCGGTATAAGTAAGTATTTTACTACAATCACTACTTCTGAAGAAGTAGGGGTGAAAAAACCCAATAGATTAATTTTCGAAGCCGCACTCAAAAAATCTTCAGCTACCCCCGAAAATAGTATTATGATTGGAGATAATTATGAAGCCGATTGTACAGGAGCTCAAAATTGTGGGATAAAACCCATCTTCTTCGACTACTATGGAAATAAAGAAAACATCGGCGTAATGCATATAAAAACGTTAAATGAACTAAAGACCTATTTGTAATAGTATTCTTTTGTTAATTTCGTTAGTGCAGCCTAAAGCCGTGCCTAATGAAATTACTTTCAAAATTTATTTTAAGAAGTATTGGCCTAGTGCTTATTGGGGTTGTGTTATGCGGTTGCGTAAAAGATATAGATCTTAACCAAAAAGAGGAAATTAGTTTAAGCCCAGATGTGCAAATAGATCTTCTTATCTACGATATAGACCAATCTCAATTTAAAGATCCTTCTACCGGAAATGTTAGAAACCATATAAGTGATACAGTTCGCTTAGAATTTCTGGACGACGATTATATTCAGAAAGATCTTACCTCAGTAGAATTTTATTTCAGGCATATTAATACTTTTCCCCACGAGATAGAAAGTAAGATAAGATTTTTATCTGATGGTAACCGGGAACAATTTGCGGTAAACTATACAATAAAGCCGGGGATTAATGGTAATCCCGTAACAACAGAACAGTTTGAGTTTATTGAAGAAAATCGTATACATTTAGTTCGTAGAACAATAAAAATGGTTGTTGAATTAGAGGTTCAACCGGGATCAGCGAAGTTTGAAGGGGAATTAGATTTCGCTTCCAAAGGCCTCTTTTCGTTTGAATTTTAATGATGTGGAGACTAATAGGATTGTTTTTAATTATTTCAGGAACGGTTGTAGCCCAAAACAAACCGCTACTGTTTAATGTAGACGATTTGCCACAAACTTTAATGAGTAATCCCGGGGCTCAAATTAACTTTACTGGCCATATTGGGATTCCGTTTTTTTCACAAATCCATCTTTCTGCAGGTTCTACGGGAGCCGATCTTTATGATGTTTTTGCCAATGATGGTACTAACATAAATACCCGAATTCAGGAAACCATGCGCAATATGGATTCCAGGGATTATTTTTCCATAAATCAGCAATTGGAAATCTTTTCTATGGGTTGGAAAATAGATAAAAAGAATTATCTGTCTACCGGTATTTACCAGGAAATGGATGTGTTTTCTTATTTTCCAAAAGACCCTGCGATTCTGGCCAACGAAGGGAATAACGATTATTTAAACGAACCTTTCTATTTTGACGATGTGTCTTTTACCGGAGAAATAATGACAGTGTATCACCTGGGAATTAACCATAAATTTGATAACCGGCTCACGGTAGGTGCGAGGGCAAAATTATATTCCAGTATTTTTAATGCCGAAAGTACCGGGAATACAGGCAGATTTACCACCTATACCACTCCCGATGGTAGAAATGTCTACAATCACGAAGTGGTAGATATGAACGTTTTAATTAATACCTCAGGTTTTGCTCCCTTAAAGGAGGAAGAAGGAATGACTGTAGAACAAGCTACCGCCGAATTGCTAAGTCGGTCTTTTTTTGGAGGCAACGTGGGTTTCGGCTTGGATTTGGGTCTTTCCTATATTTTGCATGAACAATTTATCCTATCAGGTTCTGTGCAGGATCTTGGTGCTGTTTTTCAGCGTAAAGATGTAGAAAATTACAGGTATTTTGGATCTTATGAAACCAGCGGGATAGAACCACTATTCCCTGAGTTGGATGCAAATGAGGAAGCATTACCATATTGGGACGATTTTGAAGATGAAGTAGATAGAAATCTTAGAGATGAAACTACCAACCAATCTTATACTACCTGGCGACCTATAAAAGCAAACTTTGCTATGGAATATGGTTTTGGCCCCGCTTTTTTACCCTGTCATTACCTAAGTGTGAAAAAAGTGAGGTATATGAATTTGCTGGGAATGCAGCTAAGCGGTGTAAAGAGGCCAAAAGGTTTTGTATATGCTTTTACTACTTATTGGGATAGAAAAATTAATGAAAACCAGCGCTTAAAAGTCTCTTATTCTTTAGACGATTATTCTTTAACTAATATTGGCTTGATGTATACAAGAACTTTTAATAAATTTAATGTTTATCTGGCTGCCAATAATTTGCTGGCTTTCCCTAATTTGGCCAAAGCTCACAGTGCTTCCCTGCAATTGGGGATGCAGCTTATTTTTAATGATTAATAATATTTAAATGAAAAGAATAATTTTTATAATCACTTTTTTTATTGGTTCTATTCCAATGCTTGCGCAAGATCTTGATCAATATAAATATGTTATAGTTCCTGAAGAGTTTGAGTTTTCTAAAGAAAAAAATCAATTTCAATTAAACGCACTCACTAAATTTCTCTTTGATAAATATGGATTTGAAACATTGATGAAAAGTGAAGAAAAACCAGCCGATCTTCAGGAGAATTATTGCTTGGGGCTCAATACCAAAGTAAAAGATAATTCGGGTTTATTTGTGACTAAACTGGTGATTCAGTTAGAAGACTGCAGAGGTAATATTGTTTTTGAAACCAAAGAGGGGCGAAGCAGGGAAAAAGATTATAAAGCAGCCCATCACGAAGCTTTGCGGGATGCTTTTAGTGATATTGAAGCATTAAATTACAGCTATAATCAGGGTGAAGTTGCAGCGACTGCACCTGCTAATGATAAGAAGCCGAAAGCTGCCGAAAAAGCTGAAGTAGCACAAAGCAAGCCTGAAACCAGAGCTCCCGAAGCTCCTGAAGACGCTCAAACACCTGCAACAGCTCCCGCCGAAGTAGTGGTTGAAAACCCTATGATAGATAATGATTCAGCAAAGGAATCGGAATTTGAAAAAGATAATATTTCTTATTTTCTTGAAAAATCAGATTCAGGGTATTCATTTTTTCAGGAAAATTCCCAGGAACCTTTTGCTGTTTTAGCCAAATCTGGTGAGAAAAATAGCTTTATCTACAAATCCCTCACCCGGCAAGGCGTAGCCTATTTTGACGAGGGTGGCAATTTGGTAGTCGAGTATTTAAATGCCGAAAATAAATCGGTTAAGCTTGTTTATAAAGCTTCAGCCAATCAATAATTATACTTGTTTTTCCAGCGTTTCTTAAGAAATTCTCTTTGAGCATTTTCCCGCGGATTGTTCCCGGGATCATAAAACTTTGTATTTTTTATTTCATCTGGCAAAAACTCTGCTTCTACAAAATTATTCTCGTGGTTGTGAGCATATTTGTAATCTTTTCCATAGCCAATATCTTTCATGAGTTTGGTTGGAGCATTCCTAATAGAAAGTGGCACCGATAAATTTCCTGTTTTTTTTACTGCGCTTTGTGCCTGGTTAATTGCCATATAGGCCGCGTTACTTTTTGGGGAAGTTGCCAAGTAGGTAACGCATTGGCTCAATACAATTCGGGCTTCAGGAAAACCAATGGTAGTTACTGCCTGAAACGTGTTATTAGCTATAACCAGGGCGGTAGGATTGGCATTTCCGATATCTTCACTGGCTAAAATTAGTAATCTGCGGGCAATAAATTTTACATCTTCACCACCTTCAATCATCCGGGCGAGCCAGTAAACAGCCGCGTTGGGATCGCTCCCGCGAATAGATTTAATAAATGCCGAAATAATGTCGTAATGCTGTTCACCGGTTTTATCGTAAAGCACTGTGTTTTGCTGAACCCTATTAAAAACCATATCGTTGGTAATTTCCAGGTTTCCTTCAGAAGAAGTAACGAGAAGTTCAAAAATATTGAGAAGCTTTCGGGCATCACCGCCACTTAATCTAAGTAAAGCTTCGGTTTCCTTTAATTTTATATTTTTGGCCGCAATAATTTTATCTTCCCGCATCGCTCTTTCCAAAAGTGCTACCAGATCTTCTTTGGTAAAAGGTTTTAAAATATAAACCTGGCAACGGGAAAGTAGGGCAGAAATCACCTCAAAACTCGGATTTTCAGTAGTTGCACCAATTAAAGTAACCCAACCTTTTTCTACTGCGCCTAACAGAGAATCCTGTTGAGATTTGCTAAAACGATGAATCTCGTCAATAAATAGAATAGGATTTTTTGTGGTGAATAAACCATCGCTTTTTTTAGCTTTTTCTATCACTTCCCTAACATCTTTCACGCCACTGCTAATTGCGCTCAGTGTAAAGAAAGGCCTGTCTGAAGTAGTGGCTATAATATTGGCTAAAGTGGTTTTGCCAACGCCCGGCGGCCCCCAGAAAATCATGGAAGGAATAATGCCTTGTTGAATTTGCTGCCTCAGTGCTCCCTTTGGCCCAATAAGGTGCTGCTGACTTAAATAATCGTCTAAAGTTTGTGGCCGTAATCGTTCTGCTAATGGTTTACTCATCTGACAAAATTAGTAAATTGAATAACACTTTGTCATCTATTAACAAATGGATTCTTTTTTGTAATATTAAAAGAAACTAATTCTTTTGAAACAGTCCAGTCCTTTTGTTTTTACTACCGGTGTTTTGGGATATCCCATCCTGTTTGTGCTGCTTATATGGATAGTTTTCTGGTTTGAGATTCGCTTCGGAATTAGTTTTAACAGTTTTGGTGTACGGCCGGGAGAAGTTAAAGGTTTACGTGGAATTTTATTCTCACCATTTATCCATGGCGATATAAAGCACCTTTTCAATAATACCATCCCGCTTTTTGTGCTTTCCATGTCACTTTTCTATTTCTACAGAAAAATAAGCTGGCCGGTTTTAATTATTGGTTTGCTGCTTACCGGAATTCTTACCTGGAGCATTGGACGGCCTGCGAACCATATTGGCGCGAGTGGAATAATATATATGCTTGCCGCTTTTTTATTTTTTAAAGGTATTTTTTCTAAATACTATAGGTTAGTTGCTCTTTCTCTAATCGTAGTTTTTCTTTATGGCGGAATGCTATGGTATGTTACTCCTATAAATCCTGAAATTTCCTGGGAAGGTCATTTATCGGGATTAATCTCGGGTTTTGTGTTATCGGTTTTTTATCGGAAGAATACTATTAAAAGTCCTAAATACGAATGGGAAAAACCTGAATACAGCGAGAAGGAAGATCTATTTATGCAGCATTTTGATGAAAATGGGAATTTCATTGAACGGCGCTTTGAAACGAAGGAAGAGGAAGAGGCTTACCAACCTCCCGAAGTAAATTCGGGACAGGTTCCGAAAGGGGAGCAATATATTGCAAATGAAAATGATGATAGAGATAAAATTACTTATCGCTATTTTTATAAGAAATCCGAATCCAGGAAAGAGTAAGGGAAAACCTTTTTGAATAACTAAGGAGTTTGTCTTTGTCTTATCGCTTCATACAAAAATACACCACAGGCAACCGATACATTCAATGATTCTATTTTGCCAAACATTGGCAGTTTTGCCTTTTTATCTACGCTTTTTAATATAGAATTTGAAACTCCTTTAGCTTCATTTCCCATAATAATTCCTGAGGCCTGCTTAAAATCTACATCGTAAATTGTGTCTTCTGTTTTTTCGGTAGCAGCTACCAATTGCACACCTGAAGATTGTAAATAAAAAACAGCATCTTTAATGTGATTTACTTTTACAATAGGAAGGTTGAATACCCCACCAGCTGAAGTTTTAACGGTATCGGCATTTAAAGGCGCACCTCCTTTTTCAGGAATAATTATAGCATCAACTCCTGTGCATTCTGCGGTTCTAATAATTGCCCCAAAATTACGGACATCGGTAATTTGGTCTAGCAATAGAAAAAGGGGAGTGGTTTTTTCTGCAAGAATTTTTTCAATTGTTTCTTCGAGGTTCCCAAATTTAATTGGGGAGATAGTCGCTACCACACCCTGGTGATTTCCTTTGGAAAGCTTATAAAGTTTTTCTTCTGGAACAAATGAAATATTATAGCTGCCCTTTTGAAGAAGGTGATTCAATTCTTGAAATAAAGGTCCTGAGAGGCCTTTTTGAATATATACCTTATCAATGCTTTTTCCTCCCTGAATAGCTTCTATAACAGCCCTAATTCCAAAAATACGTGTAGTTTCTTCCATAGGGCAAAGGTATGCTTTGTTAGGAAATTTAAATAAAGTTAAAGCATAAAAAAAGCCACCCAATCTGGGTGGCTTAGTAGTCAATATTAAAAGAATGGGAAATTAATCCTCGTCTTCAGAATCGTCTTCTTCTTCAAGAACTGTGATTTCACCTTCAGCACCTTCGGTTAAATCACCGCGTGTAGCTGCAAATTGGTAGAAAATAACATCTCCAACTTCAAGATTAAGACCACTGTAATCAAAATCACTCATGCTTACAGATCCTTCGGCAGTGTCAAGATCAAGATCTTCAATTATCATATATTCAGCATCTTCTCCGTTTTTCACCCAAAGATTTACTTCATCTATAGGTGCAGAAGTAGTGCTAACACTATATTCTAATTCAACATCATCCAACTTATTGATTGGAGCTGCTTCTGGATTATCACCTCCAAGAGCTACAGCTTCTACTACACTGATGGTGGCAGGATCATCAGATACGTTACCATTGGAAAGACTGGCACGAACCCTTACTGAATAAGTAGAGTCTACGGCAAATGATCCAAGATCAGCAGCATTGAAAGTTGCCATGTCTCCAGAAATATCGGCGGTAGTCAACGTACTTCCATCCTCAATTATTTCTACTGATTCTACGGTAACACCTTCGTCGGTAAACAATTCAATACTTAAATCCTGATCATAATCAAAAATTGTAAGGCTTCGGGTTTGTAGGTAGGCATAACCACCTACATCCCTTGGGTCTTCTCTATATCCGTTATCATCTGGTTCACAAGACGATAAACCAACTACTGCAATTAGGCAGAAGCTTATATATTTCAAAATGTTTTTCATTTTATATTTTTTAAAGTTATTGTTCAAAATTACCAATTACTCTTCATCCCAGAATAAAGGAGTTTGTTGATCATCACCACCAATAGCATCTGAAGCAGCGCTCCAGTTTGCGTTGTTTAGGTTTTGCTCGTTAACTGGATAAGTGTAGCGCAATGGCACTTCATTTCCTGTATCTTCTGGAAGGTTGAATGAAGGAGCATCAAATCTTCTCCATACATTCCATCCCTGGAAAGGATTATCATACATGGCTAACCAGAACTGAGTTGCAAATTGTTCCTCAGAACCATCATAGGCCACATCACCACTTGCAAGGTAATCTTCAATTTCTCCTTCAGAAATATCCCAATATTCCATAGAGGCAGTTATTGCAGCTTCATAGTGCTCTTCAGCAGTACCTCCTACAGAAAAATCATTCTGGGCAGCATCTGCAAGAAGGAATCTAACCTCTGCATAATCCATTAAAATTCCAGGATGAGTAGGTTCTCTAAATGCATCACCTACATGAGTATAATTCTGAAAAGAATTACTTCCACCATAAGTACCACCTATGTATTCTCCACTGGTTAAATTATCATCAAGATAAGCTGATCTTCTTGGATCTTCTAATTCATTAAGGATATCAACTGCAGTGTTAGCTGAAACATAATCTGAACGACCACTCTGAACTAAATCTTCCCAAAGAGGGTTAGTGTTTGGTGGGGCTGTTTGGAATTCTAAAGTTGCATTATCTGCATTGCTGTCAAAAACTCCATCAGTATAGGCATCCTCTGCTGTAGTTTTCGCAAGCGAAGGATTTACATCTGAAATTTGCATTGCAAGTCTCAATTGTACAGAATTAGCAAATTTTTCCCATTTAGCCATATCGCCTCCGTAAAGTATATCAGCACCAGAAAATCCCTGGCCGGCACTTAAATTTCCACTGGCGGCACCTATTCTTGAAATTAGGTCTTCGTAAATAGTTGCTGCATCATCATAAGCGGGAGAAATGTTATCTGCTCCTCCTAAAGCTTCTGAATAAGGTATATCACCAAAGGTGTCTACCAATACTTGCCAGGTGTATACTTCTAATACTTCAATTTGTGCAATTCTGGCTGTTCTTTCACCTTCACTAAGCGTTTCATCTTCCTGTACTTTTACTTTAGCATCTTCCAGGTTGAAAATTACCCATCTATATAATCTATTCCAGTGATTTTGTGGAATTCCACGATTAGTTAAATCGTAGTTAGGTTCATCTAAGTAAGTCGTAGAGGTCCAATACTGCGCTACAAATCTGAAGATGTTAAGGTTCACATTAGGACTTGCCATTTGTCTGCTTAAATCTTTTGTAGCACTAGTGAACAAGAAATCTGCGGCTACATCCGTCGGATTTTTTGGATCTTTGTTGAGATCTTCATATTGCTCATCAGTTTGGCAAGACCAAAGTGTTGCTAGAGCAATAAATGTTAATATATATTTTTTCATTTTAATATTTATTAAAAGTTAAGTTTAAGACTTGCACCTATTTCTCTAAATGTAGGGTATGCACCAGATTGGTATCCCTGAACGTTACCGGCACTAAGTCCTGATTCTGGATCTGAATATGGAATGTTCTTATGAATAATCCATAGGTTTCTACCAATTAATGAAACAGAAGCTTTTGTAAATGGCAGTCTGTCTATCATTTCTTCTCCAAAAGCATATGTTAGGTTAGCTTCTCTAAGTTTTACGAAAGAAGCATCATAAACGTGACCGGCATTTGCATCTCTTGCATAACCATAAGGGTTTGCATAAGTAGAGAAATCTGCTCTAGTGCTGTTTGGCTCTCCATTTTCGTTAACTCCTGGTAGCACAATACCACCACCGTTTGCTAATGTATTTCTCATTGGATTACCTAAATCATTGGTTCCAACTGATTGATCATAAACACCTGTAGCATGTCCATACCAGGTGTCAAGAGAGTAGATATCTCCTCCTTTTTGTACGTCAATAAGGAAGCCTAAGCTAAGGTTTTTGTATTGGAAAGTGTTTTGTACACCTCCGGTCCATTCTGGCAAAATATTACCAATAATCTCGTTAGAGTTTGAAGTGGTTAAGTAATATCCATTAGACCCAACAACTTTATTACCACTGTCATCGTAGATATAATCTGTTCCTCTAATGCTACCATAAGGCTCACCAGGGGTTGCGTTAATAGAAACTCCTCCTTGTAAACCAGGGCCTATTTGTAGATTATCAATTCCCTGTGCAAGGTTTAGTACCTCACTACGGTTTCTTGCCCAGTTAATATTCATGTTCCAGTTAAAGTCTTCAGTCCTAATAGGGTTTAAGCGTAAAGAAGCTTCAAAACCTTTGTTCTCAACTGTCCCTGCATTAAAGAATACAGAAGTAAACCCAGATGCCATAGATACCGGTACCGGTGTAATTTGATCTTCAGTTTGAGAGTTGTAGTAAGAAAGATCAAAACCTATTCTTCTATCTAAGAAATTAGCTTCAAGTCCAACTTCGTAAGATTTAGTTCTTTCCGGTTTTAGGTTGGCATTGTTTAATGTAGCTTGATTTCCAGCAACACCTGCTCCAGCAAATGGTGTACTTAATACATACGTATTTAGAACACTATAAGGGGCTGCATCATTACCTACTTCGGCGTAATTTGCTCTTATTTTTGCAAAGCTTAACCAGTCTGCCTCTACAACATTAGAAAGTAGTACACTGGTAGAGATAGATGGGTAGTAAAAAGTATTATTGTCTGCAGGAAGGGTAGAAGATCGGTCTCTTCTTATAGTACCTTCAACATAATAAGTGTCTAAATAACCTAAACTCGCTCTTGCGTAAATACCATCAATCATTCTTGTGGCATCATATTCATTTGGTGGGTTAATTGGATCCACACTATTGCTTAATGCAAAAAAGTCTGGAGCGTTAAGACCACCATTAGTGGAAGCTCTAATAGAGCTATTATCATTTCTTCTTAGGTTCCAACCTAAATTACCATCCAGGTTTAAATCATCAATGATATCAGTATTGAAATTTAAAATTAAGTCGTAGTTATATTCTGCAGCTCTACCATTGTAACGGGAGTATCCAGAAACACCAACACTACCTACATTTCTTCTTTCTTCCTGTAGTTCATCAAAAGTATCAAATGAAAAACGTCCAACTACACTAAATACATCGTTGATTTCGTAGTTAAGGTTAAAGTTACCAAAATACCTGTTACGGGTATCTGTTTGGAAATTTTCGTAACGTGTCCAATATGGGTTATCAGAATATATTGGAGTTCTGTTAAGTGGACTGTTAGGGTTCCAGGTGATATTCTGTCCTGTTTCAAGGTAAGCATCTCTTTGTGCGTAAACATCTACGTTTGCCTGGTTCCACTGGCGAAAAGATTGCATTGGGTTTTCTGAATCGTAACCTGTACCATATCTACCTTTACCGTCTGTTTTGGTGTAAGTAATATTGGCACCTGCGCTAAATTTATCAGTAAATTCGTGTGTTCCACTAAATTTAATAGTGTTTCTTTTAATTCTACTGTTTGGTAGATTTCCCTGGTTGTTTAGGTTAGTAACACCTAATCTAAAGGTACTGGTTTCGCTTCCTCCATCTAAGGCTACAGAGTTTATAGCAGTATAACCTCTTTCCCAAATATCATTTGGAGTATTTTGAGCTGCCTGCCATGGGGTAGCTTGCTGATAAGTGCTTAATTGTGGGTAAATGGAATTCCATTGGTGAATTAATTGACCATCAAAAGGAGCACCAAAAGAAGCATCTTCAGTAAATGGCGTAAATGGAATATTAGGATCAAAACCATCAGGAAGATCTAAATTTCCATAAGTGTTGAAAAATGGAGTGTCATAAAATGGGCCATATCCCGCACCATATTGGTCCTGGTAAACAGGAAGGGTATTATCATCTACTGAAGTAGTCATAAAAGTAGAATTGATAGAGATACCAATTCCTTGTTTTTTAGAACCTTTTTTAGTTTCAATAATAATTGCTCCGTTTGCAGCTCTCGCTCCGTAAAGTGCAGTTGCAGCAGCACCCTTTAAAACGTTGATAGACTCAATGTCGTTAGGGTTAATGTCTGATGCAGCGTTACCATAATCATAACCACCACGTCCAGCTTGCTGATCGGCAGTGTTAGGAGTGTCATTACTAATAGGAGTACCATCTATTACAAAAAGTGCCTGGTTGTTTCCTGTTAATGAAGCATTACCACGAATTACAATATTCGTAGATCCCCCCATAGTACCAGAACTTTTAATAGAAAGTCCAGCTACTTTACCAGATAGTGAGTTCATAAAGTTTTGGGTTGGTACATCAGAAACTTCAGCACCTTGAACCTCCTGAGTTGCATAACCAAGAGATTTCTTTTCACGTTGAATACCTAAAGCGGTAACAACAACTTCATCTAATTGGGCAGAATCTGTGCTTAATGTCACATCTATAGTGTCATTGTTTGCTACAGTATATTCTGCGGTTTCCATTCCAACGAAAGAATAAACCAAAACATCTCCTTGTGTGGCAGGAATGGAATAATTTCCGTCAAAATCGGTTTGGGTACCTGTATTGGTTCCCTTGATTAAAACGGTTACACCTGGAAGGGGTAGCCCGTCTTCATCGACTACCGTACCGGTAATCGTTCGTTCTTGTGCAAAAGTAATTTGCACAGCTAACACTAATAATAGTGTTAGAATACTACTAAACTTTGTTCTCATTTTTAAATTTGTTTGAATTAGCCAAGGCCAAAAGTGCTAATAAATGGTTAATAAAACAAACTTTTAATTTTAAATATCAGGTAGTTATTTAAATAAATGTTAATAATTGTATATAGATTGGTTAGAGTCAGGCGTTAAAGTGGTATTGGTGAAATGTTAAAATGTTAGAATATTATTGAATTTTGCTATTAAAATGTAGTTAAAGTCTAAAATATTCCTTTTTGAGTAAGATGAGCTTGTTTTTTAATCAGCTTATTTTTATTGATCTATACCTATTAATATATATGTTGTTAAAAGGTGTGTTCTGTCTTCCAGATTATCCTTCTGAAAATTAATTCATTATAGTTTGATTAATTTGTTTTTATTTCTACATTTGCAAACCCTAAAAAACAGGGGATTAAATTTATTAATAATTAGGTAAAAGAAATTATGCCAACAATTTCACAATTAGTACGAAAAGGAAGAGCCCAGATAACCAAGAAGAGTAAATCGGCTGCTTTAGATTCGTGTCCTCAAAGAAGAGGAGTGTGCACACGTGTGTATACTACTACACCTAAGAAACCAAACTCAGCTATGCGTAAAGTAGCAAGGGTGAGGTTGACAAACGGAAAAGAAGTTAACGCTTATATTCCAGGTGAGGGTCACAATCTACAAGAGCACTCGATAGTATTGGTTAGAGGTGGAAGGGTAAAAGATTTGCCAGGTGTTAGATATCACATTGTTCGCGGTGCATTAGATACTGCGGGTGTTGAAGGAAGAAGCCAGCGTAGATCTAAATACGGAGCAAAACGCCCTAAGAAGTAATTAAAAACTTTTAATGTAAAGAAATGAGAAGAAGACAGGCCAAAAAAAGACCGCTTTTACCAGATCCAAAATTTAACGATCAACTTGTTACACGTTTTGTGAACATGATGATGTGGGATGGTAAGAAATCGGTAGCCTTTAAAATTTTCTATGATTCTATCGCAATTATAGAAGAGAAGAAACAAGACGAAGAAAAAACCGGTTTGGAAATTTGGAAAGATGCTCTTTCTAATGTTATGCCTCACGTTGAAGTTAGAAGTAGGCGAGTTGGGGGTGCAACATTTCAAATCCCAATGCAAATAAGACCAGATAGAAAAGTAGCAACCGCTATGAAATGGTTAATTTCATTTGCGCGAAAGAGAAATGAGAAAACTATGGCGCAGAAATTAGCTTCTGAAGTTCTTGCTGCTGCTAAAGAAGAAGGTGCTGCAGTTAAGAAAAGAGTTGATACTCATAAAATGGCTGAAGCTAATAAAGCATTCTCTCACTTTAGATTCTAAAATAAAATGGCACAAAGAGATTTAAAATTTACTAGAAATATTGGAATTGCAGCTCATATTGATGCAGGTAAAACTACAACAACAGAGCGTATCCTTTATTATACAGGAATAAGCCACAAAATAGGAGAGGTGCATGATGGTGCCGCTACTATGGACTGGATGGAACAGGAGCAGGAAAGAGGTATTACAATTACTTCTGCTGCTACACATTGTAAGTGGATGTATAGAGATCAGGAATTTACGGTAAATATTATCGATACTCCTGGTCACGTTGATTTTACCGTAGAGGTAGAGCGTTCTTTACGTGTTCTTGATGGTGTGGTTGCATTGTTCAGTGCTGTAGATGGTGTTGAGCCACAATCTGAAACCGTTTGGAGACAGGCTGATAAATATAAAGTACCACGTTTAGGATTTGTAAATAAAATGGACCGTCAGGGAGCTGACTTCTTTAATGTGTGTAAGCAGGTTAGAGAAATGCTAGGTGGAAACCCAGTACCATTACAAGTTCCAATCGGTGACGAAATAGACTTTAAAGGAGTTGTTGATCTTATTTCCAAAAAAGCAATTATTTGGAATGATGAGGATCACGGGATGACCTATGAGACTATAGATATTCCTGAAGAACTTATGGATGATGTGAATAAATACCGAACTGAGCTTGTAGAAGCTGTAGCTGAGTATGATGAAGCATTAATGGAAAAGTTCTTTGAAGATGAAGATTCAATTACTGAAGACGAAATTATTGCTGCGCTTAGAGCTGCAACCATAGATATGTCTATTATACCTATGATGTGTGGTTCTGCCTTTAAAAATAAAGGTGTTCAGGCAATGCTTGATGCAGTAATGAGATATATGCCTTCTCCAGTAGATGTAGAAGCTATTGTAGGAACAAATCCTGATACTAATGAAGATGAAAGCAGAAAGCCACACGTTGACTCTCCTTTCTCTGCATTAGCATTTAAAATTGCTACCGATCCTTTTGTTGGTCGTTTAGCATTCTTCCGTGTTTACTCGGGAGCTTTAGATGCAGGATCTTATGTATTGAACAATAGATCAGGTAAAAAAGAACGTATTTCTCGTATTTACCAGATGCACTCTAATAAGCAGGAGCCTATTAATAGAATTGAAGCTGGTGATATTGGTGCAGCTGTTGGTTTTAAAGATATTAAAACCGGTGATACGCTAACTGATGAGAAACACCCAATCGTTCTTGAGTCTATGACTTTCCCAGAACCAGTAATTGGTATTGCGGTAGAGCCTAAGACGAAAGCCGATGTTGATAAAATGGGTATGGCCTTAGCTAAACTAGCTGAAGAAGATCCAACTTTCCAGGTTAAGACTGATGAGATTTCAGGACAAACTATTATCTCTGGAATGGGAGAGCTTCATATTGAAATTCTTGTAGATCGTTTAAAGAGAGAATTTAAAGTTGAAGTTAACGAAGGTCAGCCACAGGTTGAGTATAAAGAAACAGTAACTAAAACTGCAGAGCATAGAGAGGTTTATAAAAAGCAATCTGGTGGTCGTGGTAAATTTGCTGATATTGTTTTTGAAATGGGACCTGTAGACGAAGACTTTGAAGGAAAAGGACTTCAGTTTGTAGACCAAATTAAAGGTGGACGTATTCCTAAAGAATTTGTTCCTTCGGTAGAAAAAGGATTTAAAGAAGCTATGAAAAACGGGCCAATGGCTGGTTTCCAAATGGATACTTTAAAAGTAATCCTTAAGGATGGATCTTTCCACCCTGTAGATTCCGATCAACTTTCTTTCGAATTGGCTGCGAAAATGGGTTACAAAGCCGCTGCTAAAAAAGCTGGTGCTGTAGTTCTTGAGCCAATTATGAAAATTGAAGTAGTAACTCCAGAAGAAAACATGGGTGATATTGTTGGTGACTTGAACCGTAGAAGAGGTCAGGTAAGCAGCATGTCAGACAGGTCTGGTGCTAAGATTATTAAAGCAGAAGTGCCTTTAGCTGAAATGTTTGGATATGTAACAACATTAAGAACATTATCTTCTGGTAGAGCAACTTCAACTATGGAATTTTCTCACTATGCTGAAACTCCTTCTAATATTTCAGAAGAAGTTATTAAAGCAGCAAAGGGTACAAACGAATAATATTAGGAAAATGAGTCAGAAAATAAGAATAAAACTAAAATCCTACGATCATAACCTGGTAGATAAATCTGCAGAGAAGATCGTGAAGACTGTAAAAACTACAGGTGCGGTGGTAACAGGACCAATTCCTTTGCCTACTCACAAAAAACTTTTTACTGTTTTACGTTCTCCTCACGTAAACAAGAAAGCAAGAGAGCAATTTCAATTAAGCTCTTACAAAAGGCTTCTTGATATCTACAGTTCTTCTTCAAAAACCATTGATGCGTTAATGAAATTAGAGCTGCCTAGTGGAGTTGAAGTAGAGATTAAGGTATAAGTCTATCCCCGTGCAGACGGGGATCTTAAAACTTCCATTTATTTGGAAGTAAACATGTCCCGAGCAGTTGGCGAGGGAAAAACGGAAGAAAGATACATTCAGGGCGAAAGTATTTTTCTGCCCTGAATTTTTTTAAATAAATAAGTAATAATCAATAATTAATTATGTCTGGGTTAATAGGAAAAAAAATAGGCATGACCAGTATTTTTGACGAGAACGGGAAAAACATTCCGTGTACCGTAATAGAAGCAGGTCCATGCGTAGTTACCCAAGTCAGAACCAAAGAGGTTGACGGGTATGAGGCACTTCAAGTTGGTTTCGATGACAAAAAGACTGCAAATAAAGCTGCTGAAGGGCACGCTAAAAAAGCAGGAAGCGTTGCAAAACGTAAAGTCGTTGAATTCCAGGGCTATGAAGCAGATTATAAATTAGGTGATGCTATCACTGTAGAGCACTTTAACGAGGGGGAATTTGTGGATATTGCAGGTACTTCTAAAGGTAAAGGCTTTCAGGGTGTTGTAAAAAGACACAACTTTGGTGGTGTGGGTCAGGCGACTCACGGTCAGCATAACCGATTAAGAGCTCCGGGTTCTATTGGTGCAGCGTCTTACCCTGCACGGGTTTTCAAAGGAATGAAAATGGCCGGTAGAATGGGTGGAGAGAGAGTAAAAGTAGAAAACCTGAGAGTTTTAAAAGTGGTGGCAGATAAAAACCTTTTAGTAGTAAAAGGATGTGTGCCAGGTCACAAAAACTCATACGTAATCATTAGCAAGTAATGGAAGTAGCAGTTTTAGATGTAAAAGGAAAAGAAACAGGCAGAAAAGCAAAGCTTTCTGACGCTGTTTTCGCTATAGAGCCAAACGATCACGCAGTTTATCTAGATGTTAAACAATATTTAGCTAATCAGCGCCAGGGAACCCACAAAGCTAAAGAAAGAGCTGAGATTGCTGGGAGTACCCGTAAGATCAAAAAACAAAAAGGTACCGGTACTGCACGTGCAGGTAGCATTAAGTCACCAATTTTTAAAGGCGGTGGACGTGTTTTTGGACCAAGACCAAGAAACTACGGTTTTAAATTGAACAAAAATTTAAAACGTTTGGCAAGAAAATCGGCTTTATCAATAAAAGCAAAAGGAGAATCAATTTTTGTAGTTGAAGACTTTTCTTTTGATGCGCCGAAGACAAAAAGTATGATAGATGTTTTGAAAGCCCTTGGTATTCAGGACAAAAAATCGCTTATAGTGTTGGGTGACTCAAATAAAAACGTATATTTGTCGTCACGTAATTTAAAAGGACTTGAGGTTGTAAATTCCTCAGAATTAAGTACTTACGGAATTCTTAATGCTAAGAATATCGTGTTGCTTGAGGGTTCTTTAGAAGGAATTGAGTCGAATTTAAGTAAATAAGCCTTATGAGTATCTTGATAAAACCAATTATTACAGAAAAAGCCACCGGAGATAGCGAGTTGAATAACCGTTTTTCTTTTGTGGTAGACAATAAGGCGAATAAGATTGAAATTAAGAATGCAGTAGAAGCTGCTTACGGAGTTTCAGTTGAAAAAGTTCGTACTATAAATGTTCGTCCAGATCGCAAAACCAGATATACAAAATCTGGTATGATCACTGGTAAAACCAAAGCTTTCAAAAAAGCATTGGTACAGGTGACGGAAGGTGAAACTATTGATTTATACAGTAATCTTTAAGATTAAAAAATGTCAGTTAGAAAATTAAAACCAATCACCCCTGGTCAGCGTTTTAGAGTAGTTAATGGTTTTGACGCCATTACTACTGATAAGCCGGAGAAGAGTTTAATAGCTCCGTTAAAAAAATCAGGTGGGAGAAACAGTCAGGGAAAAATGACTATCCGCTACAAAGGTGGAGGTCATAAAAGACGTTACAGAATTGTAGACTTTAAACGCGACAAGCATGGAATTCCTGCTACTGTTGCGAGTATAGAATACGATCCAAACAGAACTGCCTTTATCGCGTTGTTGAATTACCAGGATGGTGAAAAACGATACGTTATTGCTCAAAATGGGTTACAGGTAGGTCAAAATATTGTATCAAGCACAGATTCGGCTGCTCCAGAAATTGGAAATGCAATGCCGTTATCTAGTATTCCCCTTGGTACTGTAGTTTCTTGTATAGAGTTAAGAGCCGGTCAGGGTGCTGTAATGGCAAGAAGTGCTGGAGCTTTTGCTCAATTATTAGCAAGAGAAGGAAAATACGCAACCGTAAAACTACCTTCAGGAGAAATTAGAAGAGTGTTGTCTACTTGTATGGCTACAATTGGAGCTGTATCAAATAGTGATCACCAACTTCAGGTTTCTGGTAAAGCTGGTAGAAAACGTTGGTTGGGTATTAGACCAAGAACAAGACCTGTAGCTATGAACCCTGTAGATCACCCAATGGGTGGTGGGGAAGGAAGAGCTTCCGGTGGTCACCCACGTTCTAGAAAAGGTTTACCTGCTAAAGGTTTCAAAACCCGTTCAAGAACAAAAGCGAGTAATAAATATATTGTAGAACGTAGAAAGAAATAATAAGATATGGCACGTTCATTAAAAAAAGGACCTTACGTTCACTATAAGTTAGATAAGAAGGTTGCTCAAAATGTTGAATCTGGAAAAAAAGCCGTGATCAAAACCTGGTCTAGAGCTTCAATGATTACTCCAGATTTCGTAGGGCAAACTATCGCTGTTCATAACGGGAAACAATTTGTACCTGTATATGTGACAGAGAACATGGTAGGGCATAAATTAGGAGAATTTTCACCAACACGTTCTTTTAGAGGGCATTCTGGTGCAAAAAATAAAGGTAAAAGATAATTGAAGCTATGGGAGTTCGTAAAAGAGAAAGAGCAGAGCAAATAAAAGAAGCCAAAAAACAGGTAGCTTTTGCAAAGTTGAATAACTGCCCTACTTCGCCTAGAAAAATGCGCTTAGTTGCGGATTTAGTAAGAGGAGAGAAAGTAGAAAAAGCGCTTCAAATATTAAAATTCAGTTCAAAAGAAGCTTCTGGACGTTTAGAGAAATTATTGCTTTCTGCAATAGCCAACTGGCAATCTAAAAACGAAGATGCAAGTATTGAAGATGCTGAATTGTTTGTAAAAGAAATCCGTGTAGATGGAGGAGCGATGCTTAAGAGGCTGCGTCCTGCACCACAGGGTCGCGCACATAGAATTAGAAAGAGATCCAACCACGTTACTTTGGTGCTTGGAGAAAACAATAATACACAAAGCTAAGTAGAGTATGGGACAAAAAACAAATCCAATCGGGAATCGCCTCGGTATCGTAAGAGGATGGGAATCCAACTGGTATGGAGGAAATGACTACGGCGACAAATTAGCCGAAGACGATAAGATTAGAAAGTACATCCATGCTCGTCTTTCTAAAGCGAGTGTATCCAGGGTAATTATTGAGCGTACGCTTAAGCTTGTAACCGTTACTATCACCACTGCCAGACCGGGTATTATTATTGGTAAAGGCGGCCAGGAGGTAGACAAGCTTAAAGAAGAACTTAAGAAAATTACCGACAAGGAAGTTCAAATTAACATCTTTGAGATTAAGAGGCCAGAACTTGATGCGCATTTAGTAGCATCTAGTGTTGCAAGACAAATTGAAAATCGTATTTCTTACCGTCGTGCAATTAAAATGGCTATCGCGGCTGCTATGAGAATGAATGCTGAAGGAATCAAAATTCAGATTTCCGGACGTTTAAATGGTGCTGAAATGGCACGTTCAGAAGCATACAAAGATGGTAGAATTCCTCTGTCTACTTTTAGGGCCGATATTGACTATGCTTTAGTTGAAGCTCACACTACTTATGGTAGGTTGGGTGTTAAGGTATGGATCATGAAAGGCGAAGTTTATGGTAAAAGAGATCTTTCTCCACTTGTTGGAATGTCCAAGAAACAAGGAGGAAAACCTGGAGCCGGGCGAGGTGGTAACAAATCACGTCGTAGAAAGTAATTTTTTAAAGTAAAGAAAAATGTTACAACCTAAAAGAACAAAATACCGTAAACAGCAGAAGGGCCGTATGAAAGGCAACGCCGGAAGAGGGCATAGACTCTCTAATGGTACCTTTGGAATTAAATCTATGGATTCTAGTTTCATTACTGCCCGTCAAATAGAAGCTGCACGTATTGCTGCTACCCGATATATGAAAAGGGAAGGTTCTATCTGGATTAAAATATTTCCAGACAAGCCTATCACTAAGAAACCTCTAGAGGTACGTATGGGTAAAGGTAAAGGTGCTGTAGAATATTGGGCTGCTGTTGTAAAACCAGGAAGAATTATGTTTGAAATTGGTGGAGTACCAATGGATGTTGCTAAAGAAGCTTTAAGGCTTGCGGCACAGAAACTTCCGGTAAGAACCAAATTTATTGTAGCTAGAGATTATCAAGCTTAATATTATAAAGTTATGAAACAATCAGAAGTAAAAGAACTGTCTGTGGCAGAATTACAAGAAGAGCTTGGGAAATCTAGAAAAGCATATTCAGATTTGAAAATGGCTCACGCAGTTTCGCCATTAGAGAACCCAATACAGCTTAGAGCTGTACGAAGAACTATAGCGAGACTTGCTACAGAGTTAACTAAAAGAGAACAACAATAAGTGTTATTCTGCTGAAAGATGGAAAAAAGAAATTTAAGAAAAGAGCGTATAGGCGTTGTTACAAGTAATAAAATGCAGAAATCTATAGTGGTTTCTGAAGTTAAGAAAGTAAAACACCCTATGTATGGAAAATTCGTTTTAAAAACGAAAAAATACGTAGCGCACGACGAAACAAACGACTGCAACGAAGGGGATACTGTAAGGATCATGGAAACAAGACCTTTAAGTAAATCTAAATGTTGGAGATTAGTAGAAATAATTGAAAGAGCGAAGTAATGGTACAACAAGAGTCTAGACTAAGAGTAGCAGACAATACCGGGGCAAAAGAAGTTTTGACCATACGTGTATTGGGCGGTACAAAGAAAAGATACGCTTCTGTTGGGGACAAAATAGTTGTCAGCGTTAAAGAAGCTACACCTAACGGAAATATCAAAAAAGGTGCAGTTTCAACAGCAGTTGTTGTTCGTACCAAGAAAGAAGTACGCAGAGCAGACGGGTCTTATATCCGTTTTGATGATAATGCCTGTGTATTATTAAATCCAACCGGAGAAATGCGCGGAACTCGTGTATTTGGACCGGTTGCGAGAGAACTTCGTGATAAGCAATTCATGAAAATTGTATCATTGGCACCAGAGGTGCTTTAATACATTAACAAGATGAGAAAGCTTAAAATAAAAACTGGAGATACTGTAAGAGTTATTGCTGGAGACCACAAAGGTCAGGAAGGTAAAGTTCAAAAAGTTCTCATAGAAAAGAATAAAGCCATCGTGGAAGGTGTTAACACTATCTCAAAACATGAGAAACCAAGTGCATCTAACCCACAAGGTGGTATTGTAAAGAAAGAAGCTCCTATTCATATTTCTAACCTTTCTTTGTTAGACAAAGATGGTAACACTACCAGAGTTGGATATAAAGAAGAGGATGGAAAGAAAGTAAGATTTTCCAAAAAATCTAATGAAGTAATTTAGTTATGGCATACGTACCAAGACTTAGAGCAGAATATGCAGAGCGAGTAAAGCCTGCATTAAAAGAAGAATTTAGCTATGCTAACGTAATGGAGATCCCAAAACTTGAAAAAATAGTTTTGAGCCGTGGCGTTGGTGCAGCTGTAGCAGATAAAAAGCTAATTGACCATGCTGTAGATGAACTTTCTACAATTACCGGTCAAAAAGCGGTGCAAACCATTTCTAAAAAGGATGTTGCTTCATTCAAACTTCGTAAAGGTATGCCTATTGGGGCAAAAGTAACTTTGCGAGGATACAGAATGTACGAATTCTTAGATCGTTTAATCACATCAGCACTTCCACGTGTTCGTGACTTTAACGGGATTAAGGCTAATGGTTTTGATGGTAGAGGAAACTATAATTTAGGAATTACTGAGCAAATCATCTTTCCGGAGATTGATATTGATAAAGTAAACCGAATTAATGGTATGGATATTACCTTCGTGACTACTGCCAAGACCGATAAGGAAGCAAAATCGTTGTTAACCGAACTAGGATTACCTTTTAAAAAGAATTAATTATGGCTAAAGAATCAATGAAAGCCCGTGAGGTGAAGAGACAAAAAATGGTAAAAAAGTATGCTGAAAAACGCGAGGCTTTAAAAGAAGCTGGCGATTGGGAAGCACTACAAAAATTACCAAAAAATTCTTCTCCTGTACGTTTGCATAACCGTTGTAAGCTAACTGGTAGGCCAAAAGGTTATATGAGACAGTTTGGTCTTTCTCGTGTAATGTTTAGAGAAATGGCTAATAAGGGATTAATTCCTGGAGTTAGAAAAGCTAGTTGGTAAAATTATAAATTGGTTGCAGGTTCTCCCGAGTGACGGGACGAAAACCACATCCGCAAATTAAGATAGATGAATACAGATCCTATTGCAGATTATTTGACAAGAGTTAGGAACGCTGTGGCTGCAAACCACAGGGTGGTAGAAATACCAGCTTCTAACCTTAAAAAGGAGATTACAAAAATATTATTCGATCAGGGATATATTCTTAGTTACAAGTTTGATGATGCTAGTGCCCAGGGAACAATTAAAATTGCCCTTAAGTACGACAAGATCACAAAAGAACCTGTAATTAAAGATATCCAGAGAATAAGTAAACCTGGTTTACGTAAGTATGCCGGCGCTAACGAATTGCCACGTATCTTAAACGGTCTTGGTATCGCTATAGTTTCTACTTCTCACGGTGTAATGACCGGGAAGCAGGCTAAAGCCGAGAAAGTTGGTGGTGAAGTATTGTGTTACGTTTACTAATACTTAAAAGACTAAAGAAATGTCAAGAATAGGTAAAAGCCCAATTACAATTCCAGAAGGTGTAAATGTAGACCTTAAAGATGGCGTTGTAACGGTAAAAGGAAAATTAGGAGAACTTAAGCAGGAAGTTAGCGACATTGATGTAAAAATTGAAGATGGCGTAATTACTTTTGAACGTTCTTCAGAGAAAAGTGATCAGAAAGCAAAACACGGTCTTTATCGTGCTTTGATAAACAATATGATTGAAGGAGTAACTAACGGATATACAAAATCTTTAGAATTGGTTGGAGTTGGATATAGAGCTTCTAACCAGGGACAAAAATTAGATTTAGCCGTTGGGTTTTCCCATAATATTGTAATAGATTTGGCACCGGAAGTTAAAGTAGAAGCAATTTCTGAGAAAGGGAAAAACCCAATCGTGAAATTAACTTCTTACGATAAACAACTTGTGGGCCAGGTAGCTGCTAAAATACGCTCCTTTAGAGCACCAGAGCCTTATAAAGGTAAAGGTATTAAGTATGTTGGAGAACAATTACGTAGAAAAGCAGGTAAATCAGCTTAATAAAGTTTAGATATGGCAGTTTCAAAACAAGATAGACGAAATAAGATAAGAAAGCGTGTTCGTAAGTCAATTACGGGTACCGCTAGCCGTCCAAGATTATCTGTATTTAGAAGTAATAAAGAAATTTATGCTCAAATTATAGATGACGTAGAAGGAAAAACACTAGCTGCAGCCTCTTCAAGAGATAAGGGCGTATCAGTAGAAGGTGATAAATCCAAACAAGCAGAATTGGTTGGTAAAGCCCTTGCTGAAAAAGCTTTGAAAGCCGGTGTAGAAACCATTTCTTTTGACAGAGGTGGTTACCTGTATCACGGAAGAGTTAAATCATTAGCAGAAGGTGCTCGAGAAGGAGGACTAAAATTCTAGAAAATTATGTATCAAGATTATAAAAACGTAGAACATGTAAAACCGGGCGGACTTGAATTAAAAGACCGTTTGGTAGGAGTACAACGTGTGACCAAAGTAACCAAAGGTGGTAGAGCTTTTGGATTTTCTGCTATTGTTGTAGTAGGAGATGAGAATGGTGTTGTAGGGCAAGGTTTAGGTAAATCTAAAGAAGTTGCCGATGCTATCTCTAAAGCTGTGGAAGATGCAAAGAAGAATTTAGTGCGTATTCCTTTACATAAAGGAAGCCTTCCTCATGAGCAAAAAGGTAAGTATGGTGGAGCAAGAGTTCTTTTGCTACCTGCTGCAACTGGTACCGGGATTATAGCCGGTGGTGCAATTCGTGCCGTACTGGAAGCTGTTGGTGTACACGACGTACTTTCTAAAAACCAGGGTTCTTCAAACCCACACAACGTGGTAAAAGCTACTTTTGATGCGCTACTTCAATTAAGAAGTGCGGATACTGTTGCTAAACAACGTGGTATTTCATTAGAAAAGGTTTTTAAAGGATAAATCAAGGAGAAAGATGGGAAAGATAAAAGTTACAAAAGTAAAGAGTGCAATTAACCGATCTAAAAACCAGAAACTGGTTTTAGAGTCTCTTGGTCTTAAGAAAATTGGCCAAACGGTAGAGCACAACGATACGCCAAACATCCTTGGTATGGTAAATAAAGTTAAACATTTAGTTTCCATTGAGGAAACAAAATAATAAATTCACATGGAATTAAATAACTTAAAACCTGCAAAAGGTTCAGTTAAGAGTAACAACAAGCGTGTTGGCCGTGGAGAAGGATCAGGTAAAGGTGGTACTGCCACCCGTGGTCACAAAGGGGCTAAATCTCGTTCTGGTTACTCCAAGAAGATTGGTTTTGAAGGAGGGCAGATGCCACTTCAACGTCGTGTTCCAAAATTTGGTTTCACTAACAGAAATCGTGTAGCATACCAGGGTGTTAACCTTGATACCTTACAGCGTTTGGTTGATGAAGGTAAAATTAAAGATACTGTAGATGTTGATACTTTGATCGAAAACGGTCTTGTGAGTAAAAACAAACCAGTAAAGATATTAGGTAGAGGTGAATTAAAGGCAAAGTTGAAAATATCTGTTCATAAATTTACAGCCACAGCTAAAGAAGCTATAGAAGCTGCTGGAGGTGAAGTTGTTACTTTATAATAGATAGCCAAATGAAATTCATCAATACTATTAAAAATATTTGGAAGATCGAGGAGCTAAAAAATAGAATTTTAGTAACCCTCGGTCTGTTATTAGTTTATCGTTTTGGAGCGCAAGTTGTGCTTCCCGGGATAGATGCTTCGCAGCTATCTAACCTGGCATCCCAAACAGATGGAGGTCTTTTAGGCCTCTTAAACGCATTTACAGGTGGAGCTTTTTCTAATGCTTCTGTATTTGCATTGGGAATTATGCCATATATCTCGGCTTCTATTGTAGTGCAGCTAATGGGTATTGCTATACCTTACCTGCAAAAACTGCAAAAAGAAGGTGAAAGTGGTAGACGTAAGATCAATCAGATCACCCGTTGGTTAACTATTGCAATTACATTAGTACAGGGACCCGGTTATATCTATAACCTTTTTGCTACACTTCCGCAGCAAGCCTTTTTATTAGGTGATACTGTTACGTTTGTAGCTTCTGCAGTAGTAATTCTTACTACAGGTACCATTTTCGCAATGTGGCTGGGTGAAAAGATAACCGACAAAGGTATTGGTAATGGTATTTCGCTATTAATTATGGTAGGTATTATTGCTACCTTACCACAAGCATTTATTCAGGAATTCGCTTCCAGGGTATTTGAATCTAACGGTGGCCTTATTATGATTCTTATTGAATTGGTAATTTGGTTTGCTATTATTCTTGCTTCGGTAATGTTGGTGATGGCAGTGCGCCAAATCCCGGTGCAATATGCCAGAAGAACCGCCTCTGGAGGTTACGAGAAAAACGTATTTGGATCAAGACAGTACATTCCACTTAAGCTTAATGCTTCAGGTGTAATGCCAATTATATTTGCGCAGGCAATTATGTTTATCCCAGCTGCTGTAGCAGGATTATCAGATTCTGATGCTGCACAAGGGGTTACCGCTGCCTTTAGCGATATATTTGGGTTTTGGTATAATGTAGTTTTTGCACTATTAATTATTGTGTTTACTTACTTCTATACCGCGATTACTGTACCTACCAATAAGATGGCTGATGATCTAAAACGAAGTGGAGGATTTATTCCGGGCATTCGTCCTGGTACTGAAACCGCTGAGTTTTTAGATAGAATTATGTCTCAAATTACCTTGCCAGGATCTATTTTCCTTGCGCTTATTGCTGTGTTCCCAGCGATTGTGGTGCAACTCTTAGGTGTGCAACAAGGATGGGCATTGTTTTTTGGAGGAACCTCGCTTTTAATTATGGTTGGAGTTGCAATAGATACTATGCAACAAGTAAACTCTTACTTGCTGAATAGACATTACGACGGATTAATGAAAACAGGTAAAAACAGAAAAGCAGTAGCTTAATTATGGCAAAACAACCGGCAATAGAACAAGACGGAACAATTATAGAAGCATTATCTAATGCAATGTTTCGTGTAGAATTGGAAAATGGTCACGTTGTGACAGCTCATATCTCTGGGAAGATGCGTATGCACTACATTAAATTGTTACCTGGAGATAAAGTAAAACTGGAAATGAGCCCTTACGATTTAAGTAAGGCTCGTATAACATACAGATACTAAAAGTAATTTGAGCTATTTATAAAATTTTCAGTACTTTTGCAACCTGAAAAAAATATGAATGCTGAAATCCTGATTTTGAGCCTATTTCAAAATCAGTGAATTGAAAAAAACTAAAGAGATGAAAGTTAGAGCATCAGTAAAAAAAAGAAGTGCCGACTGCAAAATTGTACGCAGAAAAGGGCGCCTTTACGTAATTAACAAAAAGAATCCTAGATTTAAACAAAGACAAGGCTAATTATGGCAAGAATTGCAGGGGTAGATATACCTAAACAAAAGCGAGGAGTTATAGCATTGACCTATATCTTCGGAATTGGTAGAAGCAGGGCTCAAAAGATCCTTAGCCAGGCCAAAGTAGATGAAAGCAAAAAAGTTTCAGATTGGGACGATGAAGAAATTGGTCGTATTCGTGAAGCTGTTGGTGAATTTACAATCGAAGGAGAATTACGTACAGAAGTTCAAATGAGTATTAAGCGTCTAATGGATATTGGATGCTATAGAGGTATTCGCCACAGAAGTGGTTTGCCACTTAGAGGTCAAAGAACCAAAAATAACTCAAGAACCAGAAAAGGTAGAAGAAAAACAGTTGCTAACAAGAAGAAAGCAACTAAATAGTAAGTAATATGGCAAAGAAGACAGTTCAAAAAAAGCGTAAAGTAACCGTGGAGTCCGTAGGGCAAGCACACGTTACGGCTTCTTTCAATAACATTATTGTTTCCCTAACCAATAAAAAGGGAGACGTTATTGCTTGGTCATCTGCAGGAAAAATGGGTTTTAGAGGTTCTAAAAAGAATACTCCTTATGCTGCCCAGTTAGCTGCAGAAGACGCGTCTAAAGTAGCTCACGAAGCTGGTTTGCGCAAAGTTAAAGTTTACGTTAAAGGGCCGGGGAATGGTAGAGAATCTGCTATTCGTTCGCTTCATAACAACGGGATTGAGGTAACAGAAATTATTGATGTTACTCCATTACCACACAATGGATGTCGTCCTCCTAAGAGACGTAGAGTTTAATAAATAGTATAATAATAAGAGAGGAGTTAAGATTATCGAAGGACAGAGACCTTAATTCATAATCCCTTTCTTCTAAAATTTAAATTAATGGCAAGATATACTGGTCCAAAGACTAAAATAGCCCGTAAATTCGGTGAAGCTATTTTTGGAGACGATAAATCTTTTGAAAAAAGAAATTATCCTCCGGGACAACACGGTAACAACCGTCGTCGCGGAAAGAAATCTGAATATGCTATCCAGTTAATGGAAAAGCAAAAAGCAAAATATACTTACGGTATCCTTGAGCGTCAGTTTAGCAATATGTTTAAGAAAGCTACTAGAGCACAGGGAATTACTGGTGAAGTTCTACTTCAACTTTGTGAATCACGTCTTGATAACGTAGTTTATAGAATGGGTATTGCCCCAACTAGAAGCGCAGCAAGACAATTTGTATCTCACAGGCACATTACGGTAAATGGCGAGTTGGTGAATATACCTTCTTACCAATTGAAACCTGGTGATGTAGTAAGTGTTCGTGAAAAATCAAAATCTTTACAGGCTATTCAGGATTCACTAGCTAACAATAGCAGTGTTTACGAATGGATTACCTGGAATAACGAAACAAAACAAGGAACTTTTGTTTCAGTACCCGGACGTATTCAGATTCCGGAAAACATAAATGAACAATTCATCGTCGAATTATATTCGAAATAATAATTCACAGAAGTCGTAATATGGCAATACTAAATTTTCAGAAGCCCGATAAAGTTATAATGATTGATTCAACCGATTTCGAAGGGAAATTTGAATTTCGCCCTTTGGAGCCCGGCTATGGATTAACCGTTGGTAACGCTTTAAGGAGAGTGCTTTTATCTTCGTTAGAAGGTTATGCAATCACTTCAATTCGTATAGAAGGCGTAGATCACGAATTCTCCGCTATTCCTGGAGTTGTTGAAGACGTAACAGAAATTATCCTGAATCTTAAACAAGTTAGGTTCAAAAGGCAAATTGATGAAATAGATAACGAAGCCGTTACCATTTCTGTATCTGGAGAAGAACAAATTACTGCCGGTCACTTTCAAAAATTCATTTCAGGCTTTCAGGTACTAAACCCAGATCAGGTTATTTGTACTGCAGATAAGAAAGTTAACCTGAATATGGAAATGACCATAGAGAAAGGTAGAGGTTATGTTCCGGCCGAAGAAAACAAAAAAGCCAACGCACCTCTTGGAACTATATTTACAGATTCTATTTATACACCAATAAAGAACGTAAAGTATAGCATTGAAAACTATCGTGTAGAACAAAAAACCGATTATGAAAAATTGGTTTTTGAAATCGTAAGCGATGGCTCTATACATCCAAAAGATGCACTTACTGAAGCTGCAAAAACACTTATCCACCACTTTATGCTATTCTCTGACGAGCGTATTACGCTTGAAGCTGATGAGATAGCACAAACTGAAACTTATGATGAAGAATCTCTTCACATGAGACAGTTGTTAAAAACTAAGTTGGTAGATATGGATCTTTCAGTAAGAGCTTTAAATTGCTTAAAAGCGGCTGAAGTTGATACTCTAGGAGACCTTGTTTCATACAACAAAAACGACTTGATGAAGTTTAGAAACTTCGGAAAGAAATCTTTGACAGAGCTTGAAGAACTGGTAAGTAACAAAGGACTTAACTTTGGTATGGACCTTTCAAAATACAAATTAGATAAGGACTAATATATAAGTAGTTTTCCATAAAAGCCGGCAAAAGATCGCGCTTTGGGAAAATGAATTAAGAACAAAACAATGAGACACGGAAAGAAAACAAACCATTTAGGTAGAAAGACCGCTCACAGGAAGTCTATGCTAGCCAATATGGCCTGCTCTCTTATAGAGCACAAGAGAATCAATACCACCGTAGCTAAAGCAAAAGCTTTAAAAGTTTTTGTAGAGCCTTTGGTAACTAAGTCTAAAGAAGATACAACCCACAACCGTAGGTTAGTATTTAGTAAACTTCGCCAAAAGGAAGCTGTAGCCGAATTGTTTCGTGAGGTAGCTCCTAAAGTTGGTGACCGCCCGGGTGGATACACAAGGGTAATTAAATTAGGTAACCGTCTTGGAGATAATGCCGATATGGCCCTTATTGAGTTAGTTGATTACAACGAAACTTATAAACTTGGTAAAACAGAGAAGAAGAAATCTACACGTAGAGCGGGTAGAAAGAAATCTACTGAAGCTACTCCAAATGCTCCAAAGGCAGAAGGAAAAACAGAAGAGAAATCTTCAGAAAATAAAGAAGACAAAAAAGAGGAATAGAAATGAATCTTTTAAAGTTCTAATTTTTAAAAAGGATAAACTCTCAGGGTTTATCCTTTTTTTATATATTAAAGTGAAATAGTCATTTCCGCGAAGGCGGAAATCTAAAGATTAAAAAAATTTCCGTAGCTGCGGAAATCCCAGCAACACAACAAATAAAGCAAAATGAAATATCAAACCCGAAAAAAAGCGATTATCCTACTGGAAGACGGTACTATCTTTCACGGTAAGGCTGTTGGAGACAAAGATGGTAAAGCCGTAGGTGAAGTTTGTTTTAACACCGGTATGACCGGTTACCAGGAGATCTTTACAGATCCTTCCTATTATGGCCAACTTATGGTTACCACCAATGCCCACATTGGGAATTATGGAACTCTAGCCGAAGAAAGTGAATCTGATAAAGCTAAGATCTCCGGACTTATCTGTAAGAATTTTAGTTATACCCATTCCCGCCCGGCTGCAAACAAATCACTTCAGGAATTTTTAGATGATAGTAATCTTTTCGCAATTTCCGATGTAGATACACGAGCCCTTGTAACTTATATTCGGGAAAATGGTGCAATGAATGCAATTATTTCTACTGATGTTGATAATATTGAAGGCCTAAAAAAAGAACTTGCTGAAGTTCCTGATATGAATGGTTTGGAATTAGCTTCTAAAGTTTCAACTAAAGAACCTTATTATTTCGGGAATGAAAATGCAACTTATAAAATCGCTGCGCTTGATGTTGGCATAAAAAAGAATATTCTTCGCAATTTTGATCAACGTGATGTGTATGTAAAAGTGTTTCCATACAATGCTACTTACGAAGAAATGAGTGAATGGAATCCAGATGGTTATTTTCTTTCTAACGGTCCCGGAGATCCCGCCCCTTTAGATAGTGCTATTAATCTTACAAAAACGATTATAGAAAAAGATCATCCGTTGTTTGGTATTTGTTTGGGGCACCAGATAATCGCCATTGCAAATGGAATTAAAACCTATAAAATGCATCACGGTCACCGCGGGATAAACCACCCGGTTAAAAACCTTAAAACAGGAAAAGGAGAAATCACTTCTCAAAACCACGGTTTCTCGGTAGATAAAGCAGAAACTGAAGCAAATAATGAAGTGGAAATCACTCATATTTGCTTAAACGACGATACTGTTGGTGGAATCGCGATGAAAAATAAAAACTGTTTCTCGGTACAATACCACCCGGAAGCAAGTCCGGGGCCTCATGATGCCAGTTACCTTTTTGATGAATTTATGGATCGAATAAAGAGAGTGAAAGCTTAAATATTTTTTATAAAATTTGAATAAAAAGCCCAAAATTTAAAGATTTTGGGCTTTTCTTTTCTTAAAAGTGAATTTATTCTAAATTGCGATCTCATTCATCAAAAAATCATCAATGAAAAAATTATTACTACTCAGCTTTTTTCTCTTCTCATTTCTATTCATTAATGCACAAGATCAGGCTTCGGTTGAAGACGGACTTTTATCAGTAAACATCTTAACTCCCGGTTTAGAATACGAATTCGGACTTACAAATTCTACTACAATTGATTTAAGAGCTGGCTCAGGTATTGCTTTTGGTACCGGTTCAGCGGGAGATTTTTTTGGTATTTTCCCCGTCTTTTCTGCTCAGTATCGTTATTATTATAATTTTAAAAATAGAATTGAAAAGAATAAAAGAGTAAAAAATAATAGCGCCAATTATATAGCACTAAGTGGTAACCTCCAATCGGGAAAACCTATTATTGGGAATATTGAATATACTGCCGATTATTTTGGAGTTATAGGGCCGGTTTGGGGTTTGCAACGTTACTATGGCAGCGGTTTTAAATTAGACCTAAATTTAGGAGCTGGATATGGTTTTGATGAATTGGGTGATTCATATTTTTCACCAATCATAGGAATTAGGCTTGGATGGCTTCTTTCAAACTAATTTTCTTCAGAAGATGCGTTTATACAGTCAACTTCAACTTCTGTCATTGGGCTGGGTTTTCGTTTTTACTACAATCCTTTTGCTTCAGGAAATGACTAAAATTATTTTTCAAATAATTTCGGCATTTAAAATCTTCTGAATTTTATAAAATGTTATTCTATTTCAGTTTTCGGTAAATTCATAAAAAATCTTACTATTTCCTGAGATTCTTTTAAACACTTTCTTTTAGAAAACCATTTCGTGTTTCCATAATGTTATAAATGCTTTAAAACTACCTGTTTCCCTCGATTTTTTAGGCTTCAATTTGTATCTTGCATTCAAATCAATTAACTAATTAAAAAAGATTATGAGTGTAATAATAAATATTCACGCCCGTCAGATTTTTGACTCAAGAGGAAATCCAACCGTAGAAGTAGATGTTTTAACCGAGAATGGAATTTTAGGAAGAGCAGCAGTGCCTTCTGGAGCTTCTACCGGAGAGCACGAAGCTGTAGAACTTCGTGATGGTGGCGATGATTATATGGGCAAAGGGGTAACCAAAGCCGTAGAAAATGTAAATGATGTAATTGCTGAAGAATTATTGGGTTATTCTGTTTTTGAACAAAACCTAATTGATAGGGCGATGATTGAAATAGACGGAACGCCAAATAAAGCGAAACTTGGTGCGAATGCAATTTTAGGTGTTTCGCTTGCTGTGGCCAAAGCTGCGGCTAACGAACTTGGTTTGCCGTTGTACCGTTACATTGGCGGTGTTAGTGCCAATACGCTTCCGGTACCAATGATGAATATTATTAATGGTGGTTCACATAGTGATGCTCCTATCGCTTTTCAGGAATTTATGATTATGCCTGTAAAAGCCGAAAGCTTTTCTCACGCTCTAAAAATGGGAACTGAGATCTTCCACCATCTTAAAAAAGTGCTACACGATCGTGGTTTAAGTACTGCTGTTGGTGATGAAGGTGGGTTTGCTCCAACTTTAGACGGGACAGAAGATGCTTTAGATACTATTCTTAAGGCCATAGAAAATGCGGGTTACAAAGGTGGCGACGAAGTGATGATCGCTCTGGATTGTGCCGCAGCAGAATTCTATGAAAATGGAAAATACGATTATAAGAAATTTGAAGGTGAAGGCGGAAAAATAAGATCTAGCGAGGAACAAGCTGAGTATCTTGCCGAACTTTCTTCTAAATATCCTATTATTTCTATTGAAGATGGAATGGATGAAAATGACTGGGATGGTTGGAAAGCCTTAACCGATAAGATTGGAGATAAAGTTCAGTTGGTTGGTGACGATCTTTTTGTTACTAACGTAGAAAGACTTTCAAGAGGAATTGAAGAAGGAATTGCAAATTCAATCCTTATTAAAGTAAACCAAATTGGTACCTTAACTGAAACTATTGCAGCAGTAAATATGGCGCACAACGCCGGCTTTACTTCAGTAATGTCACACCGTTCTGGAGAGACAGAAGATAATACTATTGCCGATCTTGCTGTAGCTTTAAATACCGGGCAGATAAAAACCGGTTCAGCTTCAAGAAGTGACCGTATGGCAAAATACAACCAGTTAATTAGAATTGAGGAGGAACTTGGCGAAGTAGCCTATTTCCCAAAGCGTAAAGCTTTTAAAATCTAATTACAGGATTCTAATAAAAATCAAATCCCTTTTGAAGAAATTTCAAAAGGGATTTTTTTTTGAGATAATTCAGCAAAAAACCTTTCAAAATCCCTTGTTTCAGTGAAAATCTTATCGCTGCTTAACGCAAAATTAACAGTAGATTTCTTAAATTAGCAACTCTCGAAAAAATAGTTGAATCAAGTATATAAAATTAAGATATGTCAAAAGTTGCGACGATTGAAATAGATGGGAAAAAATACGAATTTCCCGTTGTAGAAGGAACTGAAAACGAACTGGGAATAGATATTAAGAAACTGCGAGCTGAAGCAGGTGTTATTACCCTGGATCGTGGTTATAAAAATACAGGAAGTTGTGAGAGTGCCATTACTTTTCTTAACGGAGAAGAAGGTATTTTAAGATACCGCGGCTACTCTATAGAAGCCCTGGCAGAAAAAGCCGATTTTCTTGAAGTAGCCTACCTTCTTATTTTTGGGGAATTACCAACTAAAACCCAATTAGATAAGTTTTATGCCGATATTAAGGAGGAGTCTACGGTAGATGAAGAGATGAAGAAAATCCTTGATGGTTTTCCAAAATCGGCTCACCCAATGGGCGTTCTTTCATCTTTAACCAGTGCGCTTATTGCATTTAACCCTTCTTCAGTAAATGTAGATTCTGCAGAAGATATGTATAAGGCTATAGTAAAAATTCTTGGTAAATTCCCGGTTCTTGCAGCCTGGACACTTAGAAAGAAAAATAGTCTTCCGCTAAATTACGGTGACGACTCGCTTGGGTATGTGGAGAACCTCCATAAAATGATGTTCGAAAAACCTGGAAAGAGTTACAAAGTAGACAAAGAGGTTATTGATGCTTTAGATAAATTATTAATTCTGCACGCAGATCATGAACAAAACTGTTCTACCTCTACGGTAAGAATGGTAGGTTCTTCTCACGCAGGTCTTTTTGCTTCAATTTCAGCAGGAATTTCTGCACTTTGGGGGCCACTTCATGGTGGTGCAAACCAGGCGGTGATAGAAATGCTGGAAAGAATTAAAGAAGATGGTGGTGATACTAAGAAATTTATGGCAAAAGCTAAAGACAAGGAAGATCCTTTCCGTCTAATGGGCTTTGGTCACCGTGTTTATAAAAACTTTGATC
The DNA here is from genome assembly GCF_002311535.1 of Salegentibacter sp. UBA1130. Taxonomy (NCBI): domain Bacteria; kingdom Pseudomonadati; phylum Bacteroidota; class Flavobacteriia; order Flavobacteriales; family Flavobacteriaceae; genus Salegentibacter; species Salegentibacter sp. UBA1130. Next base: position 303,221 of record NZ_DCAP01000020.1, on the reverse strand, counting down.
CACGAGCTAAGATTATCAAGAAATCTGCCGATGAAGTTCTTGCCCAACTGGGTGTAGACGATCCTGTTTTGGATATCGCCAAAGGTCTTGAAAAAGAAGCTTTAGAAGATCAATATTTTGTAGATAGAAAATTATATCCAAACGTAGATTTCTATTCAGGAATTATTTACCGTGCATTGGGAATTCCAGTAGAAATGTTTACCGTAATGTTCGCACTTGGTAGACTTCCGGGATGGATTGCGCAGTGGAGAGAAATGAGGTTAATGAAAGAACCAATTGGCCGTCCACGCCAAATTTACACCGGTGCAAACCTGCGTGAATTTAAAGAGGTTGAGAAAAGATAAGAATATCTTACATATATTAATAAATTCGGAAAAAGCTTCATCATCGTATGAAGCTTTTTCTATATTTGATGAAAATTTTACTTGTGAAATTGAATATCAATAATGAGACTTCCCGCCTTAAAGCGGTGGTTTTAGGCACAGCAGAAAGTAACGGTCCCGTTCCATCTCTTGAAGAGGCTTACGACCCAAAATCAGCCGAATTCATCAGGATGGGTTCCTATCCCAAAGAAGAGGATATGGTAGAGGAAATGGAAGCCGTTGCCAAAATACTGGAGAAGTACAAAGTGCAGGTTTTTAGACCAAAAGTTATAAAAGATTATAACCAGATTTTTACCCGCGATATTGCTTTTGTAATAGAAGATAAATTTATAAAATCAAATATTTTACCAGATCGCGAACAGGAAATTGAAGCTATTAGTCACGTAATTAAGCAAATAGATCCTTCAAAAATACTTCAGTTGCCTGAGGAAGCGCATATAGAAGGTGGTGATGTTATGCCGTTGGGAGATTATATCCTGGTGGGCACCTACCGCGGTGCAGATTATAAAGATTATATCACGGCGCGTACCAACGTGCAGGCGGTAGAAGCTTTACAAGAGTTATTTCCGCATAAAAAAGTGGTTTCTTTCAACTTAAGAAAATCTAATACTGAACCTCGTGATAATGCTTTGCATTTAGATTGTTGCTTTCAGCCGGTGGGAAAAGGCAAGGCTATAATTCATAGAAACGGTTTTCTGGAAGAAGAAGAGTATAACTGGCTGGTAAATCTCTTTGGAAAAGAAAATGTTTTCGAAATCTCCCGGGATGAAATGTATTATATGAATTCTAATATATTTTCTATTGATGAAGATGTAGTGATTTCAGAAAAGAATTTTACAAGATTAAATGCCTGGTTAAGAGAGCAGGGCATTACTGTAGAAGAAGTGCCTTATGCCGAAATTTCTAAGCAAGAAGGACTTTTGCGTTGTTCAACTTTACCGTTAATAAGAGAATAGATTATGAGACAGATTACAGATACAATTTTAATGGTGCGCCCGGTTGCGTTTAGAATGAACGAGCAAACCGCGGTTAATAATTATTTTCAAAAAGATCTTACTGCCGATAATGTAAATGAACGAGCCCAGGCTGAATTTGATGAGTTTGCTTCAAAACTTAAAAAAGTGGGAGTGAATGTTATTGTGGTAGACGATAAGCAGGAAGATGATACTCCCGATTCTATTTTTCCGAATAATTGGGTTTCTTTTCACGAAAATGGACACATTGCTCTATATCCTATGTTTGCTGAAAACAGGAGAAAAGAGCGCCGAATGGAGTATTTTGCGAAATTGGAAGAAAACGGTTTTAAGATTACCCAATTAGTAGATTACACTTCGGCTGAAGAGCACGATTTATTCCTTGAAGGCACAGGCAGCCTTTTGTTAGATAGACAAAACCAAAAAGCCTATTGTGCTCTATCGCCCCGCGCCGATGAAGACCTTTTGATAGAATTCTGTGAAGATTTTGAATTCACCCCGGTTATTTTTAATGCAAACCAAAGTGTAGGCGGAAAAAGAAAAGCCATTTATCACACTAATGTGATGATGTGTTTAGCTGAAAATTTTGCAGTTATCTGTCTGGATACCATAGACGATAGCAAAGAGCGTAAAAATGTGCTTAAACATTTAAAAGAAGATGGTAAAGAAATAATTGCAATTACTGAAGCCCAAATGCACGAATTTGCCGGAAATATGTTACAGGTACAGGGTGCTTTTGATAAAAAGTATTTGGTTATGAGCGCCAGAGCTCATAAAAGTCTAAACCAGGATCAACTAAGTAAAATTGAAAAGCATTGCGAAATTCTAAGCAGTGACCTGGATGTAATTGAAACCTGCGGAGGCGGCAGCGCCCGTTGTATGATGGCCGAGATTTTCTTGCCAAAAGCTTAGTTTTACATATTTTTCAGAAAAAATAATTAAAGATCTTCGTCAAGCTGAATTTATTTCAGCTTCTAACATGATGTAGAGTATAAACAACTTAGATCCTGAAACAAGTTCAGAATGACGATTTTGAAGTTCCTAACCTTTTTTTCAAAGGGAGGTGGCCACAGGCCGGAGGGGTTTAATACTTCTTATACAACTCCCTTAAAAACAAGACCATAATCCCTGCGGTAAAAAAAGCAAAAGGAAGGGAACTTATAATTAAAAACTTCTGCATGGCGGTGAGTACATCGCTATTAGGTTTTATATTTCCCAGCAGAATTATTGCTTCTGAAAAAAGAAGGATCAGTACCGCCCAGATAAACCTGAATTTTTTCCTCGGGTGTTCCTTTCCTTTATCACTAAACATACTGAGAACATAGATAGCCGAATCTACAGAGGTTACCAGAAAACTAATCAGTAAAATTATCGTTACAATATTTGTGAAATTAGATAAAGGAAAGGCTTCGAAAAAACGAAATAAAGAAGTAAATACATTATCAAATTCACCGCTGTAAGAATCCATATTTTCAATAAGATCAAAAGAAGCAGAACCAAAGACACTAAACCAGAAAAAACTTCCCAGGGAGGGAATGAGCAAAACTCCTAAAATCATTTCCCTGATATTTCTACCTTTTGAAATTCTGGCAATAAAAATTCCGGTAAAAGGTGCCCAGGCTACCCAAAACGCCCAGTAATAATAAGTCCAGTCGGTTAAAAATTCTTTTCCGGGATTGTATTTTCCCAGTGCTAAACTAAGCGGAACAAAATCTATAATGTAGCTGTAAATTGATTCAAAAAACTGACTGAAAACATTTAATATATCTACCTGGAAAAACACGAAAAACATTAAAATAACAGTTACATAAATATTCCAGTTTGAAATTCGTTTTATCCCTTTTTTAATTCCGGCAAAAGCCGAAATAAAAGCTAATAGACAAACTAGAAAAACTAGCAGAATTGTTATCCATAAGGTTCCGGCGGGTGTTGAAGTAAGATGACTAATGCCACCTTCAATTTGAGTGGTTCCCAAACCTATTGCCGCTACCAGGCCAAAAACAGTGGTGAGAATAGTGAGCAGATTTACGCCTTGCGACAAATATTTTATCGTTTTAAGTTGGGGTAAGCTGCTGCCTAAAAGAATATCAGATTTTCTTACAAAAAGAGCGTAGGCGATGAGTAATGCGAAAATTCCATAGAACGCCCAGGCAGTAAAACCCCATTGATAGAATGTATATTCTAAAGCGATTACTTGAGAAGAAGAAGTTGTTTCTATAGGCGAATTTAAAAACATAAACACCGGTTCCTGCACTGCTCTTAGTAGAATACCGGCGCCCATTCCGGCACTATATAACATGGCAATCCAGGAAAGTCGGTCAAATTCCGGCGGGGAATTTCCCAATCTTATTTTTCCAAACCTTGAAAAAGCGATAAAAATGAGGAAGAATACGCACAACAATCCCAGCCATAGATAAAATCTGCCGAAATACTCCCGAACCCAAAGGGAACCGGTTTCTATTAATTCATAGAAAAATTCAGTAAAGAAAAAGATAAAAAGCGCAAGAAAAAACAGAATCCCAGAAGCGATATAAAGCAGCGGATTTCTTAGAAAAGCTTGAAAAAGGTGCTTCAAAATTTATTGCTTTTCAGGTTATAATTAGTTCTTCAACAGGTAGTTTTTTCAAATTTAAACAATTCAGAAAGAATCAGGCTATTTGTTTTTTGGGTTCGCCTTTAGCAATTTTATTCAGCATTCCTTCAAAAATAAAATAGTGAAAGGGATACATTGCATACCAATATAACCGGCCCCAAATACCTTTGGGTCTAAACGTGGCGGTTTGGTGCAGCACATTTTCTTTATCGATACAAAACTCTAACCAGGCCTCGCCGGGAACTTTCATTTCGGCAAAAAGTAAGAGTCTTTTTTCCTCTTTATCGGCTAAAAGTACACGCCAAAAATCTAAAGAATCGCCTGAGGCAATTTTATTAGGGTGTGTTCTTCCGCGGCGTAAACCCACCCCGCCAAAAAGTTTGTCTATATAACCACGAAATTTCCATAACCAATTTCCGTAATACCAACCATTTAGTCCGCCAATAGCCCAAATGCGTTCCAGTACTTCTTCGGGATTTTCCACTTTGGCGGCTTGTTTATCCTGGAGACATCCATATTTTGGTACCTGTATGTATTTATTTAATTCTTTACGAAAACGGCCGCTGCTTAACGAGTCTTTCCAGCTGGAAATAACCTGGTTTTGTTCAATTTTATAGAAGGCCAGTTCAATAGCTTCGGTATAAGAAATGGGTTCAATGTTGAGTATTTCCTGTAAACGAGTGTCATTGGTAATTACTTCAACCCGCATACTATCTACCAGGTTTTGTGCAAGTTTGTACGAGGTTGAGGTTACAAAATAAAGCCAGTAGGAAGATAATTTTGGCGACATTACCGGAACACTTAAAATCCATAATTTAAGTTTTCTCACTTCGGCATATTTCAGCATCATTTCCTTGTAAGTGAGCACATCTGGACCGCCAACATCAAAAGATTCATTATAGCATTCTTCTTTTCCAATAACGCCGGTTAGAAATTTAATAATATCCCGAATAGAAATTGGCTGGCATTTAGTTTCTACCCAGCTTGGGGTGATCATTACCGGTAATTTTTCACATAAATCTCTTATTATTTCAAATGAAGAACTGCCCGAGCCTACAATAATCGCCGCCCTTAAAACAGTAAGGTTAAAATTTCCTTTATAAAGGATTTCTTCAACTTTTTTTCTTGATTTTAAATGTTTGGATAGTTCTTCTTCGTTTATAATTCCGCTTAAATAAATTACCTGCTTCACCGAGGTGCCGGCCATAATTTTATTAAAATTTTCTGCGGCCTGGGATTCCTGCGTGTCAAAATTATCTGTAGAACCACTCATAGAATGAATAAGATAATAGGCTACATCTATATTTTTTATTATAGCTGGTGCTTCTTCATCTTTTAAAAAATCGAGTTCTACGATCTCTACTTTTTCCAGTAATTCCTCGTTAGAGGTAAAGCGGTTTTTATTTCTAACCGCACAAATTACTTCGTGCCCTTTTTCAAGAAGTTCGGGGAGCATACGCATCCCAATATATCCGTTAGCACCTGTTAGAAGAATTCTCATAGAAAGATTTTAAGCTTAAAGTACCAATTAAATTAGTACTTTTCATTTTGATTAGTAAAACTTTATAAAATGAATAACGTCCTGAAAATAGTGCTTTTAGTAATTGGTGTTGGAATGATTGCTTATGGGTTATACCGGCTAATTACACCAGAATTTGCTCTCGATGCCGGACCTCTCCAAATTGAAGCTCACGGCGATAATACACAATCTTACGCTATGATAGGTTTTGGTATTTTGGCTCTTATAGGTGGCCTCGCTTTTGGGAAACGCTAAACAAACCTAAAGATCACCTATTTGGGTAAGTGCATTATCGGCTTTATAATCCAAAATCTTTTTAAAATATTTATGTATCGCAGGCGTATCGGCCTTTACCTTAATTTTAGAATGATCTTTATAGATAGAATATTCTTCAGCTTTGCCCTTATAAAGATGAAGTTTATAATAAGGAATAACCAGCGCGTAGGTTTCCAGTAAAGACCTAAACATCACGATAATTCCGTTGGGCCGCATTTCAACATTACAGGTATTGGCATTATTATCCAGAACCAATAAGTTATGAATATCAATACTTGTCTCGGTAATATGTAGTTTTGGAGACCCTGTGCCGTTTAATTTCATTCGCGCAAGCAGCGTAAAAGGCTTGCCAACTTCCTTATCAATTTTCTCTTTGGTTTTACTGCGGTTATAAGAGATATTTAATAACATAGCTTTTTGTTTAAAGATAAGTAAATTACTTCGGGACATGCTCATGAAGTAATAAGAAAAAATAATTTACAATTTCGAAACAAGTCTCGGTGCATTTAATCTCGATTATCGAGTAAATTATAGGCAAAAGCCTATTTTCTGTTATCTTTGCAGGGCTTAAAACAACAAATAAAAGTAAAAAATGAAACTCCAAAGTACCCTTTCTACCCACGTAAAAGATGCTGTTAAAAAGATCTATGATGTTGAAATTGATCACTTAGAATTTCAGCCTACGCGCAAGGATTTTGAAGGAGATATTACTTTGGTGACTTTCCCAATGCTGAAAACGCTCAAAACCAATCCTGTGAAATTGGGTGAAGAAATTGGAAATTATTTAACTGAAAATGTTGCTGAAGTTTCTGGATTTAATGTGGTGAAAGGCTTTTTGAACATTGTTTTAAGCGATGCTTATTTTCTAGATTTCTTCATTGAAATGAAAGATAGAAAAGATTTTGGGATACTTCCCGCCGCTGAAGATGCTAAAGGAATTATGGTTGAATATTCTTCGCCAAATACCAATAAACCTTTGCACTTAGGGCATATTAGGAATATACTTTTAGGATTTTCTGTTGCCGAAATTTTAAGTGCTGCCGGAAATAAAGCCTATAAGACCCAGATTATTAACGATCGTGGGATTCATATTTGTAAATCTATGCTGGCATGGGAGCGCTTCGGGAATGGAGAAACTCCCCAATCTGTGGGCATAAAAGGAGATAAACTGGTTGGGAATTACTACGTAAAGTTTGACCAGGAATACAAAAAGGAAATTTCCGAATTAATCGAAACCAAAGGAATTTCTGAAGAAGCCGCGAAAGCTGAAGCACCAATTTTGGTGGAAGCCAAGCAAATGTTGCTAAAATGGGAAGCCGGCGATCCAGAAGTGGTTGCACTTTGGGAAAAAATGAACCAATGGGTTTATGATGGCTTTGAAAAAACCTACGATGCTTTAGGCGTAGATTTCGACAAAAATTATTACGAAAGCGATACTTACCTGCTTGGGAAAGACGTGGTGAACCAGGGACTTGAAAAAGGTGTTTTTTATAAAAAAGAAGACGGTAGTGTTTGGATAGATCTTACCGATGAAGGCCTGGATGAAAAAATCGTTTTACGAAGCGATGGGACTGCTGTTTATATGACGCAGGATATTGGAACCGCTATTCAAAGGGTAAAGGATTTTGATATTAGTGGGATGGTTTATACCGTAGGAAACGAACAGGATTATCACTTTAAAGTTTTGTTTTTAATTCTGAAGAAACTCGGATTTGATTGGGCAGATTATCTATATCATTTAAGCTACGGAATGGTAGATTTACCTAGCGGAAAAATGAAAAGTAGGGAAGGAACCGTTGTAGATGCCGATGATCTTATTGCTGAAATGACCGAAACTGCCAGAAATATTTCTGAAGAATTAGGGAAATTAGACGGTTATACCGAAGTTGAAAAAGAAGAGCTCTACCGAATTATTGGTTTAGGGGCTTTGAAATATTATATTTTAAAAGTAGATCCTAAAAAACGAATTCTCTTTAATCCTGAAGAATCTGTAGATTTCCAGGGGAATACCGGTCCGTTTATTCAATATACTTACGCGAGAATTCAATCTATAATCAGGAAAGCCGATTTCGACTTTAAGAAACCGGTAGCCGATGGCTATGAATTTCACGAAAAAGAACGTTCGTTAATCAAGCAGCTTCAGTTATATCCTGAAACAATTCAGTTGGCGGCAGAAAATCATAGTCCGGCGTTGATTGCTAACTACACGTACGATCTGGTAAAAGAATTCAATTCATTTTATCAAAATGTAACTATCCTTGGTACTGAGGATATTACCGAAAAAATTTTAAGAGTGCAATTGGCCAATAGTGTTGGGAATGTTATAAAATCTTCTTTTGGCTTATTGGGAATCCAGGTGCCAGAAAGAATGTAGAAAGCCCCCCTTGTCCCCGAAAGGAGAATAAAAAGATAGATTAAATATTTAAAATGAGGTGAAATAAAAAGTTTTCACTTCAGGCTCAAATCATTAAATTTGCAATTCGTTGAAAAACGGAGAATAAAACCTCGGGATAAGTCCTGAAGGTTTAAATTGAAAAAAGTTTTCAAAATATCGGGGCGAGCCTCGGCAGAATTATACCCTTTATGGGAAATTAAACCATAGGAAAAATTATGTTTGATAGTTTAAGTGATAAGTTAGATAATGCCTTACACGTTTTAAAAGGCCACGGGCAAATTACCGAGGTAAACGTTGCCGAAACTTTAAAAGAAGTGAGACGTGCTTTGGTGGATGCCGATGTGAACTATAAAATTGCCAAAGACTTTACCAATACCGTAAAGGAAAAAGCGCTTGGTCAAGACGTTTTAACCGCTCTGAAACCAGGCCAGATGATGGTGAAATTGGTGAAGGATGAACTTACCCAGTTAATGGGTGGGGAAGCCGAAGGAATTAATCTTTCCGGAGATCCTTCTATTATTCTTATGTCTGGATTACAGGGTAGTGGTAAAACAACTTTCTCTGGAAAACTTGCTAATTTTCTAAAAACTAAAAAGACCAAAAAACCACTTTTGGTTGCTTGTGATGTTTATCGTCCTGCAGCGATCAACCAGTTACACGTAGTTGGTGAGCAGGTTGGCGTTGAGGTGTTTTCAGATGAAGGTAACCAGGATCCGGTTGCTATTTCTAAAGCTGCCATTGCACACGCTAAGCAAAATGGCCACAATGTGGTTATTATAGATACCGCGGGTCGTTTAGCTGTAGATGAGGCGATGATGACCGAGATATCCAATATCCACGAAGCAATCCAACCGCACGAGACTTTATTCGTGGTAGATTCTATGACGGGTCAGGATGCGGTGAATACAGCCAAAACTTTTAATGAAAGGTTGAATTTTGATGGGGTAATCCTTACAAAATTAGATGGTGATACTCGTGGTGGTGCGGCGATTTCCATTAAATCTGTAGTTAATAAGCCTATTAAATTTATTGGTACCGGTGAGAAAATGGACGCACTAGATGTGTTCTATCCAGACCGTATGGCCGATAGGATTCTTGGGATGGGAGATGTGGTGTCTCTTGTGGAACGTGCCCAGGAACAATATGATGAAGAGGAAGCAAGAAAACTTCAGAAGAAAATTGCCAAGAACCAGTTTGGTTTTGACGATTTCCTGAAGCAATTACAGCAAATCAAGAAAATGGGGTCTATGAAAGACCTTATGGGAATGATTCCGGGAGCCGGAAAAATGCTGAAAGATGTAGATATTGATGATGATGCCTTTAAAGGAATTGAAGCAATAATTCACTCGATGACTCCCGAAGAAAGAAGCAATCCAAAAGTTATAAATTCCAGCCGAAAGAAACGAATTAGTAAAGGTTCGGGAACATCGGTACAGGAAGTTAACCAATTGTTGAAGCAATTCAACCAGATGGGTAAAATGATGAAGATGATGCAAGGTGGCGGCGGCCAGAAGATGATGCAAATGATGAAGGGAATGAAGTAAAAAGCCCCCTAACCCCCAAAGGGGGGAATTAATGAAAAACAAATCGCAACTCTCCTCCCCTTTGGGGAGGTCGGGAGGGGCTTATAGATTACTGATAATGATCATTTTAGACGGAAAAAAAACCAGCAACGATATTAAAGATGAGATTGCTGCTGAGGTTGAAAAGATTAAAAAAAGAGGTGAAAAAGTACCTCATTTAGCTGCAATTATCGTTGGGAACGACGGTGCCAGCTTAACCTATGTAAATGCAAAAGTAAAATCCTGTAAACGCGTAGGATTTCAATCTTCTCTATACAGATTACCAAATACGGTAAGCGAGTTGGAGTTACTTGACAAGATTGAAGAACTAAATCAGAATGATGATATAGACGGATTTATTGTTCAGCTTCCATTGCCTCCGCAAATTGATACGCAAAAAGTATTAAACGCCGTTGACCCCGATAAAGATGTAGATGGTTTTCATCCTACCAACTTTGGAAAAATGGCTTTGGATATGACGTCTTTTATTCCGGCTACTCCTTTTGGCATTTTAGAATTACTGGAGCGTTATGATATTCCTACCAAAGGAAAACATACCGTGGTTATTGGTAGAAGTTATATAGTGGGAAGACCTATGAGTATTTTAATGGGACGGAGTGGTTTCCCTGGAAACTCAACCGTAACTTTAACTCACGAATTCACCAAAAATATTACCCAAATAACTTCTCAGGCGGATATTATTATAATTGCCGTTGGAATTCCAGATTTTCTGAAGGCGGAAATGATTAAGGATGATGCAGTAATTATTGACGTTGGAATTACCAGGGTGCCAAATGATGAAGCGGAAAAAGGCTATGTAATTAAAGGTGATGTAGACTTTGATAATGTAAGTAAACGTGCCTCTTATATAACGCCTGTGCCTGGTGGAGTAGGACCAATGACGGTTTCAATGTTGCTTAAAAACACTTTGCTTGCTACAGAAAGACATAAGAAAAGAGCAAAAGAAAACAGTAAAGCCAGATCTGTTTAAGCAGGTTTTCAGTATAAAAAAAAGTCCTGTTAGATCTTACATTTAGTAGATTTAACAGGACTTTTTCATTGATTGGGATTCAGAAAAAAATAGAAACTAATCTTCTTCTAATTTCCAATCTAAATATTTATGAAGGTCAGTTTCAATAAATCTTAAGGTAATGGTCAGTAGCGCAAAATCATCTACATAACCAATTCCGGGCAGAAAATCGGGTACTATATCTAACGGATTAAGCACGTACAGGAGCACAAAAGCTATGGCGGCTATAGAAAACCACGGGATATCTTTGTAAACACCTTTTCGGTAATCTTTTAGCATCCCAAACATCACTTTTCCCAGCTCAGTATATTTTCTTAAAGCACCAGAATTATTAATTTTATCATCAATTTCTTTTTGATTTTTTACGGCAATATCAATATCGCCATCTTTAATTTGAGTAGCTCCTTTTTTTAGGTATTTCTCATCAATTTCTTCTTTCTTTTTACTAAACATATTCATAATTCTTCATTTTGTGGTTAGTAGTTATTTTTTAAAGTCGGTCGTGGGCATTTCCGTATTCCTTTTTATAAATTTTCAGAATTAATAAAAACAGGGAAATAAGCAAAGGCCCAAAAATTAATCCTATAAAACCAAACAGCTGTACTCCAACAATTACACCAAAAAGGGTGATTAGCGGATGCACAGCGGCGAGTCTATCCAGGATATAAAGTCTAATAATATTATCGGTAGAACCAACTACAACAAAGCCGTAGATTAGCATTGCAATGGCCTGCCAGTTATCGCCCTGGGCTATTAACAGTATTACTACCGGGAGAATACCAATTGCCGTACCTATAAAAGGAATCATAGATCCTATGGCGGTTATTACAAACCAAAAGAAAGGATCTGGTACACCAAAAATTAAGTATCCAATAAGTGCAATAATTCCCTGGAATATAGCCACCAGCGGAATACCCAATGCGTTAGATTTAACAAGTTGATCACTTTCTTGTGCAATTATCTCCAGGTTATCATTCCCAAGCGGGATATAAGAAATAAGAGAAGATTTCATAGACTCTCTTTTAACCAGCATATAGTAAAGCATAAAATACATAATACCAATAGCAATAAAGGCATTAAATGTGCCGCCTGCCAAACTTTGCAGGTTTCCAGACATCCAGTTTGTTACAGAAGAGGTATCTATAGACTCACTTAAACTATAACCTATATAGGTTTCAGCTTCGGTAAGTTGTTCTTTAACGGCCCTAATGACACGTTCAGAGTTTGCAACCGCTTTACTAATTTTAGAAGTAAGCATTACTACAATTAGTATAATAGGCACCAGGATACCTACAAAAGATCCTGCCATTAAGAGCGCTGCTGCTACCGGAGGTTTCCAACCCCTGGCCAGTAATTTTTTCATCCAATTGCGCAAAAGAACGTATAAAGTAATTGCCCCTAAAACCCCCGAGAGGTATGGGATAATTTCTTTAAAAATTAAAACCGTTAAAAAGATAATGAGCATTAGTACGAAAATTTGCCGTACCAGTGCCGGTTTTAATCTATCCATATTTTTGTGCTTGGTTGGTTATTTTGCAAATAGTTGTTCTTTATTTTTAAAGGCTTTGAATTCCAGTGCATTTCCGCTGGGATCTTTAAAAAACATTGTGGCTTGTTCCCCTACCTGGCCCTCAAAACGGATGTAAGGCTCAATTTCAAAATCAATATTTTTTGATCGTAATAAATTAGCAAATTCCTGAAATACTTCCCATTCCAGAACTACTCCAAAATGCGGTACAGGCACATCTTTACCATCTACAGGATTGCTATGTGCTTTTTCGGTTTCGTTAGCCGGTTTATAATGAATTACCAATTGGTGCCCGAAAAAATTAAAATCTACCCAATGATCACTGCTGCGGCCTTCGCCACAACCCAGGGTTTCTTTATAAAATTTCCTGGCTTTTTCTAAATTTGATACCGGGATTGCTAAATGAAACGGTTGTACCTTCATAAATCTTAATAGAATTACATTATTATACGCTATTAAAATTAACAAGTAATCTTAACATGCGGGCAAGCCACAGCGCTAATAATGTGTTAAGATTTAATCTTTACGAGGTCTTTTGCCAGATCGCAGTTTTGTTTTAGATTTTAAAGCAGAAGCTTTAAGACGGGAAGCTTCTTCTGTCTTGCTGGATTCGTCTACCATGTGGTTGATGGTATTAAGTTCTTCCTGGGTAAGGTCACGCCATTGCCCCACCGGGACGTCCAGGCTAACATTCATAATTCTAATGCGTTTAAGCGCGGTAACTTCATAACCTAAAAACTCACACATTCTACGAATTTGTCGGTTTAGTCCCTGGGTAAGTATAATTCTGAAATCATTCTTTCCTAATTTCTCTACTTCGCATTTTTTAGTGGTGGTTCCCAAAATAGGTACTCCATTGCCCATTCTTCTAATAAAATCTGGAGTAATGGGTTTATTGACTGAAACTATATATTCCTTCTCGTGGTTGTTCCTGGCGCGTAGAATCTTATTAACAATATCCCCATCGTTGGTAAGAAAAATAAGTCCTTCACTGGGTTTATCCAGTCTGCCAATAGGAAAAATTCTTTTCGGATAATTTATATAATCAATAATATTGTCTTTTTCCACACGGGTATCGGTGGTGCAAACAATGCCTACCGGTTTATTGAAGGCGATATAAACATTTGGTTCTTTTTTTTCTGCATCAGAAACCGTTTTCCCGTCTACTTTTACCACATCATCGGGACCAATTTTGGTGCCCATTTCGGGTACAGCTCCATTAATGGTCACCCGGCCCTGATCTATGAGTTTATCAGCCGCGCGGCGTGAGCAGTAACCTATTTCACTTAAGTATTTATTTATTCGGGTAAGCTTCTGTTCAGACATAAAAAAGATTGTGCTGCAAAGATACAAGAATTCGCCGCGAAACTAATTTTTTAAAAAATAATCAAGGTACAGGCAACCTTTTGTAACTTTCCTGCGTCTATGTAAATAGAAGGCCTTTTAATTAGAAAAATCGGGTGAAAGTAATTCAACTCTTTAAAAACGAAACTCAATTAATAAAGCGTGCGGCTAAAAAAGACCGTAAGGCGCAGCGCGAATTATATGAGTTGCATTCGGGAAAAATGCTTAGCGTTTGCCGGCAGTATATAAAGGATATGCACCACGCCGAAGAAGTTATGCTTAACGGATTTCTAAAAGTTTTCACCCACCTTAAAGATTTTGAATCCAAAGGAAGTTTTGAAGGCTGGATAAGAAAAATTATGGTGAGGGAATCAATTTCTTTTTTAAGATCACAAAAGAAAATTGTTTTTAGTAACGAAGAAATCGCAGACACTGGTTTTTCTGAAGAAATGAATACAGAGCTAAACGTGGCACATATTCAAAACCTCATAGACAATTTGCCGGAAGGCTACAGGATGGTTTTTGTTATGTATGCGGTAGAAGGATATAAGCACGCCGAGATTGCGAAAATGCTGAAGATAACCGAAGGGACTTCAAAATCGCAATTATCTAAAGCGAGAAAAATGTTGCAGGAGCAGTTAAATACACAAAACACATCGGATTATGGAATTAAATAAATTCGAAGAAAACACCAGGGAAATATTAGGAAAAAGGGAAATTAAGCCTTCTGCCCAAAGCTGGGAAAAGTTGGAGGCTAAATTAGATGCTGAAGCACACAAAACCTCTCCAACCCCCTGGAAATATATTGCTGCTGCAGTGGCAGTGCTATTAATTGCAGGAACTTTTATGTGGAATAACAATTTTTCCGAAAGTCCGCAGGTTGTTGAAGAACCGGTAAACGAGATCATAAAAAAACCTGAAGTAAAACAAGAATTTACGCAAGAAAATAAGACACAAATAGCTTCTGAAGAAATTAAAAAGGAGGAAGAAATTTCAACTGAAAATAATACGAAAAATGATATTGTAGTAGTACCTGAAATTTCAGTAGAAGAAGAGAATGCTGAAACGCCAATTTTCGAAGAAAATAGATATAAAGAAGCTGTTGTTTTAGAGCCAATAAGCTTGGAACCTCCAATTTTAGAAGAAAAATTAATTCAATCTAAACTTGAAGAAGTGATTGCGGCCACTAGCAAAAATGATAAAATCTCTGAAGATGAAGTAGACGCGTTATTAGCCCAGGCGGCTTCAGAAATAAGTAGGGAAAGAGACAGGTCGCAATTTTACAATTCAAATAACGAGATTAGTGCCAATGCACTTTTGGCCGAAGTAGAAGACGAGATTTACCAATCTTTTAAAGCAAAAGTTTTTGAAGTTTTAAAAGAAGGATATCTCAAGGCTAAAACTGCGGTTGCCAATAGAAACTATTAATCATCAAAATCCCACCAACGGGTCATTCATCAAACATCAAAATCAATTATTATGAAAACACTTACTTTTTACGTCGCGCTTTTAGTATTTAGTTTTGCGCATCAGCAGGTTTCTGCCCAAGAAGTTGCTTCTGCAGAGACAGAAATATCTTCAGATGAGAAAGCCAGAGAATTTTTTGAAAAGCAAAAAGCTGAAATTATTGAAAAGGAGAAAACAAAACTAAAATACCAGATTGAGCGTATAAACGGCCAACTGGAAAGAAGTGAAATCACTAAAGAAGAAGCCGAAAAACAAAAAAAAGAATACGCTGAAAAGCACGCAAAAAATATTGAAAATAAAATAGCCATTTTGGAGAATGAAATGGAACTGAGGGATAGAAATGATTCTTCTGGAAATTATATTGCAATTGGCGGTAAGGGAAAAGTCTTGGATATTAATATTAATACAAAGAAGAAATACGATAAACGTACCACCAGTGATTTGGTAGTCGCTGCCGGTTTTAATAATGCCCTGGAAGAAGGCCAATCTCTCAACGATTCAGATTTTAAATTGGGAGGTAGCCGATTTTTTGAACTTGGTTGGGCGTGGAAAACACGGGTTTTTAAAGAAACAAACTGGTTGCGCATTCGTTACGGACTTTCTTTTCAATTTAATGGATTAAAACCTACCGATAATCGCATTTTTGTAGAAGATGGAGACGAAACTTACCTGCAGGAATTCGCATTAGATCTTGATAAATCTAAATTTAGAATGGACAACCTGGTAGTTCCGGTTCATTTTGAAATTGGTCCTTCTACAAAAACCGAAACCGAAGATCGGTTACATTTTTCTACCTATAAAATGCTGAAAATTGGATTTGGTGGTTATGCCGGTTTTAATATTGGGGAACGCCAAAAACTAAAGTATAAGGATGATGGCGATAAGGTGAAGGAGAAGCTTAAAAACAATTATAATACTAACGATTTGGTTTACGGATTGAGTGCTTACCTGGGCTGGGGTGGTGCCACGCTCTATGGGAAATACGATCTAAATCCAATATTTCAAGACCCAAATAAAGAATTACACAACTTTTCTTTAGGACTAAGGTTTGATGTTGATTAATGAAACCATCCTTTATTAATTTTTATTATTAGCCAATTTTAAATTGTAATTTTGTTTTGAATTTACAGACCCCATAGGTTTCCAAAACCTGTGGGGTCTAACCGCTTAAACAACATCAATTTGATCTCAAAATCCACTATAGACAATGTGTTTGAAACCGCCCGGGTAGAGGAGGTTATTGGTGATTTTGTTCAGCTAAAAAAGTCAGGATCTAATTTTAAGGGTTTAAGTCCGTTTAGTGATGAGCGAACGCCAAGTTTTATGGTTTCTCCCGTAAAACAGATCTGGAAGGATTTCTCAAGCGGAAAGGGTGGAAACGTCGTTGCTTTCCTTATGGAGCACGAACATTTCACCTATCCTGAAGCCATAAAATACCTCGCTAAAAAATACGGAATTGAGATCGAGGAAACCCAGCAAAGCAACGAGCAAAAACAGCAAGCCGATGAGCGGGAAAGCATGTATTTGGTTTCAGAATTTGCTAATAAACATTTTCAGAAAAACCTGCATAAAACCGCTTTAGGGAAAGCTATTGGATTAAGCTATTTCAAGGAGCGTGGTTTCACTTTAGAAACCGTCAAAAAGTTTGAACTTGGCTATTCTTTAGACGAATGGGACGATTTTACTAAAGAAGCGCTCGCTGAGGCCTACAAATTGGAATACCTGGAAAAAACCGGACTTACCATTGTAAAAGGCGAAAAGCAGTTTGATCGATTTAAAGGAAGAGTGATGTTCCCTATTCATTCTATGTCTGGCAGGGTGTTAGGATTTGGAGGTAGAATTCTTACCAATGAAAAAAAGGCGGCAAAATACCTGAATTCACCCGAGAGTGATATTTACCATAAGAGTAAGGTTTTATACGGGATAAATTTTGCGAAACAAGCCATCGCCAAAGAAGATAATTGTTTTTTGGTTGAAGGTTATACCGATGTAATTCAGTTTCATCAAAGTGGGATTGAAAATGTAGTTTCTTCTTCAGGAACTGCATTAACTCCTGAACAAATTCGCTTAATTAACAGACTTACCAAAAATATTACTGTACTTTTTGATGGTGATGCCGCTGGAATAAGAGCTTCGCTCCGCGGAATAGACCTAATCCTGGAGCAGGGAATGAATGTGCGGGTTTGTACTTTCCCTGAAGGTGAGGATCCCGATAGTTTTGCAAAGAATAATTCAGATGAAGCTTTAGCTGAATATCTTCAAGAGAACGCACAGGATTTTATTAGTTATAAAGCTTCCTTACTAATGGAAGAAGCGAAGAAAGATCCGGTCAAGAAAGCAGAATTAATTCGGGATATAGTAAATAGTATTTCGAAGATTCCAGATACTATTCAGCAGGAAGTTTATTTACAGGAATGTTCCCGAATTATGGATATTTCTGAAAATGTATTGTTTTCCAGCCTTGCACAGCTCAATGCGAAAAGTGGAAGAACTTCTCCTCAACAACAGCAGAAAAAGAAATCTTTTGATGTAGTTAAAGAAGAACCGCAACCAAAGGCAGCTAAAGTAGACGAGCAATACGAGCTTGAGAAAAAAATTATTAGTCTGCTGCTTCAGTATGGAACTGTGGAGGAAGATTTTGAAGATCTGGTGCTTAAAGAAAAAGAAGACGGGGAGCTGGGTTTAGAAAAGGAAATACAAAGAACAAGAGTTTTTGAGAAAATATTTTTAGACCTGCAGGAAGATGAAATTGCTTTTACCAATCCTAAATTCAGGGATATTTATACTGAATTAATGGCTCGGCTAAATAGTGAAGAAAAATTTGAAGTTAAGAATTTTATTAATGATATAGATCCGGAGCAGGCTTCTGAGATCACTTCAATTTTAATGGAGGAAGAGCAATATAAATTGCATGAATGGGATCGGCAAAACATTTTTGTGAAAGCAAAAACCGAAACTATTTCAAGGCACGTTAGTGAAACCATCCTCTCGCTGCGCAGATTTTTAATAAATCAAAAAATAAACGAACTTTCAGAAAAGGTAAAAACTCCAGCTGAAGAGCAGGACACCCAACATGTTCTTGAAGACGTAAAAGATTATCTTAGTTTGAAGAAGGTTCTCTCAGAGAAGCTTAATCGCGTTATGTAGTATTTATTTGTAATAATCTTGATCTGGTAATAAGATCGGCAATATTGTCTACCTGTAATTTTTTAAGTAGCCTGGTTTTATAAGTACTTACCGTTTTTTCATTAATAGAAAGTGCCTCGGCAATGTCTTTATTTCGTTTTCCGGAAGCGATAAGGTTTAAAACTTCAGATTCGCGTGTAGAAAGTTTCTTAAATTTTGCGATTAAATTTCTTCCCGGAGACATCCCTGCGTTTAGTTTATCGGTAATTTTTTTGTTGAGATAAATTCCGCCTCTGGCTACCTGGTAAATGGCTTTTTCCAGTTCTTCTGGTTTTGCAAGTTTAGAAATATAACCTGCCGCTCCCGCTTTTATAGCGCTTAACGCATAAACTTCTTCAGGATGACCGGTACAAACGAGAATTTTTACTTTTGAATAATCGGTTTTAATGGTGCGAAGCGCGTTAATCCCGTTTATTTCGGGAAGGTCAATTTCTATAATTAAAACATCTGGTTGGCTTTCGCTTAAAAATCCGTACAGCTCCATCCCGCTATGTACGCTGCCTACTAACTCAAGCGCCGGGTTTTTTCTAAGGATACACCTGATACCCTCATGCACCACAGGGTGGTGATCTGCAATTAATACTGTACTCATAATAAAAGGTTGGTTAAAAAACACGCCGGGGTAGGACAAGCGCGTATATACTATTAAAAATAACCGATTTTCCCTCTACTTCCGTTTTTTGAGTACAATAATCGATAAAAAGATTACTTTTTAAGATTAACGGGAATATTGCACACCGGGATAGGTTTCATTTTGTGTAAATTAGCCCCATGCCTACTTTTATAAATTTTAAAAACTTCCTGTTTTCTTCCTTCAAAATCTTCAGCGGTTTTTCCGTTTTCGGCTTCTTTCATCGCCCATTCCAATTCGGGATAAGATGCGCCAATTTGATCTTCGTCGGTACGGCTGTCCCCAAAAAGTCCGTCTGTTGGTGCGGCATTTACAATTTCAGGAGTAACTCCTAAAAACTTAGCGATTTCAGTAACTTCAGTTTTCATAAGGTCGGCAATAGGGCTTAAGTCTACGCCGCCGTCTCCGTATTTTGTAAAAAATCCCACGCCAAAATCTTCTACTTTATTTCCGGTTCCTGCTACCAGGTAGCTATGTAGGCCGGCAAAATAATATAAAGTAGACATTCTTAATCTTGCCCGGGTATTTGCTAATGTGAGATCTAAAGTATCTGAAGCTTCAACCTGTGGAGCCGCTTTTTTAAATTCATCAAAAA
This sequence comes from Salegentibacter sp. UBA1130, assembly GCF_002311535.1. NCBI lineage: Bacteria > Pseudomonadati > Bacteroidota > Flavobacteriia > Flavobacteriales > Flavobacteriaceae > Salegentibacter > Salegentibacter sp. UBA1130. The sequence goes on along the minus strand of NZ_DCAP01000020.1, from coordinate 283,738 downwards.
CCGGAGTTAGATCAACTTCCAGGTTGGTAACATTAGCATAATGTTGCTTTAACCAGTCTATATGCTTTTGGGCCCTGGTCACCTGGTCTGTATGTTGGTGAATAGGCATTTCTACACAAAGTGTACGCAAACCAGTTTTGGCGCAAAGTGCTGAGGTTACTGCCGAGTCAATTCCACCGCTTATTCCAAGCACAAAACCGTTCATTCCGGCATTTGTAGCGTATTCCTTTAACCAGTTAACTATGTGATCTACCACTTTTTCAGTTTGCATAATTTTGGGTGATTAAGTTTGTAAATAATACCTTTGCACACAAATCTACTATTTAAACATAATTATTAAAAGGGCAGGGCGTTAAAGCCTTCATAAAGAATGCCTATGTATAAGAAAATAATTTTCCTGCTTTGTACAATTGTTTTTGTTTCCTGTAATGAGGATGCTAAAATTGAAAAAGAGATTGCAAAAGTGCCGGTAGATTTTGAAGTGGTTCGTTTTGACAGGCAATTTGCCGAAGCCACGCCGCAAAAACTTATGGATTTAAAACAGGAATATCCGTTCTTATTCCCACAGCAGTTTTCAGATAGCGTTTGGATTTATAAACTTACCGATACCATTCAGCAGGAAATAGATGCCGAAGTAGCTAAGGCTTTTCCTTCTTTTGAAAATCAAAAGGCCGAAATTCACAGTCTTTTTCAGCATATAAAATATTATTTCCCCGAGTTTGAGGCGCCAAAAGTATTTACGCTAACCTCTGAAGTGGATTATAAAAACAAGGTGATTCTTCAGGATGATTATTTATTTATTTCACTGGATACTTATTTAGGGGAAGAGCATCATTTTTATATTGGGATCCAGGATTTTTTAAAAAAGAATTTTAGAAAAGACCAGATAATCCCGGATGTTGCCAATGCGTATGCCGAAAAATATGTAGAAAGGCCGCGTTCCAGAACTTTTCTTGCCCATATGGTATATTATGGCAAGTTATTGTATTTAAAAGATAAGTTTATTCCTGAAGTAACTGATGCTGAAAAAATAGGATATACTGAAGAAGAGCTCAATTGGGCCCAAAAGAATGAAGCGCAAATGTGGCGGTATTTTGTAGAAAATGAATTGTTTTTTGATACCGATACCGAACTTTATTCGCGGTTTCTATATCCTGCACCTTTTTCAAAATTCTACCTGCAACTTGATGCCGAATCTCCCGACAGACTTGGCCAGTATATTGGCTGGCAGATTGTGCGTAGTTATATGAAAAAAACCGATGCATCTTTAGAAGAAATGATAAAAACCGATGCCGAAACGATATTTAATAAAGCGAATTTTAAACCAAGAAAGTAATGTCAGAATTTAAAAAATCAGAAATAAACATAGAAGTAGTTACCGATGAAAATCGTGTGCCGGAAGGAATTACCTGGAGTGCCGAAGATGGCAACGTTTATAAAGAAGAAGCCAAAGCTTTAATGCTTTCGGTTTGGGACAGCAAATCGCAGGAAACACTGCGTATAGATCTTTGGACCAAAGATATGCCGGTAGACGAAATGAAGAAATTCTTTCATCAAACCCTGGTTTCTATGAGTGATACTTTTAACCGTGCCACCCAGGATGAAAAAATGACTGCTACAATGAAAGATTTTTGCGATTATTTTGCTGAAAAGCTTGAAATCACTCAAAAGTAAACTACCTTGGAGCAAGTTTATGAAGTATATAGAAATAATACTTCCGTGACGGTGCATTAAATCTGGATTACCGAGTGGAAAAACTCATTTTTGTATATAACGCGTATTCCGGTACCCGCCACGTGGTGCTGGATGCGCTGCATAAATTAATTAGGCCTAATACTTATGCCTGCAGTATTTGCAAAGTTACCCACGGCATTTTTTCGGAAAATTCAAGGTGGAAAAATTATAGGCTGGCTTCAGAAGTAAAAATGGAGTTTTTGCATATAGACGAATTTCAGAAGCGATATGCTTCAAAATTCGGGTATAAATACACGTTTCCTATAGTTTTGTGGGAAGATGAAGGCGAAATGGGAATATTTATTTCTACTGAAGAGTTAGAAAGAATTCAAAATGAGGAAGACCTAATTAATTTGGTTGAAGAAAAACTTTAATTGATTATTTGGGAGAATTAGAAGAATTTAACTCGGTATTTATTGCTTCAATATAATCTAAAATCTCATCCTGTCCCAATTTTGAGGTAGCAGAGCTTACAAAGAATTCAGGCATCTCTTCCCATACTTCCAGCATTTTATCCTGGTAATTATTAATGTTTCTTTCCAGGGCTTTGGGCTTCATTTTATCGGCTTTGGTAAAAATTATACAGAAGGGAACGTTGTGTTCGCCAAGCCACTGCATAAATTCCATATCTATAGGTTGAGGTTCGTGCCTGCTGTCTATAAGTACAAAAGCACATATCATTTGCGCTCGATCCTCAAAATATTTGGTGATGAATTTCTGAAAAGTCCTTTTAGTAGATTTTGAAACCTTTGCATAACCATAACCAGGTAAATCTACAAGGTGCCAGTTCTTATTGATCAAAAAATGATTAATAAGTTGTGTTTTCCCGGGTTTTGCCGAGGTTTTAGCAAGTGCTTTCCTGCCGGTAAGCATATTTATCAAAGAAGATTTACCAACGTTACTGCGGCCAATAAAAGCGTATTCGGGCAGTTTGCTATCAGGGCATTGATTTACCCGCGTATTGCTCACCACAAATTCAGCCGACTTAATTTTCATCTTAAAATGTTTAAAAGTAATATTTGAAAGAGACCTAAAAAGAAGCTTTAAATCTTTAAACTTTCTTATTTAAAATTCCGTTTTTTCAGCCAGGCGTGAAGCAATTCATTAAAAACAATTGGGTGTTCCATCATTGCAGCGTGGCCGCATTTATCTACCCAGTACAGATCGGCATCGGGAAGTAAACGCTGAAAGTCTTCAGCAACTTCGGGCGGAGTAACATTATCGTCTTTTCCCCAAATTATACAGGTTGGGGTTTTCATTTTTGGTAAATCTTTGGCCATATTATGTCTTATGGCGCTTTTTGCAATAGCAAGGGTTTTTACCAATTTGTTACGATCGCTTACCGTTTCGTAAACCTCGTCTACCACTTCTTTTGTTGCAACTTCAGGATCGTAAAAAACATCCTGTGCTTTTTTCTTTATAAATTCGTAATCACCACGGCGCGGATAGCTCTCACCCATAGAATTTTCATAAAGTCCCGAGCTCCCGGTAATTACCAGCCCTTTAACTATCTCAGGATATAATTTAGTAGCCAGTAGAGCAATATGCCCGCCAAGAGAGTTTCCCAACAGGATTACTTTATCGTAACCTTTATAATCTACAAATTCTTTTAAATATTTAGCAAAAGTCTGTACGCTGGTTTTAAGTAGCGACATGGAATAGAGGGGTAGTTCTGGAATTACCACTTTATAACCATGCTTCGGAAAATACTCTGTAACCCCATCAAAGTTACTTAAACCGCCCATAAGTCCGTGTAAAATAACTATCGGGGTTCCTTCTCCTTGCTCCAGGTACGTAAACTTTCCCTCTTGCCTTAAATTATTCTTCATTGATTGGCTTTGCGGTTAGCAATCGCAAATATAGCGATTTCATTACAAGTATAATCATTTTTGAGAAATAGCAAAGCCATTTAAGAAATGCATTTCTGCCTCAAAAATTAAATTTTTTAACACTAAAAGCACAATAAAAACCAAGCCTCTGAAACCTAAACAAATAGCGCTATTTGATAGTCTTTCAGCTAAATACAGTGGAGAAACTTATCAACAAAGTGGTAGAAAGTGGTAAAATGTGGTAAAATTTTCAATATATTTGACTCTATAAAGTATAGAAGTGGTAAACCTCATAGGAACATACGAATGTAAAGCAGATGCCAAGGGCCGGTTAATGGTCCCTTCGGCGTTAAAAAAGCAGCTTGCGCCTATGTTGCAGGATGGTTTTGTGCTAAAACGTTCGGTTTTTCAGTCTTGCTTGGAGTTATATCCAATGCAGGAATGGAATGTTTTAATGCAAAAAATTAACGGGCTAAACCGCTTCAAAAAGAAGAATAACGATTTTATTAGAAAATTTCAGGCTGGTGTGAAGATGGTGGAGGTAGATTCAAATGGAAGACTTTTAATTCCGAAAGATCTTGTGGCTTTTGCCGGGATTAGCAAAGAGATCGTGCTTTCTTCAGCAGTAAATATTATAGAGATCTGGGATAAAGATAAATACGAAAACACCATTGATGAAACTTCAGACGATTTTGCTGAATTGGCTGAAGAAGTAATGGGAAACGATGATTTAGATGCAATATCATAATCCGGTTTTATTAAAAGAATCTGTAGACGGTCTTAATATTAAAGAAGATGGCGTGTATGTGGATGTTACGTTTGGTGGCGGTGGTCATTCCAGAGAAATTCTAAACAGGCTCGGGCCAAAAGGAAAACTTTTTGCGTTCGATCAGGATAAGGATGCGCTGGAAAATAAAATTGAAGATCCGCGATTTATACTTATTCACGAAAACTTCAGGTTTATTAAAAGGTTTTTGAGGTTTTATGGAATAAAAAAAGTTGATGGAATTTTAGGTGATTTTGGAGTTTCCTCTCATCAGTTTAATGAAGCTGAAAGAGGTTTTTCTACGCGTTTTGATGCGCGTCTTGATATGAGAATGAACCAGGGAAGCAATTTAAGTGCTTTTGAGGTAATCAATGAATATACTGAAGAACAGCTTAAAAAGCTGTTTTATGATTATGCCGATTTAAAAAATGCGCCAAAGCTGGCGAATTTGATTGTTGAAGCAAGAAAAGAAAAAGCTATAGAAAGTAGTGAACAATTAAATGATTTGCTGAAACCGCACCTTTTTAAAGGAAAAGAAAATAAGATCCTGGCGCAGATCTACCAGGCAATTCGTATAGAAGTAAACCAGGAAATTGAAGCTTTAAAAGAGTTTTTGAAGCAAACCGAAGAGCTGGTGGTGAAAAATGGGAGAATTAGTCTTATTTCTTACCACTCACTGGAAGATAGATTGGTGAAGCGATATATAAGAAGCGGATTGTTTGAAGGTGAACCCGAAAAAGATTTCTACGGAAATATTTCAGTTCCCTTTAAAAAAGTGGGCGGACTTATAGTGCCTTCGGCGGAAGAAATTAAGGAGAATAACAGGGCAAGAAGTGCCAAGCTAAGAGTAGCTAAGAAATTATAGTTTTTTGAAACTTTATGAAAAAGGGTTTTTACAACATACTACGGGCTAATTTTCTTATTAGCAGGGATGCGGTAAACAACTGGCGCTTTATAGTTTTTTGTACGCTGCTCGCTATTATTATGATTGCGAGTTCGCACAGTGCAGAAAGGAAGGTGCATAAAATTGCAAAACTTCATACAGAAGTAAGAGAATTAAAAAGTGAGTTTGTAGATCGCCGTTCAGCGCTTATGCGTATTAAAATGGAATCTACAATTACGCAAAAAATGAAAGATAGAGGTATTCTACCTTCCGAGAATCCTCCTTATAAAATAAAAGTGAATATAAAGGAGTAAATGGCTACATCTGAAAAAGGCATATTGAATAGATTATACGTGGTTGCGGCCTGTATGTTCATTTTCGCTGTGGGGGTGGGCGTGAAGCTGCTGGATATTCAGTTTGTAGAAGGAGATCATTACCGCAACCTGGCAGAAGAGCGCACGGTAAGAAGTTTTAAAATTCCCGCCAGCCGTGGAAATCTTTATGATGCCAAAGGCAATCTTTTAGCAACTTCAGTTCCTAAATACGATATCCGGTTTGATGCGGTTACCGTTTCAGATAAAAATTTCCAGGAAAATATAGTGCCTCTTTCCAATAGCCTAACCGAGATGTTTGGGAAATCTGCAGCATATTGGTCTCAATATTTAAGACAGGCAAGAGCTAACGGCCAGCGTTATTTACCTATTGCAAAAAATCTTGGCTATTCAGAATATATGAAAGTGAAAAGCTTTCCTATGTTCAATTTGGGAACTTACCGAGGTGGAATGATTGTAGAGCAAAGAACAGTTCGGGAGCATCCACTTGGAAAAATGGGAGAGCGTACGGTTGGTTACGAACGCCAGGATGAGAATGGCTATTTTACCCGTGTAGGACTGGAAGGTGCTTTTAGTTCTTATTTAAGAGGAACAGATGGCCGTAGATTAAAACAAAAAATTGCCAAAGGCCAGTGGAAACCTATAAGTGATAATAATGAGGTAGAGCCTAAAGATGGTTATGATGTGATCTCTACTATAGATGTGAATATTCAGGATATTGCGCACCACGCTTTACTGAAGCAACTTGAATATTTTGAAGCAGATCACGGTACTGTAGTGGTTATGGAAACCAAAACCGGTGAGATCAAAGCAATGTCTAATCTTGGTCGGACTGAAACAGGGACTTATTTTGAAAAAAGAAATTATGCGGTTTACGAGTCGCACGAGCCAGGCTCTACATTTAAGCTAATGGCCATGACCGCCGCTTTAGAAGATGGCGTGATAGATACCAGCTCGGTTATAGATACTGAAAATGGTGTGGTACGATATTATGGAAGGCCGGTAAGGGATTCGCGTCACGGTGGCTATGGAAAGATATCTGCGGCCAAGGCATTTGAGGTTTCTTCCAATACAGCATTCACTAAAATTATTACTGAAGGTTATAAAGACAATCCGGCCAAATTTGTAGATAAGTTATACGATATGGGCTTAAATAGTAAAATTGGCCTGGATATAAAAGGAGAAGGATCGCCTAGAATTCCTCATCCTAAAGATAAAAACTGGAATGGTTTAAGCCTCCCCTGGATGGCCTTTGGCTATGGAGTTTCCATTACACCTTTGCAAACTCTGAACTTTTACAATGCTATTGCCAATAATGGGGAAATGGTAAAGCCGCGGTTTATTAAAGAGGTAAAAGAGTGGGACAAAAGTATTTTAAAGGTTGAACGTGAGGTGATGAATCCTAGAATTTGTTCTCCCGAAACTGCTAAAAAACTTCAAAAAATGATGCAGCAAACTGTAGAAAAAGGTACAGCTGCAAATATTTATACGCCAAACTTTTCTATGGCCGGAAAAACAGGAACCTGTCAGGTAGAATACTGGATTGAACCGGGAAGATATATCTCTTCTTTCGCGGGATATTTTCCAGCTGAAGATCCTAAATATTCCTGTATTGTGATTATTCATAAACCGAAAAGGAGTAAAGGATATTATGGAAATATCGTTGCCGCACCGGTTTTTAAACAAATCGCCCAAAAGATTTATACTGATACCCCGGTAATGGATACCCTGCCTTCCCTCGATATTCAGAATGATAAAGTGACAGACGATTTTGATGCATATTTTGCGAAAATTGATAATGAGAAAATAGTAATGCCAGATGTGACCGGGATGCCGGCTATGGATGCTGTTTCGCTTTTAGAAAACCTTGGTTTAAAAGTCAATTTCAATGGCACCGGAAAAGTTAACGGACAATCAATTACGGCAGGGCAGAAAATAAAAACTAATCAACAAGTAAATTTAAATATAGGTTGAGAGTCTTAAAAGACATATTATATAAAGTACAGATCGATGCCGTGGTTGGAAATACTTCGGTAACTATAAATAAGCTTCAGTTTGATTCAAGAAAGGTTGAATTAAACGATGCTTTTGTAGCTATTCGGGGTAGTATCTCAGATGGGCATAACTTCATTGAGCAGGCTATAAATCAGGGCGCACTCGCGGTTATTTGTGAAGAATTTCCGAAGGAAATTGTAAATGGAATAACCTATATAAAAGTAGAAAATGCCCAACAGGCTTTAGCTTTTATGGCTGCAAATTATTACGATAATCCTTCAGAAAAATTAAAACTTGTAGGTGTTACCGGGACCAACGGAAAAACTACGATTGCTACACTTTTATATAATTTATTTACAAAAGCAGGTTTTAAAGTCGGTTTACTCTCTACGGTAAAAGTAATGGTTGCTGAAAACTCTTATGATGCAGTGAGAACCACTCCAGATTCTATTACCATCAATAAGTATTTAAAGCAGATGAATGATGAAGGTGTGGAGTTTTGCTTTATGGAAGTGAGCTCGCACGGGATAGATCAGCATAGAACCACCGCCCTGGAATTTGCCGGCGGAATTTTCACCAATCTTAGCCACGATCATTTAGATTATCACAGCAGTTTCGCTGAATACCGCGATGTAAAAAAGCGGTTTTTCGATGAATTACCGGCTTCAGCATTTGCGCTAACCAATACCGATGATAAGAATGGGCAGATAATGCTTCAGAATACTAGAGCTCAAAAATATACTTACGCCCTAAAATCTTACGCCGATTATAAAGCGCAAATTCTTGAAAATTCTTTCACTGGATTATTGCTGAAAGTAAACGACCAGGAATTATGGACACGCCTCATAGGAAGCTTCAACGCTTACAATGTTTTGGCTATTTATGCTACGGCAGAACTTTTAGGCCTTGAAAATCTGGAAAGTTTAAAGATTATTAGTGAGTTAAATTCGGTTAGTGGAAGGTTTCAATATATCATTTCAAAAGAAGAGAAAATTACGGCGATCGTAGATTACGCCCACACGCCAGATGCTTTAAAAAATGTTCTGGAAACCATAAATAGCATTCGTACAAAAAACGAGGAGCTTATTACGGTTGTAGGCTGCGGCGGAGATCGCGATAAATCTAAAAGGCCAAAAATGGGTCATATTGCTTCGGCTTTAAGTACTAAAGTGATATTTACCAGTGATAACCCGAGAACTGAAGATCCCGATAAAATTATTGAGGATGTAGAAGCCGGGGTTGAACCGCAGAATTTTAAGAAAATTATGTCGGTAACCAATAGAAAACAGGCAATTAAAACTGCCTGCCAAATGGCCGGTGAAAACGACATTATTTTAATCGCAGGTAAGGGTCACGAGACCTATCAGGAGGTAAATGGAGAGCGTAAAGATTTCGATGACCTTAAGATAGTGACCGAATTTTTGAAACAATTAAATAAGTAAGCCCACTTTTTCCACTGGAAGAATAACCAGAAAATATGTTATACTATTTATTTCAATATTTAGATGCAGAATACCAGGTGCCCGGGGCGCGCTTGTTTGAGTACATTTCCTTTAGATCGGCGATGGCTATAATCCTTTCTTTGGCTATTTCTACGATCTACGGAAAAAGAATAATCAATTATTTACAGGCAAAACAGGTTGGGGAAAGTGTACGAGATTTAGGACTTAGAGGACAAAGCGAAAAAGCGGGTACACCAACTATGGGCGGGGTTATTATAATCTTCGCCACGCTAATTCCTGTTTTACTCTTTGCTAAATTGGAGAATATTTATGTAATCCTGCTTATAGTAACCACCCTTTGGATGGGAGCTATAGGTTTTATAGACGATTACATTAAAACATTTAAAAAGGATAAAGAAGGCCTGCAGGGGAAATTTAAAATCCTGGGGCAGGTTGGCCTGGGAATAATTGTAGGTGGCACTTTGTATCTGCATCCGGGAGTTACCGTAAAAGAAGAAACAAATGAGCCGGCGCCAGAGCAACAAGAGCTGGTAGATAGCTTTCAGAATATTAGGGAAATGGGCCCGGAAATTAAAACTACCACTACCACAATTCCTTTTGTGAAAAATAACGAGTTCGATTATTCCAGCTTGATTAGTTGGATAAATCCTGCTTTGGCAAATTATGCCTGGTTAATCTTTATTCCAATCGTAATATTTATTGTGACTGCAGTTTCCAATGGCGCCAATTTGACCGATGGAATAGATGGTCTCGCCGCTGGTTCTTCAGCAATAATTGTGCTCACGCTTGGGATATTTGCCTGGGTTTCGGGTAACATAATTTTTTCAGATTATCTCAATATAATGTACATCCCGCGATCTGGTGAGATGACGATTTTTATAAGTGCTTTTGCGGGTGCTTTGGTCGGATTTTTATGGTACAACACTTATCCTGCACAGGTTTTTATGGGCGATACTGGTAGTTTAACTATTGGTGGAATTATAGCCGTACTCGCAATTGCCACAAGAAAAGAATTATTGATCCCCATTTTATGCGGAATCTTTTTAATGGAAAACCTATCGGTGGTTATGCAGGTAGCCTGGTTTAAGATTACCAAAAGAAAATATGGCGAAGGCCGAAGAATTTTCCTGATGTCTCCTTTACATCATCATTATCAGAAAAAAGGATACCACGAAAGTAAAATAGTAGTGCGCTTTTGGATTATTGGAATTTTTCTGGCCATTGTAACTATAATCACGCTAAAAGTAAGATAAGAAATAGTGAAAACTGAAACTCAAAATACTAACAATTCCGGTAAAAAACTGGTGATCCTTGGCGGCGGCGAAAGCGGTGCTGGGACTGCTATTTTAGGCGTGAAGGAAGGTTTTAAGGTTTTTGTTTCAGATAAAGGAAAAATAAAAGAAAAATATAAATCGGTTTTTGAAGAATTGAAGATCGATTGGGAAGAGGAAATTCATACTGAAGCTAAGATTTTAGATGCCGATGTAGTGATGAAAAGTCCCGGAATCCCGGAAACTGTTTCAATTGTAAAACAATTAGTAGAGAAAGGTATTCCGGTGATTTCAGAAATTGAATTTGCTGCCGCTTTTACTTCAGCAAAAATTATTGGGATTACAGGCAGCAACGGGAAAACCACCACTACAAAATTTGTGCACCATATTTTAAAAAATGCAGGCGTAAATGTGGGAATGGCAGGGAATGTAGGCGACAGCTTTGCAAAACAGGTCGCTGAAACAAATCCCGACTGGTTTGTGCTGGAATTAAGCAGTTTTCAATTAGACGGGATTAAAGAATTTAGGCCTGATATTTCGGTGTTAACCAATATCACGCCCGATCATTTAGATCGTTATGAACATAAACTGGAGAATTACGTTTTTTCAAAATTCAGGATTGCCGAAAATCAAACTAAAGATGATTTTTTTATCTACGATTTAGACGATGAAATTATCACAAACTGGTTGGATAGACACCCGGTAAAAGCGCAAAAAATACCGTTTTCCCTTCAGCAAAAAGTAGAAAATGGCTCATACATAGAGAACGAAAATATTATAGTTAATATAAAAAACAAACAATTTAATATGCCAACAACAAAATTAGGTTTACAGGGTAAACACAATACTAAAAATGCGATGGCTGCGGCCACTGTTTCCCAATTATTGCGAATTAGAAAAGAAACTATTCGTGAAAGTATGGAGAGTTTTCAGGGGGTAGAACACCGCCTGGAAAAAGTGCTGAAAATTAATAATGTTCAGTATATAAACGATTCTAAAGCAACTAATGTAAACGCAACTTTTTATGCTTTGGAAAGTATGGAAAGTGAAACCGTTTGGATTGTTGGAGGAGTAGATAAAGGAAATGTTTACGACGATCTTCTACCACTGGTAAATGAAAAAGTAAAAGCAATTATTTGCCTGGGAGTAGATAACCAAAAGCTAATGCAAAACTTTGGGAATTGTGTAGATACAATTGTTGAAACAGAATCTATGAAAGAAGCTGTAAGAATGGCTTATAGTCTCGCTGAAAGAGGAGATTCGGTTTTACTTTCTCCTGCCTGTGCAAGTTTTGACCTTTTTGAAAATTACGAAGACAGAGGACGTCAGTTTAAAGATGCCGTTAGAGATCTATAAAAAGAGCTTAGATCCTGAAACAAGTTCAGGATGAGGTTCGATAAAAGGAAATTAAAGAATTAAATGAGCAACATTTTTTCAAATCTTAAAGGCGATAAGGTTATCTGGGCTACGGCCGGGCTGTTGGCAATATTTTCATTTTTGCCGGTTTACAGTTCCAGTAGTAATCTTGCGTATTTATATGGAGATGGCAGCACTTTCCAGTATGTGGTGGTGCATTTCTTCCATTTGCTTTTAGGTTTTTGTTTGCTCTTTGCTGTACATAAAATTCCCTATCATTATTTCCGGGGGCTTTCCATCTTATTTTTGCCGGTTGTAATTGTGTTGTTAATTTATACGGTTGCCCAGGGAACAATGATAGACGGTGCTTATGCGAGTAGATGGATCCAAATTCCGGGCTTAGGGGTTTCGTTTCAGTCATCTACGTTGGCATCGGTAGTTTTAATGATTTATGTGGCGCGTTACCTCTCTAAAAAAACCAATGAGAATCTCACTTTTAAAGAGTCAATTTTACCGCTTTGGTTGCCTGTAGGAGTGGTATTATCCTTAATTTTGCCGGCCAATTTCTCCACAACTGCCATCGTTTTTTCTATGGTGCTGGTGTTGATGTTTTTAGGAGGATATCCAATAAAATACCTTGGAATTATTGTAGCGGCAGGTTTGATTTTGTTGACTATGTTTATTCTTACGGCTAAAGCTTTTCCGGGGCTTTTACCAAATAGGGTAGATACATGGGCAAGCCGAATTGAAAGTTTTTCTAACGATGAAGATACCGAAGCCGATTACCAGATTGAAAAAGCAAAAATTGCCATAGCCACTGGCGGAGTTGCAGGGACAGGAATTGGTAAAAGTGTGCAAAGAAATTTTTTACCTCAATCTTCTTCAGATTTTATCTACGCGATAATTGTTGAAGAAATGGGCTTAATAGGTGCCTTCGGAGTAATGTTGGCGTATTTGCTATTGCTTTTCCGGATTGTGATCGTAGCTACCAAGGCTAATACGATTTTTGGAAAACTACTGGTTATGGGAGTTGGTTTACCAATAATTTTCCAGGCATTGATAAATATGGGAGTTGCGGTAGAGTTATTTCCGGTTACAGGACAAACTTTGCCTTTAATAAGTAGCGGGGGAACTTCCATTTGGATGACCTGTATGGCACTTGGAATTATTTTAAGTGTAAGCGCCAAACGTGAGGAAATGAAAGAACGGGAAGAAGCTGAAAAGGAACTGGATAATGAAAATCCACTAGATATTTTAAGCGAAGCTATATAACCAGCATGATGCTGGACGAAAGAAATTGCGAAAGATATAAATGTAATTAAGTTCCAAAAATAGGGATGGAAATTTAAAAAAATGAAAAAGGATTTACGTGTAATATTATCTGGAGGCGGCACAGGCGGGCATATTTACCCGGCCATTGCTATTGCCCACGAGATAAAAACACGTTATCCTGAAGCCGAAATATTGTTTGTTGGTGCCAGTGACAGGATGGAAATGGAGAAAGTACCACAAGCCGGTTACAAAATAGAAGGTCTTTGGATTAGTGGAATTCAGCGAAAGTTAACGATGAGCAATCTAATGTTTCCGTTTAAGCTGTTAAGCAGTTTGGCGAAATCCAGAAGAATAATTAGGGAATTTAAACCAGATGTGGTGATTGGAACGGGCGGCTTTGCTAGCGGGCCATTACTAAAAGTGGCAAACTCGAATGGCATTCCAACTCTTATTCAAGAGCAGAATTCTTTTCCAGGAATAACCAATAAACTTTTGGCAAAACAGGCCGATAAGATTTGTGCCGCTTATGAAGAGGTTAAAAGATTTTTTCCTGCTGAAAAAACTGTAATTACCGGTAACCCGGTTAGACAGGATTTATTGAAAATTGACGAAAACAGGGAAAAAGCTCTTGCACATTTTGGTCTTGAAAAAGACAAAAAAGTAGTGCTGGTTTTAGGTGGGAGCCTTGGCGCAAGAAGAATAAATCAATTGGTGGAAGCCAATTTAGAAAGATTTAAAGAAGAAAATATTCAGCTTATCTGGCAAACCGGGAAGCTGTATTTCGAAGAATATAAAAAGTACAATTCAGGTTTGGTGCAAACGCATTTATTTCTGAATGAAATGAATTTGGCTTATGGCGCTGCAGATGTTATTATTTCAAGAGCTGGAGCGGGCACGGTTTCAGAATTAAGTATTGTGGGAAAACCGGTGCTTTTTGTTCCGTCCCCAAATGTAGCTGAAGACCACCAGGCCAAGAATGCAATGGCGGTAGTAAAGAAAAATGCCGCGATGATGTTGAAGGAAAATGAACTGGATGAAAAATTTGAGACCGAGTTTTTCGCATTAATGGCTTCCGAAGAGAAGCAAGAAGAACTGGGAGAAAATATTAAAAAACTGGCTTTGCCAAATGCAACCGCAAGGATTGTAGACGAAGTAGAGAAATTGATTAAGAAGTAAGCAAATCAGATTCTGAAATAATCCCGAAAGATTGGGACAGAATGACGTGAGATTAAAATATAAATGCAGGATTTAAACCACATACGAAACATTTATTTTATCGGTATTGGCGGTATTGGGATGAGTGCGTTGGCGCGTTACTTTAAATTCTTGGGAAAAAATGTGGCCGGTTACGATAAAACTTCAACTTCACTTACCAGAACGCTGGAAGCTGAAGATATTGTTGTGGTTTATGATGAAAAAATGAAGTTGGTACCAGCTGAATTTACAGATAAAGAAAATACGCTGGTTGTCTACACACCCGCGGTTCCTGCCGGTCACGAACAACTGGTTTACTTTAAGAATAATGATTTCAACCTAAAGAAAAGAGCCTCTGTGCTCGGATTAATTTCTAAAGGAAAAACCACTTTAGCGGTAGCTGGAACTCACGGTAAAACTACCACTACGGCAATTTTAGGGCATTTGCTTAAAGAAACCAATGCGAAAGTAACCGGATTCTTAGGTGGAATTAGTGAAGATATTCAAAGCAATTTAATCCTAAAAGGTGACGAAGTTATTGTAGTTGAAGCCGATGAATTTGATCGCTCATTTCTTCATCTTTCACCAAATATTGCAGCGGTAACCTCTATGGATGCCGATCATTTAGATATTTATGGCAAAAAAGAAGAGCTGGAAGATACCTTTAGGCAATTCGCAAAGCTAGTTCCTCAAAATGGAACTTTATTGGTGAAAAATGGCTTGCCGCTGGATGGAATTACTTTTGGAATAGAAGACAATGCCGATTATTCGGCTCAAAATATAAAGATCGAAAATGGAACGTATCATTTTGATCTAAAAACTCCTAACGGAGTTATTGAAGATTTTAAGTTTAATCTACCCGGCAAACACAATTTGCTAAATGCTATAACCGCCCTGGCGATGGCTATCCAATATGGATCCCCAATCCCCAGGCTATCCAGGGCGTTATATAGTTTTAAAGGTGTTAAACGTAGATTTTCTTATAAAATTAAGTCAGATAAGTTGGTGCTTATAGACGATTATGCACACCATCCGGCAGAGATCGCTGCGGTGAACCAGGCCATAAGGGAAATGCATCCCGGGAAGAAGGTTTTGGCAGTTTTTCAGCCGCATTTGTTCAGCAGAACGAAAGATTTTGTTGATGATTTTGCTGAAAGTCTGTCTTTATTTGATGAGTTGATGTTGCTGGATATTTATCCGGCGCGAGAATTGCCAATTGAAGGTGTTACTTCAGGCTGGCTACTGGAAAAAGTAAATAATAATTCAAAGAAATTAATTCAAAAAGAAAATATTATTGAAGAAGTAAAAAGATCAAATCCGGAAGTGGTGGTGCTAATGGGCGCAGGCAGTATTGGGGAAGAAGTGGAATCTATAAAAAATGGATTGCAGGATGAAGCTTAAGCTAAACTACATAAAACTGCCCGTTTTACTCCTTTTAGTGGGATTTCTGTTCGGTTTTGCAGAAAAACGGAATAATTCCCGAAAAGTGAGTGAGGTAAAAGTGCAATTTGTAACGGGTGAAAACCTGTATGTTACTGAGGAAGCGGTTAATAAGTTGTTGATACAAAATGATGTGGCCGCGGCGGGCATAGACAAAGAAATTTTAGATTTGAATAGGGTAGAGAGCCTGTTGAATAATCACGATATGATAGAAAATGCTGAAGCTTTTTTAAGTCTGGATGGGAAACTCCAAACTAAAATAAGTCAGCGTAAACCCATTGGTAGAATAGTGGGGAATTCTTCTTTTTATTTAGACAGGAATGGGCAGGTAATGCCGCTTTCCCCATACTATGCTGCACGGGTACCACTGCTTATGGGAGTAGACTCCAGCAACGTAATTACAGCATATCCGCTGGTAGATTATATTCAGAAAGATGAATTTTTAACCCGACATATCACCGGTGTTAAACGTTTGCCCGGAGATAAATTTGAACTGGAAATGAGAAAATTAGACTTTAAGGTGTATTTCGGCAAAGCCAATGATATAGCCTTAAAGTTCAATAATTTTAAAGCATTTTATAAAAAAGCTTTACAAGACGAGAAATTAGAGACCTACAAAAAAGTGAATTTACAATTTGGAGATCAGGTTGTTTGCACTAAAAAGTAAATTATGGAACACAACGAGATAGCCGTAGGATTAGATATTGGTACCACAAAAATTGTGGCCATGATTGGACGTAAGAACGAATATGGAAAGGTAGAGATCGTAGGTATTGGGAAATCCAAAAGCCTTGGTGTTCACCGCGGGGTGGTAAATAATATTACCCAAACTATTCAGTCTATACAGCAGGCTATTCAGGAAGCTGAGGCAGATTCAGGATTAAAAATTAGTGATGTAGTGGTTGGTATTGCCGGCCAGCATATAAGAAGCCTTCAACATAGCGATTATATTACCAGGCCAAACCCCGAAGAGGTGATTGATGCCGATGATATACATAGCCTTTGCAACCAGGTTCACAAATTGGTGATGTTGCCTGGTGAAGAGATTATTCACGTTTTACCTCAGGAATTCAAGGTAGACGGCCAGGCAGAGATCAAGGAACCTATTGGAATGTATGGCGGGAGGTTAGAAGCTAATTTTCACGTAGTGGTTGGCCAGGTTTCTTCCATTAGAAACATTGGAAGATGTGTGAAAAGCGCCGGATTAGAACTTTCGGCAGTGACTTTAGAACCATTGGCTTCAGCTAATGCCGTATTGAGTCAGGAAGAAAAAGAAGCAGGGGTGGCACTTATAGATATAGGTGGTGGTACTACCGATTTAGCCATTTTTAAAGATGGAATAATTAGACATACCGCCGTAATTCCTTTTGGGGGAAATGTAATTACCGAAGACATTAAAGAAGGATGTTCAATTATAGAAAAACAGGCAGAATTGCTTAAGATTAAGTTTGGATCTGCCTGGCCTGGAGAAAATAAAGACAATGAGATTGTTTCCATTCCCGGTTTACGCGGAAGGGAACCTAAGGAAATCACCTTAAAAAACCTTTCAAAAATTATCCACGCTCGTGTAGTTGAAATTATTGAGCAGGTTTACCTGGAAATTAAAAACTACGGGCACGAAGAACAAAAGAAGAAGTTAATTGCCGGAATGGTCTTAACAGGTGGTGGAGCACAGTTGAAGCATATTAAACAACTTGCCGAATATATTACCGGGATGGATACCAGAATTGGATATCCTAACGAGCACCTTGCAGGAAATAACGATACCGAAACTACCAGCCCGGTTTATGCCACAGCGGTAGGATTGGTAATGAATAGCCTGGAACACGGTGAAAAGAAGTTTCAGGAAGAAGTTGTGCTAAAAAGCAAAGAAGAAAGAGAAAGAGAAGAAGAGGAGTTGCAGAAAGATTTTGAGCAAAATCCACCGGAAGGTGAAGATTTGAGGCAGGATCCCGAAGCTTCAAAAAGACCGCCCAAAAAGAGCATTTTTGATAAATGGGCAGAGAAGTTTAAAGATTTTTTAGATAACGCAGAGTAAATACCTCGAGGTAATCCTACGAGGAATAGAAGTAAAAAGTAAAAACATTTCAACGTAAGCGTTGAAGCATATTAAATCTCACTTAGTGAGTAAAAGAGAGAACCAGTAAAACAGAATTTATGAGCAGTACAGAATTCGACAACATTGCATTCGATTTGCCAAAGAATCAATCGAACGTCATTAAGGTTATTGGTGTAGGTGGTGGAGGCAGCAATGCTATAAACCACATGTTCCAGTTAGGAATTAAAGGAGTAGATTTCGTGGTTTGCAATACCGATGCACAAGCCCTTGATAATAGTCCCGTTCCTAACAAAATACAATTAGGTGTAAGCCTAACCGAAGGATTAGGAGCCGGTGCTAACCCGTTAATTGGGGAGCAGGCAGCCGTAGAAAGTTTTGATGAAATTAAACAAATGCTTGATGTAAATACCAAGATGGTATTTATCACCGCAGGTATGGGAGGTGGTACCGGTACAGGGGCAGCCCCTGTTATTGCGAAACAGGCAAAAGATATGGATATCCTTACCGTTGGGATCGTGACCATTCCTTTTCAGTTTGAAGGGAAAATGAGGAACGAGCAAGCCCAACTTGGGGTAGAAAAACTTAGAAGTCACGTAGATTCCTTAATCGTGATCAATAATAATAAACTTCGGGAAGTTTATGGGAACCTTGGTTTTAAAGCCGGTTTCTCTAAAGCCGATGAGGTTTTAGCTACCGCTTCAAGGGGTATTGCTGAAGTAATTACCCATCACTACACGCAAAATATTGACCTTAGGGATGCTAAGACGGTATTAAGTAACAGTGGAACAGCAATTATGGGATCGGCCCAGGCCACTGGTGCAACCAGGGCTCAGGATGCTATAAGTAAAGCATTGGATTCTCCTTTATTAAACGATAATAAGATTACCGGTGCCCAAAACGTATTACTGCTAATTGTTTCGGGTGGCGAGGAAATTACTATTGATGAGATTGGAGAAATCAATGACCATATCCAGGCAGAAGCCGGGCACAGCGCCAATATTATTATGGGTGTTGGTGAAGATGAAGCTTTAGATGATGCAATTTCAGTAACAATTATCGCTACGGGGTTTAACGTAGAGCAACAAAACGAAATTGTAAATACCGAAACCAAAAAGATTATCCACACGCTGGAGGATGATCAAAAAGCTGAACAAAAATTAGATCCTAAGAAAAGAGGTTTTTATCCAAAACACAATCAACAGGTTGAAGAACCAAAACAGGAAGAAGAATCAAATACACCGGAGCCTGATAATACCATTGTACACACATTGGACGATAGTGTAGAAGAAGTAGACGAGGTCGGGAATATTCAGGTAAAGGAAGACGAGCTTTACAAAACGCCAAAATCAGCGCGGGATATGGAAGTTTCTTATGAAGAAATAAATCCTGATGATTTTATCATTAATGATACTTCAGAAGAAATTAAATCTATGGAAGTGAATGAGCCTGAAGAGGTTCAAAATGATAATGAAGAGCAAATAATGTTCACTTTCGATTTTCCTATAAATCAGGAGAAAAGAGAGGAACCAAAAAAGGAACAAGCAAAACGGGAAGATCCTAAAGCTCAAACTAAACAGCCAAAACCAGAGCAAAAGGAAATTAGACATCAGCTTGAAGAAGATGAGTCTAAGAATATTGAAGTGAACGAACCGGTAGAAATCGTACCGGTAACCGAGAGTTCTACTCGTGGAGTGAAACGTTACAGCCTGGACGATTATATGGAATTTGAGCAATCTTTAGACAGGTCTAAACCACAAACTAAGAAGAAAGAGGAGCCAAAGGATGAAACCATTGCTTTTGAAAAGAAAACGGTAAAACCCGAACCTCAAACTCCTGAAAAGAAACAGGAAGAAAATGAAGGCGAAGAAGACCCGTTTAATAATCCTATTTCTGAAGTTTTAATTGAGCGTGCTGCCGAGCGTAGGGCGAAAATGAAAGAATTTAATTACAAGTTTAGAAGTAATGCCGCCCAAATTGATGAAATTGAAAAACAACCTGCTTACAAAAGACAGGGCGTAGACCTGGATAAAAATCAACCGGGAGAAGGAAAATTATCGCGCACTACCTTAGGGAAAGACGATAATGATGATCTTCATTTTAGAAGAAACAATTCTTTTTTACACGATAATGTAGACTAACACCAATCTTTTTTATATTACTGTTCATAAAAAAAGGTGCCTCGCAATGGGCACCTTTTTTGATTTTATAAAACCTCTTATTTAAGTTTTTTTCTCGGCTTCAATATCTTCGGTATCCTTTCTTCTTTTAATGAGAGAAATTCCTGAAATAAAGAAAATAAAACCAATAATGGCCAGCGCCCAGGGGCTTAACATAAGAGCAATACTTCCAAAAATTCCCAGAATTCCCATTACCAGTGCAATAGCACCGCCAACAGTTAAGATAATTCCTAAGACTTTAATCATAACTAAAATGTTTTGGTTAGGAGATTAAAGGTAACCAAATGTTTGAAAATCAAAGCGCGATTAACATTTCTTAAAGAAACGAGCTTAATGGTTAAGGTTTAGAAATCCACTTTTCTATTTCTAAAATTGCATCGGCTTCATCGCCCCAGCCTTTAATTTCTAAAACCTGGGATTTATCGTGATAAGTAAACCAGCTTTCCAGGATCTTAATTACTTCAGGATAATTTGAACTGAAGGTTTTATAATTTTCAACATTAATAATTTGATCTTTTATTTGGGCCGGAATAGCAATAACTTTATAATCAAATTCATTTTCGTCTATTAGCTTGAGCACCGCAATAGGGATAATTTCTATAATACTACCCGTTTTTTGACTTTCGCCAAGTACCAACACGTCTACCGCATCACCATCACCTCCTTTCCTGGGATCAGAAAATGTTGAAGGAATAAACCCATAATTCCCTGGGTAAGGCAGAAAGTTTATAATACGATCTTTACCATCTCTTTGGTCTACCAAAAATTTCTTTTGGGTTTTATGGTATTCAATCTTTTTATTGGTTCCCGCCGGGATTTCAATTACTGCCTGGTAATTTCCATTACTGGTTTTGGTTGGTAATTTCCCCAAATCTTTTGAGGTTTTACAGGCTGAAAAAATTAGAAATAATCCTAAATAAATACCGAAGCGAAAAATTTTCATTTTCTAAATTTTAGTCCCAGTAAATCATAAAATACTTGATCCTGGCCTCGTCTGGAATTTGTGACGCCCTAATTTTGGAATCGGTATCATACCTTAAATCTGAAGGTAGTTCCTTTTTGTCTATAGTGATATAAGCGTTTATCTCATCTAAAAAAACCACTGCCGCGTTAAGGGTATTTTCAATTCTGGAAATATTATAATCTTTCATAATATCTTTAAATGTACTCGCCGTACTTAAGCCGCTTTTGGTTTCATACCTTGGGTCAAGAACTCTTATGTAGCCAATAGTGCTGGTAGAATCAAATTCCTGCAGTGGTTCTAAGATCATTAAGGGTTTGCCTCCTTTTTCAAAAACTTTAATCTCACTGGTAGCCCGAAATTCTTCGGCGCCACTTTTTTGTTTAACAAGAGAATCTTCAGAAAACAGGGAATCTAACTGATTAATTTTAATATCCCGGTTTACTGGCCCCACCTGGTTAGCGGTAATTAAAAAAGGATTGTCTTCATCTTTTTGGCAGGAGGTTAAACCTAAAGTTAAACCAAGAATAAGTAGCAAAGATTTTTTCATTTTTTAGATTGAATATTGATGATATTTATTTTAATAATTTGTTGAGTACGCCCATAACGCCTCTAATAAATGTTGCGCTGGTAAGCACTTTAATTACTGCTCCCTGGGTTTTGCCAGAGGTTTTACGGGAAGTTTTACTACTGGCTTTTTCCCGTTCTAAAGCTTCAGCTTCAGCCTTTTCTTTGGCTTCTTTAACTTCAGCTTCTTCTATTTTTTTATTTAGAAGTTCGTATGCACTCTCACGATCTATTTCCTCGTTATATTTTGGACGTAATTTAGATTGAAAAATAAGTTCTTCCAGTTCAGTATCAGTTAAAATATCCATCCTGCTCATTGGTGCTCTTAACATGGTGGCAGCAAGGGCAGAAGGTCTTCCTTTCTCGTCTAATGCCGAAACCAGCGCCTCACCAATACCTAACGAGGTAAGCTGGTTTTTGGTATCGTAATATTCAGAAATTGGATAATTTTCAGCCGATAATTTTATCGCTTTTCGGTCTTTGGCGGTAAATGCTCTTAATGCATGCTGAATTTTTAAACCCAGTTGGCCCAATACTTGGGAAGGTACATCGGTGGGGTTTTGAGTGACAAAGTAAAGCCCTACGCCTTTAGACCTAATTAACTTTACAATACTTTCAATTTGATCCAGCAACGCGCCTGAAGCTTCTTTAAAAATAAGATGGGCTTCATCAATAAATAAAACCAGTTTTGGCTTGTCGCTGTCGCCTTCTTCGGGGAAAGTGGTGTAGATCTCTGCGAGTAAACTCAACATAAATGTTGAAAATAACTTCGGCCTATCCTGAATATCGGTAAGTCGCATGATATTTACATAACCGTGGCCATTTTCGTCTTTCCTGGTAAGATCGGTTACGTTAAAAGAACGTTCCCCGAAAAAGCGTTCGGCTCCCTGCTGTTCAAGGGCTACAATTTTTCTAAGAATAGCACCGGTGGATGCGCTTGAAATTCTTCCGTATTCGTTTTCTATATTTTCGCGACCTTCATTAGTAACATACTGAAGCATTTTTTTAAGATCCTTCAGGTCTAATAATGGTAAGTGATGATCGTCGCAGTATTTAAAAATGATAGCGAGAATTCCTTCCTGGGTTGGGGTAACATCTAAAATTCGAGATAAAAGAATAGGACCAAATTCACTGACCGTGGCCCTTAAACGAACACCATCCTGTTCTGAAATTGTAAGAAATTCAACGGGTGATTTTGAAGCTTCAAACGGAAAACCTATTTTTTTATGTCTTTCATGTAAAAATTCTTCTCCGGCTGATGGTTTGGCGATCCCACTAAGGTCTCCCTTTACATCCATCAATAAAACCGGGACACCCTTTTGCGAAAGGTTTTCAGCAAGAATTTGCAATGTTTTAGATTTTCCTGTTCCTGTTGCTCCGGCGATTAATCCGTGGCGGTTCATGGTTTTTAGCGGGATTTTAACCGCCGCATCGGCGAAAGTTTCACCATCTAGCATTGCCGCACCTAAATGAATAAAATCTCCTTTTGGTTGGTAGGCATTGCGAATATGATCTACAAATTCTTGTTTTTTATCCACGTTTCAAATTTCCTTAAAAATAAGAATTGTTGCGAATAATTGCCGGTTTTCAGTCAATTTACTTTTAAATCTCAGGTTATTTTACGGGGTTTTCTAAAAGTTCTATACTTCCGTTTGTAGCGTTTATCTTCGCTTTCAATCCGTTAGGAACGGTAATGTTATCGTCTATATGGCCAATCATCGCTCCAGAAAAAGCAGGAATATGTAAAGGTTTTATGTAATGATCCATAACTTCTTCCATAGTTAGAGAACCATAACCTGAGCCGCCGGGATTGCAGCTGGTGCATTTTCCAAAGACAAATCCGCTTATTTTATCCAGAACTCCTCCCAATTGTAACTGGCTCATCATCCTGTCTACAGCATAAATTTGTTCGCCAACATCTTCTAAATATAAAATATTGTTTTTCCAATTTGTAGGAAAATATTCCGATCCCATAATTCCGGTAAGAACCGAAAGATTTCCGCCTATAAGTCGGCCGGTGGCTTCGCCGGGTTGAATAGTTCTAATACGGTTTTTAGTTTGAGCCAGGTTATCACCTTTATCTTTAGGATTTGTAAAAGTGATTTTTTCCTTATCGAATAACAAACGTTTAAAATGAACAAAACTAAAAGAATTCCAGGTAGAAACCGCCAATGGTCCATGATAAGTAACGAGTCCGGTTTTTTCGAAAATCGCCAGGTGTAAGGCCGTAATATCGCTGTAGCCAATAAAAATTTTTGGATTGTTTTTTATCAATTCATAATCTAATTTATCCAGGATTCTCGCCGCGCCAGATCCTCCACGAAGGGCCATTACGGCCTGAATATTTTCGTCGCGAAACATGTTATTGAGTTCTTCGGCCCGTTCTTCATCGGTTCCTGCCAGGTGGCCATAGCTACTTTTTACGAATTTGCCGAATTTCACTTTTAAGCCCATAGCTTCCAAACTTTCTTTAGCAATTTCGTAGGGTTCGGTTTCAAAAATAGCGCTAGACGGACTTACAACGCCAACCGTATCTCCTTCTTTTAATCCCTGCGGAATTATCACCGAATTATTTGAAAGCTTAATTTTATCAATTTCAGTAAAATTAGCCAGCGGAAAAGCTAAGCTCCCAATTCCTATATTTTGAATGAATTTTCTACGTTGCATGTATGAAGATTTTGAAGAATTAAAGTTAGTAATTATCACGAATCTGCAGCAATACCTTTTCCATTTCAGCCTTTAAAACTGAAGTAGGAACCGTGTAATTGCTATTCATAAAGCTAAAAATTAGTAGTTTTCCGCTTTTGGTTTTTAGGTATCCGCTAAGGCTGTGATTATTTTTTAAAGTTCCGGTTTTTGCAAAAACATAAGGCTCATCGGCTTTGTAATAATTTTTGATAGTTCCCGAATGTCCGCCGGTGGGCAGCATATCTAATAATTCTTCTTCCGGTACTTCGGCTTTAATTTTCGTTAGTAATTTCACAATGCTTCGAGGAGTAAAAAGGTTATAGCGTGAAAGTCCGGAGCCATCGTACCACATAGGTTCATCTGGAAGATCTTTTAGATGATTTTCCTTCATAAAATTTATAGCGATATCAGATTTAAGAGTATCAGATAATTTTCCTGCCGCCATTATTAAAATCTGTTCTGCAATAAAATTATCACTTACTTTCAGCATTTCTTTATACACACTATCGCTGGGAATACTGTAGCGTGTTTTTTGAAGTTTTTGATTTATTTCTGAATTCTGAACCAGGCTAACCGGTTTTTGTAGCGTATCACTTAGAAGTTTCAGGAGAATTTCTGAAGAATATTTAAAGGGTACAGATTGAGAAAAATCTGATTCCTTTTCCTGATTATTGAACTGGAAATTATTCTTAACAATATCACGTCTAAGCCGGGCTGAAACCAGGCTGTCTTTAGAACTAACCAGTGAATCTTTAAAAATTGTAGGGGAAACCAAGGGGAACTCCTTATTTTTTTTAAACTTGAATCCTACCATATTGCCATAAATGGGAAAAGCAGTACGCTCTGCCGAATAGTAGGCGTTATAATCGTCCCAGGCCCAACCAGGTCCCTGGTGCTTTTCGGTATATGTTGGTGCCACATAGGCCAAATGATTTTCGTTTTTCTTCAAAAATTGAAAAACTGAGGAATTTGGTAAATTTTCATTTAAAAATGATGGGTCTCCAGTAGCTTTAAAATAAAGCGTGTCGTTTTCAATAGAATATTTAAGTGCAGGAATAGAATCTCCCAGAATTTTTAGACCTGCATAAAATGTAAATAATTTGGTGTTGGAGGCCGGGGTGAAATATTTACCGGCATTATGGCTATAAATAGTTTTATTTTCTTCTGGATCTACGAGCATAAATCCTACAAATCCCTGTTCAAAAACCGGAGATTGGGTAAAAATCTTATCTAAAGGCTTGCTTATTTTGCGTGTGGTGGAACATGAGGAAATCGAGATAGTAATTAGGAGGAAAATTACAATTTTCAAGGATAATTTTAAAGTGGGGTAGATTTTCACAATTATAAAATTTTAAACAGGTTTACATATTTTTAAAAAATTAGCACAAAGTTAATTTAATTACCAAGAAGTTAATAAAAGTTTAATTTTTAAGTCAACAAATTTGCCCAGTTCTGGCGCTTTTCGGTATATTTAATTTATAATTCAGAAAACTTTAACACAAAAGGAATGAGAAACAAACTAACAATTATGGCCTTGCTGGCATTTTTCCAGATTACTGGAGTGCTGGCCCAACAAACTGAAGTGACCGGTACGGTTACTGTGGCCAGTGATGGAATGCCTTTGCCAGGGGTAAACGTTTTGGTAAAGGGAACTAATGACGGAACGGTAACTGATATGGATGGGAATTATGCTATTGAAGTTGCTGCAGATGCAGTGCTGGTATTTTCTTCCCTAGGTTTTGAAAACCAGGAACAAGCCATAGAAGGCCGTAGTGTAATTAATGTTGCTATGATCGAAGACATGGAGGGTCTTGATGAAGTAGTAGTAACTTCCCTGGGAATAGAAAGAGAGAAGAAAGCACTGGGTTATGCTGTACAGGAAATACAGGGTGAAGATATTACGAAAACTAATCAGCCTAATATTGTAAGCGCACTGCAAGGACAAACTGCAGGGGTGCAAATTACTAATTCAGGTGGTGCTCCAGGGCAGAGTGCAAGAATAATTATTCGGGGTGTAAACTCTTTAGATCCAAATGCCGATAACCAGCCGTTATTTGTAATTGATGGGGTTCCGGTAGATAACTCTACTACCGAAAGCGGTAGTACACCTCGTGGTTTATCTAACCGTGCTGCAGATATTAACCCGAACGATATAGAATCTATGAACGTACTAAAAGGTGCTGCCGCTACAGCACTTTATGGGGTTAGGGCTGCAAATGGAGCCGTAATTATTACCACTAAAAAAGGTAAAGCAGGAGATGTAAGAATAAATGTAAACAGCTCTATTGGTTTTGAAGAAGTAAATCAATATCCAGAAATTCAGGATGTGTATGGCCAGGGATTTGGTGGCGTTTACGATCCTAATTCTTTTTGGCCAAACTGGGGTCCTTCCATAGATGAAATTAGAGAAATAGATCCTGATGCTCAAATAAATGATATTTGGAGAGATGCCATGAGAACTGGAGTTCAAATAGATAATTCTTTTAATATTTCAGGCGGTAATGAAAAAGCTAATTTTTACGCTTCACTTAATAATTTAGATCAGGAAGGGATTATTCCTTTTAGTGACTGGGGAAGAACTTCTGCAAGATTAAATGGAGAGTTGAAATTTAGTGACCAGTT
The DNA here is from genome assembly GCF_002311535.1 of Salegentibacter sp. UBA1130. Lineage (NCBI taxonomy): Bacteria > Pseudomonadati > Bacteroidota > Flavobacteriia > Flavobacteriales > Flavobacteriaceae > Salegentibacter > Salegentibacter sp. UBA1130. The sequence continues at coordinate 257,129 of NZ_DCAP01000020.1, read as the reverse complement.
TAAGGTTGCCGGTAATATGAGTTATACAATTTCCGGTGGTAACCGGGTGCCACACGATAGATTTATGGAACGTATGGTTTATAATACTCCTATGCAGGATATAAATGATTATATAAATGAAGATGGTACTATGAAAAGTATAGGAACCAATACCAATCCTATTTACGATGCACGTTTTAGTACTTTTGAAGACGAAGTAAACCGTATAATTGGTAACCTTAATTTTACTTACAGTCCGTTTGAATGGATGGATGTTAATTACCTAATTGGTACCGATTTCTATACAGATTCCCGAACAGAAATTACGCCGGGGCCATTAGGAATTGAAGGTGAAGTTCCTTTAAGTTCGCAAGGGTTTATAACTGAAACCAGGATAGATAGTAGAGATATAAACTCTAACCTTTTTATTACGCTAAAAAAACAATGGGACGATAAATGGAACACTACTTTACGTGTTGGTAACGATGTTTTTGAACGTGATTATGAAAGAGTAGATGCTACCGGGGAGAATTTTGTAATTCCTCAATTTTATGACCTTAGTTACGCAAGCCAGATTTCAAACTCACAAGATAAGCGTAAGAAAAGGCTGGTGGGGTTATATGGAGACCTTATGGTAGATTATGATGATATGTTATTCTTAAATATTACTGCGAGAAACGACTGGACATCAACTTTACCACAAGGGAATAATTCATTCTTTTATCCATCTGTAAACTTAGGTTTTGCATTTACTGAAGCTTTTGAAATGCCAGAAGTACTTTCTTATGGTAAACTTAGAGCTTCTTATGCTGAAGTGGGTAAAGACACCGATCCTTATAGAATAGGTCAAACCTATACTTCACCGGGTATTTTCCCTTTAGGCGGGGAAGTTGGTTTTACTAGATTTAGCCAATTTGGTGATCTTGGCCTAAAACCTGAAAGAACTACTTCTATAGAATTAGGTACAGATCTTAGATTCTTCGGAAACCGTTTGGGAATTGATTTTACCTGGTATAAGTCTAATAGTAAAGATCAAATTATTCCTGTTCCTGTTTCTGAATCATCAGGATTTTCTACTTTCATAACCAACGCCGGGGAAATAGAAAACCAGGGTGTTGAATTCATAATTACCGGGAATCCTATTAGAACCGAAGATTTTACCTGGAATGTTACTTTGAACGCTGCATATAACCAAAACGAAGTTGTAAGCATTAGAGAAGGTATTGAGCAAATTCAGGTGGGAAGCCAATATGGCTACGCTGGTAGTACCGTAACTATGCAACTTATAGAAGGAGAGGCGTATGGTAATATATTTGGAAGTAGTTATGAAAGATATGGAGCCGATGCAAATAACCTTTTCTTAAATGAAGATTTACCTAAGGTAATTGGGGAAAATGGTTTTCCGGTTAGAAATGGTAATCAGTTAATCTTAGGAAATACCACCCCAAAATGGATTGGTGGTTTAAAAAATGATTTCACCTATAAGAATTTTGACCTTTCTTTCCTTATTGATTTTAGAACCGGTTTAGAACAATATAGCCAATACGATAACTTTTTCTCTGCTTTTGGTATAGCTGAATATACTTTAGATAGAAACGAAACCCGGGTTTTTGAAGGCGTACTTGCCGATGGAACGCCCAATACTCAAGAAGTTTGGTTAGGCCAGGGTGAAGGTCCTGATGGTAGGGATTATGGCGCAGGTTACTATAGAAATAATTATCGTACGGTTAGTGAAAACTTTGTGCACGATGCTTCTTTTATTAAACTACGTAACATTTCCCTTGGGTATAATTTTGGAGATAACGTGTTAGATGCTATTTCTTTCCTTGAAACCGCGAGAGTATCGGTAGCTGCTAATAATATCATCCTTTACACACCCTGGGATGGTTTTGATCCCGAATCTTTTAGTGCCGGTGCCGGTGGGAATGCTACAGGCTTTACAGGACTTGGATATCCGGGCGTGCAAAGCTTGTTTTTTACACTTAACTTAGGTTTATAAAAAATATTGAATATGAAAATTTTAAGAAAAACATATAGTTTTATAGCAATCGCCGGGCTGTTTCTCACATTTACAGCCTGTGAGGATTACCTGGATATAAATGAGAATCCAAATAACCCTACTACTGCTCCTTTGAGCGGATTGATGGTGAATTCTACATTTGAAACTGCTCAAAATACATTTAGAATTGGAAATACAACTTCCAACTATGTACAGTATTTGGCGTCCCCCAACCAGGGAAGTGCCTCTGATGTTATGGATGAACTTAGTTTTAATACCACCTGGTCTTCTTTGTATAATGTAATGACCGATCTTAATGATATGATTCTGGAAGCTAACGAAACAGGCGCTTCCCATTACGAAGGTGCTGGCCAGATTCTAATGGCATTGAATTTAGCCATGACCGTGGATGCTTTTGGAGATGCTCCGTTTAGCGAAAGTTTCAATTTTGAAACCATCACTCCGGCTTACGATGATGATGCAGCTTTGTATAATAGGGTTTTTGAATTACTTGATAATGGAATAGCAAACCTATCGCAAGAAACAGATTTACCCATAGGTTCAGATGATTATATCTATAATGGAGATGCAGATCAATGGATTAAGTTTGGAAATATGCTAAAGGCGCGTTATGCTAATCACTTAAGTAAAACCGATCAATATAATCCTACCGAAATTTTGGCAGCGATTGATGCAGGTTTTGAAAGTAATGAAGATAATGCCGAGGTAGAATATTTTGAAGAAGAATTCAATCCCTGGGCGAATGTGGCTATTAATAACGAAAACCTAATCCTGGGCGGCTGGATTTCTGAACAATTTGTAGAAGCTACCGATGGTACCACCTTTGGTGTAGAAGATCCCCGTTTGCCGTATATGATCGGAACTACTGACGATGGAGAGTATATTGGAGTTCCAAATGGAGAAGGCCGCGGTAGTGCAGCCGAATCTGGTGAGCGTTCTACGCTGGTTCCGGGAGACTTTTATACTTCAGAACAGTCTCCTGTATTAATCGCTACCTACGCAGAACAAAAATTTATTGAAGCCGAAGCAGCTTTTGAAATAGATAAAACACGTTCTTATAATGCCTATCTTGAAGGAATAAGAGCGCATATGAGAATGTTGGGTGTAGAACAATCAAAGATAGATGCCTATGTAAATAGCTCGGCAGTAAGTGTAGGGGAAGATAATTTCACCATAGATCATATTTTTAAAGAAAAATGGGTGGCTATGTTCTTACATCCAGAAGCCTGGGTAGATGCCAGAAGACATGATTATGATTATGAGAATTTTGATCTTCCGGCCAACTTAAACCCAGATCTTAATGGGCAGTTTATTAGAAGATTGCGTTATCCCGATTCTGAAATTGGAAGAAACGGTAGCAATGTTCCAGATGTAACTTTATTAGACAGAATTTTTTGGGACGAATAATCCCTAATTAAAACAATAATTTCAAATCTCCCGGCTTGCCCGGGAGATTTTGGTTTTAAATACTTATAAAATGAGGTATATAATTATAATCTTCACCCTTTTCCTGTTTAGTTGTAAAAGTGCAGATGTTTCAGAAAGGATTATTGATCGTCCAATCATTTTTAATGAAGAACGAAAAGAATTTAGCTTAGAATATCTAAAGGAACGCTACAATTTAGAACAATCTTCTCCAGAAATTACTCCAAAAATGATTGTCTTACACTGGACCGCTATTCCAGATTTAGAAAGTTCTTTTAGAGCATTTAATCCTGTTAAATTACCGGGTGCTAGAGAAGATATTCAGCAAGCCGGTGCTTTAAATGTTTCCGCCCATTTTCTGGTAGACCGTGATGGAACAATTTACCGGTTAATGCCGGAAACTACTATGGCCAGGCACGTAATTGGATTAAACCATGTCGCGATTGGGGTAGAAAATGTTGGCGGCACAAGAGAAACTCCGCTTACCAAAGCTCAACTTAAAGCTAATATTGATTTAGTGAAATATTTAAATGAAAAATATGATATAGAATATTTGCTGGGGCATTACGAATATCCGCAGTTTGAAGGCCATGAGTTATGGCTGGAAAAAGACGAGGGCTACCGAACCCAAAAGACCGATCCTGGAAAAGATTTTATGCAAAAAGTACGTGAAAAAACTAAAAACCTTAATTTTAAACCGGTACCCAAAAATCCTTAAAATGAATTTTAAAAATATAAGCTTGCTGTTGTTTTTGTGCGGTTTTTTTAATGTTTCAGTCAGCTCTGCACAGGAAAAGGAACTTTATAAAGAATTGTATAATTCCTATGAAGATTTCAAGGAAGAATCTATTGAACAACGTCGATTTACACATTCTGAAATTCAAACTTTAATTGAGAAGTTTAAGGAAAAAGAGAATTTTGAAGTGGCAAAAGTTGGAGAATCTATTGAGGGCAGGCCACTTCAGTTAATTTCAAATGGTGAAGGTGAGGTAGACGTTTTTCTCTGGTCGCAAATGCACGGCGATGAATCTACAGCTACGATGGCTATTTTTGATATTCTTAATTTCCTGGATTCCGAAGCATTTTCAGAAGAAAAAGAGGAAATGTTGAAAAAGGTAAAACTTCATTTTTTACCAATGCTGAATCCTGATGGCGCTCAGCGTTTTCAGCGTAGAAATTTATTGGGAGTAGATATTAATCGCGATGCTCTACGTTTACAATCGCCAGAAAGTAAAACTTTAAAAAGAGTGCGGGATAGTCTGGATGCCGATTTTGGATTTAACCTTCACGATCAAAGCACTTATTATAATGCCGAAAGAACTCCAAAACCGGCAACTATTTCATATCTGGCTCCCGCTTATAATTATGAAAAATCTATAAATGATGTTCGGGCCGCGGCAATGCAGGTAATTGTTCAAATGAATAATATTCTTCAGGAATACGCTCCCGGCCAGGTTGGGCGATATAACGACGATTTCGAGCCGCGAGCTTTTGGCGATAATATTCAAAAATGGGGAACCAGCACTATTTTAATTGAATCTGGTGGCTACCCAAATGATCCCGAAAAGCAGGAGATTAGAAAGTTAAATTTCGTTTCAATTCTTGCTGCAGTTTTTTCTATTGCTGAAGAAGATTATAAAAATGCTGAGATATCTGAATACGAGAAAATACCGAATAATGACCGCAAACTTTTTGATCTTAAGCTCACCGGACTTACCTATGAGCTGTTAGGAAAAGAATATATATTAGATTTAGGAATTAATCAGCGAGAAGTTCAGGATGAAAACCTTGATTATTTTTACGATGCCTATATAGCAGACAGGGGCGATCTTTCTACGTTTTACGGTTATGAAGACCTGGATGCTTCGGGTTTTAAATTATTAGAAGGAAAAATTTATCCTGAAAGTTTTGAAAATTTAGCTGAGCTTCAGCAGGAAAATATTTCAGAAATACTTCGTAAAGGGTATGCTTATGTCGCTTTAAATGAACTTCCAGAAGAAGATTTTGCAGAAATTCCTATTAATATTGTTTCTAAAGAGTTTGAAATTTCAGAAAGTCTACAGCCTCATTTCTTCCTCGAAAAAGATGGGGAATTAGAATACGCGGTTATTAACGGATTTTTGATAGACCTTTCCGAAGAAAAATTCCAGGTAGAAAATGCGCTTATTTTAGATTAGAAAGTAATTCAGCCATAAGCACAGCTTAAAAATAAGAGATTACGTATCTTTGCAGGCTATGATTACAGAAGAGACTAAGGCATTGGTAGACGATGGGATTATGCTTCCGCTTATGGAAGAATTTTACACCATCCAGGGAGAGGGATTTCATAAAGGAACGGCCGCTTATTTTATTAGAATTGGAGGTTGTGATGTAGGATGCCACTGGTGTGACGTGAAAGAGAGCTGGGACCCAAATATTCACCCGCCAACGCATATTGGGGAGATTGTTGAAAAAGCAGTTGCAAGTAGCAAAACCATTGTGATTACAGGTGGAGAACCATTAACCTGGGATATGACGAGGCTTACCGGCGCTTTAAAAGCTAAAGGTTGTGATATTCATATAGAAACTTCTGGAGCTTATAAACTAACCGGCCAATGGGATTGGATTTGTTTATCGCCCAAGAAAATAAAATTACCTACCGAAGAAATTTATCCGCTGGCCCACGAGCTTAAAGTGATTATTTTTAACAAACACGATTTCAAGTTTGCTGAGGAGCAGGCTGAAAAAGTGAGCGAAAATTGTATTCTTTATCTGCAACCAGAGTGGAGTAATAGAGATAAAATGATGCCACTTATTGTAGACTTTGTGATGAAACACCCGAAGTGGAAGGTTTCACTACAAACCCATAAATATCTTAATATTCCATAAAAAAACGGCTGTTTATAAATCAAACAGCCGTTTTTAGTAAAAATTGTATTTAATATTATCCAGCGGGAGAGAAAGGCACTTTAATATATTTATCGGCCCAACCCATTAATAGGTTTGCTCCTGCGTCCCCTTCTTTCTGCTCTATGGCCATAGAGAAATTCTCAATTTTCTGGCTGGAATTTCTTACAGGCACTTTAATTCTTACGTAGTCTTGTTTGTCGGTATATTCATAAGCTCCCCAGGTATGCGTGGATTGATTTAGGATAACAGTCCACTCTTTTTCGTCTGGAATAGTGTATAAAGTATAAGTACCTGCCTTTACAGTTTCACCACCAATTTCCATGTCTTTGTAAAAAGTGATTTCGGTAGCTTCGTTAGCACCGGTTCTCCAAACTTCTCCGTAAGGCACCAGTTTACCAAAAATTTCGCGATCCCGGGTTTGAGGTCGGCTGTAAATTACCCGCATAATTACCTCGTCTTTTTGATCGCGATGTATAATCATATCCATTGGGCTGGTATCTAATTTCGGAAAATTAGGTCCGTTGGTATTTTCTGTTTCCTGGGCGTTTAAATCTTGGAATCCCAAAAATCCAATTAAACATAGCGTAGTTAAAAGTATTTTCTTCATTGTGTTAGATTTTTAAGGTTAAAGATAGTTTACTGTTATTTCTTAAGGTGTTAAAGATTTATTTAGTTGCTGTTAAATTATTGAGTTTTTACAGATGTAAAGTTTGAAAGTTTTTTAGGTATAATTTACTTACTTCTGAATCCTAATTTTCCAAAAATTATTTTCAGATTATACCAATATACTAATTTGTGTTTACATAATGTATTCTCTGGCGCATATTTGAATGGAATTAATAATGCAAATGTTATGTGTGGAATTTTAGCAGTAATCGGAAAACGATTATCAGAAGAAAAGATTGGCGGGCTATCAAAAAGAATGTCGCACCGCGGTCCAGATGAAAGTGATGTGCATGTAACCGAAGAAGGGTATGTTAAGTCACGAAAGATTGTCTATTGTAGATCTTGAAACCGGAAAACAACCTATCCAGGGTACTTCACTGCCTGGATGATTCACAACGGCGAGATTTATAACCACCAGGCATTGCGAAATAATGAATTGAAACATCATACTTTTAGAACCACAGGAGATTCAGAAGTAATTGTCCATTTATATGAAGAATTCGGTGTAGATTTTCTTAATAAATTAGATGGCGTATTTTCTTTTGTAGTGGTAGATGGTAAAGATTTTATCGTAGCAAGAGATCCAATTGGGGTAAAGCCACTTTACTACGGAACAGATGATGAAGGTTCTATTTGGTTTGCCAGTGAAATGAAAACTTTGGTTGATCAATGTAGTAGTTTTGCAGCTTTTCCTCCCGGGCATTATTACACGCCTGAAACTGGTTTTGTAGAGTATTACACGCCAGATTGGTTTGATTATAAAAAAGCAACGAAGGAATTAGATCTTTCAAAAATAAGAGAAAGTTTAATTGAAGCCACCCGTAAAAGATTAATGGCCGATGTTCCCCTGGGAGTTTTATTAAGCGGAGGTTTGGATTCTTCTTTAACCTCTTCTATCGCAGCAAGATTAATGAAAGACAGCGGCCAAAAATTACATTCTTTTTCAATAGGTTTAGATGAAACCGCGCCAGATTTAGTTGCAGCAAGAAAAGTTGCTAAATTTCTGGGCACCGAGCATAGCGAATTTCATTTTACCGTAGAAGAAGGAATTGATATCCTTAAAAAACTGGTATGGCATTTAGAAACTTATGATGTTACTTCTATAAGGGCTAGCACCCCAATGTATTTTCTTTCAAAAGGAATTAAGGAGAAAGGCGTAAAAGTTGTTTTAAGTGGGGAAGGAGCCGATGAGATCTTTGGAGGTTACCTTTACTTTAAAAACGCACCTACGGCTGATGATTTTCAGAAGGAAACTATAAGAAGAGTGCAAAGATTGGCTACTGCAGATTGCCTAAGAGCAGATAAATCTACAATGGCCCACGGGCTGGAAGCAAGGGTTCCATTTTTAGATAAAGCATTCTTAAAAACAGCAATGGAAACTGAAGCTGTGCATAAACTGCCAAAAACCTATGATGGCGTTGAGAAATATATTCTTAGAAAAGCTTTTGATACTCCAGAGCAGCCATTTTTACCAGACGAGGTTTTATGGCGGCAAAAGGAACAATTTAGTGATGGTGTTGGTTACAGCTGGATAGACGAGTTGATTGCCTACGCTTCAGCCAAAGTTAGTGATGAGCAAATAGCAAAGGCTTCAGAGAAGTATCCTTACAACACACCGGCTACTAAAGAAGCATATTTCTATAGAGAAATATTCCACAGTCATTTCCCGCAGGAAAATGCTGCAAAAACAGTAAAAAGATGGATTCCGAAATGGCAGGAAGACCTTGATCCAAGCGGAAGAGCAAACACTTCTCACGTAGCAACAAATGCTAAAAAACAGCTTGAGGAATTAGCCCAAATATAGAGTAAACAATCGTGTGGTTTGTTATGCCCGAAATGCAGCTTTTATTTTGCTGTATTTTGGGCTTTTTTTTGCACAAATTGTTAATAACTTAAAACCCTTGTCAAGCTTCTTAGCCTATTAAAAATGTGCGTTTTGTTATATTTGTTCGTTATTCAAAATAGACGAATTTAATTAGCAAAATATATGAGCGAAGAACCCAAAAAACACAGTTATTCGGCCGATAGTATCCAGGCTTTAGAAGGTATGGAGCACGTACGCCTTAGGCCTTCAATGTATATTGGGGATACCGGTGTAAGAGGTTTGCACCATTTGGTGTACGAGGTGGTAGATAACTCTATAGATGAGGCTATGGCCGGCCATTGTGATACAATTAAAGTAACCATTAACGAAGACGGTTCTGTAACCACCGAGGATAACGGAAGGGGAATTCCAATAGACCTTCACAAGAAGGAAGGCGTTTCTGCCCTACAAGTGGTAATGACAAAAATTGGTGCCGGGGGTAAATTCGATAAAGATTCTTATAAAGTTTCCGGTGGTTTACACGGGGTTGGGGTTAGTTGTGTTAACGCACTGTCTACTTCTCTAAAAGCAACGGTTTACCGTGACGGACAAATTTGGGAACAAGAGTATGAAATAGGAAAACCGCTTTACCCGGTTAAGCCTGTTGGTGAAACCGATCTAAATGGAACGGTGATTACTTTTAAGCCCGATTCCAGTATTTTTCAGCAGAGCGTAGATTACAGCTATGAGACTTTGTCTAGCAGAATGCGTGAGTTAGCTTTCCTTAATAAGGGAATTCAAATTACACTTACCGATAAGCGTGAGGTTAATGAAAAAGGAGAATATCTTTCTGAGAGATTTTATTCTGAAGAAGGATTAAAAGAATTTATAAAATTCCTTGATGGGAACCGTGAGCCAATTATTGCGGATGTGATCGCGATGGAAGGTGAGAAGAACGATATCCCGGTTGAGGTTGCTATGGTTTACAATACTTCGTTCAATGAAAATCTTCATTCTTACGTAAATAATATCAATACCCACGAAGGAGGTACGCATTTATCTGGTTTTAGACGTGGTTTAACCACTACGCTTAAAAAATATGCCGATGCTTCTGGAATGTTGGATAAGCTGAAATTTGAAATCGTTGGAGATGATTTTCGTGAAGGTCTAACTGCGATAATTTCAGTAAAAGTTGCCGAGCCTCAATTTGAAGGACAAACAAAAACAAAACTTGGGAACAGGGAGGTAACTTCGGCGGTTTCTCAGGCGGTTTCAGAAATGCTTGAAAATTACCTGGAAGAAAACCCGAATGATGCCAAAACCATTATTCAAAAAGTAATTCTTGCGGCCCAGGCTAGAAATGCAGCCAAGAAAGCGCGAGATATGGTTCAACGTAAAACCGCAATGAGTATTGGCGGTTTGCCCGGGAAATTATCTGACTGTTCTGAGCAGGATCCTACTCAAAGTGAAGTGTTCCTTGTTGAGGGTGACTCTGCAGGTGGTACAGCCAAACAAGGTAGAGATCGTAGATTCCAGGCTATTCTTCCGTTAAGAGGGAAAATTCTGAATGTTGAAAAAGCGATGACGCATCGTGTTTTTGATAACGAAGAGATAAAAAATATTTACACTGCTCTTGGGGTTACTATTGGTACTGAGGAAGATAGTAAAGCTCTGAATACCGATAAATTAAGATATCATAAAGTAGTGATAATGTGTGATGCCGATGTAGATGGTAGTCACATTGAAACGCTTATTTTAACTTTCTTCTATAGATATATGAAAGAATTAATAGAAGGAGGTCATATTTATATTGCAACTCCACCTTTATATTTGGTTAAAAAGGGTAGCAGAAAACGCTATGCCTGGAGTGAAGAAGAACGTGATGAGATTGCTGAAAGTTACAGCGGTGGCGTACAAATTCAACGTTATAAAGGTCTTGGTGAGATGAATGCTGAGCAACTTTGGGATACTACTATGGATCCTGAAAGACGTAAACTTAGACAGGTAAATATTGATAATAGTAGTGAAGCCGATAGAATTTTCTCTATGCTTATGGGAGATGAGGTGCCGCCAAGACGTGAATTTATTGAGAAGAATGCTAAATATGCTAATATTGATGCATAATTGAGAATATTTTGAAAAGGAAAACCCGTAAGTGAGCTTACGGGTTTTTTTATGATTTTTTTAAACTTGTTTTAGGAGTGCTTTTTTTATTATTTTTACCGCCTAACTTAACACCTACTTATTTTGAAATTTCAAGCTAAATACCTCATTCTATTTATTTTATTTTCAGTTAATTCCTACGCTCAGGAGGGCGATGTTACAAAATTCGCAAATGAGATGCTGTATATTGCGGATGAATTTGCAGGACCTGCAGCCGAAGGGGTTGCTTATCAGGCCGGGGCCGGTTGGTTTACTTCAGCAACTGCTTTAAAACCATGGAAAGTAGAGATTTCCTTTCAGGGAAATGCTTTATTTGTTCCTTCTAACAGGCAATCTTTTACAATATCAAATGGTGATCTTGCGGGTGTTCACGAGAGCGGTGGTCCAATTTTGAGTCTTAAAGGAGATGAAAGTAATGCTGTAGTACCTACAGCCTTTGGTGGAGAAACTGATGTTTATTTTGAAGGAACTTTATTAGGAGAATCTTTTGAATTTCAGGCTCTCGAAGGCGTGAATAAAAGTGTGGTAGCATATCCTTTTGTTCAGGCTAATGTAGGTTTACCTTATGAAACAGAATTTTCGGCAAGATTTTTACCTCAGTTAACTGTAGATGGAGTAGCTATCACAACTTATGGTGCTGGAGTAAAACATAATTTCTCGCAATATTTTAAATTTAATAATGAAGAAGACTTTCAAGCCGCTGCTATAATCGCTTACAGTAAATTTGATGTAGAGTATGAATTTAGTCCTGTAAATATAGATAACGTAGTAAACTTGAATTTGGTTAACGTAAACTCTAACCTATGGATGGCATCAGTTATGGGATCTAAATTGTACGGCGATAGTTTTGAAGTTTTTGGAGCTTTAGGAGTAACAAACTCAAGCTTTAATTACGCAATGGGCGGTTCGGGGGTTGCTTTAGGGCCAATTAATTCGGCACTACGCGGTTTAGATCAAAGTCAGGCGCAATTTAAAGCCGATTTAGGTTTTAATTTGTATTTCGACCGTTTTAAGATTAGTACAATGGCAACTGCCGGGAAGTTTTTTCATCTTAATGCCGGTATGCATTTCAGAATATAAAACCCATAGTTTTAACCATATCTTATAGTAATACTATATCAATATTCGTATTTTTGGAATCAAATATTAATCGATTTAAATAAAATATAAGATGAAAGTTACTATAGTAGGAGCAGGTGCCGTGGGTGCCAGTTGTGCAGAATATGTAGCCATTAAAGATTTTGCTTCAGAAGTGGTTTTACTCGATATTAAAGAAGGAGTAGCCGAAGGGAAAGCAATGGATTTAATGCAAACCGCAACCTTAAACGGTTTTGATACTAAAATTACAGGAACTACAAACGATTATTCTAAAACTGCAGGCAGTGATGTGGCAGTAATTACCAGTGGTATTCCGCGTAAACCGGGAATGACACGTGAGGAACTAATAGGAATAAACGCCGGGATCGTAAAAGAAGTTTCTTCAAACCTTATTAAGCATTCTCCAAATGTGACCTTAATCGTGGTAAGTAATCCTATGGATACTATGACTTACCTTGTGCATAAAACTACCGGACTTCCAAAGAACAAAATTATTGGAATGGGTGGAGCTTTAGATAGCGCCCGTTTTAAATATAGATTGAGTGAAGCTTTAGAATGCCCACCATCAGATGTTGATGGAATGGTAATTGGAGGTCACAGTGATACCGGGATGGTGCCACTTACAAGATTGGCAACAAGAAATTCGGTTCCTGTTTCAGCATTTTTATCTGAAGATCGTTTAAACCAGGTTTCAGAAGATACTAAAGTTGGTGGAGCAACCCTAACTAAGTTATTAGGAACCAGTGCCTGGTATGCACCTGGAGCTGCAGTTTCGGCTTTGGTTCAGGCTATTGCTTGCGATCAGAAAAAGATGTTCCCATGCTCGGCAATGTTAGAAGGAGAGTACGGATTAAATGATATTTGTATAGGTGTTCCTGCAATTCTTGGAAAAGACGGACTTGAGAAAATTGTTGAGATCGAGCTTGATGATACAGAGTCTAATAAAATTAAAGAAAGTGCAGAGGGTGTGAATAAAACCAATGCCCTATTAGAACTATAAGTAGTTTTAAACTTGAATATATGTTAAAAAAGGCCGCAGAATTTGCGGCCTTTTTTATGTTTAAAAGTTAAATTATTCAAAAAAAAATTGTTGGCATTTCATTTTTGAAACCCTATATTTGTCCGTTTTTAAAATCGACCTAATTAATTATAACTTAAGGAATAATGCAGAACAAAGGACTGATTAAGGTTTTTGCAATTTTATTTGGGCTGGTATGTATATATCAGTTGTCTTTTACTTTTATTACCAATAATGTAGAAAGTGAAGCTGAAGATTTTGCCAGGCAAAGAATTAGCGAAAATGTAGAAGATTACTCGGCGTTGAGAGATGCTGAAGAAGAAAGGTATCTGGATTCGGTAGCGAATAATGAGGTAATTGCCGGTATCACATACAGTGACGCGAAAGACAAGGAGCTAAATAAAGGCCTTGACCTTAAAGGAGGAATTAACGTAATTCTTCAAATTTCGGTTAAAGATATTCTTGCCGGACTAGCGAATAATACCGACGATCCTGCTTTTAACCAGGCCATTGCTGAAGCTGATGCAGCTGCAACAGATAGCCAGGACGATTATATTGATCTTTTCTTTGAAGCTTTTAATAGTATTCCAGATGCTAAACTGGCATCTCCAGATATTTTTGCTAATAAAACCTTAAGTGACGAGATTAATTTTGATATGTCTAATGACGAGGTTGAAACCGTTATTAGAAGAAAAGTTGATGAGTCTATTACTTCTGCTTTTGAAGTATTGAGAAAACGTATTGATAAGTTTGGGGTAACCCAACCAAATATTCAGCGTTTAGGAAATTCAGGAAGAATTCTTGTTGAATTACCAGGTGCCAAAGATATTAATCGTGTACAAGGTTTGCTGCAGAGTACTGCACAACTTGAATTCTGGCACGTATATAAAAATACTGAATTAGGGAACTTCCTTGCTCAGGCTAATAATGTTCTTAAAAACGTTGTAGATAAAGAAAGTGAGCAAGCAGAAACTCAAGCTGATACTACGGCTGCTGCCGATAGTGATATTGATGAACTTCTTGCTGAAAGTGAAGATACTACAGATGTAGCTACAGGAAACAATCCTTTATTTGAATTAGTGCAAAGTCCAGGCTTCCAGGGAGGTCCTGTAATTGCATATTTTTCTGTACAGGATACCGCAAAAGTTAATAACTACCTTGAAATGTCTCAGGTAAGATCTATTCTTCCTGCCGAGCAACGTTACGCTAAATTTGCCTGGGGAATCCCGGAAGATGAAGAAGGTGTAGTTGGTCTTTATGCATTAAAAGGAAACCGTAACATGGAGCCGCCTCTTAGTGGTGATGTGATTACAGATGCTCAACAAACTTATGACCAAATGGGTCGTGTTGCAGTATCTATGCAAATGGACGGAAGAGGAGCTAAGGTATGGGAAGAAATGACCGGTCAGGCTTCAACCCAACAGAGCAATATAGCTATTGTTTTAGATAATACTGTTTATTCGGCTCCAGGTGTTTCAACCGGGCCTATTTCAGGTGGAAGAAGTGAAATTAGTGGAGATTTTAGCATAACCGAAGGTCAGGATTTAGCCAACGTGCTTAGAGCTGGTAAACTTCCGGCTTCCGCAGATATTATCCAAAGTGAAATTGTTGGACCAAGTTTAGGTCAGGAAGCTATAGACAGCGGGATTTGGTCTTTCGGGATCGCCCTCGTTTTTGTATTGATATGGATGGTATTTTACTATGGTAAGGCCGGTCTTTTTGCCGATGTTGCCCTTGCTGTAAACATCTTATTTATCTTCGGAATTCTTGCCGGTTTAGGTGCCGTGTTAACATTACCTGGTATTGCCGGTATTGTATTAACTATTGGTATCTCGGTAGATGCAAACGTACTTATCTTTGAAAGAATCCGGGAAGAGCTTGCTAAAGGAAAAATGCAGAAAGATGCGATTAAAGATGGATTCAACAATGCACTTTCTTCAATTTTAGATGCCAACATTACTACCGGTTTAACTGGTTTTATTCTATTAATTTTAGGAACAGGACCAATTAAAGGTTTTGCTACTACTTTATTAATAGGTATCGCAACTTCGTTATTTACCGCAATTTTCATTACCAGGTTATTTATTGATGGTTATGGTAAAAACGGAAAATCTTTAGAATTCGCAACCGGCGCTACCAAAAACCTTTTCAGAAATGTAAAAATTGACTGGCTTGGGAAACGTAAGGTAGCTTATGTAATCTCCGGAATTTTAATTATTCTAAGTGTTGGTTCTTTATTAGTACAGGGATTAAACCAGGGGGTTGATTTTGTTGGAGGTAGAACTTACACTGTTCGTTTTGATCAGGATGTGAATCCTACCGATGTTGAACAGGATCTTATCGCTGAATTTGGAAGTGCCGAAGCAAAAACTTTCGGGCCAAATAATCAGCTAAAGATAACTACAAAATATAAAGTAGATGAAGAGAGCACTGAAGTAGATAACGAGATTCAACAATCTATGTTTGATGCTTTACAATCTTACCTTCCGCAGGATCTTACTTTTGATGAATTTACTACAGGTGGAGCTGGGAAAGATATTGGTATTATGCAGTCTATGAAAGTAGGTCCAACTATTGCCGATGATATTAAGAACGACTCTTTCTGGGCTATCTTAGGATCACTAGTGGTAATATTCCTTTATATCTTATTACGATTTAGAAAATGGCAGTTTAGTATTGGTGCCGTAGCCGCAGTAGCTCACGATGTTATTATTGTATTGGGTATTTTCTCTTTACTCTACAAAGTGATGCCATTTAGTATGGAAATTAACCAGGCATTTATCGCTGCAATCCTTACGGTAATTGGTTACTCATTAAACGATACCGTGGTTGTATTTGATAGGATTAGAGAATTTGTAAACGAGCATACCAGCTGGCCATTAGGCAGAACGGTAAACAGCGCTTTAGATAGTACTATTAGCCGTACGTTGAATACCTCGCTTACTACCTTGATCGTTTTACTTGCCATCTTCATTTTTGGTGGAGAGAGCATTAGAGGCTTTATGTTTGCCTTGATCATTGGTGTGATTGTAGGTACTTATTCCTCTTTATTTATCGCAACACCTGTTATGTTTGACAGTGTGACCGATAAATCTAAGATCGAAAAGAAGAAGAAAATTGAAGAAGATTCTGAAGCAACTACTGCTTAAGATTTCTTTGGAAATAGATAAACTAAAAAGCGCTCCAAATGGGGCGCTTTTTTTATGGCTTGGTTTTGTTGAAATGGGGTTTTTGATTGCATAAACCTTAACGCCTTGAAATTGGGAAATCCAATTGCAATTTTTTTATTCTAAAGTTCTAAATTAGAGAACTTTAATTATCTTTATTTTAGATTTTTTAAAATGAAGACTATAGTTTCAAAAAAGACATTGAGAGAATTCTGGGAAAAGCATTCTGAATCAGAGCAATATTTAAAGACCTGGCATGAAACAGCTAAAAGTTGCAATTGGAGTTCTCCAAATGATGCAAAGAAAACTTATATAAATGCTTGCATTTTAAAAGATAATAGAGTTGTTTTCAATATTAAAGGAAACTCATATAGATTAATTGTGAAATTCAACTATGAAAGACAGTGGGCCTTTATAAGATTTGTTGGAACACATGCAGAATATGATAAAATAGATGCTAACACAATTTAAAAATTAGAGCTATGAGAATTAAACCTTTAAAAAACCAAGAGGATTACGAGAAAGCTTTAGAAAGGCTAGACGTAATATTTGATGCTCCAACTGATTCTGAGGAGGGGGATGAAGCGGAGATCCTTTCTATGATGATTAATAATTACGAAAATGAACATTATCCAATTGATGCTCCTGATCCTATTGAAGCGATAAAAATCAGAATGGAAGAAATGAATCTAAAACAAAAAGATTTAGTTGGAGTTATTGGAGGAAAAAGTAGAGTTTCAGAAATCCTGAATAAAAAGAAAAGATTGACAGTAGATATGATTAGAGAGCTTGAAGGAATTCTACATATTTCTGCTTCTGTTTTAGTATCAAATTACCAGTTAACGAAATAAAAAACCTGCATAGAACAACGGTTCGCTACAAATAGGTGGCAGCGATAGGAAGAAAATAGTTAACTTGATGAAGAAACCAATATTAAGTCGACAAATCTGCGTTCCCTTACTCCCAACTGCCAATAACCGGGATCATTCAGTGATAGATCAAAACAAAAAACTACAAAAGATTATAAAAAATCCCTGTGCTAAACTAATTCAGTAAATGAAATATTTAGCTTTAAAACTGAATCTATCCTTTAAGTATTTATCTTATCACCAACTTCAATATTCCAGTGGTCGGCAAAACCAATTTATTACTTAAAATAAAAAATTTGCTTCTGATGTAAATATGGTGCAATTTTACATCAAAAGGAATTATTATGCCCAGACAAAGTATTTCATTTACAAAACCAAATGATGAATGGTTAAAATCTCAAATTGAGAGTCTGGAATATTCAAGTAAAAGTGAATTGATTAATGACCTGATAAGACAGGTCAGAAATCAGCAGGTTCAAATTGATTGGATTAAAAGTAAATTAGAAAAAGCAGAAGAAAGCGGATTTACAAATGATAGTAAAAAACAGATTTTAGCACAATCAAAGTCTTTACTTAATGAGTAAGTATAGGTTAAGTAATGTTGCTAAAGAAGATTTAATAAGAATTCATCAATTTGGAGTACAAAGGTTTGGAGTCACTCATGCAGATATCTGTTTCGAAATATTTTTTGAATATTTCGAATTAATCGCAGAGCAACCTTTCTCTTTCGAAGCAGTTGATTTCATAAAACCTGGGTATAGAAGATGTGTATGTGGCGTTGATAGTATCTATTATCGCATAGAAAACGATATTGTAGAAATTATGGCAATAATCGGAAAACAGGATTTAAGCAATATTTAATCTAAAAATCGTTAAGAAGTACACTTTTTCAGAAAACTACAACACAAATTTCGGGTTCGATAGAAATACTTCTAATTCAATAAATGAAATATTTAGCTTTAAAACCTAATCTACCCGCTCAAAATCTATTTTATCCCCAACTTCAATATTCCAGTCGTCTGCAAGTCCTGCGTTTAATTCAAGTACAAATTGAGCCGGTTCTCCAGAGGGTAGTGAAGTTTCATCTTGCGGTTGCGCATTCTTTTGGAAACTCACCGCAGTTCTATCTGAAGTGAAATATATAATATCTAAGGGGATATAGGTATTCTTCATATAAAAAGCCCTGGGCGCTTCATCATCGTAAATAAAAAGCATTCCCTGGTCGTCTTCCATACTCTCACGGTACATTAAACCCGTTTCTCTTTCGTAAGTATTATCGGCAATTTCAATATCAATTTGCTTTATTGTATCTCCGTTAGGTTTCAGCAAGGTTGCTTCGCCTTCTTTAGTGAAAGTTATTTCTTCGGTTTCAATAGGTTCTTCAACAGTATTATCATCCTTGCAGGAAGATAAGAATGAAACCGCTATAAGCGCTGATAAAATTATGGATTTACGTATCATACGGTTCTGGGTTTGGTAGGACGATACATAAAGTATAATCCGGCGATAATAAACGGAATACTAAGCCATTGCCCGGTATTTAATAACCAGGTGGTGCGTTCTTCTACCTGGGCTTCCTTTACAAATTCTACAAAGAATCTTACCGTCCAAAGTAAAACCAGGAACAAGCCAAAAAGATAGCCTACTTTATGGCGTTTTTCGGTTTTCCAGTATAAATACCATAGCAGGATAAAAATTAATAAATAACAAAAAGATTCATATAACTGTGCCGGATGCCTTGGAAAAGTTTCTCCTAAATTTGCGAAAATCACTCCATAATCTGAATTGGTGGGTTTTCCTATAATTTCAGAATTCATAAAATTTCCTATTCTTACAAAAATAGCCCCACTAGCTACCGGAATTACAATTCGGTCTAAAACCCAAAGTACGGGTTTGTCTAAAACGCGTTTACGGTAAAGGTACATTGCGATAATAATCCCAATAGCGGCACCGTGACTGGCCAAACCTCTAAAGCCGGTAAATTCAAATTCTGGTTCAAAACGAACCGGTAAGAATATTTCTAATAAATGATTTTGAAAATAATCCCAATCATAAAAAATAACGTGACCTAATCTCGCACCTATCAATGTGGCTAAAACCGTGTAAATAAAAAGCGAATCCAGTTTCTCTATCGAGACTTTTTCCCTTACAAAAATACTTTTCATAATGTACCAGCCCAGTCCAAAGGCTATCAAAAACATTAAACTGTAATAGTGAAGGGTGAAAAAACCTAAGTCTAAACCTTCTGAAGGGCTCCAGGTGATCGCGTTAAAAAGCATAAATTAAAATTGATTAGTAGGGTAAAGATACATATTTGCAAGTAGTTGCCCTATATTTTGGTTTCTGTTTTTTCAGGAACCGGGTCGTAGCCTTTTCCGCCCCACGGGTTGCAGCTAAAAATGCGTTTTAAGCTAAGCCAGCCACCTTTAAAAACACCAAAACGCTGTAAAGCGATTAGACTGTATTGCGAGCAGGTTGGATTATAACGGCAGGTTGCCGGTGTAAGCGGGGAAATAAAATTCTGGTAAAATTTCACCAACAGGATAAACGGATATGCTAACCATTTTTTAAGCATCGTTTTTCCTGTTTTATTAATTACTTAATAGTAAAAGTGGTACCTTCTTTTCCGTCTTTAAGCTGAATACCCATTTCCTGTAATTGATCTCTTATCTGGTCACTTAAAGCAAAATCTTTATTGTTTCTTGCTTCAGCACGCAGTTTTATAAGCAATTCTACGGTTGAAGAAAGCTTATCTGAAGTGTCATTATTTTCAGAAACTTTGTCTAAAAGGCCTAACACATCAAACATAAAAGCCGACATTGTTTTTTGCAATTCGTCTTTATCTTCTGAAGTGATCGTAGCAGCTTCTTCCTTGATGTTGTTGATCATCTTAACCGCATCAAAAAGTTTGGCGATTAAAATCGGGCTGTTAAAATCATCGTTCATCGCATCGTAGCAAGACTGTTTCCAGCTCTTAATATCTACGCTCGATTTATCTGAAACCGGAAGCTCATCTATAGCATGGTAAGCATCCATCAATCGGTTAAAACCTTTTTCACTGGCTTTTAATGCTTCATCTGAAAAATCCAGGATGCTACGGTAATTCGCCTGAAGCATAAAGAAGCGGGTCACATTCGGTGAAAATGGTTTATCTAAAACATCATTATTTCCAGAGAAAATTTCCTCGGGAAGAATATTATTGCCGGTACTTTTTGCCATTTTCTTCCCGTTTAAAGTAAGCATATTGGCGTGTAACCAATAATGAACGGGGTTTTTACCCGTAGCCGCTTCTCCCTGGGCAATTTCGCATTCGTGGTGTGGAAATTTTAGATCCATTCCGCCGCCGTGAATATCAAATTCTTCACCTAAATATTTTGTGCTCATCACGGTGCACTCTAAATGCCAGCCGGGAAAACCATCGCTCCAGGGTGAAGGCCAGCGCATAATATGCTGTGGTTCGGCTTTTTTCCAAAGCGCAAAATCCTGCGGATTCTTCTTGTCACTTTGTGCAGCAAGTTCGCGGGTGTTAGCAATCATATTGTCAATATCCCTTCCGCTTAGCTTACCATAATGATTGGTTTCATTGAATTTCTTTACATCAAAATAAACCGATCCGTTTACCTCGTAGGCAAATCCTTTTTCGATTATGGTTTTAATGATCTCAATTTGCTCAACGATATGGCCGGTAGCCGTAGGCTCTATACTCGGCGGCAGGTTATTGAATTTTTGCAGAATATTATGAAAATCTATGGTGTAGCGTTGTACCACTTCCATAGGTTCTATTTGTTCTAAACGTGCTTTTTTGGCAATTCTATCTTCCCCGCTATCGGCATCATTTTCAAGGTGACCGGCATCGGTAATATTTCTTACATATCTTACTTTATAGCCTAAATGTTTTAGGTAGCGAAAAACCAGATCAAAAGAGATAAAAGTTCGGCAATTACCTAAATGAACATTACTGTAAACAGTAGGGCCGCAAACATACATTCCAACGTTTCCTTCGTTTATGGGTTTAAAGACTTCCTTTTCCCCCGTCATAGAATTGTACATTTTCAAGCTTTGTTCCTGGTATAGCGCCATAGATAGTTAGTTGTTGGTTATTAAGAAATAGAATTTTTTAAAAAGTAGTGTCTAATTTTATATAGTCAAGGAATTCTCTTTTTACAGATTTTTCTTTGAAAGCTCCGCCAAATTCACTGGTTACGGTGCTACTGTCTATATCTCTAATTCCGCGGCTGTTTACACAGAGGTGCTTGGCATCAACAACACAAGCAACATCTGGAGTACCCAAAGCTTTTTGTAATTCCTGAACAATTTGCATCGTCATTCGCTCCTGTACCTGTGGTCTTTTTGCGAAATAATCTACAATTCGGTTCATTTTTGACAGTCCAATAACCCTACCTTTAGAAATATAGGCTACGTGGGCTTTTCCAACTATAGGAAGTAAATGGTGCTCACAGGTAGAATAAACGGTAATGTTCTTTTCTACCAGCATTTCGCCATATTTATACTTATTTTCAAAAGTAGATGCAATGGGTTTTTTTTCAGGATCTAATCCTGCAAAAATCTCATTTACAAACATTTTTGCCACACGTTGTGGAGTTCCTTTTAGGCTGTCATCTGTAAGATCCAGGCCTAAAGTTTCCATAATATGTTTTACATCTTTATTGATGAGCGCTACTTTTTCAATATCGCTCAATTCAAAAGCATCTTCACGAATAGGGGTTTCTGCACTGCTGCCTACGTGGGCATCTCCCTGCTCATCAATTTCATTCAAAATTTTATCTATTTTCATACCGTTTTTACAATAATAGTCGTAAACCGATTGTTTGGCTTGCAAAGATACATATTTAATAGGTTTTTATGTAATCATAAAAGCCGGGGTTTAAATAGATATTTGTTATTTTGTAACTTCTAGAACTTATTATGAAACAAGAAACCCTACTTCTTTTTTGTATAATTCTTCTTTACGGGAGTTTTAGCGTTTTTGGCCAGGGTAGTTCTTGTGAAAATCTAGATCCATTTTGCGCCGGAGACGAGGAGCTTGTTTTTCCTAATTCTAATACAACAAACAGTAATATTGTAAATGGGCAACCGGGACCAGATTATGGCTGTTTGCTTTCGCAACCTTATCCTGCCTGGTTTTATTTGCAGGTAGAAGAAACCGGAAATCTTCGATTTGATATTTCTCAATTTCAAAATGAAGATGGTGGCGGTTCTCAATACGATGTAGATTTTATTGTGTGGGGACCTTTTGACCGTACTGAAGATTATTGTACAGACGATTCTTTAAGCGAACTAAATATTGTAGACTGCAGTTACGAACCCGATACCGTAGAACAAATGTTTATCCCAAATGCTGAGGAAGGACAGGTTTACGTGGTTTTAATTACTAATTATGAAGAATTGCCCGGGTTTATAAGTTTACGGCAAACAAATTCAGATCAGGCTAATTCCGGTTCTACAGATTGTGGGATTTTAGACGAAGTGTTGGGGCCAGACAGGTTTCTATGTGGGCAAAATGAAACAACTTTAGATGCTACTACAGATGGGGTAGAGCGCTACGAATGGTTTAGGTTTGATAATACCACAAACAATTTCGAGATAATTGCTAATGAAGAAGATCCTACCTTAACCATAACAAATTCTGGACGTTATAAGGTGATTGTATATGAAAATATTACGGGACAGGCTGATGAAGATGAAATTGAAGTTACGTTTTATAGTGAGCCCGTTGCTAATACTCCAGAAGATCTTTACCTCTGTGATCCCAATCAAACCACTATAGATTTAAGCGCTGCCTCAGCCGAAATTCTGAATGGAAATTCCGCTGAAGAAAATTACAGGGTGAATTTTTATGAATCTATCCAGGAGCTTGAAGCTGAAAATCCTATTTCTAATCCCACTGCATTCCCGGTAGAAGAGTCCCGGGAAATTGTTGCTCAGGTAGAAGGAACCGAAAGCGGTTGTCTTTCAAACGAGGTTATTTTCAATGTAGAATTAACTTTTGTGCCGGAAAACTTTCTACCGGCAGAAAGCGTGATTTGTGTAGATGTAGACGGAACTGTGCTTGATCAACAAGGAATAGGCGAAGATTTAGGTACCGATTATACTTACGAGTGGATAGCCGGGGGGAATACTATTAGTACCGAAGCGGTTTTAAATTTCACTGAAACTCCCAATTTTAATAGTGTAAGTCTTATTGTAACCGATAATCACTCTGGCTGTTCTATAGAATTTAACACTACTTTACTTGTTTATTCCCGCCCCGAAACGGTTGAGGTAGAGATTGAAGGAAGTGATTTTACCGGCGGTTATATAATTAGTGCAGAAGCAACTCCTGGGCCAGGAAATGAAACCACTTTTGAATATAGTGCTGATAACGGTAATTGGCAGGAAAGTACAGTTTTTAGAAATTTAGACCCTGGAAATCATACCATTAGTGCCAGAGAAATTAATGGCTGTGGAATTACAACTTCTGAAGAATTCTACCTGGTTGGTTATCCGCGTTTTTTTACCCCAAATTCTGATGGGTATAACGATACCTGGAATATTGAAAATACCACTGAAATTCAGATTAAAAAACTCTATGTTTTTGACCGCTATGGGAAACTGATTAAAGAGTTAACTCCCGGAGGCGCAGGCTGGGACGGCACTTACAATGGTAGAACCTTGCCCGCAGACGATTATTGGTTTAGAGTTGAATTTGAAAAAGATGGTACCAACGATCATTTTGGCGCCAATTTTACACTGAAAAGATAATAAGTTGATAGAAAAATAAAAGAGCTCCTCACCTTTTTTCAAAGGGAGGTGGTCTCAGGTCGGAGGGGTGATTTTTAAAAATTTTATTTTAATTATTAAATGTTTAACCACCCCTTTCCTCGGCTAAAGCTGAATCCGTTTCCATCCTTTTAACGAGGGGAGCTGTATATCTTTGTATTACAAATAATTCATCCCCAACAATTCCTCTACATAACTTCTGGAATTAGAAAGTCTCGGGATTTTATGTTGCCCGCCCAGTTTATCATTTTTCTTAAGCCAGTCGTAAAATAATTTTTCACGTGCCTGGTGAATTTTAGGCATATTCAGCGTCATATTATTATAACGTTTTGCTTCATAATCGCTGTTTACCTGTTGCAATGCCAAATCGAGTTCGTATTTGAATTTCTCAAAATCCCGTGGCGGATTTTTAAATTCAATAATCCACTCGTGCGCACCTTTTTCTTTGCCTTCCATAAAAACAGGCGCTGCGGTATAATCTACAATTTCGCAATTGGTAACTAAAGAAGTCTTTTTTAAGGCTGCTTCAGCATTTTCAATAATTAATTCTTCCCCAAAAACATTAATATGGTGCTTGGTTCTTCCGGTTACTTTTATACGGTAAGGACTAGTAGAAGTGAACTTAACGGTATCGCCTATCTTATAGCGCCATAAACCTGCATTTGTGGTTATTACCACCGCATAATTTTTCCCGGTTTCAACTTCGGCCAGGGGAATTGCTTTTTCATTTTCGCTTCCGTAACTATCCATAGGAATAAACTCGTAGTAAACTCCGTAATCCAGCATTAACAATAATTCTTTGGAATCGTTTTGGTCCTGGCAGGCAAAAAATCCTTCAGAAGCATTATAGATCTCGTAAAACCTGAAATCTTCTTTGGGTAATATCTTTTGATATTGCGGAGCATAAGGATCAAAACTTACCCCACCGTGAAAATAAACTTCTAAGTGAGGCCACACCTCAAATAGATTTTCTTTTCCTGTGGTTTCTAAAATATTATTCAGTAAAACCAGCATCCAACTGGGAACCCCGGCAAGGCTGGTCACATTCTCTTTAATAGTTTCGTTAACAATCGCCTGCATTTTCACTTCCCAATCGTTCATTAGGGAAACCTCGTTGCTGGGCGTGCTGCTAAATTCTGCCCAAAATGGCATGTTGGCAATTAAAATCGCCGAAAGATCGCCGTAAGCCGTACCGTTATTTTTGTAAATTTCTTTACTGCCACCTAACCTTAAACTCTTTCCCGTAAATAACTGGGATTGAGGATTGTTATTTAAATACATGCAAAGCAAATCTTTGCCTGCGTTATAATGACAATGTTCCAGGGAATCCTCACTAACCGGAATAAATTTGCTTTTAGCGCTGGTGGTGCCGCTGGATTTTGCAAACCATTTTATAGGCGTAGGCCAAAAAATATTGGTTTCTCCCTGCCGGCTGCGTTCTATGCAAGCCTGGTAATCTTCATATTGCTGAATAGGTACCCGGCTCGCAAACTGGCTGTGGTTTTTAATTTCTGAAAAGCCATACTTTTTGCCAATTTCGGTATTTTTTGCTTTAGAAAGCAAATGTCTAAGTAGCTCGTCCTGAACTTCGTGGGGGTATTTTATAAACAACTCCATTTGATGAATTCGCTTCTTGAGAAACCACGAAGCAATGGAGTTTACTAATGGAATTGGCATTATTCTTTATATCTTTATCGCTGACAATGCTTCAGCTGTTTGGCTGGCTAAAATTAATTTAAACTTCGAAGCTTACAAATCAACTTCGGTTAAAAATAGGGAAAAAAAGATGAGATACGAAGGGGTGTTTAGAAAAATGAGAACTGAGATCACCGATAAGGTGCAATATTACCTCATTTTTGAGGAAGACTTTATTAATATGAACCAGATTCTCGGGAAGAAAATAAGCCTTAATTTTCTTCGATTTCAGTGTTTAAACTGTGGATTGCAAAAGAAAATTTTCCGCCAGGGGTATTGTTACGATTGTTTTACTTCCATTCCGCAAGCCGGAGATTGGATTATGAGTCCCGAACTTAGTAAAGCACATTTAGATGAAGAAGATCGAGACCTGGATTTCGAAAAAGAAGCTCAGTTGCAACCGCACGTGGTTTACCTGGCAAATTCCAGCAATGTAAAAGTTGGAGTAACCCGAAAAACGCAAATTCCTACGCGTTGGATAGATCAGGGAGCGCACGAAGCCATTGAAATTGTAGAAGTTCCCAATAGATATCTCGCCGGAATAACTGAAGTGGCTTTGAAAAGTCATGTTTCGGATAAAACCAATTGGCGGAAAATGTTGACCAATGAAGTTTTGGATCTGAATCTGGCGGAAGAAAGAGATAAACTTAAAGAGTTTATTCCCGACGAAGCCAAAGAATATTATCTGGGCGATAGAAAAGAATTAGAAATTGAATTTCCGGTATTAGAATTTCCGAAAAAGATTAAAACTCTCAATTTGGGTAAAAACCCATTCTACGAAGGGGTTTTAAAAGGAATTAAAGGACAATATTTAATTTTTGAAGACGGTACCGTTTTTAACGTCCGGGCCCACGAAGGTTTTGTAGTGGAGTTGGGTGTGCTTTAATTTAAAAAAGCTGTGAAAACACGTCATGCTGAATTTATTTCAGCATCTAACATTTAGAAAAGTTTATTCCTGAAGATATAATATAATAAACCCTCCCAGATTTCTGAAATTACTAAAAATCTGTGAGGGTTTAATTTTTTAATTGCTTGTCGTATCCTTTTTCTGAGTTCTGTTTTTCAGAATTCCGCCTAAAATATTCCGGGCAGCATCTTTAACCTGCTCTTCCTGACTTTTTGGGGTTTGGTCAGTTTTTGGGGTTTGGGTTTGTGTAGAATCCTGAGAAGTAATGCTATCATTTTGTGGCTTTTGATTTCCACCGGTTTGCTTATTAATAATATCTCTAATTGCATCCTGCCCGCGTTCTTTAAGGTTTTCTTTTTGTTTTGCAACAATTTTCTGGGTAAGATTGCTAACCGCCTGCTCCATATTGATATTTATCTGCGGATTTTGAAAAGTTCCTTTTAAACCTATTGGCAGCGCTACTACCATATTCTTAAGTTCATCTCCACTTAATCTGCTAAGGGCATTACCTACCTGACTTCCCAGCATTCTTGCAGGCACATCGAGACTCAGGTTGTAGTTCATATTCATATCAAAGCCGTGGCCCCCGGAAACTTCTACATTTACGCCATTTACATCAAAATTAAAGGGTTCAATTTGCACCATTCCATCATTAAAGGTCAAACGTGTTTTAAGTTTGTCCAGGTCAATATCCTTTAAATTTATAAAGTCTAACTGCTGGTCTAAACGTGAAAGTAAAGCAAGTTGTTCAGGATTTACCTCTGCAGTTAGTATTTCCGCCAGTGCATTCCCGGCAAGGGTTGATAATTGCGGAGTAAGATCGTTATTTAAATTACCGTTTAACTTAAGGCTGGTCTGTAATTTACCCTGTAAAGCCTGGGCTACCGGTGCGAGGCCCTGTAACATCTCCAATCCGTTAAAAGATTCTGCGATATTGAGTGCGTTTAGCGCCAGGTCCATATCAAAAGTTGGTGTTGCTCCTTTAGTAGAAACATTTCCTGCCAGCGCGATATTTCCACCAAAAATATTGGTTGTGATGTTTTGTAAAGTGGCGGTTTCATCGCGTAAGATAATAGTTCCTTTAGCGTTTTTAAGTTCCAGGTTATCATAGATTACCGTGTTTACATTAAACGCAAGTTCGGTATCTAAAAATGAAGGAATTTTTACCGCTTCATTGGTGCCCGGAGTAGAAATTTCTCCCGGAGTATCTTCTGGTTTGGTTTCGCTCTGAGATTGATTTTTGGTTTCAGCGATCATAAAATCGTTGATGGCAAAAACATTAGAATTTACATTGAAATTTCCTTTTAAATTTTGTTCAGTAAACAAAAAGCCCATTAGGTTTTCAATATTTCCCGAAGCTGTAATATCTGTCTGCCCCGTGGTAAGTTTTAATTCAGGTACGCGAACATTACCCTGATTAAAATTCAATCTCGCATTAGCGATCTTTACCTCGTTAGGAATTTCTGGCGATTTATAACTGAAATTTCTAATGCTTGCCGTACCGCTACTTTTTACATTTTGATATTGTTCTTTTTCAATAGAATTCATATCAAATTGCGTGGTAACATCGGCGGTTAAGATTCCATTGAGATCTTGTTCCAGTTCCAGCGGATAAGCCTGGTCTAGGTTCGCTAAGTTTAAAGTCCCCTGCAGCGCCATATCAACTAACATATTTCCCATTAGGTTTTTTATGCTTCCGTTGGTGGCAAACCTGTCCTGGTCTATTCTAAAGGTTACATTATCAAAAGTGAGGTAAGTATCTTCAAGTATCCCGGTCTCGTTTAATATCTGGAGATCTATGTTGATGTCCTGAACACTTTTTGGTAGATCTGGATATTTAAAGGAGGCATTATCTGAGCTCACTTTAATATCCATTTTTGGAATATAGGTTTCGTCTACAATTCCCTGAATTTTCCCATTAACAATGAAATCTCCACTAGTTTCTACATTTTCAATGTTTTTTGCGTAGGTCGCAGGAATTACCGCTAAAAAGTTTTTAAAGTCTGAAGAAGGCGTTTGGAAACTTAGATCTATCTCGTTATTATCTTCATTCACCTGCACAAACCCTTCAAATGTTAACGGCAACTGATTGATAATTGCTTCGTTCTCAAGGAAAGTATAACGCATATTTTCCAGATCCATCTGGATCACGGCATCAAGGGAAACCTTGTTTCGGTTCAGGTAATTTGTTCCATCGTAATCTAGAGAAACCAGGGCGTTAGATTTAGTGTCCAGTTCGCTTTCAGCTAAAGAAAAATCTCCGGTTCCTTCGTGATGCAACTCTTCTACATCCAGTAACAGTTTCTGGCCTTCGTCTAAATATTTTACCCGGGAATTATTGATCTCGTAATGTTTAAGATCGAAACTAAATCCCGTGGAAGCGGAGTCGGAAGCTACAGCGGTAGTATCTTCAACTGCAATATCGTAATTGGCATTGCCAAGAGAGTCCACTTTAATATTTAGATAAGTGTTGTTGACTTTTATATTGTCTAAAATTTTAGGTTCATCGGCACCTTTAAATAATTCTTTAATAGACATTTCCAGTTGCGCTTCCTCCCCAATCGCAAGCGTATCGCCTTTAAAAGGTTCATTATTGATCACGCTGAAATTCTCAATTACCACCGTAGCTTGCGGGAAACTCCTAAAAAAGCTAAGGCTTATGTCGCTAAATTCAACCTGTGCATCCACACTCTCATTGGCCGTTTTTCGAACATAATCTTTTATTTGTGATTCAAACAAAAATGGAGCGGCAACCAGTATTACTACAATTACCAGCAATACAATTCCAATTATTTTTAATGCTTTTTTCATTTCTTAAAAATTTTTATTCCAATTTTAGATTAAACACAAGCTCCAAATTTTATCCTGTGAATTACCAATCTTTGGGTCCAGCAGCATGTTGGTTTCATTTCTATATTATTTAATTCAAACCAATTAAGCTGGTTTATTTAAATTAATCATATTTTAATTCTTCGCCTTGCTTCAATTTAAATCGCTTTCTAAAAGCAAAGACCGAAGCGTAGAGCAGCGGAGTATCCAGCGCGGCAACGATTACTTTAAATAAAAATCCGCTAAGTAAAAGTGCGCCAAATAAGTCCCATTCAATTTTATTAAAACTACAGAGCAAAAACAAGACCGAAAACGTATCTACAAACTGCGAGAGAAAGGTAGAAAAGTTATTCCGGAGCCATAAATGTTTTCCTTTGGTCAATCTTTTCCAAAAATGGAATAAGTGAATATCTATATACTGTGCCAATAAATAGGCAACCATTGAGGCAAAAACGGCAATAGTGGTAGCGCCAAAAACCTGTGTAAACAAAGCGTCGCCTATGGGAGACCATTCGGTAGCGGGCACGGCATCTGCAGTGTAAATTATCAACAAAGAAAAGAACGAAGCAAAAATTCCCGTGGTTACTACCTGGTTGGCTTTTTTCTTACCGTAAATCTCGCTAATAATATCGGTGATCAAAAAAGTAACCGGATACGGTAAAATTCCAACAGAAATTTCAAATGTATAGAGCCCAAAAAAATCCCAGCTAAAGAATTTCTGAAATATTAGGTTCGAAACAACCAATGAGGCGATAAAAAGCCCGGCCAATATTAAATATACGCGCTGTGCCGCAAGTTTGTCTTTCAGTAAAAGTTTAGCCAAATTTATTTTTTAAGTCTTCCTACAAAATTAGGGGTATGTGATTTTGTTTTACTTAATTTGCTGTGAAATTTACAGGATAAGCTTTAATAATTTTTCTTCAGTTAGTTTGAATTCCCCAAAAATAGTACATATCGCCCTGGGAAGCAATGTGGGCAACCGCTTTGAGCTTCTGCAAAATGCACTGCATAAATTATATTTAGAAATTGGCGAGGTGCAACAGGTATCGCAGGTTTATGAAACGCCCGCCTGGGGTTTTGAGGGCAATGCTTTTTTAAACGCCTGTATTGCCGTTTCTACCAGATTTTCTGCGGAAGAAATTCTTCGGAAATTATTAAAGATTGAAGCTGATGCCGGTCGAGTTCGCTCTGATGCTAAAAATTACCAAAACCGAAGCCTGGATCTGGATATTCTTCTTTTTGAAGATGAAATTTTAGAAACCTCAGATTTGATAGTGCCGCATCCTGCAATGCAAAACCGAAAATTTGTGTTGTTACCTTTGGCCGATATCGCTGCTAAGGAGCATCATCCTATTTTTCAAGTTTCTATTGAAAAATTACTGAAGCGGGTTGAGGACAATTCAGAAATAAAAGCGATTCCTGAAAAGCTAGAGATTCCTAAAAAAGCATTCAATTTAAATAACCTGAATTATATCGCGGTTGAAGGAAATATTGGTGCCGGGAAAACCAGCTTTTCTACCATGGTTTCCGAAGATTTTAATGCAAAACTCATTTTAGAAAGGTTTAAAGACAATCCGTTTTTACCAAAATTCTACGAGAACAAAGAGCGATATGCTTTTCCCTTGGAAATGTCTTTTCTGGCCGATCGCTATCAGCAACTTTCAGACGATTTAGCGCAATATGATCTTTTTAAAGATTTTGTGATCTCAGATTACGATGTTTTTAAGTCGCTTATTTTTGCTAAAATCACGCTGCTTGAAGACGAATATGCTTTATATCACAAGCTTTTTCATTTAATGTACAAGGAATTGGTAAAGCCAGATCTTTACATTTATCTCTACCAAAATACAGATCGACTATTGGAGAATATCAAGGCTCGCGGTCGTGATTACGAGCAGAATATTCAGCCAGATTATTTAGTGGAAATCAATAAAAGTTACCTGAATTTTATAAAGACCCAAACCAATATGAAGGTGCAGATTGTAGATATTTCCGGGAAAGACTTTGTAAATAACCGCCTGGATTATTTGTCGATTTTAGAAGAGATCAAAGCCTAATGATTTCCTAGAAGTAGGAAGTTCCTCTAGTGAGCCATATAAGATTGCTCACGATTATTGGTGGTTATTTTAGAAAATAGATCCCATAAAACCACGCCTACACTAACCGCAATATTTAGCGAATGTTTACTACCTAATTGCGGGATTTCAATAATTCCATCACTCGCCGAAACTACTTTTTGTTGTACTCCTTTTACCTCGTTACCAAAAACCACGGCGATTTTTTCACCCGGTTGGGCTTTAAAATCATTTAGCATCACCGAGCCTTCAGCTTGTTCAATTGAAAATACTTTTGTTTTCTCTCGTTGAAGTTTTTCCACTACCTCCAGCGTGTTTTCCGTATATTCCCAGTCTACGGTTTCAGTTGCGCCTAAAGCGGTTTTCTGAATATCTTTATGAGGTGGTTGTGCGGTAATTCCGCAGAGATAAATCTTTTCGATTAAAAAAGCATCGGCACTACGAAAAACCGAACCAATATTATTTAAGCTTCTAATATTGTCTAGAATCAGAATAATAGGTGTCTTCTCAGCTTTCTTGAATTCCTCAATAGATTTTCGGTCCAGTTCGCTGTTTTTTAATTTTCGGTTTTCCATAGCGGCAAAATTAATAAGAATGCGAGGAAATAAATTAATTTAAATCTAAAAAGACTGGAGTTGATAAGCAGGGATTTTTAATTCGAATCTTTCGTAATTACGGGTTTCATAGGTTATTTACATTTTAGTTTTATATTAGTAAATGATAAAATATTCCTCTAGTATGATATATAAAACTACTTCCCTGCTACTTTTTTTCTTCCTGTCTGTCACTCTTGCAGCCCAGGATATTAATAAAGAAGATACCCGTTTACTTTCAAAACCCGCGATGAGTGATTCTCAAATCGCTTTTATTTATGCCGAAGATCTTTGGGTGGCAAATAAAGATGGCTCTTCACCAAGAAGACTTACAGTAGATGATGGGATTGAATCCAATCCTGTTTTTTCACCAGACGGAAGTTTAATAGCTTTTAATGCAGAATATGATGGAAATACCGATGTATATGTGGTTCCTGCTAATGGTGGCGTGCCTGAGCGCCTTAGTTGGCACCCCGGGAGCGACCTGGTTCGTGGTTTTACACCAGATGGTTCTGCTGTACTATTTGGTTCTCAGCGTAGTGTTTTTACAAATAGATATATGAAACTCTTTGAGGTTTCAGTAAAGGGTGGCCAGGTTAAAGAACTGGAGATTCCAAATGCCTTTTGGGCAGATTATTCAGACGATGGAAAATACATTGCTTATACGCCACTTTTCGAAGCTTTTAATCAATGGAAATATTATCGTGGTGGTACTGCTTCTCGAATTTGGATCTTTGATACCAATGACCATTCTGTTACAGAAATTTCGAAACCGGAAGGTGGAAGCAACGATACCAGGCCTCAATGGCTGGGTGATAAAGTTTATTTCAGGAGTGACAGGAATGGAGAATTCAATTTGTACAGTTATGATATGAATTCCAAAGAGATTACTCAACTTACCAATTTTAAAGATTTCCCGGTTTTAGATCTTTCCGCAGGAAATGATGAAATCATTTTTGAGCAAGCCGGATACCTGCATACCTATAATCCGGAAACTAATACTACTGAAAAAATAGAGGTTGGGATCGCGACAGATCTTCTTGAACTGCGCCCAAGGTTTGTAAAGGGTGATGAATATATTCGTACCGCCTCCGTTTCGCCTACCGGTGCAAGGGTGGTAATGGATTTTAGAGGGGAAATAGTAACGGTGCCCGCTGAAAAAGGCGATGTGGTTAATATAACTGAAACCCCGGGGGTGCACGAACAAGACCCTGTATGGTCTCCAAATGGAAAATTCATCGCGTATGTTAGCGATGAAAGCGGAGAATATGCACTGCACGTTCAGGATCAAAGCGAACAAAAAGAGGCTAAAAAATTTAAACTTGAGGGTGCAGGTTTTTATGCTTATCCAAAGTGGTCGCCAGATAGTAAGAAAATAAGTTTTGTAGATAATGGGCGTAATCTTTATGTGTTAAACATAGATTCCGGAAAAGTGACAAAAGTTTCTCAGGATGAACGATATATACCGGGAGTTTTTAGGAACCTTTTTGGTAGTTGGTCTCACGATTCTAATTGGATTAGTTACACCATAGTAACAGGAACCAGCTTTGAACAGGCCTATGTGTATTCGCTTTCAGAAGATAAATCTTATGCAATTTCCGATGGTTTCTCCAGCGTTTCAAGTCCGGTTTTTGATCCAAGCGGAAAATATCTTTATATGTTAGCTTCTACAGATGCCGGGCCGGTGGTGAATTGGTTTGATCAGTCTAACCAGGATATGGAAATGACCAGTTCGATTTACCTGGTGACTTTACAGAAGGATGTAGAATCTCCATTTGCAAGAGAAAACGATGTTGAAAAGATTGAGCAGGCAGAAAAAGAGGAAGAGAAAAAGAAGAAGGCGGAAGAAGAGGATAAAGAAATCAAAGTTCCCGACTTGAAAATTGATTTCGAGGGAATAGAAAACAGGATCGTGGATGTACCGCTTCCTGCCGGCAAGTATGCTAACCTAAGTTCGCCAAAAGAAGGAAATCTCTATTATTTAGCTTATCCTCCTCACGAGCAAAACAAGGGAACTCTAAATCTGTACAATCTTAAAGAAAGGGAGAATAAGAAGATAATGCCTGCCACTTTTTACGAGATATCTGCCAATGGAAAAAAGATACTTTATAAGGCAGAAGAAAAATGGGGTCTCGTTGAAATTGATAAAATTGAAGAAAAGCGAACGCTTAATACCGGTGATATTCAGGTTAAAATTGATCCCGTAGCAGAATGGCCAAATATTTTTGATGAGGCCTGGCGAGTTAATCGAGACTACTTTTATGATCCCGGGATGCACGGCGTAGACTGGGATAAAATGAAAGAAAAATATCAGCCTTTTATAGGAGATGTTACTTCCCGAAGCGACCTCTACCGGGTGATGGAATGGATGTTTAGTGAACTTGGAGTTGGGCATCACAGGTTTTCCGGTAGAGGTGACAGGCTTCATTCTAAAGAATCTGTAAAAGGAGGTCTCTTGGGAGCAGATTTCAGTATAGAAGATGACAGGTATAGGTTTGAAAAAATCTATGGCGGGCTCAATTGGAACCCTAATTTGCGTTCTCCCCTTACCGAACCCGGAGTAGATGTGAAAGAAGGCGATTATCTATTGGCAGTAGATGGAGAAGAGCTAGAGGCTAGTGATAATATCTATAAGTTATTTGAAAATACGGCCGGGAAAATAGTGATGCTCACCGTGGGTCCTAATCCTAATATGAAGAATTCAAGAAAAATTAAAGTAACTCCGGTTGAAAATGAAATTGCTTTAAGAAACCGCGATTGGATAGAAGGCAATATTCAAAAAGTTCACGAAGCTACCGATGGCCGGGTTGCCTATGTTTATGTGCCAAATACTGCCACGGAGGGACATGAGTACTTCAAACGCTACTTCTTTCCGCAGGCGAACAAGCAGG
The DNA here is from genome assembly GCF_002311535.1 of Salegentibacter sp. UBA1130. NCBI lineage: Bacteria > Pseudomonadati > Bacteroidota > Flavobacteriia > Flavobacteriales > Flavobacteriaceae > Salegentibacter > Salegentibacter sp. UBA1130. The sequence goes on along the minus strand of NZ_DCAP01000020.1, from coordinate 222,261 downwards.
CGATTATTGTAGATGAACGTTTTAATGGCGGTGGCCAACTGGCAGATTATGTTATAGATATTCTTAAAAAACCAGAGCAGGCACACTGGAGGTTTCGCTATGGAAAAGATCTAAAATCGCCAAGTGCTTCTATACAGGGGCCAAAAGTGATGATTACTGATGAAACTGCAGGTTCCGGTGGGGATTATCTGCCGTGGATGTTTAGAAAATTTGATCTTGGAACTATCGTTGGAAAAACTACCTGGGGCGGCCTGGTAGGCGTATTGGGTTATCCTGAATTTATAGATGGCGGCTCTGTTACCGCACCTAATGTTGCTTTTTATACCGAAGAAGGTTTTAGTGTAGAAAACGAAGGAGTAGCACCAGATGTTGAGGTGGAACAATGGCCGGAAGAAGTTCTTGAAGGAAGAGACCCTCAACTGGAAAAAGCCATTGAGATTGTGCTGAAACAGCTGGAGGCTAATCCGCCGGCAGAAGTGCCTTCCCCGGTATATCCTGATAAAACTGATAACTAATATTCTTTCGACTTAATTTAAATTTAGAAAGCGGGAATTTGAATTACCAGGTGCGCGTCTAAAAGTCTTATAAAAATGAATAAACTCACTTATTTCTTATTGCTAGCAATTACCCTGTCATCTTGCAAGAATAAGGAAGTCAAAGCCTACGATCTTGTTATTTATAATGCTCAAATTATAGATGTAGAGAGTGAAAGTCTAAGCAAAGGACAATCAATTTTTATTTCAGATGGTGAAATTGTTGAGGTTCGTGAAAGTATTGAGAATGAGAAATTTGTTGCCGATCGATTAATTGATACCGAAGGAAAGTTTGTAATACCGGGACTATGGGATAACCACGTTCATTTTAGAGGGGGTGATACTTTGGTAGAAGAAAACAAAGACCTTCTACCACTTTTTTTAGCATACGGAATTACCACTGTACGCGATGCCGGTGGTGATATCACTCCGAGTGTAATGGAATGGAAAGATCAAATTGCTAATAGTGAATTAGATGGTCCCAGGATTTTTAGTTCGGGGCCCAAGCTGGATGGTGATAAACCGGCCTGGCCTGGGTCTATAAAAGTTTCAAATTCGAGCGATATTGGAGCTGCCTTAGATTCCCTGGAGAAATTAGATGTAGATTACGTAAAGACCTATGATGGAAATCTTTCCGCAGAAAATTATTACAATATCATTAAAGAAACTGAAAAACGTGGCCTAAAAATCACCGGCCATATGCCCATGAGCGCCGATTTCATGAAAGCGGTTTCGTTAGGTCTTGATGGTGCCGAGCATATGTATTATCCACTGAAAGCCTGTTCTCCTGCCGCCGACAGTCTTACTAAACCCGATCTTGGCTACGGAATGATAGAACCATTAATAGATACCTACGATCCCGAACTTGCAGCAGAGGTTTTTGCTAAAATGAGTCAAGAAAATGTATACGTAACCCCCACACTTTATATAGGTAAAACCTTGGCGGAAATTTTGGAAGTAGATCACAGGCAGGATTCATTGTTAAACTATATTGGTCCCGGAATTCAAAAAACCTACCAAGGTAGAATAGAAGGAGCAAAAAGAGCAAAAGCATCCGGTAGTAAGATGAGGGAAAAAATGGAAGAAATAAGTGTGCGAATGATTGAGCCAATGGAGAATGCGGGCGTTAAGCTTTTAGCAGGTTCAGATTGTGGGGCATTTAATTCTTATGTCTATCCCGGCGAATCTTTGCACGGGGAATTAAATGCCCTTTCTAAAGCAGGTTTAAGTAATGCCCAGGTATTAAAAAGCTCTATAATTAACGGCCCCGAATTTCTGGATCTTGGAGATAATTATGGAAGTGTGGAAGAAGGAAAAATAGCCGATCTCTTGCTTTTGGAAAATAATCCTCTTGAAAATTTGCAGAACCTAAAGGAAATCACAGCGGTAATAAAAAGCGGAAAGGTGTTTACCCGTGAAGATTTGGGAAAAATGCTTCAGGATATTCAATAATAGTTTCAGCTGCCCAATTTAGCATAGTTAATTAGTTAGGATATATTATTTTCGAAATTCAATTTTCAAGTATAAATAAGGGAAAAACCCCAGTTCGCAAATCATACAATCGCTTATCTTTAATAGGATAAAAATGGAATGTTATGATACAGGGTGGTCTTATAGGTTTGGTGTTTTTGCTTAGTATTAGCTTTAGCGATGATATAAGAGTGGTAGATATGGTTGTGAATAGCTATACCGAAGAATGTGTGGGAGAAAGGGAAGGAAATTGCTTACTCGTGCAGGAAGGAGACCATATAGGTACAGATAACTGGAGCCTTTTTTATTATGAGGACAGCATAGAAGGCTTTGATTATGAGCCCGGTTATATTTATCATTTAAAAGTGAAGAAGAAGAAAATAAAAAATCCGCCTATGGATGGTTCTTCAATTTCATATCGACTGGTAAGGATAATGTCTAAGGAAAAGGTTTAAATTGAAGATCTTCAGTGTTTCTTCTTTTTTATTACTACCATCTTTTTCAAATCTTAGCTAACTTGCAAAGAAAAAATAATTCTTGCCCAGATCTAAAAAGTCATTAGAAGCCAATAAAGTCAGTTTTAAAGGAAGTTTTGCATCCTTAAAATTTGTACCTAGATTTTTTAAGGAAATCAGGAAAGTAAACCCTTTGCTGTTTTACGCTAATGTATTGGCAAGGACCATTAACGCCATTTTACCGGTTGTTATCCTTATTGTAGGAAAATTGATTATTGATGAGGTGGTTTTACAAATTGCGGCCGAAGAAAAAGACCTTGATAGGTTATGGTTACTGGTAGCAGCAGAATTCGGTCTGGCTATTTTATCAGATCTAATGAGTAGGGCGATTAGTTTGACTGATGGTTTGTTGGGAGACCAATATAGCATAGATACTTCGGTTCGAATTATTAAGAAAACTTCAGAATTAAACCTTGATCAGTTAGAAGATTCTGAGTTTTACGATAAACTGGAACGAGCCCGGCAGCAAACCACCGGTAGGGTTGGATTAATGTCTAATATTCTTACCCAGGCTGAGGATTTGGTGGTAATTTTCACTTTACTTGCTGGGGTAGTCGCCTTTGAACCCTGGCTAATAATTTTACTGGTGGTTTCCGTAGTTCCTACAATAATAAATGAAATCAAATTTAGTGGCACCAGTTATTCCCTGGCCAGAAGTTGGACCCAAGAACGTCGGGAACTGGATTATTTGCGCTATGTAGGCGCTAGTGATGTAACGGCAAAAGAGGTAAAACTCTTCGGACTTTCAGATTACCTGGCAAACCGATTTAAAAACCTTTCCGACACTTATTATTTAATGAGTAAAAAACTGGCAAAACAGCGCGCCGGTTGGGGTTCAGTTTTCAACGTGATTGGTACAGGAGCCTATTATGGTGCTTATCTTTTAATCGTTTTTAGAACCGTAGCGGGAATTTTTACAATTGGTGATCTTACTTTCCTATCGGGTTCTTTTAACAGACTTCGATCTAAATTGCAGGGCTTTTTTACCCGCTTTACCGCAATTACCGAAAGTGCACTCTACCTTCAGGATTATTTTGAATTTCTGGACCTTAAATATTCCGATGAAACTTCGGAAGAAAAATTACCGCTTCCAAAGAAAATTAAAAAAGGATTTGAATTTAAAAATGTCGGATTCAAATATCCTAAATCTGAAGCCTGGGTGGTTAGAAACATCAATTTTGAATTAAAAGCAGGAGAAAAACTGGCCTTTGTAGGAGAAAACGGCGCTGGGAAAACCACGCTGATAAAATTATTACTTCGGTTTTATGAACCTACTGAAGGTGAGATTCTACTCGATGATATTCCGGTTAAAGAATATAATCAATCCCAATATCAACAATACTTCGGGGTGATTTTTCAGGATTTTGTAAAGTTTGAATTAACGCTTCGTGAAAATATTGCCATGGGCGAAATTGAAGAAATCGGTAATCAAAATCGAATTGACAGCGCTGCGCAAAAAAGTCTGGCGAACGAGGTAATTTCTGATATGCCGCGAGGTTACGATCAGCAATTGGGGAAACGCTTTAAGCAGGGAAAAGATCTTTCGGGTGGGCAGTGGCAAAAAATTGCGATTGCCCGTGCCTATATGAAAGATGCAGAGGTTTTAATTTTAGACGAACCGACTTCGGCGCTAGATGCCCGCGCTGAAACCGAAGCTTTTGACCGATTTATTAAGCTTACTGAGGGGAAAACTGCGGTAATTATTTCGCATCGTTTCAGCACAGTAAGAATAGCCGATAGAATTATGGTTTTAAAAAACGGTGCCGTACTGGAAATTGGAACGCATCAAGAATTGATGCAAAATGATATGCTGTATGCCGAATTGTTCAACCTACAGGCGCAGGGATATCAATAAGAGATCTTTAAACAATGAGCTTAAATCATTACGCAATTTTTACACCCGATTTTTCTCTACTGGGAAAATGGCTACCGCAACTTTTGAAAGGAAATTCTCCAGAAGAATTAAAGGAATTGCAGGGAAAGAAAGGCCTGCTTTTTTCTGAATCGATTTTAAATAAATTTATTGAGGAAGATTATAAACACGGGAACTCTGCCTTGATTTTTAATGAAAATCGTTCCTTACGAACTTTTTCCAGTGGGGAGAAACGAAAAGCTTTGCTGCAATATTTACTTAGTCAGGAGCCTGATTTTCTGGTTTTAGACAATCCTTTTGATAGTCTTGATAAAACATCGGTATCTGATTTAAAATTGACCTTGCAGCATATTTCTAAAACAACTGTTATCATTCAGATTTTTAATCGAAAAGAAGATTTACTGCCTTTTGTAGATTTAATATTGAAACTCGAAAACGAACAAGTTGTCGAAAGCTTTGAGGTTTCAGAATTCCAGGGGAATAATGAAAGCAATTTTTCAGAAGTAAATATTCCTCCAGCACCAGTAAAATTCCAGGACGTGCCAAATATATTGGTGAAAATGAAAAATGTCTCGGTTTCTTATGGGGGTAAACCGGTTTTAGAAAATATTAGCTGGGAAATTAAAAAAGGAGATTTTTGGCAACTTACTGGGTCCAATGGTGCAGGGAAAACTACTTTGCTTTCTATGATTTACGGCGATAATCCCAAAGCCTATGGCGTAGACTTATACTTATTCGGAAACAAAAAAGGCAGTGGTGTAAGTGTATGGGAGATTAAAAAGAAAATCGGGTATTTCTCGCCTGCGCTTACCGAACTTTTTCACCGAAGAAATACTGTTTTGGAGATGCTAATTTCAGGTTTGGTAGATAGCGTTGGTTTGTACCAAAAACCTGGAGATGCAGATATCAGGTTGGCTAAAGAATGGTTAAAAATCCTGAATTTGGAAGATAAATCAGCTAAGATTTTTACAGAATTATCTGAACTTCATAAAAGAATGGTTCTTATTGGCAGGGCGATGATTAAGCATCCGCCTTTACTTATTTTAGACGAACCCACAACCTCGCTAGACGATAAAAGTGCGCTGCAAATCACTTCGCTCATTAATTTAATCGTCAGGGAAAGTCCTACCGCGGTGATTTTTGTTTCGCATAGAAAAGAGAAAGGTCTGGAACCAAAGGCTATTTACCATCTAATTCCATCAGAAAATGGATCTAAAGGGGAAATACTTGTAGAATAATTGTGGAAAAAATTGAATAACTTCCAGAGATAATTTTCCTTTAAAATATGGGATTCTGTACTTTAGCGGGAAATAAAATTTAAAATTTTGGCAGCCAAGAAATCCCCTAAAGTTACCCCGTTAATGAAGCAGTACAATGCTATTAAAGCAAAGTATCCAGATGCTTTGCTCTTGTTTCGTGTGGGTGATTTCTATGAGACTTTTGGTGAAGACGCGGTAAAAACAGCTAGGATTTTAAATATTATTTGCACCAATAGGAACAATGGCAGCGAGCGTACCGAGCTTGCCGGATTTCCACATCATTCTTTAAACACCTATTTGCCAAAATTAGTAAAAGCCGGAGAACGGGTGGCCATTTGCGATCAATTAGAAGATCCTAAAATGACCAAAAACATTGTAAAACGTGGTGTGACCGAATTGGTGACTCCGGGTGTGGCTTTAAGCGATGAGGTGCTTCAGAGTAAATCGAATAATTTTTTATGCGCTATTCACTTCGGAAAGAAAATCTTTGGAGTTTCGTTTTTAGATGTTTCTACCGGTGAATTTTTAACGGCGCAAGGAAATTCAGAATATATAGATAAATTACTTCAGAATTTTAGCCCTAGTGAAGTCTTGATTCCGAAGAAAAATAAGAAGGATTTTAAGCAGATCTTCGGCGAAGATTTCCATACGTTCTACCAGGAAGACTGGGTGTTTAAACAGGATTTTGCTTACGAAACTTTAAATGAACATTTTCAGACCAAATCTTTAAAAGGTTTTGGAATCGAGCATTTGGAAGAAGGAATTATTGCTTCCGGTGCTATTTTACATTATTTAGCCGAAACCCAGCATCGAAAACTTCAGCATATAACCTCAGTAAACAGAATTGCAGAAGAGGAATATGTATGGATGGACCGGTTTACGATTAGGAACCTGGAGTTATATCATTCTAACGCCGCAAATGCGGTGACCTTATTGGATGTGATTGATAAAACTATTTCGCCGATGGGTGGAAGGCTTTTAAAGAGATGGCTTGCATTGCCTTTAAAGAATGCCGAGAAAGTAAAAAAGCGCCACGAAGTAGTTGGTTTTTTACTCGAAAATCCTTCAGTTTTAGCTGAAATTCAGCAAAACATTAAAAAGATAAGTGACCTGGAAAGGCTTATTTCTAAAGTTGCTACAGGGAAGGTAACTCCACGAGAGGTAATTCAGCTTAATCATTCTTTACAAGCCATAATTCCTATAAAAGAGCTCGCGCTGAAAAGTAAGAATGAAGCCATTAAAGTGATTGGCGATAATTTACACTCTTGCGAGGTTTTGCGAAGTAAAATTACTGAAAGTTTACACGAAGATGCACCGGTAAATATTTTAAAGGGGAATTGTATTGCTGAAGGTTTTTCGGAAGAACTGGATGAGCTTAGAAAAATAGCTTTTTCAGGAAAAGATTACCTCGATAATATGCTGAAACGCGAAACCCAAAATACCGGGATTTCTTCTTTGAAAATTGGTAGTAACAATGTTTACGGTTATTATATTGAAGTGCGCAACACGCATAAAGATAAAGTTCCCGATAGCTGGATTAGAAAGCAAACCCTGGTAAATGCCGAGCGGTATATTACCGAAGAATTAAAGGAATATGAAGCAAAGATCTTAGGAGCTGAAGAAAAGATCTTGCAGCTGGAACAGCAGCTTTTTAACAAGCTGGTAATTTGGATGAACGATTATATTCAGCCTGTGCAGCAAAACGCCCAACTTATTGCGCAGTTAGATTGCTTGTGCTCTTTTGCTGAGCAAGCTAAAGCTGAAAATTATTGCAAACCTGATATTGAAGAACATCACGATTTAAATATTGAGGAAGGCCGGCACCCGGTTATTGAAAAGCAATTGCCTATTGGCGAATCTTATGTGACCAATAATGTTACTTTAGATCGCGAAAATCAGCAGGTAATTATGATCACCGGGCCAAATATGAGTGGGAAGTCGGCTATTTTAAGGCAAACCGCGCTTATTGTTTTAATGGCGCAAATGGGAAGTTTTGTACCTGCAAAAGCGGCAAACATAGGTTTGGTAGATAAAATTTTTACCCGGGTTGGCGCCAGCGATAATATTTCTATGGGTGAGTCTACTTTTATGGTAGAAATGAATGAGACCGCCAGTATTCTTAATAATATTTCTGACAGAAGTTTGGTGCTTCTAGACGAAATTGGCCGTGGTACCAGCACCTATGATGGTATTTCTATTGCCTGGGCTATAAGCGAATATTTGCACGAACATCCCGCGAAACCGAAAACACTTTTCGCTACGCATTACCACGAGCTTAATGAAATGTGCGATACTTTTGAGCGGATCAAAAATTTTAATGTTTCGGTAAAAGAATTGAAAGATAATGTGCTTTTTCTTCGGAAACTGGTGCCGGGAGGTAGTGAGCATAGCTTTGGGATTCACGTAGCCAAAATGGCCGGAATGCCACAGCAGGTTTTACACCGCGCAAATAAAATTCTGAAGAAACTGGAGAAATCCCATAAAATGGAAGATTCCAGTGAGCTTTTAAAGAAATCGGCCGAGGAAGAGATGCAGCTAAGTTTTTTCAATCTGGATGATCCTATTTTACAGGAATTAAAAGAGGAGGTCTTACATATAGATATTGATACGCTTACTCCCGTAGAGGCATTAATGAAGCTTAATGAGATTAAAAGGACACTGGTTGGTAAAGAAAAGGCTAAAGCCAAAGCTTAGGTAGTTTCCAGTCTTCGTTTATGGGTTTTAAGTAAAAAATAGGGGAATATATTATTAAGTATTGGTAAACAATGAGTTGTAGTTTGTAAACTTTCGACAAGAATTACTGAAGAAATTTTTTATTTCAAATTTTCCTTATTTTTTATAAAAAGCCTTTGACATTATAAGATTTATATTAAATTTGCATCCGCAATACGCTATTGCAGCCACGTTAAACGTGGAAGTTCTTTTAAACACGCGAAAATAGCTCAGTTGGTAGAGCGCCACCTTGCCAAGGTGGAGGTCGCGGGTTCGAATCCCGTTTTTCGCTCATACATAAAATTACCACGCTCGGGTGGTGGAATTGGTAGACACGTTGGACTTAAAATCCAATGGACAATGTGTCCGTACGGGTTCAAGTCCCGTCCCGAGTACTTAAAGCCTTGTTAATCATTTGATTTTCAAGGCTTTTTTGTGTTTATAGGGCTGTTTTTCGCCTTATTTTCGCCCTTTTTCTGAATTTAGTGTAAAACCGGATATAAACGAGGTTTATATTTGAGAAGCTATGGCTTCTTGTTTTACCTCAGCGTGTGTTAACTTCAATACAATCTCCTTAAATATTCTTTTTGACAATGGGCCGGCCGCTTCTCTCTCTGATAAGGGATTTAATGAGTCAGCTTCCAGGTGTTTATCGTAGATGTTGAAAATTTCATCTTCTAAACTACTATTCTCTTGAACCAAGAGCAGATCAACCACTAAACCCAAACCGTTATATTGTCCGATGGGCTCGTTTTTGCACCAAGTTCCAGACGGCTCAAAAGCCCCTTTCATTATTTGGAGTCCGTTATGCATTCTTTCAAAAATTATAGTATCAACTATTATTTTCTGTGCTAATTGTTCTTTATTAATTTTCATGATTTAAGATTTAAGGGGTTAATATTATTTGTTATTACGGTGATTCTCTAAAAACTGTTTTGCATCATTGTAGATTAATGTTGCCAGGTCTTTCGGTTTAGATATTGCAGACCCTTTTACATCTTTCGTACGGGTGGAATAAACCCCATAAAGCCTAACGTCTGTTCCGTCTTTAAATTCTTCAGGCTTAAGGAGAAGGTACATTGCGTTACAGAATCCAGTGTGATTAGACAACCATTCCTCTCCATCATTCTGACCCAGGGAAAGGAGGTCATTAAGACTTTCCTCAATGCGATCCGCAATAATGGCATCTGAGATTATTGCAATAATCGCTTCATCGAATAATTTACTGTCAATTTGCATAGGTTTAATGTTTATTATTAATGTAACTCTTTAATTATTATGACAGCAATTTAAGTAATAGTTATATATAAACCAAGTAATGGTTTAATTATTTTAATAAATATTAATCTATTACTTTAATTTTATATCTTTGTTTAATAAATATAAATCAATGGAACTACTTAGAATTAAAGAGCTTTTGAAACAAAAAGGTATCACGGGAAAGGAATTTGCCGAACAGTTAGGTATAAGCCCTGTAGCAATGTCCAATATAGCAAGCGGCAATTCTTTTCCGCGGCCTGAGCTACTATTAAAAATTGCTGAAAATTTTGATGTAGACTTAAAAGAGTTGTTCGTTTCAACCAAGGTCAATCAGGTAAATGAAGCTGTATATCGGTTGAAGGATGGAAAATACATTGAAATAGGTTCCTTGGATTTAAGCAGATAATTAATTATTAACTAATAAATCATACTATGACAAAAGAAGAAGTTGAAACGATTGTAATGCAAACCTTGAATAAAAAAGGCTTAAGTATATCCAAGTTAACATCCTTTAAACCAAAGATGAAAACTACTGAAGTGGTTAAGTATTTAGAGTGTGACAGGAAATGGCTTTACAATAATCGAGACGTATTTAACGGCCGAAGAAAAAATAGCCGAGGGGATTATGAATTTGATACTGAAAAAGTAGTAAATTATAAAATTAAGAAAGCGCTCATTTAAAAAGCTTTTTTAGTTCGTTGATTTGTTTTTGCCTCCTGGTTTGCTTTTCTACCTTAGAATTTTTGCTTTCCAATACAGCTACTACTTCCCTGGCTTCTTCCAGAGAAAGTTGTTGAATGGCTAATTGAAAAACAGTATTCATGGGTTAAGCTTTTATTTTCCTAAAATACAAAATGCCCTTTATTTCGTCCGCCCGTATAGGCTGTAAAAAACCCAACTTTATTTTCGGGGAAAAATCCCCTTGTATTTTCCACTTATACATCTTCCCTTTTTTGTGCTTATATTGCCTAACTATCCAATTAAAACTTTATGATGAAAATTTTACTATTCCTACTAATTCCCTTTATTTCATTTGGCCAACTCAAGCATACAGAGGAGGGGATTTTATATTACGAAGAAGTTGTTAGTGTAGAGAAAGATGTATCTGCAATTCACGATGCAATTGAGGAATTTTTAGCAACCTATGCAGGGGATTCCAATTATGCTATTAAAATCAATAAGGAAGATCAAATTCTTTCCAAAGGAAATATTCCGATAGTTGGCCCAAATCATTTAAATATCGTTTTGAATACTGAATTTAAAGAGGGGAGGTACAGGATTTTAATAGACGAGATCTTATTGAACAATAAAGCTCCTTTTACAGACAAAAAAAATGTAAACACTCAAGTAGCTTTAGATCAAATGGAAGAGATGTATATAAAGCAAGGAAAGCTTTCGGAGTTCCAGGAGCTTAAAGAAAGTGGAGAAGTAGAGAAACAAGTTGCTGGCTTTGTGGAAATGAATAAATTCTTCTATCCTAAGGGTGAGGATAAATTATTAGCTTTCGTCGATTCCTTAAAAGAATATGTGAAAAATTATAGTAAAAATTCCGACTGGTAATTATGAAAAATCTATTGATAAGCATTTTTGTTTTATTTCTCTTTTCATGCAGCACAGAAGATGAGGATATTTCCACTGAAGAAATACCTGAAACGTACTCTGTAAAGTATGAGATTATAGGTCAGGGGAAAGTAGATATGGTAACTTATAAAACTAATGAAGGCAACGCTGAGGTTGAGAGAGATCCTGGAGCCGAACTGGTCGACCTTGGTGTTACGTTACCTTTTGTCAAAGAAATAGTTTATCATACGGAAGAAGCAGGGGAGAACGGTTCTACCGGGTGCGATGAAATTAGCTTTTCTGCTTATGCGAGAAAGAGTATCGGTACAATTGAGTCGATGAATGTTTATATTGATGGAGAATTAATGTCTTCAGAGAGCGAAGGATATTACTGTATACCTGACGAACATTGTACCCCCTGGGCTCGTGTTTCTTTTGGTTATTTGCAGAAAGGTGCGGATCCGGATATCTATCAATGTCCTAATTAGAAATTAAATATGAATAAACTTCTACTTTTATTACTGGCGGTGTTTTTTACCGCTTCTTCTTATTCTCAAAAAATGTATATATGGTGTCCGGAGGAAATGGAGCCGGTTGAACAAACTGGTAGATTAAACGGAACTAAAGTTTACCTCAACATTGAAGATGTCCGTTTGCTATCCAAAAAGAGAAAGGAAAAATGTTCTTCTGAGGAACTTGTAGAATCTTTAGAGCAGCTAATTGCTATCTCTTATCCTAATGCTGAATACACTCAAAGTAAAGAGAATAGTGAAATAACTATCCAGATACAAATAACAGCTTATTATTCAGAATTCCATACTGCTGCCTGGAAAGGCAAAACCGAAATGAACGTGGTATTTACGGATAACCGTAATGGAGAGGATATCAATACACAATTTGAAATATCAAAATCTAAGGCTAACGCTAATTTTGGAGGAATGAAAACAGCTAAAAATAACTTGAGAAAATCTTACAATAAGGCCGTTATAGAGTTGCTTGCAAATCTCAATAAGCTTACACTAAGACAAACCATTAAAAATTAAATATTATGGGTTTATTTGGCAATAAAGATCATTATTATGAAAGGGTAGAATTAGCTAAAAAAATGGCTCATAATGCTAATGACGCTAATGTAGAGATCAGAGATTTAATGGAATCATTTAATGCATCTGAAAGGAGGTTTGATAATCTCGCAGAAGATATGATGGAATTCTCTCAAAAAATTCTTCATAAACTAAATGAAGAAGAAATGGAAGAGTTGACTAAACTCACTGAAAAGGTGGTTGAAATCAATAAAATACACAATTCCACAATTAGAAAAGTGATAGAGATCTCAGATAATCAAAATGAACGGGCAAAGGATGCTATTGAACATTACAGCCGGATAAAGGGGTAACTTATTTTAGGTCAAAGCTATAGTTTATGTCGAAAGGTTATTGTAAAATGTTTTAGTTTATATTTACGGAATTCCGTAAGGTTTTTTTAAATTTATCGACTAAAACCTCGGATCTTTAATTTACAAATTGTTAATAGGTTAGTTTTTATAAACATTTTTATTTAATTTGTATCCAATAAACTTTCAAAATATGAAAATTCATCGGGCTAAATATACTACCCACATTGATGCTAGGACTAGGGTCTTTAGTAATTTCGATTCATTTTTAGATTTCTTTTCAAGAAATAGAAATAATATGGAGAGATTAAAAGTGCACCCTCCCAAGTTAGGTTCTGATGGTTTTGGATCAATAGAGGTTAAATTAAAGTCTTTTAACAATGTCCCAAGGAAAGCAGAATTCGAGAAAAAGTACTAGTAATAATTCTCCGGTTAATGTCAATGAAACCGAGCTAATTAGGGAATTTTTAAGTAACCAGTCCAAAGAACTTTCTAACCAAAAAGAAGAAATTGAGCTTCGAAAATTAAATGAAAAAAATGCCTATTCGTATGGATGTAAGGCTTTAGAAGTTCAACAACAAGACCGAAAGGAATCTAGAGAGCAAGCTACTTCTTTTATGAAATATGGGTTTGCACTCACAATTGTTGTTCTCTTATTACTATCAGCCTTCGTTGGAGGTTGTATTTATACGGGAAATATAGGTTTAATTGTAAGTGTTATGAAGGTGTTAGCCTATGTTGTGCCTTCAACTTTGGGGGGTTATTTCATTGGTATAAATAGAGGCAGGAAGAAGGGTAGAAATGAGTCTAGTGATTCAGTACCTTATGCGGAAGTAGAAGAAGAGTAACTTATTAATTAAAGTATGTCTAGTAAAGAAGATTTTAAAATAGGACAATCAGTAATATTGAATAGCGGTGGACCAGCAATGACTATTGTTGAAGTGTATGAAGATTTTTGTAAATGTGGGTGGTTCGATGTGAACTCTCACTTTCAGATATCAGAATTTAATAAATCCATAATTACGGGCTATAATTAAATTTACTAAACCAAATCTAATTATTGGGAGTATTATTCCCATCTCGCATCATTTTGCGTTCTTCACTGTAAAATTTTTTCTTTTAGATCTGCTAGGCGTTTTAGCTTTTCATCTTCCGTCATAACCGGATTTCTTTGAATGTTATCTTCGAGGTAGAAACCAGTATGTTTAAGGATCATATCCATAGCCTTTTCTTTGGATACAAACCATAGTTTCACATTTGTTTCTGTAACGAGCCGGTCCTTATCGTGTAGCTCCGGGTGTTAGTTTCAAATCTGGCGATTAATCTTCTTACTTCCGGCGTAAGCTTTTTTAAATCTTCTGGTGATAATAAAAGCGTTTGGGTAATATCGGAGTATGCCCAATTTTCTAACTCCTTTAAAAGCACCTCGTGTGAAGTTCTTAGGGCTTCTTGTGCATTCTCCTGCTTCTCTTTTTTATAATTTTCAACGTTAGGAATTGTTAGGATTCTGCTAAACTCTACCTTGGCTGTTTCGTCAGAAGATCTAGGATAAATTCTCTGATAAGCTTTGGCTCCATTGAAGCCATTTGTAAACCATTCGTCTATAACAAGCTTATATTTTTGGAAAGTTTTGTCTGTCATCACTTATTGCTTTTTACCTCATCTTGGATAATGTTAACCTCTTCCGTTATCGGGGATTTGAAAAACTGTAATTTTCCCACCTTGTTGATTATTATCTCTTTCGTATCCGCCCAAATACTTTAAAAGCATATCTATTGCTCCTTTTCTGCCTGCTAAGCGAGCTTTGCGGATGTTTCCGACTACTCGACCGTCTACATTCATTTCATCAGTGTCAAGTCCCTCTATAGCCATTCTATGTGCTTTAGGAATTTGATCTAATGGTTTTAGATTTCCATTCGAATCGTATATTTCAGCAATATCAAATCTTGCTAAGTTTGCAAGAATACCTACGCATTCGTCTACGCTTATTTTGTTGCGTTCTACTGCCTTTTCTCGTTCTTCCTGTATCTTTTGCTGAATGTTAGCATTTGCAAGCAATCTAGCCCCCTCTGTTCTCGCTCCACTTTCTGAATATCCTGCACGGATTGCAGCCTGTGTTGCATTTAGATCAACCAGGTATTCGCTTATAAATTTTTCCTGCTTAGGAGTTAGTTGAGGCATAGTTTATTTAAATTTCGAATGATCTGTACAATTACTCATTTGAAGGTTTAGCCTTCCTATGAAGTTTCTGAAGGGTTTTCAATTCTTCTACCGAGAGTTTGCTTAAATCGGGTTCTTTAGAACTGATCTTATCACCTCCGGTGGTGTGGTCGATATTCTGACTATCTCGCCAGTTTTTTGGCCTTCTGTTTTTAAGCCAAAATTGTTGGTTTCTGAAGTCGGCCGGAATAGTCTTTTCAACGTCTACGAGTTCGATTCTTTCGGTTTCAATTCGCTTACCTTCATCATTCCAGGAAACCTCTTTTACTTTGAATGCTTGTTGCTCGGTAACAATTCTATCCTGAGTGCCTTTGTAAAGCGATTGGGCTACTTCTAAGTCGCTTATTTCCTTTCCCTGCGTTATGGACTGAAAAAAACTTGGATGTTGTTTCTTCCAGTTGTTTATAGTTCTCTCATCAACATCAAAAAGTTTCCCTAGCTGCGCATCAGTGGCTCCCAATAAACAGTACTTATACGCAAGGTCATTCATAGACTCGTCATACTTTGAAGGTCGCCCTTCTCCTTCTGCATATTTATTATTCCTTTCGGCCGCCATTGTTATTTAGAATGTTTCTAAACAAATATAACGATTCTATGTTAATACCCCAATCCTAAAAATTTGATTAAATGCCTCAACGAATGAAAAAGGAGACTTACATTGGCCTAGGTAGTATATTTAATTCATTTCCGGTAAAACAATCAGGAATGATTAATTAGAAGTTTTTATCAATTATAGTTCTACAAATACGTTCTAAAGCTGCAATTTTTTCTCCTAATTCTTTTTTAATTGGATCTTCTTTTGAGCTAGAATATAAAATTTTCCTAATCTCCTTTAACCTTTCTCTTTTATATTCTGGATCATAATCAAATTCACCTGCGCTTAACCAAATAAATTCATCTGTCGCAGAGAATACTTTGTTAACAATAGTGATAAAGTCTAAAATATGCTTTCCATGATCTTTTCCGTATACCGCCATAAAACGGAACCTTAATGACCTTAGTTTATCATATGCTTCCTTGTTTTTATTAAATCGAGTACGAATTATAAAAGCTTGGTCTAGGGCCCTGGAAATTTCGGGTGTCTCATTCTCCTGGCGCACGCGATCACTAACCTCTTCCTTAGTACTGATTCCTAACCGCATATAATCAACATTTTGCTCAAACTCATAAATTGATGCTAATATTTCCTCTGCTAATTCATATTTCCTTTTCCATTTCTCCTCCAAACGCCATCTAATGATACCCCAAACAGCAACCAAAGAGGCTATTATTACGACTATACTCTCAATTATTTCCATTTATTCAGATTCTATGGGTGAAATATACTCTAAGAGTTATTGATATGCTCAGGCTTTAACCTATTTTCAATATACCTTAGAAATTATACTATTAAATAAATAATATAAAATATAGTTTTTATTTTTTATTTTAAAAAAGTCAGAAATAGAGAATATAGAATATAATTTTTTAACTTGTAGGAAATCAAAACTTTAAAGTTATGGCCAAGGAGGAATTTGATCCATCTTACTTTATGAATGTAGAGATGATTGAGGAGCTTAAAAAGCTAGGGGATGATCCCGATATAGAAGACTTTACAAATGGTGTCTTCAATTGTTTTAAAACGCCAATACTGTTACGAGTTATGGCGGACGTAATGGAAGAGGATAATAAACTTGTCGTTGATATTCTGGCAAAAGAGATCAATTATAGAATGATTCAAGTAATGCATGAGAAGAACACCACTAAGGAAGAGTAATTGCACTGATATTTTTTCAGCGGAGTATGTTCAAAATGATCTCGCAGAATTCACTTTTGATTATCGCTTTTCGGGAAGCCGTAGAGGTGAAGTAATAGATATGTTTGTCTTTACCTGGATAATCGATGCAGATGAAAATATTTTCGTGAGGTATTGCAGTTATATGGGGAATTCCGACGGGTGGAAAGAAGCTATTAAAAACCAGATTAAAGACCTAATGGCGGTTATTAATATTGGTGCTGGATTTATTACTAGTTCATTGCGGTTTTTCGAAGTGGATAATGAGTACCATCGGAAACCTGAAGCTTTTGAAAAAGAGTTCCTTGAATTGAAAGGAAAAATTCTATAATTGATTTCTACTCAAAGTAAAGCCTGAATCTAATTAAATCTCAATCCTCTGAGCTCATTTCTAATTATGTTAAAATAGATGAGTTTTCAACCCATTTATAGCTCCTACATAGTAGGCAAAGAAGTATTTTTCGGGTCAATTTCATGAAATTGTCAGTACAAATACACAACTTGCAGGAGAAAATGCGGAAATTAACGTTTGATTATTCTCCGGATTAGCAAGAAGTTTAACAATTAAAGAAAATCTTAAAAAATAATTATCTCTATTTAAACATAAACATAAACATCTTCATCTGGGTTATTGTACTTATTTTCATTAGATTCCTGAGATAAATCTATTATATTTTCAAGAGAGAGTAGAGACTGATGTATTTTTAATGTTTTCATTGCAAGATCTCTCTCTACTTTAATAGTCGATTCCTCCTCAAATGCATCTATGCTTTCAAAATATTCCTGGGCTATAATTTGTACTGCAGTTATTGAGTGAGTACAAGGGTATTAATACCTTCCGAGAGATATTCTGCTCTTACCATTAAGTTTGTTAATTCTTGTAGAACCGTTTCTTTATCGGAGAGGTTTTTAAAATAAAAGAAACTATGTATCAACTGATTTAATTCATCTTTTTTTTGTCTTTTGTTTTCATTATTGTCTGGATTTTATGTTTTTAGGCTTTCTTATTTTTTAAGTTACTATTTATATCTGGTTCGTTCAGGGGGCAATTGACTAAGATGTCTAAAGAAATGGTTTGAAATTTTTTTATTAATATTACTAGTAGGTTGTGTAAGGGTTGTTTGATTGTTAGGTAACAAAATAGTAGCGGGATTTCCCAACTCAGACTTCTTTTATTTAAATTTAGTTATATTGTCATTAACATAAGAAAATGTATTTTTAGTTTATATTTGAACCGTAAATAAGGTCTAACCCGTCAAGAACTCATCCTTGGTCTCGTTTCTTGTATGGTTTCAGACTGTTTAGAGAAAGAATATTATGAAAAGCCTATTTCCAAATTTTATCGAGGGTATGATGTATTTATTTGGAGCATTGACTTCAACGCAACTTTCCATTTTCTCAAAAGAACCCTTAATTAATTCAGACTTTACTGATCAGTTTAGTAATCAAGAGGACAAGGAGCTTTTGGATCAAACCGTCATGAAACTTAAAAGTTCAGGAGAACGAAAAAAAGAAATAAAGCTTAGCAACAATGAAAGGGTAACAATTATTGTTGATTAATGGAGTTTGAAATTGCTCTAAACACTATAGTTTATCTAATGTTATTTTTATTTCCGGGCATCTTGTTCCGGAAATTTTATTATACGGCGGCACATTCTAAACAATTTGATCAAGGGAATCTCTTTGAAAGATTCTTGTGGACAATGTTTTCAAGTGTTTTCATGCTCATTTTAGTAATAATAGTTTTCTTCTTTGTTAGAACGGTTTTAAAACTTCCCTTATTAGAATCTTTGTCGTACGTTAATATCAAAAATGTTTTTGAATCCCTTGGCAATAATCAATTCCCTAGTGTAGAGGATATTGAAAAGACATATTTTGATTTTTTTATTTTTATTTCAGCACTTTACATCTTCTCTATAATAGCAGGTTTCATTATATACTTTTTAAATTCCAGAATTCTAAAAATTTTTAAATACAATAATTACTGGGAAAGTATTATAAAAGGGTCTTATAGGAATAAGAAATTTGATCCGGATAAAGTTTACGGATATACGTCTGCAGACATCTTGGTTGAAACAAATGAAAAACCTAAACTTTATTCAGGTAAAGTTGTAGATTATTTTCTTTCGTCTCAGAACAATAAATTAGAAACAATTATTCTGAAAGATGTTACCAGATGGAAAAGCATTTATGATGACAAAGGGATTTTAACAAAAACAGAAGCCCGCAAAGTTCCAGGAGATAATTTTTGTATAGATACAACGAAGTCAATCAATTTAAACCTAACATATGTCTCTTTAGAAAAAAACAAAAATAATACTCGAAGAAGGCTGGCTCTTTTACTAGATATTGTAATTTGGATACTCTTATTAGGTCAGTTTGTTATCTTATACCTTGACATAGATTGGGTGGTATTAGCTAGTATTCCGCGTAGGATAACATTTTTTATTTTAAATATTTTTAACCTTCTGACTATCTACGCATATGCAAGAGATTTTGTTTTAAATAAGAAAGTTAATTGGCACGATCTACCTATTATTTTTATTTTTCTAGTTCCATATTTGTGGCTATTCGGATACGTAGAATGGTGGGTAGCATTTATAATCGAATTTCCGGTTTTAGGTTTAGTAGGATCTCTAATACAAAAATTAAAAAATATATCTGAGAAACAGAAAAAGTAGTTTAAAGGAGGACTTTCAAGATCCTCTATGCCGTTACAAAATCTTCGTTTGAATTAGCTTTTAATTTAATTGAGAGGATGGTTAGGCGGATAAAGATTACTGCTTTTTTTCTCCGCATTAGTTTTAGCTTGTTTCAGAGCAGCCATTATTTCAGCGTGCTTATGAACTAATTTCATGTGCTTCTGAAGAACTTCCATAAGAACATTATTAAATTCTCTTTGTAATGGAGATAACTCCTCTTCCTTCATCAATCGTTTTAAATATGTTGGTACCTTCTCAATATTCTCATTTAGGTCTGCGCTCATAACTGCGTGATCCATTATGGAATTATCGAGGTGGTTGAGGTCTTTTACGAGGCTGTTATAAGCGTTTTCTATTTTTTTTTGATCCATAAATAAGGTTTTTAAATTATTGTGTCTTTATTGAGTGTATTAGCCGGATTAAATTACATGTTGTCGGCTAGTCGTTTGTTTCTTAATTCCAGTACAAGTTCAGAATTATTATTGTTGTTTATCATTTTGACGTTGGAAAATCCTTTTTTAATTGCGGATTCCATTTTACTGCTGTTATCCATTATTATTTTCTGAAAATCTCTATCTGGAATAGCTGTATTATTGAGGGCAAACTTATATTCTAAATCCTGCATTACAGATGCTTTACGCACCTCATCGTAATTTACAATATCAGCTATATCTCCGAAAAAACTTTCATAATTTTTATGCACCTTATCGCCTTTATCCATATTAATTAACTGGTTTCTTTTAGTTGGTAGCGATAGAGATCCGTCCTTATGTTCTATTACTTCCCGGTAGTTATTTCCAGGGGCATCATTCACAATAGCTGGACCTTCATAAGTTCCTAGTAAATGGCCGTCCTTGAATCGGGGAATAGGTTGGGCGGCAACAAAAGCGGCTTGAGCGGCACCTAAACCAGCGGCCAATGCAATTGCTAAAGGATTAGGTATTGCTTTAGATATGGCTACTGCGGTATTAATAGCGATTTGAAACAAAGCCGCTCTTTTCTCTTCCTCAGCCTGCTTTCTTTTTAACTCCTTTTCCTTTTTCCTGAATTCTTCCCGAGCCTCCTCTTTCTGCTGTTCGGTAGCATATTCATTGTTAAGAACCCTATCCATATTTTCACGGGCGATGGCAATTTCATCATCATACCTTTGCCTGGTCATATTTAGGATTGTAGTTGCAGCGGAAGCTGCGGCATCTACATAATCTTCTTGAGTTAATTCTGTTTTTTTAGTTATGAGGTTTTCAAATGCGGAAAAGTCTATTCCGTAAAATTCAGCGAACTGGCTAAAAGTATCAGCGACTAATTGCCGCCTTGTATCCTCTTGTTCTCTGAGTATATCGGTTTTCGCCTTTTCGGTTTTCTCGTATTGATAAATTTCAAGCTCTGAAGTATCCTCCGGGGTTTCCATTTCAGGAGTTCCGATCTTCTGGATATCATTTACTGGTCCACCAATAGAGCCAACACTAAAAGTTTTACCCTGAATTTCTTCTAACTTACGTGCCAGATGAGCAATTGCCTTATTGTATTCCTGCACTTCTTCTTTGGTAGTCGCGTATTTATCTCGTTGCTCTTCTAATGCCGAAATAGAAGCTTCAATAGCTTTTATCGACCCGGCATTGTATTTTTCTGAATCATCCGGTTCTGGATCTTCTTCAGCAGGATCTGCATTTACGGAGTTGGCGATTTCCTTTAATGCTTTTTCAGCACTTATTTTTGAGATGGTATTTTCAAAACCTTCTTTAAACGCAGACCCGATATTTTTTGCTGCTTCTCCGCCTAATTGGTTCTTCAGATCACCTAATATGGTCTTGGCACTTTCTGCCATTTTACCAGGATTCAGTAAGTCTATTTCGATATCCCCGAATCTTGAGATAGTTTCAAATAACTGTATAAACTCATCCTTAAACTGTTTAATCATATTGGTAAACCCTCCCCAAGACGCACTTAATATTGTTACATTCCTGTTGAGGTGCTCTAAAACGGTTGCAGCTGTACCGGCTAAGAATGCAAAAAACTTTCCGAATATTCCCTGTCCGTTTTCAATAGATAATACTAAGTTATCCCAGGCAATACCCACACGGTTTAATTGATTATCTAATTTTTGGCTTGCGGCTGAAAACTCCTCATCTAATGCACCTGATGCTGTGGTAACATCTTTAATTGCTTTCTCAAGCGTGTTAAAGCCCCCGGTCGCTAAAGAAGCTAAAACTCTTTGATCTCTTATAGCTACTATTCCAATATTTTCCAGTTGCTCATTAACACTTCCCCCAGCTTTATCTATTTTGCTTAGTCCTATTATAAAATCAGTAAAAACACCTGCGGAATTTTCTTTAAAATTTACACCTATTTCTTCTGCGCTTTGACCTGTTAGAGTAAGTATCGTTTCTAAGTTCTTACCGGTTCTTATCGCTTTCTCGAATTGCCCTAAAGACCTACCTATTGTAGATCCGGTTATCTCGGCTTCTATTCCTACGGCTTTAGTGGCGGTTGCGTATGCCAGTACATCACGTCTACCGAATTTGTACTGTCCTGTATTCTGAGCAATAGCGGTGGCATTACTTAAAATTTCACTTTCTGTTGCAGCAAAGTTATTACCCAGTTCTACTATTTCATCACCAAAATCCTGAATGTTTTGAACTCCGCCATCTGTTAGAGTAAGTAAACGGGCTATTTGAGCGGCTCCTTCTTCCCCTGAAATATTTGAAGCGGTTTCAAGTTTAGCAAGTCCTTCAGCAAAAGCAAGTATATTTTCGCGGCCTTTTACTCCTAACTGTCCAGCTACCGTTGCATATTCTAACAGGGCAGGGGTTCCAACTGTTTGAAGGTTACGGGAGAGTTTGATAATATCATTCCCCAGGCCTTCTAATTCCGCGCCCATTAATCCGGTGGTTTTGCCTACGTTTCGTAATTCAGAATCAAAACCTATAACTGTATCTTTATTTCTCTGGATAAGCATAAATAACGAACCTAAAGCCGTTATAGCTAATCCTACGGGAGATAATAAAAAAGTCAAGGTAGCTTTCCCGAAGTTTATTATTCCAGTAGTAAGGGCTTTAAATGGGTTTTTATTTTTAGAGATTTCGTCTAAGTTGGTCCCCATTCCTTCCAAACCCATATTAATGCGGTCAAAAGCAGGGTGTAAATTTCCTAAAGCAGATTGGTAATTACCTACATTTCGCTGATGTTGGCCTACCGAGGCATCAATGTCTTTTAAACGATTATCTAAATTCCGAACCTCAGCGGCCGCTTTCTTTGCTTGCGTTGAATCTTCTCCAAATTCTGCGGCTAAATCTTTAGCTCTTCGTCTAGCTTGATTTAGTTCGGTTGATAATTTTTTATAGGCCCCGGTCAGAGTAGAGTTTAAAATAGCATTTTCTTTGAACTCTTTATTTAAAATGCTCGTTTCTAATCGGGTTTGATGCAATTGTTTATTTGTACCTGATTGAGCCGAATAGAACTTAGCCTGCGCACTTGCCAGGGCCTTATTTATACGCTCGCTTTCTTTTTGATGCGCATTTAATTGCTTCGTGAGTTCGGTAGATTTTTTAAGGCTTCTTTCAAATTGATCTGGCACTTCCAGGTTCAGTTTCTGTTTGGATAGATCCTGAGAAGATTTATAAAGATTAATGAAAGCTTTATTAGTGCTGCTCAATCGATCTTCTAATTCCTGTAATTCCCGGTAGGCTTGTTTGTCTACTATGGTGTTAATACTATCGCTCATAGGTTGGTTATATTTAGATTAATGATTTGGTCTTTTCCTTTTTCAATAGAGGTAATAAGAGAATCAAGTTGCTTGTTGAGTTGTTCAACAATAGAAACCGGGTCAACACCTTTTAAAGTAAATCCATCATTTTTTAAAAGGTATAGAATCGTTTGCAGGTCTTTTTTGGATAAATAGGAGTGGGTGAACAAATTAAGCGCACAAACCGCTCTATTATACTTGTCTGTAAGCCCAGAAATCTCTAATTGTATTAAACCAGTTAAATAATTTTGAATATTATTCGATTCGCTTTGATGTTTGCTAAGCTGATCTTGATATTCCGCAATTTTCTTAATTTGATCGTCAAGCTCTTTAAAGCTTTTAGCATTAATTTTGGGACCATCGGCATCTTTTACCAGATTAAGAATTCGTCTATGATTGCCCCTTAATTTTTTACGGCTTTCCTCAATTTGGTTTTTAAGTTGAGGTGTTTTGTTCTTTTTCATACTTCGCGTTTTTGATGTCAGGTTTTGTAAGGTTTGATGTTGATTCCCGTATCCACGTAATGATTCCAACAAAGTCTTTACAGGTTTGCGCTCAGGAATTTAAAATGAAATTTGTCTTTTATTTTTGCTGAAAAGAACCAGGCTCTTTCTTTTAATCCTTCTTCGTTTATGAATTCTACTAAGCCGTAGTAATTATTCAGCCATTCCCCGTTAATTTGGCTTTGACCTTGTATCTGGTCCATTATTAACTGGTCGAATGCTAATTCCGCTTCTATCCATTCCGTTTTAAAAATTGGATTGCTTAGCTCTATTGGATCTACTGTAGGTTGATTTTCTTTTACTTCAGGCTTGCCAGGGAATTTTGTTTCTAATTGTGCATTCCCCTGGGTACTGGCATAATGAATCTTTCCTAACTTAATCGCGGCTGTACTCCAATATGCGTGCCTGCGCAAACTATTGGCAGGGCTTAATCTAAGGTTGAATGCAGTTTCGGGGCTGTAAATTCCCGTGGGTTTAACCTCAAAATCATCCTGCCACTTTCTAAGGTGGTAAATGTTTTTATCTTCTAATTTGGCATCGAGTAAAAAATTAGAATTATCGTATGGACTATCTCGTTCAGAATAATCTGATCCTTGCAATCTCCGTGCATCTTCAACGGCATAGGAATCTCCCCGGCTAGGGCTTAATTTTTCATACTTTCCTTCCGTAATAGTAATCTCATTTATCCAGTCTGATTGAATGTTAGGTTCATCTAATCCTAAAGGTTTTTCGTAGTCGCCACCCTCGGTAAAACCGTGTTTGTAAGAAGTAAAAATCAGCTCAGTGGCATCTTTTCTTTTAATGCTTGAGAGTTGCGGGAGTTTTATAGTAACATAAGGCTGAAAGAAATAACGTTTATCTTCCAAAACAATTTCTTGTGTGGCTCCACGGTTTACAATTCCATACCCGGCCGGTGAAATCCCTTCAATGGTTTTAAAATAATCTTCCCAACTAATTGTAAGGGGCCATTGTACGGTTTCGCCTGTTTCTTCATCTACTTTATCGATATTACGAATCCAACCACCGGCTGCAAGTCCTAAATCTCGCCAATCATTATCAAGGAAATGGCTTTTAAACTTTGGTTTTCCTGAATAGATTTCAGTAAGTCTTTCGCCTACTTCTTTTAATCTTATAAAATCGGTTGTAGTAGTTCTAAAGAATGAATCTTCAGCCCAGGTAATATTCGCACTGAAATCCGAATAAGTAACATCTAACCAACCTGGACTTATTATAACAATCCCACCCCCGTATTGCCCTACAGCGTAGAGTCCAAATGCAAAGCTATCATTCTTATTAACTTCAATTTCTGTTTTATCTATAGATAGATTAAATTCTTGTCCCACTTCTGGTATACCTCCTAAATCAATAGAAATTAAATCCGCTATTAGATTAAGGTTTTCACCATTGTCGTCCGAGGTGTATTTTCTTAGGACTACTTTTAAATTATACTTGTTTACACGATTGCCATCACCTGAATCTACTTTAAATTTAAGGTTGTTCACCTGGAAAGTTGTTCGACCTCTATCGCGATCACTCCTTGCTCTAAACATATTAGCAGGATTCAACTCCCATCTTCTTTCAAGTTCATAAGTAGGAGAGGGGGATCTATTTAGTTCAGGGTCAGCGTTTGTTCTCGGCTGAATTGGAAAAGGGTGAAAACTTTCTCTATCTTCATCTACTGACGCCCATTCACCTGAGTAATGTTCAAATTTACTTTTTGCAGCTTCCCAATTACTAACCAAGTCAATATCCCGCCCCTCAATAACAGCTTTGTTTTTAATCAGGTCGCTGATCGGATTCCCTTTGATATCAGTTTTTCGATTCAACTCGTGCTTTTCACGGATTTGACTATTTAGAAGTTCACGTAATCCGCCCTCCACAAAATCACAAATAAACCGTTTGTTTTCAATTCTACGACTCGAAAAGTTTAGCTTACCGGTATAGGCAAGCTGCCATTCGTTGGTGATGGGGTGGGCAATAAATTTAGTTAAAACAACATCGGCTTGATATTTATAAATAGCGTATTCTCGATCTAAAAATTCTTTAGCTTCACCGTAGAATTCTAAGTTATTGGAAATTGTAAGGAAAACCCCATAAGTATTTTCGCTACGTCTTATCTCTGTTTGAGAATCTTTCCACCCCATAGGATCAATAGAAAGCTCTAAGCTTCCGGTTTGACCTTTGAGTTTGTATTTATGCTGATTATAAAACATTGTTATTTCTTTTCTTCAGTTAGTTTTTGATCAGGTAAATCAATCTGAGCCCAATAAGGAGGCTTGTAATTTTTAATCTTATATTTTTTCCCAACTAGAATATTTGGATTCTTTGGATGAGGTTTAAATCTGTCCACGGTTATTGGCATTTCAGTTAGTATTTTTCTTTTTTTATACAGTTCTCAAATTCATCAAAATGAAATTTTACTACAGTCTTGGATTCAATAAACTTTATGCACACAATCCAGTAATGCTTGAGTGATCCTGAAACCCATACCGGGGCCTTACTTGCATCTTTTTCAATACCTATTACCCTAAATTTCTTCTTATTGGGGCTAGTTTGGGTAATCATTGGGTTAAGACTGAGCCTTTTATTTTCTATTTTCATTAGAATGGAATTTCATCGTCCTCATCACCCTCTACATTCCATAAACTTTCCGAGGCTTGTTGAGGTGTATTAGGATCAGGTTTGTCAATTAGGCATTCGGTAGAAAAAGGGATTCCTTTTGCGTAGTATCTTCCACTTGGTTTGTGGTAGTTAAATGATATGCTCTCTCCAATTTTACCCTGGAAACCATATTTGGTTTTCATGTTTATGAATTCAGTACCCTCTGTAGTGCCTTTATCTGGATCTCCAAAGTATCTGTAGATTGTGAATCCATCGTGGGTTTGGTTTCTGAAATCCGCACTTCCTGCAACATCATAAAGCGTGGGGCAGGCGTACACACCGGATTCGTTCTTTTGCATCTTTGTTGGGTGAGCAATTAGAAAGATGATAACATTATTACGCTGTGCAAAGCTGGTGAGCTCCGTAAGGCATTCGTTTATCAAATCCAGTTTATTCCCTCTCCTGTCGAATAGAACCTTATTAAACGCATCTATAACGAAAACATCAATTCCAAAGGAATACATTTGCTCCTTGAATTTATTTAAAAGCCATCCCCAGGTAGGCGATTCATTCCCTTCAGGACCAGTAAGGTAAATTCTTTCATTTGCCCAATCTCGATATTTTTCAATTTCAGCTTTTGTTACTTTTTCTACTCCATAAGTGTTTTCAAAGAATGGTTTACCGGTAAATTTCTGGATGAAGCTTGTTTGATGTAGTTCCATCGGGCTATGTTCCGGACTAAAGAAGCTGGCCTTCAGGTTATAATCATTCACTATATTCAATACATACCAATCCACGAAGTTTGATTTACCGTGAGAAGGTATTCCGGTACCAGTCACTAAATGACCGCGCATGGTTGAGAATATTTCTTTTAAATCTCCAAAATATTCTCTTTTTGGAGAGATTGTTTCAGGAAGACCGTTATCGTATAAATCAAGAATTGATGGATATAAATCATCTACTCTAAAGGTTCCGCTAACAGCATAACGCTTAGGGCTACTAATTGACTTTTCCAAGACATCTCTGCCTTCCATTAGGTCATCATTTGCGTCTTTGTTTTTAAATTCAATTCTAAGGCATCGCCATCTACCTAATCGTTGAGCGATCTTCTCACTGAGTTCCTGTCCCTTTTTATCGCAGTCTGTTGCTATATAGAACTTCTGGATATTCTTAATGTACTTTTCAGAATTTTTCCAGACATCATCATTGTCATTTGCGCCATTGGGAACGCTGACGGCATTTTTAATTCCGATCTCCCATAATGCTAGTTTGTCCATTTCACCTTCAACGATGTACACCTCATCAGCATCTATAATATCATTGATACCATAGAAAATATTTTTAGTTCCTGCAGACTGAGTAAATTTTTTGTCTCCTGATCTATATTTTTTGTTGACTATAGTTTCTCCTTCGAAGTAGTTGAAAACTATATTGTTAACTTTTTTATTAAGCTGAGGTTGATAGTAGTTTTCCTCGGTAATTCTACAGTCTATAAGCGTCGATTGTGAGATATTTCGAGATTCTTTAAACCACTTTACCACCTTATCAGAAAGAGTGGTGTAGTTTTTCCAGGTCTGTACGGGTAATTTATATTCTACAGGCGATTCTGTTTCTTCTGATTCCCGAAATGATACCTCATCACAATAATGACATTTAGCCCTCCCTGTATTTAAATTAACGCTTAAAGACTTATCCCTTTTGTTGGTACGTCTATCGATACAAGCCGGACATTTTACTTTTATTTGCCCGCTAGATCTTCCTTTAGTATCTATGTCTTCCCAGTTAATCATATTACAGTAATATTCTCTGTTGGTTTCTTACTGGCATTTTTTCGATCACTGAAATCTCTTTTAACCCAATTTCTTACTGCTGCTTTCCAATTTTTCATTTTGGATTTTCCGCCAACTTTCCATCCATTTGACTGAAAGTGATTTGTGAATTTTTCGGATTCGGTTTGCGCTGCCTTCTCATCAAGGTTTATTTCCCTCATATAGGCAAAAACTTCTTTTAAAATGGGAGGGGTGAATTTTCTTTTTCCCTCTTCAGTTTTATCTTCTTCTTCCTCTTCTACTTCATCTTCTACTTTCGAAACCATTCCGTAATGGTTTAAAAGGCTTTCGAAGGCTTCCGAAGGGTTAGATTTGGAGAGGTTAGAACCTTTGATCTTCATATCATTAGGCAGGTTGTTATGAACATCAATGGCAGCCTTCTTCATATTAGGATTGTATTTTTGATGTTTCATATAATTAACCAGGACCACGTGGTTATTTTTATATTTAACCTTACCAACCTTTTCAAAGGCTTCCAAAGCATTGGAAATAGTATCTTCTTTTATGCCGGTTTCAAATGATATTTTACGAGTTGATACCTCGTAAATACCAAGCATATTGGTTTTCTCATTTGTGATTAGGTAGATAAAGAGAAGTTTTTCTTCCGGGGTTAATATTTCAATCCAGGGATCGGACCAGAAGCTTGTATTGAGCGATCTTAACTTACTCATATTCCTGATGGGTTTAAGTAAGTGATTTACTGCTCTAAGAGGATAAGGCTATCTTCAATCTCTGATCGTTTAAAAAGAACCCGGCCTATTAGACTGTATTTTTTTAATTTTCCTTCTTTAGTATAGCGGTTGAGAGTGGGCAGGCTTATTTTTAATAAACTACATACCTCATCACGAGTAAGGTACTCTTCAGGTTTTTTTTGTTGGAATTCTTTCTTCAGTTCCTCAAGAAGCGAGGGAACCAATCCGCGAGTTATTCTTTTCTCTAATTGATCTGAAAATTCCTCGGTGTCTTGAATAAGTTGTAAACCCATAACTATTGTTTTAATGTTATGGTACAAATCTGAGTTAGGTTTTTTTTAGGTTTTCCCTAAATAGTTAAAAAGGATAAAATTAAGGTTCAATAAAATCATTTATTCGCTCATTTTCAGTATTCAGCATACGCTATGAGTTGTTTTGATCTTTAGGTTCAAAACCAAAATTAATCAAGGTTTGTTTTACTTTCTTGACCTTTTTTTCGTTTGATAATGGATTGTTTTTCTGTAATACTTGAGGGTTTACCATTGGATTTAGGTAGGATTGAACGGTGGATGTAGGCATATTAGTGAAAGAACTTATTACGGCGGCCATAGCGTGTGTAGAGCCTTGAAAACACTCGAACTTTTGTAGATGATCTATAATACCTAATTCCTTAAGGAATATCATTCTTTCCGTACCAGGATTATTAAAGGTTTCTTCGTTTTGAATTTCCGGGGTCTTAGCCTTATTTAGATTAGACAATTCAACCTCATAGTTAAGCATGCTTTTCTTCATTTTCAACTCGGCTATTACAAAGGATATTTTTCTGATATATGAATCTGTTAACCAGGTATTGGGAGGGCAATGAAGAATGTCCTCTAAGTATTCTATCAAACCTTCAGCAGATTTGATTTGTAGATTTAATAAACGTAATGAATAGATAAAATTTTCTACTGTTTGTAGAGGGGTGGTCTGCTTATTTAAATCTTCTGCTTTATTAATTTTGTCGGAAAGATTTGGATTTAATTCTTCTTTAATCAATGGAAGGTAGTGGAGTAGGGTTTTGGTTAAATGGGTAATTTCGTAATACTCCGAATCCACTAGAATATCTTCATATAAACATTCACTGTCATGGCCTTCCTTCCCCCAATAAAACAAGGGTTTTTGTATTTTATTTAGAATACTAATCGTTAAATCATCCGCGTAAAAAGCTTCTATTTCATCTTCATATTTCTTTTTATCCCGTAGAAATAATTGCACATCAAATAAGAGATTTTTAAATATTGCCATATCAATTCACTTTGTAGCCTATATTAATTAATGCTTGCTTTACTTTTTCTACTTTCTTAATAGATTTTAAGGGATTGTTTTTTTGCCCTACTCCACTATTGATAATAGGATTTAAATATGATTGCAGGGTTCCAACATCTTCGCCCGTTAAGGCGCTTAGCGCTGTGGCTAATGAATTTGTAGAAGACTTAAAAGGTTGTTTAGATAGCAAAAAATCTAAAATTCCCAATTCTTGTAAATAAATTATTTTTTCTCTTCCATTAGCGCTCCTTAAATCTAAAATTTCTTTGCTTTCAATTTGATCTAAAGATTGCTGCAGTTTAATCGAGCTATCTAAGGAATACATTTTCTTAGATAGAAAATGATACTTCAATTTTGCATTTGTAATTTCTTCATGAACTTTCCTATAAAAAAAATTTTCAGGGTATTTTTCTGTTTTTTGAACATGAGCAAAATAACTCATCATAATCCTCAATCTCTTTATTCTATAGGCGTTTAGGTCTTTAATAAAATTAATTTCTAAATCTGAATAGTTAATTGAGGGGTACTCAGTATTATCTAAAACATATTCGTTTGTTGTTGAAAAAGGAGCAGGAGGTATTTCTGCGTGGCTCTCGCAATACTCCACGAAAACAATTTCATAATTACTTATAAATTCTGGATAACTTAAAGCCTTGTATGCCACTAAATTTTTTTCTATTTGCTTTTCTGTAAGTATCATTTAAACGCTTTTAATGGATTGTAGTAATTATTAAAATCCTATTTCTACTCTTTTTAACTCTTAATTGCTGTTTGAAGCATTTCTTATAACCCTCAGGCTATTCTCCCTATTTTCTTCACTTGATTGAACAGAATAAAAATTAGCAATAGCTTGTGCATAGTCCATAGAAGATTTTCCTATGTACTTTAAAAACATTTTCTCGGTTCCGTGCGCGGTTATTTGCATTATCAATGGAGTAGGCAACTTCCCATAAAGGTTTGTTGCAAAAGATCTTCTACACACGTGGGAACTTACAAGTTCATACTTTGGGTAATTTCCGGCCAGTTTTCTTTTTACTCCTTTACCGATATATTTGCCTTTCTCATCTTTTGGCAATTCTTTCCCCTCTTTATCCACCATTACTATTTTGCTGCCAGGGATTATTTCGTCTATACCAGCTTCCTTGCAAATTATTTTTAAATAATTATTGAATTTCTGAATTGAAATGGGATGAGGGAGACCTTCTCGTAATATTTCTTTCGTGGTTTCTAAAACTGGAATAGTAACATCTTTACCGGTCTTTTGCTGTTTTAGTTCGATTAAATCTAATCCTTGACGAGTTACAAAATTTGATTCCTTAAGGGCCAATAAATCGGATCCCCTCTGACCTATGTTACATCCAAGTAATAGCCATTTCTTAGCATTTTCCAAAGCTTCACCCCCCATATCAGTTTTCTTTACGGAATTCAATTCTTCAGGGCTGAGGTATAAAATGTAATCAGTTTTGGATTTACCGCCTTTCACTCTTTTTAACTGGGAACTTACCTTTACTCCATTTATTTCAGCTTCTAAGCATACTGTTTTTAAATCATCTATTTTCTTCTTAGCATAGCTCTCAGCGTAATTGCGTTTCTCCAGCATCCAGGTGACAAATGATTTGCCAAATTTTATATCCACATCCTGAACTTTGAATTTCTTTTTGCCCTGGTATTCTTTCAGTAATTTCAGGAGTGTTTTGTAGGAGTTAATCCGGCTTGCTGAAAGTCCTAGACCACCTTTAGAGTTCTCTCTTGAATTTGCATTATCAATCATATAATGAATAGCATCTATCAAGAGATCGCTTTGCTGATCTTCTTCGGCGTAAACCCCGTTAAATCTATCTACTTGCTCTTGGACCCATTCTGGATTAATTTCATTAAAATTAGTTTCATTATAAGCATCTACAATAAAGTTCCCCAGGTCTCTTAAATTCTTAGAAAGGTTCTTGAGTTGTGGAGATCGTCCATAAGGCATTTTCTTATCGTGGTTCCAATCGATCGGATTAATCACTTTTCCGGTTTTCCTGTAAATACTAATTCCACTATCTCTAAACCTCAAAAATATTGTAGCGGGATTCTTTTTTCCTCTTATCTCGAATTTAACTGAAGCCATATAGTTTGATTAAGAATATTCAAAGATAATTCTTTCGCCCTATTTTCGCCCTAATTTGTTTCCTTTATTTACTTTTATGATATCTAATGATACTTTCAAAACCCTACTTATATGTACTTTAGCCTGTATATTAAGGAGTTTAGGTATTAAGAGAGGTTAAGAGGTGTTTTTATTCAAGTCCCGTCCCGAGTACTTAAAGCCTTGTTAATCATTTGATTTTCAAGGCTTTTTTGTTTTTGAAAATTGTATTTGTACGTTAAATTGTACGCAAAATGTTAAAAAATATCAGATTCACTATTTTAACTTTCTCCTGTAAGATTTTTCCGATATTATTGAATCAATCTAACATAAATTGCTTTACTACTTATAAAAACTCACAAATAACATTAAGTAACCACTAATAACAATAAATATTGAAGAATAACACTAAATAATATATTTTATCGATCAGTTATATTTTATGGGTGATTTTAAAAATGATTGGAAATAACCTATATTTTTCTTCTCAATACTTTTAGTTGGTTTTTCTTTTTGGAGTTATATATTCCAGGTTCATTATCGAAGTTTATAAATTACGGAACAACTGAATTTTAAATATTGCGCATCGCGATACGTGATATAAATAATGATGTTTCAGTAGCTTTTTTAAGTTAATGAATTGCCATTAGATTGAAACTGGAATGACAATATTTAATATTGAGTGTGAATTGTATATAAAATTGCATCTTTATTCAAAATCTTTGAAATCTATTTTACGATAAGATTTTGAATTCTTTGGAGATTTTTTCTACTACGTATTCTGGGATATTAAGTTCCTTTGTGAATACCGGCCAATTAGAAATCTGTTCCTGGACTTTCTCAATTATGCCTTTTGGATTTTTTATCGAAAATTCTTCTGCTAACGTAAGCAAATCCTGTAACTGTATGTTCTCTCGCTTATTATTTAAGGAAAGTACACGACTCACTTTATGATAATTAAAGTCTACGTTTAATGGGTAGGTGAGGTCGTAAGCAGGAGCGAGGTTCCATTTGTCTGTTTTTTTGTCATATATAAAGGAATGATTTTTTAAGTGGTCATCAATATTGGCAAAGACCAAATTGAAAACCATTCGCTTAAAAAGTTCCTGAATCTCATTGTAAGGTACTTTTAAATCCAGAGCTAATTTGAAAAGGTTTTCATAAGATGAGTTCTCTGGTTTTTGAAAGTCCCATCCGGTCAGTCCGCTTGCGGTTAAAACGTGTTGTTTTGTTCCATTTTGCCTATCATATCTCAAGGTGGTGAAATGTTTATCGTTAATCAGTTTAGAAGGCATCATTGTTATTCCTGCAGCGGTAGCCACCTTGTAGTAAGCATATTCTATTACTTCTTTATTATAACTATCTTCATTTAGAGAAAGCTTTACCAGGTAATGCTTGTAATCTTTAGAGGAAACGATATCACCCGGAATAATCTCTCCTGTTTCAATGTTTTCGGAAATTAAAAGTTTAGGCCTGGCTCCACCAGCAGAGGTTCCCATTTTAAAAATATTTAATAAAGCAAGATTATCAAATTTCTTTTCTGAAGTTTGCTCTTTTTGATCTATAACTTGCTTTAATACACTAATAATTTCTTCAAGGTCAATTGCTGAAGTTTTTGGGATATTTTGTGCCGGTTCATATTCCAAAGCACCCATACCACGATTAGCTACATAGGTTAACTGCTCCAGTGGGGTGAGTTTAGTTTTATCTTTATTATTGGCTTTAAACCATTCCTTGAAAATGATATTTCCAAACATATCTGGAAGGGAATCAGCTATGGCCGGAGGAAGACCTTTAAAAGTATTTCCTTCAAATTCAGAGAATACCTGTACAGGTTTTATTCGTTTAATGATATATGGAAAAATGTTTCGCAATTCATTGGTTTCTAAAAATTCAGGATTATACTGAAAGAAACTTTTTCGTTGATCCAAATCGTAACCTAACTTTCCAACCTCATAATCAAATAGCTTTACATTTAAGATAGTATTTTTAGCCATAATGGTTAATATAAGGAGCGATTAGTATTTTTTTCATTATAAGCTTTTACACCTTTATAAAACTTCTCCAAATCATCGAAATGGTGGGCAATTTTTAAAATGGTATCAATTGTTGAGTTTTTACCACTTTCAAATTTTTGAATAGTATATCGGGATATTCCCAGTTGATCAGCCAATTCTTGCTGGCTTAATTCAAAACGACCTCTCTGAAGTTTGCACCATTTACCTAGTTCTTCTTTGGTTTGCTTTATAGTGACGAGTTCGAGCATAATGTATGTTATAATAAACAAATATAGCTAAAAATCTTAATATGTGTATTATAATAAACCCAGTAATTAGGTTTATTCTGTCTTTTGCCCCATATCTACCATAACCTTGCGCCGGATCCTATGCTGTTTTTATAGTATACGGGAAGTTAAGCGTTAAGTAAAAACAGCATAGGTCGCATAGGATTGTGGTTCTTTTATTTGATCTATTTAACAGCATTAGCCGCAAACTAAGAATCATTGTTCTTATTTATAAAAATCAGGATGTGTATCAGTAGACTCCGAGCCCATCCAACAAGTATCCGAAAAATGAAACAGCGGTTAAAACAGCTTACATCAAGGAACAATGGATGGGGTGAAGACCAGAGAAAGGAAACACTCAACCACTACGTTAGAGGTTGGATGAACTACTTTAAAATGGCAGATATAAAAAGCCTGCTGAGAAACATAGATCGCTGGTATCGTCGACGTCTAAGGATGTGTATCTGGAAACAATGGAAACGCATTCGCACGAAAGAAAAGATGCTTATCAAGCTTGGCTTGAACAAGTGGAAAGCGTGGGAATATGCCAACACGAGGAGAAGTCACTGGCATATCGCCAACAGCTTTATCCTCACAAGGACCATTACCACGCACAGACTGAGAAAGGCTGGCTACCCTTTTCTGCTGGATTAATATCTTAAAGTTAGAACGTAAATTAGGGAACCGCTCAGTACGGATCCGTACGCTGAGTGGTGTGAGAGGACAGATAGGGAACAATAATCTTAATAAGATAATCCCTATCTTCCTACTCGATTTTGAATGCTGAGTATTCTAAATAGATGTACTCGAACCTTCAGGTGGGTAACTGGATTTGTTTTTTAATGCGTCAATTTGTTCGCGGGTAAATTGCGGAAGTGGCATTTCTCTTTCTTTCTTCAGGTTTTCAACTACGGCTTCTGCTTCAGCAGTTTTTTCTTTAGAAAGTCCCTGGTCTTTTCCGAAGTAAATAGTTTGCGATGGGAAAGCGAAATCGGTACCACTACGGTCTACAACATCCATCATTCGTAGCATGAGATCTTCACGAATTTCCAGGAATCCA
Source organism: Salegentibacter sp. UBA1130 (assembly GCF_002311535.1). Taxonomy (NCBI): domain Bacteria; kingdom Pseudomonadati; phylum Bacteroidota; class Flavobacteriia; order Flavobacteriales; family Flavobacteriaceae; genus Salegentibacter; species Salegentibacter sp. UBA1130. The sequence goes on along the minus strand of NZ_DCAP01000020.1, from coordinate 186,843 downwards.
TTATAATCCTTAGCTTCCAAATAGGCGAAAATTTCAATATCCAGTGAATGGGCTCCAAAACCAATAAACCTAATTCTAGCCGGTTCTTCATAGACCTTAGGGTGCGCATAAAGCACTTTTCTCAATTCGGTAAGTAAATAGCGTAGCTGATCTGGCGATGTTTCGTATCTAAAATTTAAAACACTTATAAATCTAAACCTGTCCCTGTGGGCATAATTCTCAATCGTGTCAGATGAAAATGCTCCATTGGGAATGGTAACTACGGTGCGGTCTAAAGTTCTAATTCTGGTAGATCGAATACCAATCTTTTCAATTGTTCCAGTGATTTGCCCCACCCGGCAAAAATCGCCAACACGAATGGGCCTGTCGGCAATTAGGGTCACACTTCCCACAAAATTTTCTATCGTTTTTTGAGCTCCCAGGGCAAGAGCAATACCACCAATTCCCAGGGCGGCCAAACCGGTAGTTACATCAATGCCAATTGCCCCTAAACTAAATATTATACCAAAAATAACAATTGCGATCTTAGCCGCCCGCTGCAGAAATAATACTATTGAAACTCCCGCCGGATTTCCGCGTAATAACATTTTTTCCTGACTAAATTTTCCTATAAAATCTGATAGTCGCCAGAGGAGAATAAGAACAGCTACAATACCAACTATAATGGTGATAGCACTAAATTTTTGACGCAAAATAATAGATAGTTCCAGGTTTCTTGAAAATGCAACAAAAATCCAGACGGCTACATATAATTTTAAGGGAAGTTTTACCGCGGTAATTATTCCTGAAATGGGTTCTTCTCTAATCCTTTTCCAAAGTTTTTTTAATAGAAAAATTATTGAAGAAATAATCAAAAAAGAAATAAGATAACTTAATCCAATAAGTAATAAGGCCACAATCCATTGTCCGGCAGGTACCCCACCCCAAAGATATTTATTAAGAAATCCCGGAATTATTTGGTCTACAAAAGCCGAATTTTGAAGGCTAACCGAACTTATGGCTTCGACTGTTTCAGCTGAAAAAAGCCAGATTCCATTTCCGGTTTCATCATCGTGCCGTTTTAGAAAAATCTCAATCAATTCATCGTCAGGGCTTACACTTCCTACTTTCTCCAGTTTTGGTTCAAAATCATCATCGGTTTTTCCCTTGGGATCATCGCTTATTAGATAATAGGGGAGCATACTTCCCTTTTGGTCAAATAGGCGTTGCAAAACCAGGACCACCCGTTCTTTCTCTTCTTCAGAAGTAATATTTCCCGGGAAATTGAGGTATCTCGAGGCGCGATTATAATTTTGCCCGGCCACAGCATTTATAAACCCAGTTACCGTACCACGTGGGGTTCTTCTGCCTAAAATATCTTCAGGAATTTCCTGGGCATCAGCTTCATTATTTTGACTATTCCCTAACGGAAACTGGGCGTTAGCAGGTATACTGCTAATGAATAGGAAAGCGATTAAGAATATGAATTTTACATAAAAAGGCTTGAATTCTCTCTTCATAACTGGGAAATTGGCTAAGTTAAACCGAAGATACTAAATTGTAAAGATTATAAGGTTTTACAAACCTTACGGGTAATTAAATTCTTTAAAGTTTAAGAATATTTTCTGAAAAGTTGATTTCCAAATAACGCTCTTATTCGCTACATTCGGTTAATATGGTTTTCTTCGAAATTAATAACCCGGGGCTTTTCTTTATTTGTGTGCTTATCTTTTTTGCCGCGGTTTTTCTAAGATATTTAATTTCCGCGGGAATATTCTACTGGTATTATTATAGACTGAAAAGTGAAAAATTCAGCAATAAAAGGTTAAGTAAACGCGGTTTTAGAAAAGGGCAGTTAAAAAAGGAAATTTACTGGAGCATGTGGTCATCGGTGATTTTTGGCTTTTTTGGCGCGCTTACCTATTTTCTTTGGCAAAAAGGCTTTACTGCAATTTATTTGGAGCTAGATAAATTTGGATTATGGTATTTACCAGCCAGTTTTATTTTACTTTCTCTGCTTCACGAAACTTATTATTATTGGGTGCATCGCTGGATGCACAAGCCAAAAGTTTTTAGGAATATTCATAAAGTGCATCACGATAGTTTAGTGCCCAGCCCATGGACGGCTTTTTCCTTTCATCCGTGGGAATCGCTGCTAGAAGCTATAGTAGTTCCGGTAATTCTACTCTTTCTGCCCGTTCATCCCATTGTGATTGGTGTTTATTTGATTTTTATGACGCTTAGCAGCGTGATAAATCATTTGGATATTGAAATTTATCCTAAAGCTTTTATGAATAGCCGCTTCGGAAAAATGTTTATTGGTGCCACGCACCATCATTTTCATCACGCCGAGTTTAAAACTAATTTCGGACTTTATTTCACTTTCTGGGACAGATGGATGAATACCGAAAGCAACTCAAAAATTTCTTCGGAATAAGGTGCTAAGAACTTTTCCCCGTCATCCTGAACTTGTTTCGGGATCTAAGTTATGGGTATTTTAGTCCTGTTAGAATTTGAAACATGTTCAGTTCAACGGTTGATTTATTTATAAATAACAATTCTTCCTTTCCTATATTTCAAACATTTTCTCAGGTTTCCTTATCTTGAAGCCAAAATAAAAAATTCATGATAAGAAAATTACCTATTCTGGGGTTGGCCGCAATACTTGCAGCTGGCTGCGGAAGTGAGAAATCTGTTTTTAGTAGTAAAGAGAAGTCGGCTGAAAACACTTCAAAAAAATCTACAAGCAGACTCAAATCCTACGATGAAGTCATCACTTCAGAAGCTGAATCTGATGAAGGACTTTTTACAACACATTTTGTAGATGATAAACTTTACTTTGAAATTCCTGTAGATTTACTGGAGAAAGATATGCTATTGGTAAGCCGTATCGCCGGTGTGCCCGATGGTTATGGCGGCGGTTATGTGAATGCCGGTTCTAAAGTTAACGAGCAGGTAGTGCGCTGGACGAAACGAAAAGGAAATATTGATGTAAAGGTGATTAGTTTTGAAAATATGAGCGATGAAGAATCGCCTATTTACAAATCGGTGCAGGCCAATAATTATTTCCCGATCCTCTTTAGTTCAGAAATTGAAACTTATAACGCAGATTCCACAAGTGTGGTAATTGAGGTAAGTGATTTGTTTGAAAACGAGGTGCAAGCTATTAATGGACTTTCTTCTTCTCTTCGGAAACGTTATAAAGTAAAGAAACTGGACCAGAGCAGGTCTTATATAGAGTCTGCCAGTTCTTACCCAAAAAACGTAGAGGTAAAACACGTAATGACTTACGAGGCTGAAGAGCCGCCAACACGCGACCAGGCTGGGGCTATTTCTATGATGATGAATCAATCTATGATCTTGTTGCCAGACGATAAAATGCAGCCAAGAATTGCAGATCATCGAGTGGGCTGGTTTACTATAGATAAATACGATTATAATTCAGAAGAATTAAAAGCCGATGATTATGAACTGATTCGCCGTTGGGAATTAGTGCCTAAAGATATTGAAGCTTACAAACGTGGTGAACTGGTAGAGCCTGAAGAGCCTATAGTTTATTATTTAGATCCTGCCACGCCTGAAAAATGGCGACCTTATTTTAAACAGGGAATTGAAGACTGGAATGTGGCTTTTGAAGAAGCAGGATTTAAAAATGCGATTATCGCTAAAGATCCGCCAACCAAAGAAGAAGATCCCGAGTTTAGCCCTGAAGATGTGCGTTACTCGGTGGTGCGTTACGTAGCCAGTACTACCAGGAATGCGGTGGGGCCTTCGGTAACCGATCCGCGAACCGGGGAGATTATTGAAAGTGACATTATTTGGTATCATAACCATTTGCGTTCTTACCGAAACCGGTATATGATTGAAGCCGGAGCGCAAACCGAAGATGCCAGGACTTTAAATACCCCCGAAACTGAAATCGGAGAAATGATGCGTATGGTAATTGCTCACGAAGTTGGCCACGCGCTTGGACTTCCGCATAATATGAAAGCGAGTTCTGCTTACCCAACAGATTCGTTAAGATCGGCTGAGTTTACCCAGAAATATGGTTTAACGCCATCTATCATGGATTATGCAAGGGTAAATTATGTTGCGCAACCGGAAGATGAAGGAGTGAGATATATTAGAATGATGGGACCTTATGATTTATATGCCATCAACTGGGGTTATAGATATTTGCCTGAAGCCGAGTCCGCCGAAGCGGAAAAAGAAAAATTAGATGAATGGATTTTAGAAAAAGCTGGAAATCCATGGTATGAATTTGGAAATGGTTATGGCGGAGTAGATCCACAATCGCAGCGAGAAAGTTTGGGAGATGACCAGGTGAAAGCCAGTGAATACGGATTGGCGAATCTTAAAAGAGTAGTGCCAAACTTAATTGAGTGGACTTCTAAAGACGGTTACGGTTATGACGATCTTGAAGAAGTGTACAGAGAGTTAACTTATATGTGGAGAGGTTATGTATCTCACGTGGTCGCCAATGTTGGCGGGGTTTACGAAACTCGTAAAACCTCTAATCAGGATGGCGTGGTTTATGAAAATGTTCCGAAGGAAAAGCAGGAAGAAGCTGTGAACTTTTTAGTTAAAGAGGCTTTCACAACACCAGATTGGTTGCTTAACCAGGAAATTTTAAACCGAATTGAAGCTTCGGGAGCTATAGAACGAGTGCAGAATTTGCAGACTCGTACCTTAAGTAGTTTGCTGGATGAAGATCGTTTAAACAGAATGATCTCCAATGAAGAAGTAAATGGTGATAAAGCCTATTCCGCGGTGAATTTAATGAGCGATTTACGAAAAGGTATTTTCAGCGAACTTTATAATCGAAATAAGGTTGATGCTTACCGGAGAAACCTTCAGCGTTCTTATGTAGATATTGCTTCAGAATATCTTAAAAAATTAAATGCTGAAGATAACGAAGCTTTATTGAAATCTGATATTTTACCTCTTATGCGCGGTGAAATGCAAACATTAAAGCGTGAGATAAATCGTAGAAAATCTGGAGTGAATCATTCATTGACTCAATATCACTGGGAAGATTTAATCGCCAGGATAGATGCTGCCTTAGATGTAGAATCTTAATTTTTAGCAGCAAAATCCATAGAAACCCCGAAAAGCGTAAACGTTTTTCGGGGTTTTATTTTTTGCTCAATATTCTGTCCCGACGCTTCGGGATCATTTTAGAATCTAAGTTGTTGCTTTCTGTGATGAGTTTATAAATTTCTGAATTTGTTCCATTTCTTTAATCGAATTGGTTGGAATATGTCTTGCTTTGCCGTTTTTAAGTTTTAGGCTTAAGCGTTTTCTTCCGAAGAAATTTTTTAGAATAGGATGCTGAATTTCATCTAAAGGAATCACTTCTTTAGTGCTAAGATTAGTGAAATAATACAATGTAAAAAGCGACACGAGACCAATCGGAATCCAAAGCCAGGTGAGAAAATCCCAGTTGGCTACCGGAGTTTTAAAAACCCGGAGTAACATTTGAAATATATTTGTAAACATCACGAATTTTAGCATCCAATAGGTGATTTTGATATTATCATCAATTTTTAGCTGCCTGTTCTCCTCGTCTAATTTTATCTTCATTGATCCAACAAAAATTTTAGTGAAAATACTAAAATTTCATAATGAATTTTAATTTTATAGGATTACCAATTATTTTTCTTTGGTTAACCTCATAAATATTGCATTTTTCTTATTGCGAAGGAAGCTTTACAGCGTATCTTTATGGCGTTAAAGTTACCTATAAACTTTAGCTCCAAAAGCGAGCATATGCAGAAGCCCCCCAGGTATGAAATTTTACTAGCCGAAGACAATTCACTTATTTTAAAGTTAGAATTAAGAAGTTTAAAGAAATTAGTGAATTGCCCAATAAAAGGCTTCTGGCAGGGTGGCGAATTAATAGATCACCTAAAACAAACTGCAAACTCAGAGCATTTAAAACTTATTTTTTTAGATCTAAATATGCCACGGGTAAATGGCTGGGATGTTTTGGATTTTCTTGAAGATTTTAAATATAAAAATTCTATTTATGTAGTTATACTAAGTGCTTCTATGTATGAACCAGACCAAAATCGAGCTTTAAAATACAGTAGGGTTATTGGTTACTATGATAAATTTTTAGATACTCAGGAGCTTTCCGAAATTTTAGACCAGGAGGTTTTAAGAAACACCTTTAATTTTGAATTTAAGGAAGAATTAGAAGAAGGTGAAAGACCTCATGCGATTTAACTTAAGACTTAATCACCTAAAAATCTATTGTACCGGAAAATCGAAATAAGTTTCAGGATATGGTTCATTTCTCAAGGTATAATGCCACCACTCTTCGGGATAGGGCCTAAAGCCATTTTTAATCATTATTCGCTTCAATAACGAACGGTTAGCTCTTTGTTCTTTAGTGATTTTATTTGTGTTGTGGTGAGAAATATCTCCGAAGAAATCATAACCACTTCCCATATCTAACTCCTCTCCGGTTTGGATATTAATAATAGTAAGATCTACAGTGCTGCCTCGGGAATGCCCCGATTTAGTAGCGATGTAACCTAGCTGAAACAGGTCTTTTTTGGCAACATTTGGATAGAATTTTTGTTTGGTAAGCGTGTCTGCAGGAATTCTAGCCCATTCAATGAAATGGTTAACCGCTGTTTGCGGACGGTATGCATCAAATATTTTGAAACAATAACCTTCTGCCATTAAATCTTTTTGAGCTTTTTGCAGTGCAGTTGCAGCCGCTTCGGTTAAAATGGCTACCGGCTTTTGGTAGGCGTTTACCGGTTTTCCGATAAAATTATTACTTCCGGCATATCGAATGTCAAGCTTAATATCAGGTATTTTCTCTTTGAGGTAAATAAAGCCTTCCGGTAGCTTTTTATCCTGGGCCGTGACGAAATTAAAACTAATTAAAATTAATAAAAGGTAGGTTAAGCTTTTCATTTGTATTCAATTTTAAGCCAAGTTACTTAAAATATTATTCCCTGATATTCCTCATATTATTTTGGTATTTAAAAGGCTAATTTTAAGCTGTTTAATTTAAATAATCAAGCCATGGAATTAAAAGGTAAAGTAGCGCTCATAACTGGAGCAGCGTCGGGAATTGGAGAAAGTACAGCTTTGCTTTTTGCAAAAGAAGGTGCCCGGGTTTTTCTAACCGATATAGATATTGAAAAAGGAGAGAAACTGGCGAAGAAAATTAATGAGGATGGTGGAGAAGCTGTATTTTTTAAGGCAGATATTTCTAAAGCCCAGGACTCTGAAAACAGTGTTATTCAGGCAGTAAAGAAATTCGGTAAATTAGATATTGCAGTGAATAATGCGGGAGTGGGAGGGCCACAACACCCCGTGGGCGAATATCCGGTTGAAGGCTGGGATAAGGTGATTGCTATTAATCTTTCGGGCGTTTTCTACGGGATGAGATATCAAATTCCAGAAATGCTTAAAAATGGTAAAGGTTCAATTATAAATGTGGCTTCTATTTTGGGAAGCGTAGGTTTTGCGAATTCGGCAGCATATGTTGCGGCAAAACACGGGGTGGTAGGTTTAACAAAATCTGCAGCCCTGGAATATTCTGCCAAAGCTATAAGGGTAAATTCTGTTGGCCCTGCGTTTATAAATACCCCAATGTTAAAAGATTTAGATAAAGATTTGTTATCGCAGTTGGTAAATGCACATCCAATTGGGAGATTGGGAGAGGCAGATGAAGTAGCCCAGTTATTTTTATGGCTGGCAAGCGAGAAGTCGTCTTTTGCTACTGGCGCTTACTATCCTATTGATGGTGGGTATTTAGCGCAATAATTCTTTTTAAATTAATTGCTTAAGAACCGATGAAAAATTATTTTCGTCGGTTTTTTTATTGAAGTTTGTTTCTCCTTTTTATGAGCTATAACTTTATGATTTTCATAAGAAATAGAAAAGGAAATTGCTGTTTTAAAATAGTAATTTAGTGGCTTTAATTTAGCACATTTAAACTGAAGATTTAGATAATATTTATGGTAGAATCTGACACCTCTAAACTTCCTAAAGAGGAATTAGCCAATCTTAAAAATTATGCCAGCGGATTACTTAAAACCGTTAGAGAACCACTATTGGTATTGACTGTAAACCAAAATGTAGTGGCATACAACGCTAATTTTGAGAAAAAATTTAAAATTAGTGAAAAAGAGGAAGGGGTTTCAGTTTTTAATTTTAATCAGAAACAATTAGATACTGCTGAATTTAGAGAAATTCTGAAAGAGCTTCAAAATGGAGAGAAATCTATTTCTGATAGAATTGTAGCGCTACATTTTTCCGAAAATACAAAAAAGAAATTCTCTGTAAATGCTTCTTTACTTTCACTGCCAGCTACAAACCCGTTAATTCTTATAAATTTTAAAAGGCTTAAATCAATTGGCAGGTTATCCCGTCAGGAAAAAGTTTTTAATAGAATTGTAGACAATATTCTTTCTAATGCGCCAGCTGCAATTTGTATTCTTAGAGGGCCCGAGCATACTTTTGAGGTAGCAAATGAAAATTATCTTAAATTAATTGGTAACAGGAATATTATAGGGAAAACGGTAAAGGAAGCCCTGCCAGAGGTAGGGAATCAAGGTTTTATAGATCTTTTAGATACCGTTTACTCAACAGGCGAACCATATATTGGTAACGAGCTTGCTATTAATCTTCAGGACAAAAAGGGGGAATTTAAAAATTCATTTCTCAATTTTGTTTATGAACCCACCCGGAATAAAAAAGGTAAAATAGATGGTGTTTTTGTCCATGCTATTGATGTGACCGAGCAGGTCCTGGCTCGTAAAAAGATTGAAGAAAATGAAGACCGGTTAAAAGAAGTTATTGATGCCGTTCCTGCAATTATTTGGATTACCAATGATCAAGGAGAAAGTACCTTTTTAAATAAAAATTGGTATTCCTATACTGGTCAAAAAGTGGAAGCTGCAAAGGTTTTTGGTTGGTTGGAAACAATTCATCCTGAAGATTATGATGGAGCTAAAACGAGTTTTCTTGAAGCGCAAAAAGAAAGAAAACCATACAGCTCTACCTTTAGGCTTCAAAGTGCAAAAGGGGATTACCGTTGGGTTATGGATAAAGGAAGCCCCAGGTTTGACGCGAACGGGGAATATGAGGGGATGATAGGTACGGTAATAGATGTGCACGACGAAAAAATAAAAGAAAACCTGGTGCGGGAAAAAGAACACCGCATGCAGGGAATTGTAAAAGAAGCTACGGTAGCAACCGCTATTTATACCGGGATAGACATGAATATTGAGCTGGCTAACGATGCCATGCTTAAACTTTGGGGAAAAGATACTTCGGTTATAGGAAAGCGCTTAGCCCAGGCTCTTCCCGAGTTAGACGGACAACCTTTTTTAGAATTACTTAGAAATGTTTATAGAACCGGCGAAACCTATTGGGGAAAAGAAGATAAAGTAGATCTTCTTATAGATGGTGAAATGCAAACCGGTTTTTACAATTTTACTTACAAACCATTGCGGGATAAAAACGGGGAGATCTACGGGATTTTAAATATGGCAATAGATGTAACCGAATCTGTGAAGTCTAAAATGCTATTAAAGGAAAGTGAATTTCATTTTAGGCAAATGGCCGATTTAATGCCGGGAATGGTTTCAAAAACCGATGCCCGTGGAAATGATATTTATTTTAATAAAAACTGGTTAGATTTTACAGGGCAGGCGAGTGAAAACCTTAAGAAAATTGGCTGGGTAGAATTTATTCATCCCGATGAAAAACAAACGTATTTAGAAGCCTGGGAAAATTGCCTTGACACCGGCTGCGATCTTGAAATGCAACTGCGTTTAAAAAATAAAGAAGGAAAATATATTTGGCATCTAAGCAGGTGTGAAGCGGTTAAGGAAGACGATGGCTCCATAAAAATGTGGATTGCCGCAAATACCGAAATCGATAAAATTAAGGAAGAGGAAAAACGTAAAGAAGAATTCCTTAAAATGGTTAGTCACGAGTTAAAAACCCCGGTTACCTCTATAAAAGGTTATGTACAATTATTATTAAGCTTACTTAAAAAACAGGGGGAAGCAGAAGCTTCTAACCTACCATTAAAACCTTCCTTAGAACGTATAAATCACCAGGTTTCAAGATTAACAAGATTAATTTCAGAAATACTGGATCTTTCCAGAATACGGGAAAATCAGTTGGAATTAAAGAAGGAAGAATTCAATTTAAATGAACTGGTTGCCGAGACTATTCAGGATATAAATTATACCAATACACAGCATAAAATAGACCTGGAAAGTGAAGTGCAGGCTATGGTAGTGGCAGATAGGGATCGTATTGGGCAGGTAATTATTAATTTAATAATAAATGCCATAAAATATTCACCTGGCAGCCTCAATATTAACGTAAAGATCGTAAAGAAAGCCAGCGATAAAATAAAAGTAATTATAAAAGATTACGGTATTGGAATTAGTACCGAAAACCATAAAAAAATCTTTAAAAGATTTTATAGAGTGGGGGTTAAAAGTGAAGAGACTTATTCAGGTTTTGGTATAGGATTATATTTGGCGAATGAAATTATGGAAAGACATAATGGAGAAATAGAAGTGAAAAGCAAATTAGGCGAAGGTTCAGAATTTTCATTCATTCTGGATGCTGCGCAAATTACCTCTTAATATATAAATATGCAGAAAAATACAAAGATTCTGGTTGTAGATGATGATTCGGGAATTGGTGAAATGTTAAAAACATTACTGGAATTTTACGGTTATGAAGTAATTGTAACCGAAAAGCCATTATTGGCTGAAGAATTAATCCAGCGGGAAAATATAGATATCGTACTTTTAGATATGTTAATTTCTGGCGTTGATGGCACCGATGTTTGCGCCGGAATAAGAAAAAATTCCGAGATTGAAAAAACTCCTGTTCTTATGATGTCGGCCTTGCACGATGCCGGTCCAAAATGTAAAGATGCAGGCGCTAACGATTTTATTGCAAAACCTTTTGAAGTAGAAGACCTTACCGAAAAGATAGAAAAAATACTTGGCGCACAAAAAGAATAGAATACATTTCTTTTGTAGATATGGAATTTATCCAATAAATTTGATTAATATTGGATAAATTCCTAAACATTAGAAATTATGGGCCAGCCTCCATCTATAGACATCAAACATTTTAAAGAAGTAAGGGAAGAAAATAACTTTACCCAATCTGAATTTGCCGAGCTTTTAGGGATAAAAAACTCAACAGCCGATATTGAACGCGGGCGTACCAAACTTTCTGGAAAAGTGGTCGCCGAGCTTTTAAGTCAGTTTGGAATAAACCCTCTATGGCTATTTGGGCAGAGTGGTCAAAAGTATTTACAGTTAAGCAAAGGCGATGTGAGCCCTAAGGTTGTTACCGTAGATTCTTCAGATAATGAAAATATGGTAATGGTAAACCAAAAAGCGGCTGCCGGTTATCCTCATAACGTTCAGGATGTAGAATGGTACCAGCAATTACCAGCATTTGATATTCCCCTGCCGGAATTTAGAAACGCCACCTATCGTGGGTTTCAAATTGAAGGAGATAGTATGTTGCCCAACTATTATCCCAAAGAATGGGTTTTGGCCAAAGCGGTACCAGATTTAGACCAGGCGAGTAATAATAAAATTTATGTGGTGGTTTTACAGGATTCTGTGCTGGTTAAAAAACTTCAAAAACTGCCCGATGCTTCTAAAATCCTTTTAATTTCATTAAATGAAGAATATCTTCCTATAGAAGTAAATATTAATGAAGTACAGGAACTCTGGCAGGTAAATTCTAAACTTACCTTTAATTTAGACAACCCTTCAGAAAGCGGACTGTTTAGAGAATTAAAGCAATCTATGGAAGATCTTAAACGGGAACTAAAATCGTTTAAAAAGCAAGCATAAAAAAAATCCTTTTTGAATTTAATCAAAAAGGATTTTCTCTTTGGTTGGTTAATTTGTTAGATCCTACATGTCGTCTGTAGCATCTTCTACTTCATCTCCTACGTCTTCTGCAGCGTCTTCAACATCGTCTGCAGCTTGTTCCACACCAGATTTTTCTTCTCTACAAGAAGTAAAAACCGCAGCGGTACTAAAGGTAATAGCGAGCATTAAAATTAATTTTTTCATAGTTCTAAGTTTAGTTAATTATTAATAGAATTAATAGTCGTCGTTACCTTCAACTTCATCCTCAACTTCGTTGGCAGCATCTTCCACTGCTTCACCGGTTTCGTTGGCCGCATTTTCTACAGCGTCTCCGGCATCGTTGGCGGCGTCTTCAATGTCGTTTCCAACATGATCCATATCATCCTCCATATCGTGCATTTCGCCTTCCATCTCTCTTTCCATTTCTTCACCCTCCATTTCCATTTCGTTCTCTTCTTCATTAACCTCACGGCAGGAAGTAAAAGCTGTACTAAGGGTAAAAAACATAGCGAGCATTAAAATTGATCGTTTCATAAATTTGGTTGTTTCTAGTTTGTTAAAGCAAAATTAGAAATGTAAAAGTGTATTTTAACAGAAACAATATTAAAATTTTCATAAAAAATCACGAAAACACTTCCTTTAGGTCTGTTTTATTGCTTTTGTTTAATTATCGTCAATTTTATCTAATTCTTCGTCTATTTCTTCATTTACCTTGCCGTCTACTTTTTCGCCGGCACGTTCCAGGATTCCTTTACGTTCTTCTTCAGGCTCTGCTGTTTCCTCTTTTTCAACTTCAACTTCCCTAACCACGGTTTCTTTTTCTGTAGTTTCACGGCAGGAGGTAAAGCTCACAGCGGTAAACAGTAAAATTACTCCAGTAATAAGTACTCGTTTCATAATGTTTAGTTTATTAATTTATATGTCGAAATTACAATATAAATGTTAGCTGTATTTATTTTTTAGGAAACTTTAGCTAAACCCGGGTAAGCGCTTTAGGTAATTAATTACGGTTTGGGTAGCCCCGGTATTACTATTAATAAAGTGGCCGGCAATCATTCCGGTTTTTTCTCTGTAGTCTTTATTAGCAACTAACTTTACTAATACCTCGTTAAATTCTGAAGAATTTTCTACTGAAAATAAACCGGCAAGCTGCCGTAACCGAATAGCTTCCGGGAAGTTTTTATAATTCTTCCCTATAATAACAGGAATTCCGAAGGTTGCGGGTTCTAAAATATTATGAAGTCCCGAAGTTCCCGCAGCGCCGCCTACATACGCAATACTGGCATAACTGTAAACCTTGCCCAATAAACCTATGGTGTCTAAAATTAATACCTCAAAATTTGCCAGGTCGTGGTTCTCCTTTTTTGAATATCGAATAGTTCTCTTCTTAATTTTTTGCTCCAGCACCTTTATTTTTTCTTCCTTAATCTCGTGAGGTGCGATTATTATCTTTATTTCTGCTGAGGTTTTATTGATAAATGGAAGCAAGATTTCTTCGTCTTCAGGCCAGGTACTTCCAGCAACGAGACAGATTTCATTATTTATAAATTCTTCGGCAAAATCGAGCTTATTATCATATTGTATTTGCCTTGATACGCGATCAAATCGCGTGTCACCGCTTAGGGTAATATTATTAAAACCAATAGATTTAAGTAATTCTACTGAAGCTTCATTTTGCACAAAAAAATGATCAAATCTTGAGAGGGCTTTCCGCATAAGTCCGCCATAAGGTTTAAAATATATTTGGTTTTCTCTAAAAGCTCCCGAAACCAATAAACTTTTAATATTTCGGTTATCCAATTCGGTTAAGAAATTTGGCCAGATCTCATATTTAATAAAAAATGCAATTTTTGGCTTAACTAGCTCAAGAAATCGATTTGCGTTGCCCGGGGTGTCCAGCGGCAGATAGGTAATTACATCTGCCAGCGGATGGTTTTTCTTGTTTTCGTAACCCGAAGGAGAAAAAAAAGTAATCAATACTTTATACTTGGGAAATTCCTTTTTTACCTCTTCAATAATGGGCAAAGCCTGTTCAAATTCGCCCAGGGAAGCTGCATGAAACCATAAGTATTGAGAAGCAGGATCTATTTCAGCCTCTAATTTATCAAAAACCGATTTTCTGCCCTCGGTAAACAATTTGAGTTTATGATTAAACCTGCCTACCAGCGGTAATGCTTTTCCGGCAATTTTCGTAGCTAAGTTGTAAAGTGACTTCAAAATAACTTGTTTCTTATGCGAAAATAGGCCTTTAATTAAAATTGATTGGCAATAGGGAGCTTATTTCGTATTTTCGTGACTCTAAAAAAACACATGAAACCGGCATTATGCGGGTCCCAAATAATGGCAGTAAATGAACAGAATCATTAGTCCCTGCTAATTTAAATTGGGAAGAAAAAATATAGATAGATGAGAAAGATACAGATGGTTGACCTTAAAGGTCAATATGATGGAATAAAAGATCAGGTAAATTCTTCTTTTCAGGAAGTTATAGAAAATGCGGCATTTATTAATGGTCCTGAAGTTCAGCAATTTCAAAAAGATTTAGAAGAATATCTCCAGGTTAAGCACGTAATTCCCTGTGCCAATGGGACCGATGCTCTACAGATAGCGATGATGGGTCTTGATCTAAAACCGGGAGACGAAGTAATTACTGCCGATTTCACTTTTGCGGCTACCGTTGAGGTGATAGCGCTTCTTCAGTTAACCCCTGTGCTTGTAGATGTTGAACCCGATAGTTTTAATATAGACCCCGAAGCCATAAAAAAGGCAATCACGCCAAAAACCAAGGCCATTGTTCCTGTTCATCTTTTTGGTCAGGCTGCCAATATGGATGCGATTATGGAAATTGCCAAAGAGCACAATCTTTATGTAATTGAAGATAATGCACAGGCCATTGGAGGAAATTATCATTTTAAAAACGGCGAAACTCAAAAAACTGGTGCAATTGGCCATATTGGTGCTACTTCTTTTTTTCCTTCTAAAAATTTAGGGTGTTACGGTGACGGTGGTGCTATTTTTACCAATGATGATGATTTGGCGCACACTATTCGAGGAATTGTAAATCACGGTATGTACGAGCGTTATCATCACGATGTAGTGGGAGTTAATTCCCGGTTAGATAGTTTGCAGGCGGCAGTTTTACGAGCCAAACTTCCAAAATTAGATTCGTATAATGAAGCCAGAAGAAAATCTGCCAATAAATATTCTGAAGCTTTTAAAGGCCAGGAAGATATAATTACACCGGTACTACTAGACAAAGAAGATACTCACGTTTATCACCAATATACCTTGAAAATTAAAAACGGAAAACGTGATGCCCTGGCAAAGCACCTGCAGGAGAAGGGAATTCCATTCGGAATTTATTATCCAATTCCCCTACATAAGCAAAAAGCCTACACAGATTCAAGATATAATGAAGCCGATTTCCCGGTGACCAATCAATTGGTTCAGGAAGTACTTTCCTTACCAATGCATACCGAATTGGATGATGAACAAATTGAGTATATTACCGCTACCATCAAGAATTTTTTAGACACTTAAATTTTTAATATGAAAAAACTTTTAATTTTTTGCTTCGGAATATTCTTATCTGCAGGGCTTCAGGCACAGGATTTCTACATACAGGCCGGGAAATTGGTAGATACAAAATCAGGAAAAGTACTAACTGAAAAAACAATAATTGTTTCTGAAAAAAGGATTAAAAGTATAGAAAACGGATTTGTAAATCCGGAAAGTGAAAATGATTCACTAATAGATCTACGTGATAAAACCGTGCTTCCGGGGCTAACCGATATGCATGTGCATCTGGAAAGTGAAACAAATCCGCAAAAATATATGGAGCGTTTTATAAACGATCCAGAAGATGCGGCATTTAACTCGGTTGGTTTTGCTAAAACCACGCTATTGGCCGGTTTTACTACAGTTAGGGAATTAGGCGGAAGCGGGGTAAATATTGCCCTTCGCGATGCTATAAATAAAGGAAAAATTGACGGTCCTAGAATTTTTACCGCCGGAAAATCTTTAGCAACTACAGGAGGTCACGCCGATCCAAGCAACGGAATGAATAAGGAATTAACCGGAGACCCCGGGCCAAAGGAGGGTGTGGTTAACGGTCCTGAAGATGCTGCAAAAGCAGTTCGGCAACGTTATAAAAATGGTGCCGATTTAATTAAAATTACAGCTACCGGCGGAGTTCTAAGTGTAGCTAAAAGCAGTTCTAATCCGCAGTTTACCGAAGACGAAATAAGAGCAATCGTAGAAACTGCAAATGATTATGATTTTCACGTGGCAGCGCACGCTCACGGCGATGAGGGGATGCAGCGCGCCATTAGAGCCGGTGTAAAAACCATTGAGCATGGTACAAAGATGAGCAAAGAAACAATGGATTTAATGAAAGAACACGATGCTTACCTGGTACCAACAATTACAGCCGGGAAAGAGGTGACTCAAAATGCCGAAATTGAAAATTACTATCCTGAGCTTGTAGTACCAAAGGCAAAGGAAATTGGACCTCAAATTCAGGATATGTTTGCGCGCGCCTATAAAAGGGGAGTAGGTATTGTTTTTGGTACTGATGCCGGAGTTTTTAAGCACGGTGAAAATGCGCGGGAGTTTGTTTATATGACAGAAGCCGGAATGCCGGCAATAGAAGCAATTCAAAGTGCTACAATTACGGCAGCTAAAATTTTAAAAATGGAGGATGAAATTGGTCAGATTGCCGAAGGCTTTTATGCCGATATTATTGCAGTAGACGAAGATCCAACCGAAAATATTGAGACTTTAAAAGAAGTGAAATTCGTAATGAAAGAAGGAAAGATTTATAAAAAATAAATTCCTTTATCACTTCCAGCGGAGTTGTGAAGTTTTTTCTGTAAACAGATAGAAATAAAAAATCCTGAAGTTCACAACTTCAGGATTTTTTACTTTCAGGAATTTCTTCTGTCTCTTGGAATCCAAGTTTCTACCGTCACGCTGAATTTATTTCAGGATCTAACGTATTAGAAGCTGAAACGCGTTCAGCTTGACGAAAGATTGTTATTCAGAAAGCCTACTTTAATTCTGATTTTTCAGTCCTAGATAGAAGCCGAAGCGGTTTCCATTTGTCGGTCTATTTTTTTAACTAACCCCTGTAAAACTTTTCCGGGGCCTACTTCGGTAAAATTAGTAGCACCGTCCTTAATCATATTTTGAACACTTTGTGTCCATTTCACTGGGGCGGTTAATTGAAAAACCAGGTTTTTCTTAATCTCTTCTGGGTCGGTTACAGCAAAAGTGCTCACGTTCTGATAGATTGGACAGGTTGGGGTATTAAATGTTGTGTTTTCTATTGCAGCAGCAAGTTCTTTTCGGGCTGGTTCCATTAATGGCGAGTGGAAAGCACCGCCTACAGGTAAGATCATTGCTCTTTTGGCACCGCGTTCTTTTAAAGTTTCACAAGCAGCTTCAACCGCTTTTATATCTCCAGAAATCACTAATTGCCCCGGGCAGTTATAATTGGCAGCTACTACAATTCCATCTGTTTCGGCGCAAACAGCTTCAACAACTTTATCTTCCAGGCCTAAAACAGCGGCCATAGTAGAAGGTTCTAATTCGCAGGCTTCCTGCATTGCCATAGCACGTTTATAAACCAGCTTTAATCCGTCTTCAAAAGAAAGGGTGTTATTGGCCACGAGTGCAGAAAGTTCACCCAGAGAATGTCCGGCAACCATATCTGGTTTAAAATCTTCGCCTAAAACCTTGCTTAAAATAACCGAGTGTAAAAATACGGCTGGTTGTGTAACTCTGGTTTGCTTTAGGTCTTCAGCAGTACCTTCAAACATAATATCGGTAATTGAAAAACCTAAAATTGCGTTGGCTTTTTTAAATAGATCCTGTGCTTTAGTAGATTTTTCAAAAAGGTCTAATCCCATTCCTGAAAACTGGGCTCCCTGACCGGGAAAAATATATGCGTTCATAATATTCAATTTAGATTCGGCTAAAATAGAAATAATAAAAAAGACCTCATAACAAATGCGCTGTTACGAGGTCTTTCCTTGAGAATTTCTAAATCTAAAGATTCAATTTTCCTTTTTCTCCAATATCTCCTTTTTTGTCACCGGTTACTGCTGCCGCTCCTATTTTTAAAAAGGTTACAAATTTATTTTGCTTGTTATCCCAAAAATAAGCTTCTTTTGGAACTACTTTTATTGCGGTTAAATTAGGATCATCTACCCCATTAAACCAGGCATCATCCATTTTTCCGTAGAATTCTTCTAAAACATTTTTATTGGTTTCTATAGTAGCTTTCCCGTAAATGCTGATAAATTCCATATCTGAGGTATCACTATATAGAAGTTGAACATCATTATCTTTGGCGATATCTCCATTATGGTCGCTATCCAGCCTGCTAAAGAACCAGATATTTCCTTCTTTATCTACCTCTTTGGTAGTCATTGGTACGGCACTTAAGGGTTTGTTGCCAAAATCTGTAACGAACATACAGGTTTTAATGTCTTTTACCATTGACTTCATTTTATCTAAAGCCTCGTTTTTATTCAAATTTTCAGTACTCATTTTTTTTAAGTTTAAGTTGGAAGTTTGAATTTAATGAGTATCCACGCCTATCTGCGCTAATAAACTCCTAAAAGAATAAAGTGTCCTGTTAAGAATTGTGAAATTAGCTGAATTGCTTAATAATACTGGTAACCTGAGCTTTATATCCGGCACCAAAAAGATTAAGATGAACCAATAAATAGTAAAGTTGCCAAAGCCGAATTCGTTCTTCGAAACCCGATACTAAAGGAAAATCCTTTTTGTAGCTATTAAATAATTCCTTATCAAATCCGCCAAAAAGTTGCATCATTGAAAGGTCCATTTCACGTGGAGCAAAAGCTGTGGCAGGATCTATAAGGCAGGGATCGCCATTTCCATTAACCAGATAATTACCACCCCAAAGATCACCGTGAATTAGCGAGGGTTTTTCATCTGGAATTATTGCTGAAATATTGCTGAAAAACGATCTAGTGACACCAAGGTCATAACCTCTATCTTTCGCTATCTTTAGTTGAGGTTCCAGTCGTTCAGAAATATAGAAGTTGGCTGCTGAGGCTGCAGCATTGTTTTGTTGCGGAAGACTACCAATATAATTATCCTGGTGAAATCCGAATTCCTCTGAAGTGGTTCTATGCAAAGCGGCCATTTGCTTTCCAAAATCTTCCCAGAAAGTGGAGGATTTGGCGGTACTCTCTTTGTATTCCAAAAGTAAATATGAAGTATTTTCAATTTTACCAATTCCCAGAATAGTGGGAACATCAATTACTTTTGGTTTTTGAAGAGCTTCCAGGCCGGCTTTTTCGGCTTCAAACATTCCCGGGAACTTTTCAGCATTATTTATTTTTACTACCTGCTTTTTCTCTTCCGAAGTAATTAGGAAAACATCATTGATATCTCCACCGGTTAGTCGGTTAAATTTTGCGTTGTTTAGGTTATGTTCTTCAGCTATTTTATTTAGAATGTTATTTTCTAACATAGGTAAGGTAAGTAAAGGCGTAATCGTGTTTTTCGTCTTTCGGGTGAAAGTCTTCGGCTATTAACTTCCATTTTTCTTCATCTATTTCCGGAAAAAAAGTATCGGCTTCAAAAGTACCGTGCACTCTTGTTAGTTCAATTTTATCGGCCACGTCCATTCCTAATTCATAAATTTCACCGCCACCAATTATAAAAGGCTGTTCATCTTTTCTGGCAAATTCCAGCCCTTTTTCTAAAGAAGAAACCACGGTGGCATCTTTGTGCAGATAATTATCTTTTCGGGTAATTACAATATGGGTGCGATTTGGAAGTGGTTTCGGGAAAGTTTCAAAAGTTTTTCTTCCCATAATAATGTGATGCCCGGTAGTAAGTCTTTTAAAACGCTTAAAATCGTCTGGCAGGTGCCACACTAAATCCTGATCTTTTCCCAGCGCATTATTTTCCGCGGCAGCGGCAATCATTGTTATCATATTTTAAGTATTGTATGGTTGATCTGGCTTTTCGGGATCGTTAGTCTTTGGTTTAAAACGCTCGTTTCCGCTTTTTAATTCCGGCGTATTTTCTGGTTTTTGGGTAGTTTCTTTTTGCGGCGGATTTGCAGGAAAATCTTTCTCAACCTGCGTTTGCATTTTCGCAATTTTTTCTTTTTGTTTCTGTACTAATTTTGCCATTTGCTTATCCTGCCATTCTTTACCCAGGAATTTATTGGTGATAAAAACATTAAATACGTGAACCAAAAAGATAAACGCCCAAAGTAAAATGGCCCATACAAACCAGTTATAGCCCAATGGCATAAAATTCTCCTGATAGCCAATAACCACATTTAAAACGATGAGAAATACGGCCCCGATTAGAAATATTATAAAATGCTGAAATAATCTCTTTTTTTGCAGGGTGCGTTTACGTGCGTGTTCATAGAGTTCACGCTGTTCTGCATCGAGTTTGGAAGTGTTTTTCTTTTTAGAAAACATAATTAGAATTACTTTAGTGTCTATTCCAAATTTACAGTTTTTGTTAACAATTCGTAGAGGAAAATGGAGAATTTAAGAAAAGGCTTTCCGGTTTTAGAACAATATACCTATTTAAATACCGCGGCTTCGGGATTATTGCCGGAAGCGGTTTGGGAATTCAGGCAAAATCACGATTTAGATTTTCTTCTTGGAGCAAGCGTTTTTAAAGAGAAGCAAGCCGGGATTTTAAGCAAAACCCGGGAGCTTGTTGGCGAAACTTTTGGATGCCCACATGCACAGGTGGCTTTAGTGCCCAATTTCTCTTACGGATTTAATACTTTGCTGGAAGGGCTTGAAAAACCTCAAAAAGCACTACTGGTTAAAAATGATTATCCGTCGCTAAACTGGGCCGTAGAATCCAGGGATTTTGAAATATCTTATGCTGAAATTAATGAAAGTCTAGAGAAAAATATCGCTGAAGCTTTCGAGAAACAGCAACCCGATTTCTTTGCTTTTAGCGTCGTACAATACATTAACGGAATTAAAATAGACCTGGAATTTCTTCAAAATCTAAAAAAGGAATATCCTGAAACATTATTTATAGCCGATGGAACCCAGTTTTGCGGCACTGAAGCTTATAATTTTAATGAGAGTGCTATTGATATTCTAATTTGCAGCACCTATAAATGGCTAAACGCCGGGTATGGAAATGCATTTATGCTCTTTAAAAAAGAAGTGGAAGGAAAGATTGCTCCAAAAGCTTTAGGTTTTGGTTCTTTACAGGGAAAATACAAAGCTCACGAGGGAAATTTTATAGGAAAGTTTGAGCCCGGCCACCAGGATACGCTGAATTATGGAAGTTTGGCCGAAGCTTTAAAACTGATTAAAAAGATAGGAATAGGTGAAATTTCATCCAGAATTAAGGCTTTAAGCAGGAAAGCTAAATCTGAATTTACCAAAATGAATCTCTTGGAAGAAAGCGTGGTAAATCGCGCTGAACATTCTTCTATCTTTAATATAAAAGGCAACAATAAATTGTTTGAATACCTAAGAAGCAAACAAATTATTACATCACAACGCGGAGAAGGAATACGCGTGAGTTTTCATTATTTTAATACTGAAAAGGAGCTGAATTTGCTTTTAAAGGAATTGAGGAATTTTGGGATCTGAATTTTTTATACTTTTTTCCTGAAAATATAATTTTTATAATATTTATTACTATCCTCAAAACTGGTTTGGATTTCTAATCCGGCTTCTTTTGCCAGCCACTCGACCACTGCATCATCGTATTTTTGTGAAATTTCGGTATGAATACTTTCCCAGGCATCAAAACTTACTTCTAAATCCAGTTTATTTATAGCCACTTTTTGATTCTCCTTGCTAACCAGGTAGCTTTTTGCAGTACCACTTTCAGGATCGTAAGTTTCCCAGTGAATAAAATTATCAGGATTAAAATTTGCATCTAATTCTTTATTGATTCGGTTCAATAAATTTTTATTAAAAGCTTCCGTAATTCCGGCTGCGTCGTTATAAGCATCTAATATTTTCTGAGGGTCTTTTTTCTGATCAAAGCCCATAAAAAGCATATCTTCTGATGACATTGCTTCCTGAATATTCCGAAGAAATTCAATGGCGTTTTCGTGTAAAAGATTACCAATATTAGAGCCTAAAACTAAAATTATCTTCCTGCGGCTACTATAATCGGCCAGGTTTTCCAGGGTTTTAAAATAGGTGCCCTGTTGGATTTTAACACTCACTTCTGGTATTTCGTTTTTTAAAGAGTTTTCCAGCTCCTTCAAAACACTTTGGCTAATATCAATAGGTAAATAATTAAAATCGTATTCCTTGTCTACCAGTTCTTTCAATAAAACTTTGGTTTTCTTGCCGTCTCCGGCGCCGAGTTCAATAAGGTCAAATCCGCCTTTTTTATTGATGATTTCAGCAATAGCCGACTTATGTTTTTTCAGAATATTTAACTCGCAATTAGTGAGATAATATTCTGGCATTGCCATTATTTGCTGAAAAAGTTTATCTCCTTTTTCATCATAAATATATTTTGAAAGTAAATATTTTGGAAAGCTGGTTAGGCCTTTGTACACGTCTTCTTCAAAAGCAGACTGAAATGTGGTTGGTGTGGTTTTCATTTAAATTTGTTGGTTATTTAGCCAATCTTAAGCCGGTGAATTGCCAGCGTAAATGTGGATGAAAAAAATTGCGATAAGTAGGGCGGGAATGATTTGGTGATGTGGCAACTGAAGAACCGCGAAGCACTTTTTGGCTTACCATGAATTTACCATTGTATTCGCCAAGTGCACCTTTGGGTTTAGTGTAATTAGGGTAGGGGGAATAGGCGCTCTCTGTCCATTCCCAGCGGGTGCCCCAGTTAAAATATTGCTGTGCGGTTTCCCATTCAAATTCGGTTGGTAATCTTAAATTTTTCCATTGGGCAAATGCAAAAGCTTCAAAATATGAAATGTGACTTAGTTGGGCTTCAGGCACCAGTTTTGTAAGTCCGTTTAATGTATATTGATGCCACTCTCCATCTATTTTATGCCAGTAAAATGGCGCTTCAATATTGTTATTGTTTACCCAATCCCAACCTTCGGCGTGCCAAAGCAAAACATCTTTATAAGCTCCGGCTTCTATAAATTCTATAAACTCGGCATTGGTAACCAATTTGTTCGAAATCTGGTAATCGTTTAAATAAACCTTGTGAACGCCCTGTTCATTGTCGTAGCAGAAATCATCGGTTTTATGGCCAACTTCGTAAACGCCTTCAGAAATCGAAATCCATTCTTGTTTAAAATCCTGGATAGGATTCTCTTTAAATTGATCGTTATATTCAGGAAATAATGGATTATTCCCGAGGATATATTTAATATCGGTTAATAAAAGTTCCTGGTGTTGTTTTTCGTGGTGGCAACCAATTTCTACTACCCCGCAAAGTTCTTCTGAAATTTTCTCTTCTTTTAAAAATTTCTGCATTGCCTTTGATACATAGTTTCGGTACTCATAAACCCAGGCAACGGTGGGACGTGATAAATTTCCCCGATTGGTACGAATTACCTTATCGCCAACACTTTCGTAATAACTATTAAAAACGTAGGCTGAATTCTTATCAAAAAGTTTATAATTCTTAACATTGGGTTTTAAAACAAATTCTTCAAAAAACCATGTGGTATGGCCAAGGTGCCATTTGGGGGGAGAAACATCTTCTATAGGTTGTACCACATAATCTTCGGTTTCCAGAAAGGAACAAATCAATTCAGAATGTGCCCTGGTTTTCTTAAAAAAATCGAGTAATTGTTCTTGTGACAGCATAAAAAAGAGTGGTACTTTTTTGGGTACCACTCAAATTTACAATTTTTTCTTTCGGTCTGAAACCAACGCTAGTTAAGGCCAAGTTAAAGTATAACTTGCTTACTATAGATTTAATGGAAGGGTGTAACTTATTTTTGTAGGTTTTCCTCCACGGGTTCCCGGTTTCATTTCGGGAATCTTTTTCAGCATATTTTCTACAGCTGCGATTACCGGTTTTTGATCACCTTTTACAGAATTTACCACCGTTTTCCCTTCTTCGTCTACGTGCATTTTTACTACAACCTTTCCTCTTATAAATTCCCCTTTATCATTTCTTGGGTATTTATAATTGTTTTTAACGTGTTCCATTAATTTTTGGTTGAAACAGTTTTTTAGGTCTTCACTGCTTTCACACCCAGGCCATACCGGTGCTTTTTCTCGTACGGTAACCGTATTTCCTTCTACATTTACATCGTCTTGAGCAAATGCAAAACTGCCGGTTAAAAGAAAGAAGCAAAACATTAATTTTTTCATAGCTTGGGGGATGTGGGTTTCCTTACTGTTTTTCTAGAAATTAAAAGGAACGGTAAAATTGCGGTCGTCTGGTTCGCCCTGTAAAGTTCCCGGTTCCATATCAGGAATTTTTTCTATCATTTTCTTAGCGGCAGCGTTTACTTTAGGTTCAGGACCGTCAACCGAATTTACTACTGCTTTACCTTCTTCAGTAATTGTAAAAGAGATCTTTACTTTTCCGCGAATATAATCACCGTCCTCGGTTTGCGGGTATTCGTAATTTTCTCTCACGTGTTGTGATAGTTTTTGATTAAAACAGGCTTTTACGTCTTCGGCGTCTTCACAACCGGGCCAAACCGGCGAAGTTTGTTGTGCCTGGGCACTGGTTAAGCCTCCAATTACAAAACATGCGATAAGCATTAACTTTTTCATAAACTTTAAAATTTTAATTAAATTATTTTGGGTTATACCGCCACCTTTGCTTTTATGCCAGGATGCGGATTATAATCTTCTAATTTAAAATCTTTATAGTCGAAATCAAAAATATTTTTTATTTCAGGATTTATTTTCATTGTTGGTAAGGCTCTTGGCTCCCTGGAAAGCTGCAATTTTACCTGATCCATATGATTGCTGTAAATATGAACATCCCCAAAGGTGTGAATAAAATCGCCTGCTTCATAACCGCAAACCTGCGCCATCATCATTGTTAAAAGCGCGTAAGAAGCTATATTGAAAGGTACCCCAAGGAAAACATCGGCGCTTCTTTGATAAAGCTGAAGGGATAATTTTCCATCTGCTACATAAAACTGGAAAAACGCGTGGCAGGGCGGAAGTGCTGCTTTTCCGTTAGCTACATTTTCTGAAAAAGATTTTGAAGAATCTGGCAGTACAGAAGGATTCCAGGCAGAAACCAACATTCTCCTGCTATTGGGATTCTTTTTCAGGGTTTCAATAATTTCTTTAATCTGGTCTATTTCTTCGCCATTCCAATTACGCCATTGCTTACCGTAAACAGGGCCCAAATCACCATTTTCATCGGCCCATTCATTCCAAATTCTAACGCCGTTTTCCTGTAGGTACTGTACGTTAGTATCACCTTTTAAAAACCACAGCAATTCATAAATAATAGATTTTAAATGCAGTTTCTTGGTAGTAACCATTGGGAAACCTTCGCCAAGGTCAAACCTTAATTGATGACCAAAAATACTCCTTGTGCCCGTGCCGGTTCTATCGCCTTTATCGGTTCCGTTATCTAAAATATGTTGTAAAAGCTCGTGATATTGTTTCATAAGTTTAGGGTGCAGAAGATTAGTTTTGCTAAAATAGCAAAAGCTTCTCAAATAAAATTCTGAAAGGTATTTTTATAAATTATCCAATGATCATTCCGGCGATTGTTGCCGAAAGTAGCGATGCAATAGTTCCGCCAATTAAAGCTTTCATCCCAAATTCAGATAAAGTTTTTCTTTGCCCCGGTGCCAGCGAGCCAATCCCTCCAATTTGGATTCCTATTGATGCAAAGTTTGCAAATCCGCATAGCATATATGTCGCCATAATTACCGATTTTTCGTAGGTAAGGCTAAGCGCGTTTGCGGTATTTTTAAGATCGGCCAGTTGAACGTAGCCTACAAATTCACTTGCTGCCAGTTTAATTCCCAGCAATTGCCCCATAAGCATCATATCTTCTTTTGCAACGCCAATAAGCCACATTAAAGGAGCGAAAATAGTTCCTAAAATAGCTTCCAGGGAAAACCCTGAATATGGGGTGTTTTCAGCTAAAAATGCATTTATACCCGTCCAGGAACCTGTCCAGTTCAGTATATAATTAATCATTGCGATAAATGCAATAAATACTAAAAGCATTGCTGCTACATTGGCGGCAAGTTTTAAACCTTCTGTAGTTCCATTGGCAATGGCATCAAGAATATTGGAGCCAATTTTATCTGAAGAAACATCAACGTTAGTATTAATTTTATTCTGTTGCGGGTATAATATTTTGGAAACTACAATCGCTCCCGGCGCCGCCATTACTGATGCTGCCAATAGGTGTTTTGCAAATTGAAGTCTAAGTTCGGGATCGTCACCACCTAGAAAACCAATATACGCGGCGAGTACACCACCGGCAACTGTTGCCATACCACCAATCATTACCAGCAAAATTTCAGAACGATTCATTCGTTCCAGGTAAGCTTTAATCATAAGTGGTGCTTCGGTTTGTCCCAGGAAGATATTCCCGGCCACACTTAAACTTTCGGCTCCCGAAATTCCTAATAATCGGGTAAGGATCATCGCCATTCCCTTTACTACAATCTGGATAACGCCCAGGTAAAATAGCACTGAGGTTAATGCTGAAAAGAAAATAATGGTGGGTAAAACCTGGAAAAGGAAAATAAAGCCGAAACTATCAACATCCATCATTCCCCCGAGAAGAAATTCACTTCCTGCCGCGGTAAAATCAAGGATTAGCACGAAGATATTTCCTACGAATTCAAATATATTCTGGATAAAAGTAATTTTTAGAACTCCAATTGCTAATAATAATTGGGCTCCAAGACCAATACCAATTGTTTTCCAGTTTATGGCTTTACGATTATTACTGAATAAGAAAGCGATAATAAGCAAGGTGAGCATTCCTAAAGCTCCACGGGCAATACTGCTAACTGAAAGTCCCGCACTGGGAATCATTTCTTTTACCATTGGTGCCGGAATTACCTCTTTTGGATCATTAAATGAGGTATCCTTAAAATGAAATTCTTTATTGGCGTGGTTAATTGCCAGGCTAGAATCTGTAAGAGTAGAAACACGATAATTTACAATACTATCCTTAGGAGTGTTGTAAAATAATACGAGCAGTTTATTTTGAAAAATATAATTTCCCCTGGCAAGCGTATCATCGGTTTTAATGATGCTAAATATTCCCTCGTCTAAGTTTAAGGTGTTGCCATTAATAAAGTTTTCCTGTGCAGATTCCTGCTGGTCCTGGTCTAAAGTCCAGGTTTTTGAAATGTCTTGAGAAAAAGTGCTGGTCACACTAAATAGAACTAAAATCAGGCAAAACCAGGTTTTATTCATAAAGTCGGGCATTATTTGCGTTTGGAGATTTCGTCCCGTATACGTGCCGCTTTTTCGTAATCTTCATTATTTACGGCCTGGGAGAGCAAAGTTTTTAGTTCGTCTAAAGATAATTTTTTGTAATTGGTGTCGTCAGATTTTATATCAATATCATCTGGAAGTAATTCTTCTGAAATTATTTCTTCTTCCTGCTTTTCGGCGGCTTCCTGTTCTGCTTCATCTCCTTTCAGGAAGATTCCAGCTTTATCAAGAATGTTTTTATAAGTAAAAATAGGAGCATCAAACCTTAGCGCTAAAGCAATAGCATCGCTGGTACGCGCATCAATAATTTCTTCAATCTTATCGCGTTCGCAAATAAGGCTGGAGTAAAAAACTCCATCTACCAGTTTATGAATAATTACCTGTTTAACGGTGATCTCAAACCTGTCGGCAAAATTTTTAAAAAGGTCGTGGGTTAAGGGGCGGGGAGGTTTAATCTCTTTTTCCAGGGCAATCGCGATAGATTGCGCTTCAAAAGCTCCAATAACAATGGGGAGTTTACGTTCTCCCTCTACCTCGCTTAAGATTAAAGCGTAAGCTCCGTTCTGGGTTTGACTATAAGAAATTCCTTTTATATTAAGGCGCACTAAACTCATATATCATCAATTAAAAAAGGCTGTCTAAAGCAGGACTTTCACCGTATTTAGACAGCCCTTTTAAGGGGTGCAAGTTATAAAAATTATGCGTTTTTCGCTTTAAATTCCTTTAGTTTTTCGTTTAGCTTAGGTACGATCTCAAAAGCATCACCAACTACCCCGTAATCTGCGGCCTTAAAGAAAGGTGCTTCAGGATCGTTGTTAATCACTACTTTAGTCTTGGCAGCGTTAATTCCGGCTAAATGTTGAATAGCGCCAGAAATTCCCACAGCAATATAAAGGTTAGAAGCTACAGGTTTTCCTGTTTGCCCAACGTGTTCGCTGTGCGGTCTCCAACCCATATCACTAACAGGTTTAGAACAAGCGGTAGCTGCGCCAAGAATATCGGCCATTTCTTCTATCATTCCCCAGTTTTCCGGACCTTTAAGTCCGCGGCCACCAGAAACTACGATCTCCGCATCGGCAATTGTTACCTTGTCTTTTGCTTTATCTACCGATTCTACATTTACAGTAAAGTCACCTTCTTTTAATTCTGGTGAAAAATCTTCAACAGTAGCATCTCCTGCATTTTCTTTTAAGCCGAAAGCATTTTGAGATAATCCCACGATCTTAATATCTGTAGTGATTTTGGTAAAGTTGAAAGCTTTATTGGTAAAAGCACTTCTTTTTACTGTAAAAGGATCTGTGCTTTCTGGTGCTGCCATTACGTTAGAAGCATAACCAGCTTCTAAATGCACGGCTAAAAGTGGAGCCACATATTTGCTGTTCGCGCTTTGGCTTACCACAACTATTTTGCTTCCTTCTTTCTTTGCGGCTTGTGTCAAGGCATCAGCATAAGCTTCAGCATTGAATTTGCTTAATTTATCGTTTTGGATGTTAAGCACTTTGCTAACACCATATTTTCCAAGTTCAGAAGCATCAGTAGCGTTAAAACTTACTGCAACTACTTCATCACCGCCGGCTACTTCTTTTGCGTAAGAAGCAACTTCAAAAGCAGCTTTTTTAAACTTGCCATCTTCGGTTTCTGTATATACTAAAACTGACATATTATTTATTTTTTTGTCATTCCCACGCAGGCGGAAATCTATTTTATACTCCTTTCCACATTTATTTCAGTAAAGGCGGAAATCTTATTTTCTAATTTATATCGCTTTGGCTTCGTTGTGAAGTAAATCTATCAATTCATCAAGATTTTCAGGATCTACCAGTTTTACATCTCCTTTTGGAGCTGGTTTTTCAAACTTCACAGCTTCGGTGTGAGTAGTTGCCTCATCGGGTTCTACAACATTAAGCGGCTTTTTACGGGCCTGCATAATTCCACGCATATTTGGAATCTTAAGATCGCTCTCTTCAACCAAACCTTTTTGTCCTCCAATTACTAATGGAAGGGAAGCGGTTAAGGTTTCTTTACCACCATCTATTTCTCTAATTGCTGTAGCTTTATCACCTTCAACTTCCAAACTTATACAGGTATTAATGAAGTTAGCGTCAAGAATTGCAGCAAGCATTCCCGGTACCATTCCACCATTATAGTCAATAGATTCGCGGCCGGCGATTATAAGATCGTAACCACCTTCTTTAGCAACTTTTGCCAATTGTTTTGCTACCTGAAAACCATCGGTTGCAGGAGTATTTACTCTTATAGCATTATCGGCTCCAATAGCCAGGGCTTTTCTTAAAGTTGGTTCAGTTTCAGCGCCACCTACATTTACTACATCTACACTTGCGCCTTGTTTTTCTTTAAACCACATGGCACGGGTAAGTCCAAATTCATCATTTGGGTTAATTACAAAATTCACTCCGTTGGTATCGAATTTTGAATCGCCTTCGGTAAAATTGATTTTTGAGGTAGTATCAGGAACATGACTAATACATACTAATATTTTCATTATAGCGAGTTTTTAAAATTTATAACGATTTCGTTTACGAAGTTACATAATTTAATTCAGAAAATGCTATGCACGCATAATAAATTTCAGGAATTTTAGTTCTTTAAATTTTATTGAATTCTTAAATAAACAGCAAATAATATAATTTAACAGCATAAAATAATAGTAAAATTCCTTATTTATTAATTGAAAGGCGTGTATTTTTAATTGATATAGCCTGTTTGCAAATTTTTGTGGATTATTAGTGGTGAAAACTTTATTGAATTACTATTTTTGTTCTTTCAAGATATATAAATAGTATAGCATATAATGAAGACAATTCAATTTAGGGAAGCCGTTCAGCAAGCGATGAGCGAAGAGATGCGAAAAGACGAGTCTATTTATTTAATGGGCGAGGAAGTAGCAGAATATAATGGTGCTTACAAAGCCTCTAAAGGTATGTTGGACGAGTTTGGCCCTGAGCGCGTGATAGATACCCCAATTGCTGAACTTGGATTTTCGGGAATTGGAGTAGGTTCAGCAATGAATGGTAACAGACCAATCATTGAATTTATGACCTTTAACTTCTCTTTAGTTGGAATTGACCAGATAATAAACAATGCGGCCAAAATGCGCCAAATGAGTGGTGGGCAGTTTAATATTCCTATTGTTTTTAGGGGACCAACTGCTTCTGCAGGACAATTGGGTGCAACGCACTCCCAGGCTTTTGAAAGCTGGTTTGCTAATTGTCCGGGTTTAAAAGTTATTGTTCCTTCAAACCCTTACGATGCTAAAGGTTTGCTAAAAGCCGCAATTAGAGATGACGATCCTGTGATCTTTATGGAAAGTGAGCAAATGTATGGCGATAAAGGGGAGGTGCCGGAAGAAGAATATGTTATCGAAATTGGGAAAGCCGATATTAAAAGGGAAGGTAGTGATGTAACTATTGTTTCTTTCGGAAAAATTATAAAAGAAGCCTACAAGGCAGCTGATAAATTGGCTGAAGACGATATTTCTTGCGAGATTATAGATCTTAGAACAATTCGCCCAATGGATCACGAGACCATTTTAGAGTCGGTTAAGAAAACCAATCGTTTGGTGATTTTAGAAGAAGCCTGGCCTTTTGGAAATATTGCTACTGAAATTACTTACCAGGTGCAATCCAAAGCTTTTGATTATTTAGATGCGCCAATTGTAAAAATTAACACTGCCGATACCCCGGCACCTTATTCTCCTGTATTGCTTAAAGAATGGTTGCCAAACAGCGACGATGTAATTAAAGCAGTGAAACAGGTTATGTATATTGACTAAACCAGCATGATGCTGGACGCAAAAATTAGTAATAAACAGTCATTTAATTATAAGTCTGTGAGTAATTCCATTTTTGGAACAAACTTACAAATAGATAGAAAATCCTTATAAATTTGAAACTTCATCGGATGCTGATTCGGTGAAGTTTTTTTTTGCCCTGAAGAATGAAGATGACGAAAGCAAATTTTCTTTCCCTATTCTTATTAATGTGCTGTACCATGCTTATGGCACAAACCAAAGTTGGCGGCGTGGTTAAAGACCAAAACGGCGAAGCACTTCCATTTGTAAATGTGATCTTTAATAATTCTTCGGAAGGAACAACTTCTGGTGAAAACGGGAAGTTCTATTTACAAAGTGAAAATAACCACACCGAACTCAAAATTTCTTTTATCGGTTATAAAACCGAAATAATCCCGCTTCAGCAAAAAACCAATCTGTCTCTTGAAATTGAATTACAGGAAGAGGCCTCCAGTCTTGCAGAGGTTAAAATTGTCAGGGGAAAAACTTCAAAAAAGAATAATCCCGCTATAGATATTTTAAAAAAGATATGGGAAAATAAACGCGATAATGGGGTTTCTGCTTTTAAACAATATGAGTATAAAAAATACGAAAAACTGGAATTCGATTTAGACGGGATTGATAGCTCTGTAGTGAAAAACCCGGTTTTTAATGGTATGGAATTCATTTTTGACTATTCTGATACCAATAGAATTTCGGGGAAAACCATTCTTCCAGTTTTTATTAACGAATCGGTTTCTAAGGTTTATGGCGATAATATTGAAAATGAAGAACGCGAAGATCTCTTGGGAAATAAGAATTCTGGTTTTGAGCAAAATCAAAACCTAATTGCTGTGGTAAAAGATGTGTATGATGAATATAATGTCTACAACAACTATATCAAGGTTTTTGATAAAAGTTTTGTAAGTCCGCTTTCTACAACAGGCATCAACAACTACAATTATGTATTGAGCGATAGTACGTATATAGAAGATAAATGGTGTTACAATATAATTTATTATCCGCGTCGTGAGAACGAATTAACTTTTAAAGGAGATTTTTGGGTAAACGATACTACCTGGGCGGCGAAGAAAATAAATCTTGAAGCTTCCCGCGATGCCAATATAAACTGGGTAAAGGAGCTGTATATAGAGCAGGAATTTGAGGTGCTTAACGATTCGGTTTTTCTGATTTCTAAAGATTATTTCCAGGCTAATTTCTCATTAACCAAAAAAGAAAGTTCAAAAGGAGTTTACGCAAAACGCACCCGGGTTTTTGAAGAGTATCAATTCAACATAAAGAAAGCAGAAGATTTTTACGATAAACGAGCTTATAAATTTAACGAAGAGGTCTATAAACGGGATCAGAAATTTTGGAAAGAAAACCGTTTGGAAGAGCTAAATAAGGAAGAGGAAGATATTTATGTGATGCTGGATAGCTTAACCAATGTCCCCGCCTTTAATAGAATTTACGATATCGCAACCATCGCAGAATCTGGTTATGTAGAATTTAACGGTTGGGATTTTGGCCCTGTGTATTCTTTGTTCGACTATAATCAGGTAGAAGGATTTAGAACCCGTGTGGGCGGTAGAACTTATTTTGGGCAGCACGATCCCTGGCGAATTGAAGGTTATTTAGCCTATGGTTTTAAAGATGATAAATTTAAATATGGAATTTCAGGGAAATGGCTTTTAGATTCCAGGTCGCGTTTAATTATTTCTGGCGGAAAAAGAAGGGATATAGAACAACTGGGCGCAAGTTTAACCAATAATACTACAGATGTTTTGGGGCGTAGCTTAGCATCATCTGGTTTGGTAAGCGTGGGCGATAATAATAAATTGAGTAATATAGATTTAAGTACCGTAAATCTTGAAATTGAGCCATGGTATAATTTTAATGTTCGGTTTGGTGCTTCTTACCGCGAGTTAAGTTCGGCCTCCCCGGCGTTTAGTTTAGATTATTATCCTAATGAAGCTCGAACCGAAACTGCTTCAACCATAAAACAAACCGAAATTTCTACCATTTTCACTTATACTCCCGGCAGGCAAACTTCTGGATTTGGAGTTGAACGAAATGTAGTGAACGAAGAAGAATTTCCTACCTTTTTCCTTAATTACACCCTGGGTTTAAAAAACGTATTAAATAGCGATTTTAATTACAAGAAGGTGCAGTTTTTTTACGATCAGCCACTTAAAATTGGCGGATTTGGAAGGGCAAATGCCAGTTTAGAAGCCGGAAAAACCTTTGGGGAAGTTCCATTGGGACTTTTAAACGTGGTGCCGGGAAACCAAACTTATTTCGCTATGTATAATTCATTTCCGGTGCTTAATTTCTATGAATTTGTAACCGATACTTATATTTCAGCGCATTTTGATCATAATTTCAATGGACGATTATTTGCCCGAATTCCGCTTTTACGAGAATTAAATTTACGGGAATTGGTAGGCGCCAGAGCTGTTTGGGGAGAGATTTCAGAAGAAAATAAAGCTTTAAATGCGTCCGGAATTCCGCTGAGAGCACCAAGTAAAGCACCATATTACGAGTATAGTGTAGGAGTAGGAAATATTCTTAAATTTCTAAGTATTGAAGCCCATTTTAGAGGAAATTATTTTGATGTTCCAGAGTCGCGGTCTTTTGCGGTAACAGCTTCCTTTGGTTTTCACTTCTAAATACGCCGAATTAATATTGATTTTCACTATATTTGCCGCCCTTAAATGAGAAAAAAGAAAGAAAAATGTCAGAAAGTTTTGATGTATTAATAGAGATCCCAAAGGGGAGTAGAAACAAATATGAGTACGATTTTGAGCTAAAGAAAGTCCGTTACGACAGGATGATCTTTTCTTCTATGATGTACCCGGCCGATTACGGTTTTATACCAAACACCCTTGCGCAGGATAGTGATCCATTAGACGTCCTGGTGTTGGTAAGTGAACCAACTTTCCCAGGAGTAGTAATGGAAGTTAAGCCAATTGGTGTTTTCCATATGGCCGATGAAAAAGGACCCGATGAGAAAATTATTTGTGTACCGGTTTCAGATCCTATTTGGAATAGATTGAATGATCTAAATGAATTGAACGGTCACATGGTTAAAGAAATTGAACATTTCTTTAAAGTTTATAAAGATCTTGAGAAGAAAAAAGTAGATGTTGGTGGTTGGGGAGATGCAAAAGAAGCTCGAGAAATTATAAAACAATGTGTAGAGCGCTTTGAGAATTTTGATGGTGATAAAGGTCAGTTTGGAATACAACCTTAATTTCAGTCATATAATTTTGATGATTTAAAAGCAATAACCTTAAAAAGTTATTGCTTTTTTAATTATCATTGATTTACTACATTAGCCATATTAACTAAAACTTAACAATTAATATGGAATCAATGATGATTTATATGCCTGCAATACTTGCAGTCGTTGGCCTCGTTTTTATGTGGGCCAAACGTTCCTGGGTATTAAAACAGGATGCCGGAGACGGCAAGATGAAAGATATTTCTTCACACATCTACGAAGGGGCGCTCGCCTTTTTAAATGCAGAATATAAATTACTTAGTTTTTTTGTAGTAGGAGCCAGTATTGCACTAGCTGCTATTGCTTATGTAGTGCCAACCACGCATTACCTGATTATCGTTGCTTTTATTTTTGGTGCGTTTTTCTCTGCCCTTGCCGGAAACATGGGAATGAAAATTGCTACCAAAACTAATGTTAGAACCACCCAGGCGGCCAGAACAAGTCTACCGCAAGCATTAAAAGTTTCTTTTGGTGGCGGTACCGTTATGGGGCTTGGCGTTGCCGGTCTCGCCGTATTGGGACTTACCGGTTTTTTTATTCTTTTCTTTCATTATTTCATGGGGGGCGAATGGACAGATACTACACAAATGACGGTAGTCCTGGAAACTCTTGCTGGTTTCTCTTTGGGTGCCGAATCTATAGCCTTATTTGCCCGTGTGGGTGGCGGAATTTACACTAAAGCGGCCGATGTTGGTGCCGATTTAGTAGGTAAAGTTGAAGCAGGAATTCCTGAAGACGATCCTCGAAATCCAGCCACCATTGCTGATAATGTAGGTGATAACGTTGGGGATGTAGCCGGAATGGGTGCCGATCTCTTTGGAAGTTATGTAGCTACCGTTCTTGCGGCGATGGTTTTAGGAAACTATATTATTGAAGATATGGGCGGAAATATCGTTGATTCCGGATTTGGTGGAATTGGCCCTATTTTACTGCCTATGGCTATTGCCGGTGCCGGAATTATCATTTCTATAATCGGAACTTTATTAGTGAAAATTAGCAGTAACTCGGCTAAAGAAGCTGAGGTTCAAAAAGCATTAAATATTGGGAACTGGACAGCTATAATTCTTGTAGCTGTGGCCAGTTATTTTCTGGTAACCTGGATGCTTCCTGAAGAAACCCTAACAATGGGCTTTTTTGTTGGCGGGGCCGAAGGTTTTGAATATATGGATATCTCATCTATCAGGGTGTTTTACGCTTGTTTAGTAGGAATTGTTGTTGGGGGTGTGATTTCAGCAGTAACCGAATATTATACAGGTCTTGGTAAAAAACCGGTGCTTTCTATCGTACAAAACTCAAGTACGGGTGCCGGAACCAATATTATTGCCGGTTTAGCTACCGGGATGATCTCAACATTTCTTTCCGTATTATTATTTGCAATTGCAATTTGGGCATCTTACGCTTTTGCAGGCTTCTACGGTGTTGCGCTAGCAGCTTCAGCAATGATGGCCACTACGGCAATGCAGTTGGCAATTGATGCTTTTGGCCCTATTGCCGATAATGCCGGTGGAATTGCTGAAATGAGTGAACTTCCGGCTGAGGTTAGAGAACGTACAGATATCCTGGATTCCGTAGGAAACACTACCGCGGCTACAGGGAAAGGTTTTGCGATTGCTTCAGCAGCGCTTACTTCTCTGGCGCTTTTTGCCGCGTATGTAACTTTTACCGGAATTGACGGAATCAATATTTTTAAGGCTCCTGTTTTAGCGATGTTGTTTATTGGCGGAATGGTGCCGGTCGTATTTTCCGCATTAGCAATGAAATCTGTTGGGAAAGCAGCGATGAAAATGGTGGAAGAAGTTAGACGACAGTTTAAAAGTATTCCCGGGATTATGGAAGGAACCGCGAAACCTGAATATGATAAATGTGTGGCGATTTCTACTGAAGCGGCTTTAAAAGAAATGTTGTTGCCGGGAGTTTTAACCATTGGTTTCCCTATCGCGATCGCCCTTATCCCGATGCTTTTTGGATATGAAAATGTATTGATTGCTGAAATGCTTGGAGGTTATATGGCCGGAGTGACGGTAAGCGGAGTGCTTTGGGCAATTTTTCAGAATAACGCAGGTGGTGCCTGGGATAATGCTAAAAAATCTTTTGAAGCAGGAGTAATGATTAATGGAGAAATGACGTACAAAGGTTCTGAGGCACATAAAGCGGCAGTAACCGGAGATACCGTTGGTGATCCTTTTAAAGATACTTCAGGACCTTCGATGAATATTCTAATAAAATTAACCTGTTTAATTGGTTTGGTAATCGCCCCCATTCTTGGAGGCCATACCGAAGGCGATATTCCTAACGAAGGGGCTTCTATAGAAATGGAAGAAAGTATAAATGCTGAAGATCTTTCAGAAGAAATTCAAGTAAATATGACTTCGGAAGGAAATAAAACCATCGCTAAAGTAAGAATCACCACTACCAAAAAAGGGAAAACCACAGTTCAGCAAAAAACCTTTACAGGTACTAAAGCTGAAGTTGAAAAACAAGTACAGGATTTAAAAGATAAAGCCTAGTATTTTAAGGTTTTTAGAAAATAAAAAGGCTGTTTGATTTTTTCTGTTTTCGTCAAGCTGTCCCGATGCTTCGGGATTGTTTCAGCTTCTAACATGAAATAAATTATAATCATGTTAGATCCTGAAATAAATTCAGGATGACGTTTTAATAGGATGTCAAACAGCCTCTTTTCTTTAAAATACAGACTTATTTAGCCTTTTTATTTACGCGTTTTTCAGCGAGTTTATTTAGGTCTTCATCTGCGGTGTATTCCTCATCAAGGGTTTTCTGCAATGTTTTTGCTGCATCCTTATGGCCTAATTCTTTGGCATATCTCACCAAAGTACCGTATCCGGAAATTTCATAGTGTTCCACCCGCTGGGCATCTGCAATAAGACCGGCATCCCTTACATCATCTTCTGCATCTTCTTTTAGAAATGACTCTGCTTCTTCAATAAGGCCTTTCATCGCTTTGCATTCTTCACCGGTAGGTTTAAACCCTAAGTCTTTACTTACTTCTTCCAAACGTTTTTTGTGCTCTTTAGTTTCTTCCAAATGGTCTTCAAAAGCTTTCTTCAGTTTTTCATCGTTCGCAGCTTTTGCCATTTTTGGTAAGGCTTTTACTAACTGGCTTTCGGCACTATAAAGGTCCTTTAATTGGTGTTCGAATAGATCTTCTAACTTTTTCATAATTAAATATTTAATGGTTAAAATTGTTAGATAAAATTATAAGCAAACTGAACTAAAGCAAGTTAAATGAGTGATAAAGCTTTGTTGTTTATTCCTTAAAATTTTTTAAGCGGAAGTTTACCTTTTTAATTTTAACAAAGCTACAACTAAGCTTCCGCAGTAATTCCCTTAATTTTAATTAGAAACTTTTTATTAACCAAAATTGAATGTTATGGCTAAAGATCACGGACCATCAATTAAGAATGATGAACAGTATGAGGAACTTCGCGATAAAGGAATGAGTAAATCTAAAGCCGCGAGAATTGCAAACGATTCTAAGTCTGGTGAAAAAGGCGGAAAAGCCGATAAATATGAAGAACGCTCTAAAGAAGAACTCTATGAGAAAGCCCAGGAGGTTGGTATTGAAGGCCGAAGCGATATGACCAAGGATGAGTTAATTAAAGCTCTTAGAAACCACTAGAATGAGATCTATCTGGAACGGCTCTATTAGCTTCGGACTGGTTTCCATACCGGTAAAATTATATTCTGCTTCAGAAAGTAGAAAACTCGATTTAGATATGCTTGATAAGCACGATAATGCCCGAATAAGGTATAAACGTGTGAATGAAGATACCGGGAAAGAAGTGGAGTGGAAAGATATTGTAAAGGGTTTTAAAAAGGATGAAGATTATATTGTGCTCGAGAAAGAGGATTTTGAAAATGCAAACCTTAAAAAGAGTAAAACCATAGATATTGAAGAATTTGTGGCCGAAGATGATGTGGCCGAGGTGCTTTATAAAAAACCCTACTTTCTCGAACCACAAAAAGAAGGAGGAAAATCTTATAATCTACTCCGAGATGCATTAAAAAAAACCGGGAAACTGGGTGTGGCTACTTTTGTGATGCGCCAAAAAGAGCATTTAAGCCTGGTTGGCGTTTATGATAAAGCCCTGGTACTTCATGTAATAAGGTTTTCAGATGAAATCAGGGAAACCAAAGACCTGAAATTGCCAAAAACTAAAGTCGCCAAAAAAGAGGTAGATATGGCTATTTCTCTTATAGAACAATACACTACAGAGTTTGATCCAGATAAGTTTAAAGATGTTTATAACGATCAATTAATGAAGATCATTGAATCTAAGAGCACCGGTAAAAAGCCGAAGCCGCAAAAATTTAAAGATGAACCTACCCAGGCCAAAGATCTTATGGCTAAACTAAAAGCCAGTTTAGATAAAAAGAAAAAATCTAAAGCATCCTAAGCGATGGGTTTAGAAGATTATAAAAAGAAACGTAACTTTAATAACACACCCGAACCCGGTGCCGATTTTTCTACCGAAAACCGGGGAAGGTTTGTTATTCAGCGGCACGAGGCTACGCGCCTGCACTACGATCTACGCCTGGAAATGGAAGGCGTTTTAAAAAGTTGGGCTGTTCCTAAAGGTCCCTCCATGAATCCTAAAGACAAACGTCTTGCCATAGAAACCGAAGATCACCCCGTAAAATATTTACATTTTGAAGGTACAATTCCTCAAGGAAATTATGGTGCAGGGGAGATGCAAATTTGGGATAAAGGCACGTTTAAAGCTGCGGCAAAAACCAATGATAATCTTGAAGAACAATGGGAAGATGGTAACCTGAAAATCGTCTTTAGTGGCAGCAAAATTAAAGGTGAATTTGCGTTAGTGAAAACTAAGCGAGGTGATAAAAAGAACCAGTGGTTGTTGATTAAAAAGAAAGACGATTTTTCTACCGATCTGGATTACGATGCGGAAGTTTTTACTGAAAAATCTTCTAAAAGCAAGGATTCCGATAAATCTAAAGGAAAAGTCAGGAAAATAAAACCTTCAGAATTTATAAAGCCCATGCTCGCTACCACGGGCAAAAGAATATTTAACGATCCCGATTGGATTTACGAGTTAAAATGGGACGGTTACCGCGCGCTGGCCAATATTGAAGACGGCAAAGTAGATCTTTATTCCCGCAATGGGATTTCCTTTAATTCTAAGTTTTCAAAATTGGTTAAAGATTTAGAACAGATTGAGCACGATGTGATTTTAGATGGTGAAATCGTGGTATTGAATAAAGAGGGAATTCCGCAGTTCCAGGCTTTGCAAAATTATAATGAAAACACGCCGGGAGCCTTGCGTTTTTATGTTTTTGATATGCTTTTTCTCAATGGCCATTCTATGCTGGATTTACCACTTTTAGAACGCAAAAGTTTAATCCCTGAAGTTTTGGAAGATCTGGACATGGTTCAATATTGCGATCATATAGAAGGAATGGGCACCGCATTTTATAATAAAGCCATAGACCTTGGATTGGAAGGGGTGATCGCCAAAAAAGCCGATGCTACCTATTCTCCCGGGTATAGAACTGAAAAATGGCTAAAGTTAAAAGGTGAAAACACCCGGGAAGTGCTTATTTGCGGTTACACCACTTCAGAAGGTGCTGTTTTTGGTTCCTTAATTATGGGCGCTTATGAAGATGAAGATTTAAAATATATTGGAAATTGCGGCACCGGTTTTTCGAACGACGAACAGAAAGCATTGCTAAAAAAGTTTAAAAGTCGTGAGCGTAAAACCTCTCCTTTTTCAGAAAAAATAAATTTAAAAGGAAGAGAACCGGTTTGGATGCGCCCCGATTTGATTGCTGAAGTAAAGTTTTCAGAAATTACAAAAACCGGTAAATTAAGGCATCCGGTTTTTAAGGCTTTGCGAAAAGATAAAGAACCGGAAGAAATTTTAGCCGAAGACATTGTTGAAAATAAAGTTTCCGAAGAAAAGAAATCAACAAAATCATCTTCTATAAGGAAGTCAGGAGAAAGCCTGGAAATAGATGGGATAGATGTTCCGTTTACTAATCTGGACAAAGTATACTGGCCTGATTCCGGGTTCAGGAAATACGATTTAATAGATTATTACATCCAGGTTTCAGAAGTGATGTTACCCTACTTAAAAGATCGTCCCCAAAATTTACATCGGCATCCTAACGGCATTAAAAAACAGGGATTTTACCAGAAAGACAACGAAGGAAATTTACCCGATTGGATAGCAACCACAGAAATTTATTCGGAATCTTCTGAAAAGGATATTGAGTATTTGCTTTGCCAAAATGAACCCACGCTTTTATATATGGCTAATTTGGGTTGTATAGAGATCAATCCGTGGAATTCCCGGGTGAAGAATCTTGATTCACCAGATTATACGGTAATAGATTTAGACCCTTCAGATAAAAATACTTTTGAAGAGGTTATTGAAGTTGCCCAGGCTGCAAAAGAAGTGATGGATTTGGCTAAAATTGAGGGTTATTGCAAGACTTCAGGTTCAAGTGGACTTCATATTTATATTCCGCTGGGCGGAAATTATTCGTATGATGAAGCACGGGATTTTACCAAATTGCTGTGTTATTATATCGCAGATAAAGTTCCAAAATTAACCAGTATGGATCGTGCTAAAAAGAAGCGAAAAGACAAGATCTACCTGGATTATTTACAAAACCGAAGAGGCCAAACTTTAGCTTCTGCCTATTGTGCACGCCCAAAACCCGGTGCGCCTGTTTCCGCTCCTTTAGAATGGAAAGAAGTGAAAAGCGGACTTAAAATTCTCGATTTTACCATTACAGATATGCCGCAGCGAATTCAGAAAAAAGGAGATCTATTTACCAAAGTACTGGAAGAGGGGATTGATATGGAGAAGGCCATGCAAAACCTGGAATCTTCCTAAAGTTTATTTAAAAGCAGGGCCAGGCTTCTTTATAATTTTTAAATTGACTGGATAATCGAGTCTTGATAGCTCCAGGTTTACCTCGAAATTTAAATATATTTTCTATAAATACTCCCTTGAGCTTGCTCGGGGGGTAATTTATGTAAAGTGCAAATTAATGAAGAAAAGATTACGCAAACTTGCTGGCCGGTATAAGCTTATAGACCAGGTTTTAATTACGCCCTATAGAAGCTATGGAACCCATTCACACCTTTATATAAAAGGGCGCGTGTTGGATAATGAACCCTTAAAAATCACCCAGGATGCGAATATTTTTAAAACGATAAAAACCACTTATAAACAATTTGATACGTTTGAAATTCCTGATGCGCAGGTAGATTTAAGTCTTCCGGGAAAAGTACAGGCCACCACACAAACTGATGACGAAGGTTTCTTTTTATTTGATAATATAATAGAACAAAACCTGGCAGAACACGCCGACGAAGAGGGCTGGCTGGATTATGATATTTTTTATAAAGGTCCGTTAGGAAAAAAGACAGAATTGTTGGAAGATCCTTTTAAGGGAGATTTTTTAATTCCCGATCCAAATGCTGAATATGGAGTAATTAGCGATATAGACGATACTATTTTGCACACCGGCGTAACTTCATTTTTAAAACTGCGGTTGCTGAAAAATTCACTGCTTACCAATGCTTATAATAGAATCCCACTAAAGGGTGCAGCTGAATTTTACCAAAAACTGCACACCGGTAGAGATGGTACGCCTAATAATCCTATTTTTTATTTAAGTAACAGTCCGTGGAATTTATACGAATATCTCAAACTATTTTTAGAGCACAATGCTTTCCCGAAAGGGCCAATTTTGCTTCGAAAATTCAGAACGCCTTTTGATGGGAGTATAAAACCTGAAAAACCGCACAAACAAAAAGAGATCGCAAATATTTTAAAGACTTATCCTGAAATGAATTTTATTCTTATTGGTGATAGTGGCGAGCACGATGCATCTATTTACACCGAAATCGCTGCCCAGTATCCAGATAGAATTCTGGCAATTTATTTAAGAAGCGTAAAGCATAAAAAACAAATGAGCCGCGTGCGCAGTATCATAGATAATTTTGAAACCACGCCTGTACTAATGGTTGAGACCTCTCAAGAAGCCGTAGAACATGCCAGGGGACACGGTTTTATTTAGAAAACTAAAAATTTAATCGTCTATACTTTGCCCAACTGCTGTTTTTCTACTTGCAGGCGCTTTTCTTGGCATTGTTCTAAATATATGATCCCATAACGGAGAGGAAACCCCAAAGGCCCTGTCTGATTCGCGATAATGGTGAATACTGTGATGGTGCCATAAAGTTTTCAGGAAATTATTGGGCACTTTAAAAGCGTGTACCGAATAATGCACAGCCAGGTAACCCGCGTATCCTATTAAAAATCCGGCTAAAAATCCGAATACATAATCGCCTAAAACTGCCCGGTAAATTATAAAAAGTACTGTAGCGATTATAAGGCTTAAAACCGGAGGCATTGCCAATCGTGATTTATCTTTAGGATAATCGTGGTGCACCCCGTGCATAGTATAAGAAATTTTCTTTTTACGTTCACTAGTTGCGGGAATATGATACAAATACCGGTGCATTATATATTCTACAAAAGTGAAAAAGAAAAGTCCGGCTACGAAGAGGCCTACCATTATTGGTGTTTCAAACCCTTTTTCGATAATTCCGTAGTAAATTAATGCCACTGCAATTACTCCAAAAATAATCAACGGAAAAGAAATATGCGTGTGCGTAAGTTTTTCTAAAATTGGGTTGTCAAATAACTTTGGAGAACCCTTATGTTTTGGTCTTTTAAGTTTTGTTGATTCCATTTTTATTAGATTTAAAATAAACCATGAATTTCAGCGTCAATACGGTTGATAATATCTCCCAAATCTTCGGGGTTATCTACAAAATTAATATTGTCTACGTCTATTATTAACAAATTTCCTTTGATATAATTGTGTACCCAGGCTTCATATCTTTCATTTAACCTGCTTAAATAATCTATTGAAATCGAGTTTTCGTAGTCCCGACCTCGTTTATGTATCTGCGACACCAAATTAGGAATACTACTTCTTAAATAAATAAGAAGATCGGGTCCCTGCACCACGCTTTCCATAAGGTCAAAAAGCGAACTGTAATTTTTAAAATCCCTATTGGTCATTAAACCCATTGCATGTAGGTTTGGTGCAAAAATATGGGCATCCTCATAAATAGTTCTGTCCTGTATTATCTTTTTTCCGCTTTCACGAATTTGTAAGATTTGCCTAAACCTGCTATTTAAAAAATAGATCTGCAGGTTAAAAGACCAGCGTTCCATTTTATTATAAAAATCTTCGAGATAGGGATTCTCCAATACATCTTCATACTGCGCTTCCCAGTTGTAATGTTTTGCCAATAATTTAGTAAGCGTGGTTTTACCTGCTCCTATATTCCCTGCAATCGCTACGTGCATAAATTCATTAAATTAGATAGTTATTTGGGGCGCTAAAAAAGCGCGGGTGTAAAGATACAAGAATTAAGGCGGCCTGTATTTTACACCCTGTCAAAATACTCATAAATCTTGAAAAGCTAAAGGATTTGAATCTATATCTCCCTAAATTTGATTAAATTAAAACAAGAATTACGGCTTATGACATCAATGTTAAAATTTATTTTCTTTTTATTTTTCTTCGGAATTTTTATCGGTTCGGCGCAGGAAAAGCAAAACGACCATCTTATGATTACTGAAAGTAAGTATGGTTTTGAAAGTACCGTATCAAGATTAGAATCGGTGGTGAAGCAAAATGAAGCCCTTTCACTTTTTGCTAAAATAGATCATTCTGCAAATGCCGAAGATGCGAATTTAGAACTTAACAAAGCCAGTGTTCTAATTTTTGGAAACCCTAAGCAGGGAAGTTTACTTATACAGAAAGATCAGCTTGCCGGTTTGGATCTTCCGCTTAAAATGTTGGTGTATAATAATGCTGATATAACCGAAGTAACATACTGCAGTATAAATTACCTGAAATCAAGGTTTGAATTTAAAGAAGTCAGGAATCTATCTAAGGTGAAAAAAGGGCTTAAAGATATGGCTTCAAAAGCTTCAGGCGGAAAGGTTAAGAAATCGGGAAAATTTAAAGTAGATACCCATGAAGGCATTATTTCAGAAATAAGCGAATTTGATTTTAAAACTACTTACGACCGACTGATCACTGCTATTGAAGAAAATCCTAATCTAAAAATTTTTTCAGAAATAGATCATTTTAAAAATGCAGAGGAGGTGGGTGTGGGATTGCGTTCTACCAGGTTAATCATTTTTGGCAATCCTAAAGTTGGTACACCAATTATGCAGGAGAACTCCAGAATTGCCCTGGAGTTTCCGGTTAAATTTCTGGTTTGGCGGGACGAGGCCGGGATAGTAAAGATTTCTTATAACGATCCTGCTTTTTTAGCCAAAAGGTTTAAACTAACCCAAAATATTTCGCAGTTGGAAACTATGAAAAATGCTTTAGAGAATTTGAGTAAAAATGCAGCGAAATATTAAGTGAGATTATCTTTAACCAGTTTTCTGTATTGATTTGGAGTTATTTTCTCGAAACGTTTAAA
This sequence comes from Salegentibacter sp. UBA1130, assembly GCF_002311535.1. Lineage (NCBI taxonomy): Bacteria > Pseudomonadati > Bacteroidota > Flavobacteriia > Flavobacteriales > Flavobacteriaceae > Salegentibacter > Salegentibacter sp. UBA1130. The sequence goes on along the minus strand of NZ_DCAP01000020.1, from coordinate 142,031 downwards.
TTGACGGTTAAAATAGCTGGTATTGTTAAATCCGCTCTTATAAGCGATATCGGCAAACTTGCTATTTGTTCTTTGGATTAGTTTCTTCGCAAATTTAATTCGTTCCCCGTTTAGATAATCTATAGGACTTTCACCAAGCGTATTTTTAAAACTTCGGTAAAAATTTGAAGTACTCATGCAGGCTTTATCTGCCAGTTTATCTACCTGAATGTTTTCGGTAAGATGTTCCCGCATATATTTTACGATAAACGCCATTCTATTATTATCAAAAAGCGTTTCATTATCCAGCAGCATTACTTTTGCTTTAGTTTGAAGTAACCTGATAATAAGTTCCTTTACCATTAAATCTAACAATGCATCTTTAGCTTTACCATCTTCCAGGAAAGTGCTAAAAATGCGGTCTAGCACAAATTGAACCTGATGATTATTAGCTAAATGAACAGCGCTGGCATCAAAGCTATGATGATCATTTTCGAAATCTATTCGAGTATTTTCATTAAAGATTTCTACGGTTTCTTTTATTTTATCGGGATCAATTCCCAGGGCGAGGCAACGTGTAGGATTTTTTGAATTGGCAAGGGGAAAATCTATTAGCATTTTTTTATCTGAAGGTAACACCACCGATTCTCCCGGGAAAAAATCAAAAGATTTCATTCCTTCCAGGTGCATTATTTTTTTGCCCGTAAGCATACTCGCAATAATTGGAAAACTAAACTGAAGGTTTACACTTTCTGCTACCTGCCGGGTTTCAAAAACATTTAATTCAGCATAATCAGCACTGTAGATCGTCCTGTTTTCAATAGAAGTATTCAGCTTTAAATTGCGATTATAGTTTGATATATTGGTATTCAAAACCCGTTTAATTTAATAAGTTAATAGTAATGTAATACTTATTTGTAGAAAAGTTCAATTATTTACTCTTAAAATTAGGGATATTAGGAATGTAATTTAAAAAATATTTCTATGAGCTATTCAGCACCAAAATTTAAAGAAAAATATGGCAATTTTATTAACGGGAAATTTCAGGATCCCATAGATGGGAAATACTTTGAGAACCATTCGCCGGTAGATAATAAATTACTAGCCAAATATCCAAGATCTAACGATAAGGATGTAAAAAGCGCGATAGAAGCTGCTAACAATGCTAAAGATGAATGGGGCAAAACTTCGGCCTCAGAACGGGCTGCGATTTTGCATAAAATAGCCGATGTGATACAGGAAAACCTGGAAACTTTCGCGCAAATGGAAACCGCCGATAACGGGAAGTCTATACGCGAAACAATGAATGCTGATGTTCCCCTGGCGGTAGATCATTTTAGATATTTTGCTTCAGCTATTAGAGCAGAAGAAGGATCGGCTACAGAACTTAACGAAAATACCCTTTCCTTAATTATCAACGAGCCACTTGGCGTGGTTGCTCAAATTATTCCCTGGAATTTTCCACTATTAATGCTTGCCTGGAAAGTGGCACCCGCATTAGCTTCTGGAAACTGCGTAGTTTTAAAACCTGCAGAACAAACGCCTGCTTCTGCAACATTTTTAGCTGAAAAAATTGCAGATCTTTTACCTCCGGGAGTTTTTAATGTTATTCACGGTTTTGGTCCTGAAGCAGGGAAACCTTTGGCTTCCAGCCCAAATGTAGATAAAGTGGCCTTTACAGGAGAAACCACTACCGGGCAGTTAATTATGCAATATGCTTCAAAAAACCTGCACCCGGTAACCATGGAGCTTGGAGGGAAATCGCCTAATGTCTTTTTCAATAGTATTATGGATCACGACGATGCTTTCCTTGATAAATGTATTGAAGGCGCTGTGCTTTTCGCGTTTAACCAGGGTGAAGTTTGTACCGCACCATCCAGGATTTTAATCCAGGAAGATATTTATGATGAATTCATTAAAAGGGTGATAGAGCGCACCAAAGCTATAAAAATGGGTAATCCGTTTGAGGAGTCTACGATGATGGGCGCACAGGCTTCCAGTGATCAGCATCAGAAAATCCTGGAATATATTAAGATAGGTAAGGATGAAGGCGCTGAGGTTTTAGCCGGTGGTGATGCAGCAAAACTTGAGGGAAATTTAGCCAACGGATTTTATATTCAGCCGACTATTTTAAAAGGCCATAATAAAATGAGGGTTTTTCAGGAAGAAATTTTTGGACCTGTGGTAGCGGTTTGCACCTTTAAAGATGAAGCCGAAGCCATTGAAATTGCAAATGATACGATGTATGGTTTGGGTGCCGGAGTTTGGACGCGAGATGCGCATCAATTATATCAAATTCCGCGCGCTATAAAAGCCGGGCGGGTTTGGGTAAATTGTTATCACGATTATCCCGCACACGCGCCATTTGGAGGTTACAAAAAATCTGGTTTCGGAAGGGAAAATCACTTAATGATGCTGAATCATTATAGACAAAGCAAGAATATGCTAATTTCTTATGATAAGAATAAATTAGGATTCTTTTAGAAATGGACTATAAAAGAGTAGAAATAACTCCTGAAGCAGAAAAACTACTGCAAGAACTTAAGCAACAGCACGGTGAGGTGATTTTTCACCAAAGCGGTGGCTGTTGCGACGGGTCTTCACCTATGTTACTGCCAAAAGAGGATTTTTATATTGATGATAATGATTTTCTACTGGGGGAAGTTGGCGGTGTAAATTTTTATATGAGCCACGACCAATTTGAATATTGGAAACATACCCATTTAACTGTAGATATTGTAAAAGGTAGAGGCGGAAGTTTTTCGCTTGATATTCCTACCGGTTATCGTTTTCTAATAAAATCAAGAATGCTGAATGATGAAGAAAACAAGAATTTAAACCCTTAAATTGTTGCTTAAGCAATGCCTGAAAACTGTTTATACCCTAAATATTCAGTTTTTCAGGTTTTTTTACTCGATAATCGAGATTTAATGCTCCGAGGCTTGACTCTAAAATTTGATGTCTTAATTTTTCTGAAAAATTTAATTAAACCGCTTATAAATTTCAGAAGAAGTATAGCATTCATTGCATTTAGAAAACATCCACAGGCAGTCTATAAAATCGGTAAGCATATGAAAGAGCAAACCGATGAATATTAACTTCAGAAGCTTATTTTTAATAAAAAGAACCCCTAAAACATAGCCGATAATTGCAAAATGAGAATGTAAAGGATGATAGCCAATTCCACAGCGCATGGGGTCAAATAGAGGATTGGCAAAAACATGGTCCAGATCTACGGCCATAGTGGCGAGTAAGATAAGCCAGTTCCTTTTCCAGTTCTTTTTGTCGTAAAACCAGGCAATAGCGGCAATAGCTATAAAATGAAGAAAATAATGGGTGAATGTTTGCAATTGAAGTTTTTAAAAAATTGAAGCTTCTAAAAAAATATCAAACCCTGGACCTCAGTAAAATTATTAATTATTTTCAGGCTCTTCTTCCTCTTCAGCTGAAGACTCTATTTTGCCCTTTAAAAGATCCTTCATCTTATTTTTTAGTACGATGAATCGCCATATACCGATAGTAAGAAACAATACAGAAATGACCAGGGCCAGATAGCCAATATAATGCATCTCTTCGTATTCCTTTAGCTGAATTAATGCCAAACCACCCAAAAGAAAATACATAGCCGCTTGGGTATAGGATAACAACGTACGTTCATTGGCAAGCTTAGTTCTTTCCAGCGCCAGATGTTCACGAATGATGCTTTCATCTATCTTTCTGTGAGTGAAAAGCTTTCCAAATTTAACCCTTCTCATAAAATTTCATATTTCAGCATAGAAACTGGATAGTTAATTTGCTTTAAAAGTTACCAAATTCGGTTTGTTTAAGCAAGACTTAAATTTAACTATCCAGTTTGTGTTTTTTGGTTTTTTAATTAGTCAACCTATGGCAAGTACAACCGGGAGCGGTAAAGCTCTGGGTGCTTTCGTGCCACGGGAAAGCTGCATTGTATTTGTTGTCTTCCCAATAGAATTCACCGCGTTCTTTCGGGTTATTTCCAATTTCGTTCATCGTTTCAGCATCATATAATCTGCCGTTTACCATCGTGTAAATAACCGATTCAGAATTACGAATATCTTCTAATGGGTTTTCTTCCATAACAATCAGGTCGGCTAGTTTTCCTTCTTCTAAAGATCCAATTTCGCTACCCATTCCAATATATTCGGCACCGTTAATTGTAGCTGCCTGTAAAGCTTCCATATTGGTCATTCCGCCCATTTGCAGTAACCAAAGTTCCCAGTGAGCGCCAAGTCCCTGTAGCTGTCCGTGTGCACCAAGGTTTACCTTTACGCCAATATCAGAAAGTTCTTTGGCGGTTTCTGAAACCAAAATAGGTCCGTTTTTATATTCTTCTTCAGGAAGTTTGGTACGATGTCTTGATCTGGAATCTACAATTTGTCGCGGTGTGAAATTGAGCAAACGTTCATTTTCCCAAACGTTATCTTTTTGATAGAAGTAATACTCACCGTTTATTCCGCCATAATTTACAATCAGTGTTGGCGTATAGCCAGTATTGCTGTTTCCCCAAAGCGTTTTTACATCTTTATAAACCGGAACCACGGGAATATTATGTTCTATCCCGGTATGCCCGTCTACAATCATATTCATATTATGTAAGAAGGTGCTTCCGCCTTCGGGAACCACATTCATCTCCAGTTCTTTTGCCGCCTGCATTATTTGCTGGCGCTGTTCACGGCGAGGTTGGTTATAACTTTTTACCGAAGTCGCACCAAAGGCTTTCGTTCTCCTTAAAGCCGATTTAGCATCTTCCAGGCTATTAATTACTGCTTTAAAATCGCCTTCAGCACCGTAAAGAATAATTCCTGTTGAATAAATTCGTGGGCCTACCATTTCACCGGCTTTTACCATTTCAGCCATACTAAAAATGCTTTCACTTAAAGCCGAAGGATCGTGCACGGTGGTAACTCCAAATGCCATATTTGCATATAAAGGCCAGTGCTTTTCTGGCGTTAAGCCATATCTAAAAGCGCCAATATGCGCGTGGGCATCAACAATTCCAGGCATTATTGTTTTTCCTTCCAGGTCATAAACTTTCGCATTATTCGGAATATTTACTTCGGAAGTTTCACCTACAGAAACAATTTTATTTTCTTTAATTACAATGCTTCCATTTTCAATAACCTTATCACCATTCATAGTAATAATCCTGGCGTTGGTAAAAGCAATTTGCCCTTCCGGAATATCGGTTTTTAGTTTAAGTCCGATTTTGGTTCCTTCCTCGGTAATATCAGGAATAGAATCAGGAGAACTCTCCAGGAAAGTAAAACGCTCTGAAACTTTATTAGTGAAATATTCGTCACCTAAAGTCCAGTGTACATTTTGGCTGTTGTTCGACCAGTGCAGGTTCATCCCCGCATCTTTAGTGATTTGTGTTACCGGGATAGTTTTGGTGTTATTGTCTAAATCCAATGGTCGCCCCGTCATAGTAAGCGGTGCCAAATAAGCCTGGTGCAAATGACTAAAAACAACCCATTTATTATCTGGGCTTGGCACTAATCTATTGGCGTGTTTTGAATTGATATGCGTACGCTCGTCGTTTCCGCTTAGATCAATACTTTTTAAACTTTTTTCCAGACTGCCCATAAGCGCGCCACCGGTTTGAAAGAAAATTCGGGAATCGTCTTTACTGAATATTGGGAAATCTCCGGAATCATAGATCTTCTTTTTATTTTCTCCGGAAGCACTAATCGTATAAATACCCGGTTCTTTACTAAAAGTTTGTCCCTGGTCACTGTTACCGCGCTCCTTTACAAAAACGATTTGTTCGCCATCGTTGGAAAAAGCAGGGTTTCTATAAATACCTTTTTCTGAAGTGAGTTTTTGCGGATTTCTACCACTCAAATCTACTTTCATTAAAGCGCCCATTTTGGAGTCACTCCAGGTAACGTAAACGATCTCTTTTCCGTCAGGAGAAAAAGCGGGCTCAAATTCAAAATTTTCGCCGTTGGTGATTCGCTGAGGTTTTCCGTTTGGTAAGGATTTTTTCCATAAATAACCTACCGCGTTAAAAACAAGGGTTTTCCCATCTGGCGAAGTTACCGCGTGACGAATCACTTTAGGATTAAATTCTTCCGAAAATACCTGGTGTTCGCTTCTATGGGTTTCTGCAATCTCTATGGTGTTTTCAACTTCAAAAGGAATAATTTCAGAGGAATAATCTTCAATATTTACTTTATTGATCTTTCCTTCACTCCAAAAAACGATTTCTTCTCCCGAAGGCATCCAGCTAAATCCGGGATAAACCCCGAAAATCGCCCAGGCCTCCTGTTGGTCTTTACTCAATTTATCATAAACCGGCCATTCTTCGCCGGTTTCCAGGTCGTGAATAAATAAAACCGATTTTGTTCTCACTCTTTTTATAAAAGCAAGCTTCTTCCCATCAGGTGAAACTTGTGGTCTTGCTGCTCCGCCGGGACCACCTGTAATAGTAGTGTTTTCACCGGTTTCAAAATCGTATCTTTTTATAACATAGATTTGCTTGTTAGGATCTTTATTGTACTGAAACATTCCGCCAGGGTACATATCTTCGCTGTAATAAAGGTAGCGCCCATCTGGAGAAATGCTGGGTTCGTTTACATCCTGTTGGTCGTTTTTACGTTCGGTAAGTTGTAAACCTCCTTCGCCACCAATGTGGTATAGCCACATTTCTCCGGCCCCAAGAGAACGGCCAGAAGTAAAATGTTTCCTGGCTACAATGGCATTTCCGTCTGGAGTCCAAACCGCATTGTTTAGCAATCTAAAATTTTCTTTAGTAAGTTGGCTGGCATTTTCTCCATCGGCATCCATAATCCAAATGTTATCGCCTCCACCGGCATCGCTGGTAAAAGAGATCTTAGAACCATTTGGGCTAAATCGCGGCTGAACTTCATAAGCCATTCCGCTTCTTAAAAGTGTTGCTTTTCCACCACTAACTGGCATTTTATAGATATCACCTAAAAGATCGAAAACTATGGTTTTTCCGTCGGGAGAGACATCAAGATTCATCCAGGTGCCTTCATCAGTTTTAAGCGGAACTTCTTTAATGTTCCAGTCATCAGAATAAGGATCATTTACGTCCCATTTCTTTTCTTCTTCTTTTTCTTGTGAAAATAGGTTTGGAGCGGCCAATAAAATAAATAAGGCCGGGAGGAATTTTTTAAACATAGTGTGATTTTTTAACGAGGCTAAATATACTATGAAAAGCTCAAAAGCTCTAATTGCATTAAGGGATTTAATATTTGGAGATTATTTTATCTAATTCCGTCTTTTAAGTAAGTTTGATTTAAGATTTTCTAAACTTTAATTCTTGAAAAATGAATAAAAATAGACCTGAAGTGTGGTTACGGGGAAAAATTCCTGATGTTCCAGATTTACTACAACCTGCTGCGCACGCTCTCTTGCAATCGGCGGAAGAAGTGGAGAAATATATGATCGATTTTCCTGAAGAATTGCTTTGGAAAAAGCCTGCAGGAAGAGCTTCGGTTGGATTTCATTTACAGCATTTAACCGGAGTAACCGATAGAATGCTAACCTATGCTAAAGCCAAAAAATTATCTGAATCTCAATTTCGGTATTTAAAAGATGAAGGAAAACCAAATGACGATATTTCTGTAGAATTTCTTGTTCAGAAATTTCAGGAAAAAGTAAATGAAGCAATCGATTTTCTTAAAAATACACCTGAAAATATTTTAACCGAATATAGACCGGTAGGAAGAAAGGAACTGCCTTCAACGATAATCGGATTGCTTTTTCACGCTGCAGAACATAGTCAGCGACACGTGGGGCAACTTTTGGTAACGGTGAGTGTTTTGAAAGATAGTTCAGATTCGTTACAGTCCTAAATAATATATACTTGTTCTTTTTCCATTGATAAAAAAGAACCAAAAAATCTAGGCTTACGAAACTGTATCTAAATTTATCGTTCGTCACCTAAATTTTAGGAACTCGCAAGAGGAATTAAAGTAAATTAAGGAATTCATTTAGCTCAAACAGCCTAAAATTTTACGGTGCCATCACTTCAAATTTCACGATAAATTTTCGGTATGCCGCTATTGATTCGGCATTTTAATTTTCTACAAGGTTTAGCAAGCCTTGTAGGTCTTTGGTTAATTAGAAATTATACCTGCGAGGTATAAAAAACTCGCAGAAAAAGCAATTCAATGATGATTAAAAAGGCAAATTACTTAAATCTACATTCCCACCGGAGATAATAATTCCAACTTTTTTATTTCGAAATTTCTCTTTTTCGCGTAAAATCGCAGCAAAAGCCACCGCACTGGAAGGTTCTACTACAATTTTCATACGTTCCCAGATGAGTTTCATAGCATTGATAATTTCCTCCTCTTCAACTCGTATAATTTCAGAAACAAACTTTTGAATTATAGGGAAATTCTTATCTCCAAGCTGGGTTTTTAATCCATCGGCAATTGTATTGGTGCTGGAATTGGTTTCGATTTTTCCAGTTTTCAGAGATCGATAAGCATCGTCAACTTCAAAAGGTTCGGCACCAATGGTTTTGCATTTTTTAGTATAAAAATCTACTGCCAGCGCGGTTCCGGCTATAAGTCCACCGCCACCAACGGGTGTAATAATTATATCCAGATCAGGAAAATCTTCAAGGAGTTCTTTTGCCCCGGTTCCCTGGCCATAAATTACATTCAGGTCATTTGAAGGATGAAGAAAAGTAGCACCGGTTTCTTTTTGAATCTTTTCGGCCGCGGTTTCGCGAGCTTTTATGTTGGGTTCACACTCGGTAATCTGGCCGCCGTAAGTTTTTACCGCATCTTTTTTAACCTGTGGAGCCGAAGAAGGCATCACGATATAAGCCGGGATTCCCAAATTTTTAGCCGATAACGAAACTGCCTGCGCAAAGTTACCAGACGAATGTGTTACCACGCCTTTCGCTCGTTCCTTTTTGCTTAAAGCCAGGATTGCAGCGGTTGCACCTCGCATTTTAAAAGCACCCATTTTCTGAAAATTCTCACACTTAAAGTAAATTTCAGTTTTGGCTAATTTGTTTAATAAATCTGAAGTTAATACCGGGGTGCGGTGTGTGTATGGTGAAATTTCTAAATGTAGTTTGGTAAAATCTTCTTTACTGATCATTGTGACTTATTTCAATCAATAAAATTAAAAGAAATTAATTCAGTAAAAAAGTATAATCCAGCTGAGTAATCTATCCTGAAGTGATTTAATAAAAAATTTAGTGCTTAATTTCAGAAGCAAGATTTTGAATTATAGAGAAAATTATTTTTCTTCTTCAATAGGAATGGACAGCACAGGGATTTCGGCATTTTTAAACAATTCTACCGAAACACTTTCGGCAAAAAGATTATAGAAGAAACTGTGTTTGTGGGTACCTACAATTAGAATATCGGCTTTAAGCTTTTTGGCTTCCTGCAATACGGTTTCCACAGTAGAGCCCTGAATTAAAAGCGCATCAGATTCTATATTTTTATCAATAAACATATCGCGAATTTGCTGTAATTCTTTGTGCTCGTCTCTTAATTCATCGGCTCGCATATCTCTAATATATTGCGGGCCGGCATCAAAACCGGCAAAATCGGGATCTGGGGCGGCTACGTGAACCACCCAGATCTTAGCCCCGAATTTTTCTGCTATACTTTCAGCGTATGCCATAAGTTCTCCAACGGCATCATTAAAATCTACTGCAACCAAAATGTTTTTGAAAGTTTTCATACGCTGATATTTTAATTAATAACCTCTATCTCGTTCTACCACGTTCTTAAGTTCTTCTTCATCCTGCAATCTTTCATAATTCTCAATAATTTGCGGCACTACAGAGTTTGGATGAGTAACGCTGGCAATATGCGGTGTTATCCTTATTTTTGGATGTTTCCAAAATGGATGCTCGTCTCTTATTGGCTCTTCCCAAAATACATCTAATGCCGCACCAGAAAGATGGCCATCGTCTACTTTTGCCAGTAAATCCTGCTCCACTAAATGTTCACCACGGGCAACATTAATTACGTATGCGCCTTTGGGTAATTTTTCGAATAATTCTTTATTGAGTATTTTTTCGGTATCGGGAGTTAAAGGAAGCATATTTACCAGGATATCAGACTGCTCCAAAAACTCATCAAATTCATCTTCTCCGGCAAAGCTTTCTACGTTTTCAAATTCTTTTTTATGCCTGGAAAATCCTATTACCTGGAAGCCATTTTTTAATAAATTATTGGCCACGCTTTGCCCAAGGTTACCTATCCCCAAGATCCCAACTTTTACATCGTTATTGCGAGTATAAGAAACAGGTTCCCATTTTTCGTTTATTTGGCTTTCCCTGTAATGGAGTAAATTTCTTTGGTGCGCAAGAATAAGGGTAAGTACAAAGGTTCCCATATCTTGTTCCAGCCGATCGTCTACCACTTTAGTGATTTTTATATTTTCGGGAAGTTCCTGATCGCTGGTAATATGATCTACCCCGGCGCCCATAGAAGCAACGACTTTTAAATTGGGATAATTTTGAAAGATTCCACGGGGATGATTCCAGGTTAAGGCAAATTCTACCTCTTCTTTATCGTGATCTTCTGGATACACGTAAATATTTAAACCCGGATGTTGATTTTTTAAAGCTTCAACCCAAGCTTTCGGGTCTTTACCCGGACTAACAATTAATAATGACATTCTATTCTTTATTTTTGAATGGTTAATATTTAACTTACAAAAGCACTGTATCCCGTAATGGCACGGCCTACAATTAGCGAATTAATTTCTTTTGTTCCTTCGTAACTATAAATGGCTTCGGCATCGGCTACAAAACGGGCAACATCGTGTTCTAGTAGAATACCATTGCCGCCCATAACTTCGCGGGCACGGCTTACCACATCCCTGGTACGCATACTACAAAAAACCTTCGCCAAAGATGCGTGTTCATCTGTTAGTAAGTCGGCATCCTGCATTTCAGAAAGCCTAAAAACCAGTGTTTGCATTGCGGTAAGATTGGAAACCATTTCTACTAAATGATTTTGAATTAACTGGTAAGAAGCAATTGGTCTCCCAAACTGTTCTCTTTTCCTGGTGTATTTTAAAGCGCTTTCATACGCGCCCCGGGCGCAACCAACCGCCTGCCAGGCTACTCCAGCACGAGTCATTCTAAGTACTTTTGCAGTATCTTTAAAGGAATCTGCTTTTTGTAACCTGTCACTTTCGGGTATTACACAATCGGTTAAAGTTATAATGGCATTCTGCACAATTCGCAAGGCCATTTTATCTTCCATTTTTTCTGCTTTATAACCAGGATTTCCTTTTCTTACCAGGAATCCTTTAACCTGGTTGCTGTCTACATCCCGCGCCCAAATAATAATTACATCAGCAAAAGTGGCGTTCCCAATCCATTTTTTCTGTCCGTTTAAAATCCAGTTTTCACCGTCAAACTTGCATGTAGTTTCAAGTCCGCCGGCCACACCAGAGCCAACATTGGGTTCTGTTAATCCAAAGGCACCAATAGCATCTAATTTTTGCATCTTCGGAAGCCATTCCTGCTTTTGTTCTTCACTTCCGCATAGGTAGATAGATCCCATTGCCAGGCCGCTATGTACGCCGAAAAAAGTTGAAATAGAAACATCTACACGTGCAATTTCCTGTGCTATAATACCTTCCATTAAAAAAGGAAGATTTGGGCAGCCATAACCTTCGTAAGGCACACCGGTAATATTTAGTTTCTTGAATTTCTCAATAATTTCGTGAGGAAATTTAGCACGATTCCAATGGTCGTTTACCAACGGCCTAACTTCATCTTCCATAAAATTTCGCACCTCCATTTGGAGCTTGCGCTGCTCCTCGGTAAGTTTAAGGTCTAAATTGTAAAAATCGCCGGTAATGGGAGGAAGGTCACTCTGGCCTTTTTTCTGCTTGGTTTTTAACATTTTCATCAAACCCTTGAGTTGACGCTCATCTAACTGGCCTAAACTTTTCATCGCTTCTGAAAGGTCTATCTGCTTATTAATTTTCGCTAATTGATCCATATCAACCGACTTTAATAGGTTGATGGTGTTTCTTACTTTTCTAAAAACGGACATAAGGTGTTTGATTGGTGGAATTCTAAAATTAGGAATTAAAACTGCGTCCGGTTGTTAAAGCTTTCCGAAGAAAACGTCAAAAAAAATACCGCTGAATGCAGCGGTATTTAAGTAATAATTATGGCTTAGAATTTAGAGACTAAAGGCTTCCTTCACCTTGTCTACATAATCCAGTTTTTCCCAGGTAAAAAGTTCTACTTCCTTTTTTACTTCCCCAGAATATGGACTTTTAAAGATTTTAGTGACCGTTCTTGGTTCTTTCCCCATATGCCCGTAAGCAGCAGTTTCACGATAGATAGGACTCCTAAGTTTTAGACGATTTTCTATGGCCCAGGGGCGCATATCAAATATCTGGGCTACTTTTTTTGCAATTTCCCCATCCTTCATATCCACTTTGGAAGTACCATAAGTTTCTACTGAAATTGAAGTAGGTTCTACCACCCCAATCGCATAAGAAACCTGTACTAAAACTTCGTCTGCAAGCCCGGCGGCAACCAGGTTTTTGGCAACGTGACGCGATGCATAAGCAGCCGATCGGTCGACTTTACTTGGGTCTTTTCCCGAGAATGCACCACCACCGTGCGCGCCTTTTCCGCCGTAGGTGTCTACAATAATTTTTCTTCCGGTAAGTCCCGCGTCCCCGTGAGGCCCCCCAATAACAAACTTTCCGGTAGGATTTATATGATAAGTAATATCATCATTAAAAAGTTTCTGAACATAATCTGGTAATTGTTGTTTTACCCGCGGAATAAGAATTTCAAGAATATCTTTCTTGATCTTTTTCAACATAGCATCATCATCTTCATCAAAATCGTCGTGCTGGGTAGAAACCACAATAGCCACAATTTTTTGCGGCACATTATCGTCACTATATTCTATAGTAACCTGGCTTTTAGAATCGGGACGTAAGTAGGGGATATCTTTGCCTTCGCGTCTTAATTTTGCCAGCTCAATAAGAATTTTGTGAGAAATATCTAAAGCCAGCGGCATATAGTTTTCGGTTTCGTTGGTGGCGTAACCAAACATCATTCCCTGGTCTCCGGCGCCCTGTTCCTCCTTATTTTCACGATCTACACCCTGGTAAATTTCCTGGGATTGTTCGTGGATTAAAGAGATTACGCCACAAGAATCACCACTAAATTTGTATGCTCCTTTAGTATAACCAATATCATTAATTACTTCCCGGGCAATGTTTTGAACGTCTAAATAAGTGTCGCTTCTTACTTCACCGGCAAGCACCACCTGGCCGGTAGTTACTAAAGTTTCGCAGGCGACTTTAGAATTTTCATCAAAAGCAAGGAAATTATCGAGTAAGGTATCGCTAATCTGATCGGCGATTTTATCGGGGTGTCCTTCAGAAACACTTTCTGAAGTAAATAAATAAGCCATATTTTTAATTTATTTTAAAAAATACGGGTTGAATTTGACGAAAAGCTAAGGGAGTAGTGATACTGCTTTAGCATTTTTCTTATACTTTAAAAAGCATAAAAGGGTTGCAATCAGTCAAATCCTTCCCTTTAATAATTCGGTTACAAATGTATAAAAATAACCCAAACTCATACTTTCTTTAACTTTCTTTTTTATAGGGTTGAAGACTTTAAAATTTCGACTTCAATTTATAGCGTATAAAATTATAGTTTTATACTATTGAAATATAGCTAATTAGGTTTGTGTTTTAGATAAAAATAGATAATAAATAATTTTACAGCCATTAAATTATTGATTAATCAGTTTAAAGGAATAAAAATTTATTTTTCGTAAAAGTGAAGTTTGGATTTGGTTATTAAAAATTTCTGCCCTTATCTTTGTAACCAACAAAACAACGAAATGTACCAGATAATTTGCAATATGATGCGTATGATGATGTGGAAAACTTCCGCAGCGCGCTCAATTGCTTAATTCTGAAAAGAGATAAATTGCAAAAAGCCGCTGCCAATCGCAGCGGCTTTTTTTTATTTAAAACTTAGTCATTTCCGCGGAGGCGGAAATCCAGATTAAGAAAATAGGTTAGTAAAAATTAGATTCCCATCGGTATGGGAATTACAAAAACAAATATGATGATTAAGGCAATAAATAAAATGATGATGCGCATTATGATGATGTGTATGTGTATGCAACACATGAATTGCTATTGCCAAAACCGAATGTAACTTAGTTTGTTTAGAGTTCAATTAAAAGGTCCCCTTGGTAATAGCTACTTAAGGGGACTTTTTTATTTAAAACACCGTCATTTCCGTGAAGGCGGAAATCCATAACAAAAACATAATTAAGCTTTCAAAATAGAAGCAAAACTTTAAAAAATTAGAAATTATGAGTACTCAAAAATTTTCAACAAACGCATTACACGCAGGTCACGATACAAAAAAAAACGGAGGAACAAGGGCAGTACCAATTTACCAAACAACTTCTTATGTTTTTAATAATTCAGATCACGCTGCCAATCTCTTTTCCCTGGCAGAACCCGGTTATATCTACACCCGATTAAATAATCCTACTAACGATATTTTAGAACAACGTCTTGCAGCACTGGAAGGCGGGATAGCAGCTGTAGTTACAGCTTCAGGCACAGCTGCAATTAATACCACGCTTTTAACGCTTTTAAAATCTGGAGATCATATTGTAGCATCCAGTAGTTTATATGGAGGAACTTATAATCTACTAAGTGTAACTTTACCAAGATTTGGAATTACAACCACCTTTGTAGACCCTGAATATCCAGAAAATTTTAAAAAGGCTGCAAAAGAAAACACGCGTGCCATTTTTGTAGAATCGCTTGGAAACCCGAAGCTTGATGTTCTGGACCTTAAAGCAATTTCTGCTGAAGCCAACGCGCTCAAGGTTCCATTTATAGTAGATAATACCGTGGCTACACCTTCTTTGCTAAAACCTATAGAGCACGGCGCCGATATTGTAATTGAATCGCTTACCAAATATATTAGCGGTAACGGAACTTCACTTGGAGGTGCCATTATAGACGCCGGTAATTTTAACTGGGCAAATGGGAAATTCCCCGAATTCACTGAACCTTCACCGGGTTATCACGGGCTAGTTTACCACGAAGCCTTAAAAGAAGCCGCATTTATTGCAAAAGTGAGAATTGAAGGGCTTCGAGATCACGGCGCGGCTTTAAGTCCGTACAATGCTTTTCAGATTTTACAGGGTTTAGAAACTCTTGAAATAAGGATAAAGCAGCATAGTCAAAATGCTTTGGAACTGGCCACCTGGCTGGAGCAGCAAAAAGAAGTAAAATGGGTAAACTACCCTGGGCTGGAGAGCAGTAAATACAATAAACTCGCTAAAGAGTATCTTTCTAAAGGGCAAAGCGGCGTAGTGACTTTTGGAGTTGAAGGAGGCTTTGAATCGGCTAAAGTTGTAGCCGATGAAACCAAACTTTTCTCCCTCGTTGCCAATATTGGAGATACGAAATCACTAATTATTCATCCGGCAAGTACTACACACCAGCAACTGGACGAAAAACAACAGGCTACTGCTGGAGTTACACAAGACCTTATTCGTATATCGGTTGGGCTGGAAGATGTTGAAGATTTAAAAACAGATTTAAAAGAAGCTTTTGCTAAAATTGAGAAAAAAGCTCTGGTATAATTTATTGTTGGTGGAAAGGCAAAGGAAAAAGCAGCCAGGTTAAGTCTTTTTCCTTTTGCTCTTTCTAAATCAAAAAACGAAAAAAATGCTTCAGGAACTCTGTTTAAAAGATTTTGAAAATTCCGCGGGAACGGTTCAGGATATTTATTTGAGCTTTCAGCAATTTGGGAAAAACCCAGAAACGGCGCCGGTGGTTTTAATAAATCATGCGCTTACGGGTAACTCTCAAATTACGGGAAAGCTTGGCTGGTGGACCAAAATTGTGGGGCCTCAAAAATGTATTGATACCGAAAAATTCAGCATTCTGGCTTTTAATATTCCGGGTAATGGTTTCAACGGAAAAAAAGAACATTTAATTGAAAATTATAAAGAATTTACGCTTAGAGATATTGCAAGAATCCAGGTTTTAGCACTTCAGCAATTAAAAATTGAGAAACTTTTTGCCATAATTGGAGGCTCAATAGGCGGCGCACTCGCCTGGGAACTGGCCGCTTTAAAACCTGATCTAGCTGAAAATATTATTCCTATTGCCACAGATTATAAAGCCACAGATTGGGTTTTGGCAAACTGTAAAGTGCAGGAGCAAATTCTTAATAACTCTAAAGAGCCGGTGAAAGATGCAAGAATGCATGCAATGACCTTTTATCGTACTCCGCAATCTTTAAGTAAGAAATTTAACAGAACAAAAGAAGAAATAAAACCTTGCTATAAAGTAGAAGGCTGGTTGCAATATCATGGTGTTAAACTGGAAGAACGTTTTCAACTCGCTTCCTATAAATTTATGAACCACTTGCTAACTACTATAGACATTAGCAAAGGCAGCGGTAATTACCTGGAAGTCGCAAAGAAAATTGAGGGAAATATTCATATTGTAACAGTGAATTCTGACTGGTTTTTCCTGGCCGATGAGAATTGGGAAACTTATGTAAACCTTTCCCTGATTAAAAATAATGTAAGTATTCACGAAATAAGATCAATTCACGGGCACGATGCTTTTTTAATAGAAGCCTCGCAACTGTCCAGATTTTTAAAACCCGTATTTAAAACCAACAATATAAAAAATGAAAAAAGTGAACATCATCTTGTTTGGAATAGGTAATGTAGGAAGTACCTTAATTCAGCAATTACTCGACGCAAAAAAACAATGGGAAAAGCATTCGGGGGTTTCTGTAAATATTCCTGTGATTGCCAATTCAAAAAAAGCGCTTTTTAATGCTGAAGGTATTTCAGAAAACTGGAAAAAAGATTTTAAAAAATCTTCCGAAAAGTACAAACTGGAAGATATCCTGGATTTCACCAAAGAAAATGACCTGGAACATCTTATAGCAATAGATGCCACGGCCAGCAAGGAATTTGTTGAAATTTATATTCGGTTAATACAAAATGGCTTTAACCTGGTAGCCGCCAATAAAGTTGCGAACACACTTTCTGCCGATTTCTACAACAAATTACGAAAAGAATTAGATTACCACGGCAAGTATTTTTATTATGAAACCAATGTGGGCGCAGGATTGCCAATTGTACAAACCGTACAGGGCTTGCACCAGGCGGGAGAAAAGGTTACCAAAATTCGAGGGGTCTTTTCCGGTTCGCTGAGCTTCATTTTTAATACTTATTCTGAAAATAAAGAGAAGTTTTCTGATGTATTGCGAAAAGCCGGAAGATTGGGATATACCGAGCCTGATGCCCGCGAAGATCTTTCAGGAAATGATGTGGGAAGAAAATTATTGATTCTGGCTCGTGAGCTTCAGTTAGAAAAAGAATTTCAGGAGATTAAAATTCAATCTTTAATTCCCGAAAAATTAAACGGACAAACTTCCGCAGAAGAATTTCAGCGAAGAATAGGGGAGCTGGATGAAATATTTTTTCAGCATAAAAAGGAACAAAACAAAGATCATGTGCTACGATACATTGGGGAAATTGAAGTAGAGAGCGCCAACCTGGAGGCAAAACTTATTTCTGAACCAAAAAGTACCGCTCTGGGTCAAATTAAAGGCGCCGATAATATTTTTGAAATTTATACCGAGTCTTATGGCGACCAGCCACTGGTAATCCAGGGAGCCGGCGCAGGAGCAGCGGTAACCGCTCGCGGTGTAGTTAGCGATGTGCTTAGATTATCGCAAAGACTTAATTAAAAATCCAACAAAACCAACAATTATGCATTTTGAAACCGAAGCCATTAGAACACAAAACGAACGTACACAGTTCCAGGAGCATTCTACGCCCCTGTACCTAACGTCCAGTTATGTTTTTGATGATGCCGAAGATATGAGAGCTTCATTTTCTGAAGAAAAGGAACGCAATATTTACAGTCGATTTACCAATCCCAATACTTCAGAATTTACTGAGAAAATAGCGAAGATGGAAGGGGCAGAGGCAGGTTTTGCTTTTGCAACGGGAATGAGTGCTGTTTTTTCAAGTTTGGCGGCTCTTTTAAATAGTGGAGATCATATTATTTCGGCAAGATCGGTTTTTGGTTCTACGCATAGTTTGTTTACCAAGTTTTTTCCAAAATGGAATATTTCACATTCCTATTTTAATGTGAATGAAGTTGATAAAATTGAAAGTTTAATAAAGCCCGAAACCAAAATTATTTTTGCTGAAACACCTACTAATCCAGGTGTAGATGTATTGGATTTAGAAGTTTTGGGTGAAATAGCTAAAAAGCACAATCTTATATTAATTATAGATAATTGTTTTGCCACGCCCTGGCTTCAGAATCCTATAAAATTCGGGGCGCATTTGGTAATACATTCGGCTACAAAATTAATAGACGGTCAGGGCCGCGTTTTGGGTGGTGTAACAGTAGGAAATGCCGATTTAATAAGGGAAATATACCTGTTCTCAAGAAATACGGGACCGGCTTTGTCGCCTTTTAACGCCTGGGTACTTTCTAAAAGTTTGGAAACTTTAGCGGTACGTTTAGATAAACATTGTGAAAACGCAGAAAAAGTTGCTCTATTCCTGGAAACCGAAGCCAATGCTGAAAATGTGAAATACCCTTTTTTAAAGTCGCATCCGCAATATGAAATTGCTAAAAAACAGATGAAAAAAGGTGGGAATATTGTTTCATTTGAGATTAAAGGAGGGATTGAAGCGGGTAGAAAGTTTATAGATGCTATAAAACTTTGTTCAAGATCGGCAAATCTTGGCGATACACGCAGTATTGTTACGCATCCAGCATCTACAACACATAGTAAATTAAGTGAAGAAGACAGGTTAGAAGCCGGGATAAAGCCAGGATTGGTAAGAGTTTCAGTAGGATTGGAACATGCAGATGATGTAATAGCAGATTTAAAACAGGCTCTAAATTCAATTTAGTTATGGTAATTTCAGCAGACATAGAGCTTTTTGATTTTTCCGTAGAGAATTCAATAATAAATGCGAAAAAGTCAATATTTAAGTATATTCGCAGTATGCTTTCTAAAAAGACTAAATACGGTATTAAAGCCCTGGCGTTTATCGCAAAAAAAGGGGATAGAAAACCGGTGCAAACTTCTGAAATCTCAAAAAGTGAAAATATCTCGCAAAAATTCCTTGAAAGCATACTTCTGGAATTGCGAAAATCGGGATTTTTGGGGTCTAAAAAAGGCAAAGGCGGCGGCTATTATTTAATAAAAGAACCGGAAGATATCCGAATGACTTCGGTAATTAGAGTACTGGAAGGTCCTATAGCGATGGTGCCCTGTGTGAGCCTAAATTATTACGAAAAGTGCGACGATTGCCCCAGTGAAGAAGCCTGTTCTGTTCATAGTTTAATGATCCAGGTTAGGGATAGCACATTAAAAGTGCTGGGCGATAACACTTTAGCTGATATTTCTGCGAAAAAATAAGAATTCAAAAATTAAATGTTAAATACTGAAATTTAGGCCTTTAATAGTTGGTCTGATAAAAAAACAAAGTTACTTTTGTTTTATAACCTACTAATCCGATAGGTTAATAGAATTTAAACGAAGAGAGTATGATACTGGATCAGGCAAAATCTAAAACCACTTATAAAAAAGACAGGACTTCAGAAAAACCCTTACGCAGTATTTTAAAAACAGTGAGTTGGAGAATTGTAGGAACCGTAGATACCATAGTTATTTCGTGGGTTCTAACAGGAGAAATTGAAACTGCACTGGCCATTGGGTCGGTAGAATTGGTCACTAAAATGATCCTGTATTTTGGCCACGAGCGGCTTTGGAATATGATAAGTTTTGGTAAGGAATAAAATATATTTCAGAAAGTATATAAAGTATAGTTAGGCTCGGGCAGGGCCAAAAAATTTGTAAAAGATGAAACGGTACAGCGAAAAAGAATTAAAAATCCTCAACCAGCAGTTTAAAGGAATTACGCCGGCTGAGATTGTACAGTGGGTAGTATCCAACTCGGCCAGGCCGGTGATTACCACTAATTTTAGACCTTATGAAGCTGCAATTTTACACGCAGTTTCAGAGATAGATCCGGTAATAAAAGTAATTTGGTGCGATACCGGTTACAATACTCCTCAAACTTATAAGCACGCAAAGCAGGTGATAGACCAGTTGTCACTTAATGTTAAGCTTTACACCCCAAAGCAAACCGCTGCTTATCGTGATGCACTGTTTGGAGGAATCCCCGATATTAATAATCCGCAACACGAAGAATTTACCAGACAGGTAAAACTGGAACCTTTTTTACGCGCTATGCGCCAGCAAAATCCGGATGTTTGGTTTACAAATCTTAGAAAGGGCCAAACCAGTTTTAGAGATAGTATAGATATTTTAAGCTATAGCAAAGACGGAATTTTAAAAGTGAGTCCGTTTTACCACTGGAGTGACGAAAAACTGGATGCCTATTTAGAAAAACATGAACTGCCAAACGAATTTAAATATTTTGATCCCACCAAAGTTTTAGAAAACCGTGAATGTGGCCTCCACGCTTAATGAATCCCAATGAAAAAAGAGCAGAGTTATACCGAGATGTACCGTTCAAAAATGTGTATTCGCTGCACTTAAAGGAAACTTTTTATAAAAAAATATAGGAAGTCCTTTTAAATGAAAAATCAAAAAAGGACTTTTTTATTAATACCTGTTTTTCAGGTTTCAATTTAAAAATTATCGATAATGCAAAGTTTTAGAACCGAAATAGAAAACCCAATCGTAGAGCAGGATATTCTTGATTTAGAAAAGAAAATCAGGTTGTTTCGTGAGGGAAAAGCAGATGAAGAGAAATTCCGAAGCCTTCGTTTAGCGCGTGGGGTATACGGGCAACGACAGGCGGGAGTACAAATGGTTCGAATAAAACTGCCATTTGGAAAAGTAACTTCAGAACAGCTGCACAGAATAGCGGATGTTTCTGATGAATATTCCAAAGGCCGTTTGCATATCACTACGCGCCAGGATATCCAGATTCACCACGTGAGTTTAGACAGAACACCGGAGCTTTGGGCGCAGCTGGAAAGAGATGATATCACTTTGCGTGAAGCCTGCGGAAACACGGTAAGAAACGTAACCGCTTCGCCAACCGCGGGAATTGATGTAAACGAACCTTTTGATGTTTCTCCATACGCACATGGGACTTTTCAGTTTTTCCTTCGGAATCCAATTTGCCAGGAAATGGGAAGAAAATTTAAAATTTCTTTCTCTTCTTCAGATGAAGATACTGCGCTGAGTTACATTCATGATCTTGGTTTTATCGCCAAGTTGAAAGACGGAAAACGCGGATTTAAAGTGATGCTAGGCGGCGGGCTCGGTTCTCAACCAAGACACGCCGATGAACTCTATGATTTTCTTCCTGTGGAAGAAACCCTTCCTTTAATTGAGGGTGTACTTCGGGTTTTTGATCGGTACGGCGAACGTGCAAAACGATTAAAAGCAAGGATGAAATTTCTTGTAAAAGATATAGGAAAAGAGGCTTTTATGGAACTTGTAGCCGAACAAAACACGGCGCTTTCAAAAAACCATCCTAAATTTGAAGTTGAAAAATTTGAAACTGCACCGCCGCTTCAGGATGTTGAGGTGCCTGCAGTAACAATTGAAGATAAGAAGGATTTTGAAACCTGGAAAAACACCAATGTTCTTCCGCAGAAACAGGAAGGCTTATTTGCGGTTGGAATCAGGGTTCCGTTAGGGGATTTTTATACCGGTGGCGCAAGAAAACTTGCCGATTTGGTAAAGAAATACGCCGGAAATGAGATCAGACTGAGTTTAAGACAGGATATTTTAATTCGTCACGTTCGGGAAGAATTTTTGCCATTTTTCTATTCAGAATTAAAAAAACTGGGCTATGCTGATACCGGTTACGATAAAACCGTAGACATCACGGCCTGCCCCGGTACCGATACCTGTAACCTGGGGATTGCCAGTAGTACGGGAATTGCCGATGTACTGGAAGATGTTTTAAAAGAAGAGTATCCGCAGTTTATAAACGGAAAAGATATCACTATAAAAATAAGCGGTTGTATGAATGCCTGCGGGCAGCATAATATGGCGGAGATCGGTTTCCAGGGAATGTCGGTTAAAGTTGGCAAAACCGTGGCACCGGCACTTCAGGTTTTACTTGGTGGCGGAACCCTTGGGGACGGCCAGGGCCGTTTTGCTGATAAGGTGGTGAAAGTGCCCAGTAAACGCGGGCCAGAAGCTTTGCGATTCTTGCTAAACGACTTTGAAGCAAATGCCAATTCCGAAGAAAAATTTGCGGAATATTATGACAGGCAGGGCAAAACTTATTTCTATGATTTATTAAAAGAACTGGCCGATACTTCAAACCTAACAGAAAACGAATTTGTAGATTGGGGCCACGAAGAACCTTATATAAAAGCAGTAGGAGTAGGCGAATGTGCCGGCGTGGTTATAGACCTTATCGCAACACTTTTATTTGAAAGTGAAGAGAAAATTGATAACGCAAAAAGTGCACTGGAAAGAAAAGCCTGGGCCGATAGTATTTATCATTCCTATACCTCAATCGTAAATTCTGCTAAGGCTTTATTACTTGCTGAGGATGTAAAAACCAATACCCAGGCGGGAATTATTTCTCAGTTTGATGAGCTTTTTGTAGACACCGGTAAAATTGAATTATCGACTTCCTTCAAAGAATTCGCTTATCAAATGAACGAGCACGAGCCAACCGAAGCTTTTGCCAATAAATATTTAGAAGACGCGCATTTGTTTTTAAAAAGAGTGGATGCATTTAGAACAAAGGAGGTACAAAATGTATAATTCACCAAAATTAAGTGTGGTTGGTGCCGGGCCGGGAGATCCGGAACTAATCACCCTAAAGGCTTTAAATACTTTAAAAGATGCGAAAGTAGTGCTTTTTGATGCGCTTATAAACCGTGATCTTTTGGAATATGCACCGCAGGCTGAACATATTTTTGTTGGCAAACGAAAAGATAAACATAGATATTCTCAGGACGAAATAAATGAGCTTATTGTAAAATATGCCCTGGAAAGAGGTCACGTGGTTCGGTTAAAAGGAGGAGATCCTTTTATTTTCGGAAGGGGATCTGAAGAAATCAATTACGCTAAAAGTAAAGGTTTGGAAACTGCAGTTGTTTCCGGGATTACTTCTTCTATTGCGGTACCAGCCAATGTTGGAATTCCGCTAACCCAACGGGGAACTTCCGAGAGTTTTTGGGTTATAACAGGAACCACAACTCAAAAGAAACTTTCAGAAGATGTTCGGCTGGCCGCACAATCTACCGCTACGGTGGTGATACTGATGGGAATGGCGAAACTCGCTGAAATCGTGAACATTTTTAGCTACTACGGCAAAGAAGATACTCCGGTGGGGATTATTCAAAATGGAACTACCGATAATGAAAAATCTGGTTTTGGGACCATTATAAGTATAGAAAAAGTAGTTGCCGAAAAACAACTTACCGCCCCGGCAATTATCGTGATTGGCGAAGTAGTAAAAGAAAGCGGACAGCTTAAAGCAGTTTTTGAAAACGTCAAGGAGTTTGAATTTAAAAATTCCCCCATTGGGGGCTAGGGGGCCTATGGAAGAAAGAAACGAATTATACCCGGTCTTTTTAAAGGTCAATAAGCTGAATATTCTGGTCGTTGGCGGCGGACAGGTGGGACACGAAAAATTGCATTTCCTGTTTAAATCGAGTCCTAATGCTAAGGTGGAAGTGGTCGCAAAATGGTTTTTACCGGAAACAGAAGAACTGGCAAAAAAACACGGCGCAAAATTAACAAAAGGCAGGTATAGAAGAAAATACCTTAAAAACCGTCATTTTGTAATTGCGGCTACGAACGATGCAAAATTGAATAAACGAGTTTACAAACATGCCAAAAAACGTTATTTACTGGCTAATATAGCCGATACGCCCGAACTCTGCGATTTCTATATGGGCGGCATTGTAAATAAAGGCCACGTAAAAATCGCGATTTCCACCAACGGTAAATCGCCTACCGCGGCAAAACGTTTACGGCAATTTTTTGAAGAAGTAATTCCCGAAAATGTAAACCAGATGGTAGAAAATTTAAATGAATACCGAAGTAATATAAAAGGTGATTTTGAGGCGAAAGTTGATCAAATGAATTCTATAACCGAATCTTTAAAAGTTAAAAACAAGAGTGATGATTAAAACAGATATCCTGATAATTGGGGCTGGCCCAACCGGTTTGTTTACCGTTTTTGAAGCGGGATTATTAAAACTAAAAACGCATTTAATAGACGCGCTGCCACAACCCGGC
The DNA here is from genome assembly GCF_002311535.1 of Salegentibacter sp. UBA1130. NCBI lineage: Bacteria > Pseudomonadati > Bacteroidota > Flavobacteriia > Flavobacteriales > Flavobacteriaceae > Salegentibacter > Salegentibacter sp. UBA1130. The sequence continues at coordinate 117,745 of NZ_DCAP01000020.1, read as the reverse complement.
GGGCAATGTTCTGAGATTTATCCTAAAAAACCAATTTATGATATTCCGGCATTTCCTGAAATTTTAGCGGGAGATTTGGTTGGAAATCTAATGGAACAAATAAAACCTTTTGAACCAGGCTTCACTTTGGGAGAACGCGCCGAAACTTTGGAAAAACTGGACGACGGTACTTTTATAGTAACTACCAATAAAGGCACAAAACACCACGCGCCGGTAGTAGCAATTGCGGGTGGATTAGGTTCTTTTGAGCCAAGAAAACCCCCAATCGCTAATATTACCGATTTTGAAGATAAAGGCGTTTCTTATTTTATTAAAGATCCGGAAGTTTACCGCGATAAAAAAGTAGTGATTGCCGGTGGAGGGGATTCTGCATTAGACTGGGCCATTTACCTGGCCGATGTTGCTGCGGAAGTTGCCCTGGTGCACCGTAGAGCAGAGTTCCGTGGCGCATTGGATTCTGTGGAAAGGGTTTCAGAATTGGCTAAACTCGGTAAGATTGAAATGATTACCAATGCTGAAGTTGTTGGCCTTAGAGGTGAAGATCAATTGGAACAGGTGGTAATTAGGCATAAAGATGAAGCCCGCGGAGAGGAATTTAAAGATGTGGATGATTTTATTCCACTTTTCGGATTGTCTCCAAAACTGGGCCCGATTGGAAGCTGGGGACTGGAAATAGAGAAAAACGCGATTAAAGTTGATAATTCTTACGATTATCAAACCAATATTCCCGGCGTTTATGCTATTGGTGATGTAAACACCTATAAAGGAAAATTAAAACTGATCCTTTCCGGTTTTCACGAAGCCGCGATTATGTGTCAAAGTGCTTACCAGCGAATTTTCCCTGATAAAAAATATGTACTTAAATACACCACCGTTGGCGGCGTGACCGGATTTGACGGTAGTAAAAAAGAAGCCAAAAAAGAAGTGGTACAGAGTATTGGCGTGTAAGCACCTGGCTCCGAAGGGGGAATTAATTAGAATAAAATACAATGATTTTTAAAGCTTATTAAGCTCCCCTCCTTTTAAGGAGGGGTGGCCTATAGGCCGGGGTGGTTGAAGCATTTCGTCATTCCTTATTTTAAGTCTTCTATTTTTTGCCGAGAGCCCCTATCATATTCTATTCCACCCTTAATATTAAATTTATGTAAATTTTCTCTGGAATAGAAAATTTTATAATCTCTTGTTTGCATTATCTATTCCGTAAATCTTTATTTTTCCTGAGGTTAAATTTTTCTATTTTCTTCTTTGCAAGAGCTTAAAATTATTAAAGCAATTAATATGATTTGGAGTCTTTTCATTTCAAGTTTATTCAATACACATTCTACCATCTAGCCTTTGTTCCTCTCCTTCAATGCTTAAAGTTGAAAGGAAATAGAAACATCCATCTTCTATCTTTTTCATTTTTACTTTAATTCCACCATTGCTATTTACGAAATGTTGAAATTCTGTTAATTCCATTTTAGTTCCATCATATTTTCCAATGTAAGAACAATCATTAATCCACTTGAGGTTGATAAATTCTGCTTTCTTGTTTTTGTCTGGTAAGCCTTCTTCATTTAAAGGTATTTCAATTTGATAATTCCCGTTTCTTTCGATCCGGACACTTGAAAATCCATCTTCTGCCGGCATAATAAAGTTTCCATTTCTAAAGTCTTCACAATTTAATTCCTGGGCTGTAGAATTTAAAAATGTAAATATTAGTGCGGTAAATAGATATAGTGTTTTCATTGATATTGGTTATGGAAAAGTAGCGGAAATAGGGAGACGGGCTTGTCGGATTAATGCTTTCTTTCCTGGTTTCTAAAATTACACTTTTTCGGCAAAAAGGGTTATTTGCGATGAAACGACTTGGCAATTGTTTATTTAGTTCGAACTATAATGGGATAATACAAAATCTATATAGGAAATCATTGAAATTACTTTTAATGAATTAGTTTCATTTCCATATTGAATATCAACACCGTGTAAAATTTCATGACGGTTTAATCGAATTGGGAATTTTTCAATTTCCTTTTCCCAACTATCAATACTTGCTTTTTTAATTATAGGAGATAATATAAAGTCTGAATATTTTAGATTTTTACTCTCTAATTTTTCTTTAATCTGTGGCAAGTAATTCTTATTTATAAAAAATTTAGCATCTAAAACATCATTACAAATTCCATCAATTTGAGTTAATAATATACAAATAGAAGCGTGGTAAAGTCCTTTATTATGAGCATCAAAAGCTTCATTTAAAATTTGTTTTCTGTTTGAATATTTCTCAGTTAACATTTTTCTAATCTCATCAATTTTACCTCTGTAATAATCTGAAAAATAAAGATCAAGTTTTTCGGGAAGATTATTATAGATATGTTTAAGGCAAGTGTTTATTTTTAATTCACTGTTTTTTGAGAAATCATCTACATACCATCCATATGTTGCAGTTTTGTAGATGACCATTTCAACTTTTTCAGTGTTTAAATGCTTATATTGATCAAATAATCTATTAACCTCATATAGCCTGATTAAAGCTTTAACGAGTGATTCAGATCCTTCTTTAATTTCACTATGATTTACAGAATATTTCATTAATAAATTGTTGTCAAATCCTTGTATTCCTATTTTTACAATCACACGTAAATTACTAGGATAAAATCAGATTCATTTCCAAGCTTCCCTGTAAATCTATTAAAAATTTGTTAATATCGTTTACGGAAAACCCTAACCCGGTATAAGCTTTAGAACTTTGAGGTTTTTTAATAAGCTTTAGCTAAATTTGTTTAAAACAAGATTTATTATGAAGATCAACCTTAAAAGACTTAATAAAGATTATCATTTTGAAACCGTAAACGAGCGTGGAGACATTGTTCATTTAGATAATAAAACCGATGCCGAACCAAAGGGAGCCAGCCCAATGGATTTATTACTGCGAGCCATTGCCGGTTGTAGCAGTATTGATATCGTAATGATTCTAAAAAAGCAACATCTGGAACTGGAAGATCTCCAGGTGGAAGTTGAAGGCTTTAGAGAAGATGGCGCAGTGCCTAATGTTTTTAAGAAAATTCAGCTTAATTTTCTTTTAAAAGGAGATGTGCCTGCGGCGAAAGCCAAACGTGCCGTAGATCTTTCTATGGAAAAATATTGTTCGGTTTCTAAAATGCTGGAAAAAGCAGCTGAAATCAATTATGCGATCACTTTAAATGGCGAGCTTATCAATTAATGAACTCTTTTGAAACCAGGATAGTTAAAACCTGGAAGCCTTCGGTGTTTTTAAGGATTGTTTTTATTATTCTCCTTCTGGGAGGTAGTGCGCTCACATCGATTTTCGAGGTAGAGGAAAAGTGGCTTCGGCTTACCGGTAGTTTTGCTTTTATGCTGGGAATGTTCGGAGCTTTAAGTCAGTCGTTTGTTAAACCCAAATATCTTGGAGATATGGAGATAGATGAAACCAGGGTTAAAATAGATTTAGCCAATTCCAAAAAGGAATTTTTAATTTCCGATTTACGGGAAATTGGATTTAAATATGGAGGTTACGCCAGTTTCTGGAAGTATACTTTATACGGAAATAAAAATCATATTTATTTTACTACGCTTTCAGGTGAAAAATATAATTACGAAATAATTCTTCAGAATAAACAGAAGAAAGAAGAGCTGAAATATTTTCTAAACCAATTAAATACCACTGATTCTATTGAAATTAAGAAGTTTGGTAATTCGGCTTTTTAAGTCAATAGAAACTTTGGAAATTAAAGCAGTATTTGGAAGTAATCTTTAATTTTTCTCCCTTCTTTTTTTTGTTTTATTAAAAATATAATTCAGTAAATCATATAAAATACATTATCCATAAAAATTACTCTTAGCCCTTGCATTTAAATGGCTGTGCCGTATATTTGCTGGTTCAAGTTCATTGTTTATAACATCGTTATCAAGAAAGGTTGAGGGAATAGACCCGTTGAAACCTTGGCAACCCTCCTGTAATGGGAGAAGGTGCTACATTCTACTTCGCTTCTTTGGCGCAGATAGATAACAAGAAAGAATTCTTTCCCGCTTCTTTTTTTGATAGTGATTTTAGATAAAATTATATGTCAAAATTAGAAGAACAACTTCAAAAAAATATACTCATTTTAGACGGTGCCATGGGCACGATGCTTCAGGATTATAAATTTTCTGAAGAAGACTTCCGTGGAAAACGTTTTGCAGATTGGCCGGTTTCCGTACAGGGAAATAACGACCTGTTATCCATTACCCAGCCTGAAGCAATCGCAACAATACACCGCAAATATTTTGAAGCCGGTGCCGATATTGTAGAAACCAACACCTTTTCTGCAACCACCATCGCTATGGCCGATTATAAAATGGAAGAACTGGTAGATGAGCTCAATTATGAGTCGGCCAGGATTGCCAAAGAAGTCGCCGTAAAAATGACTGAAGAAAATCCGGAAAAACCTCGGTTTGTGGCCGGCGCGATTGGGCCCACCAATAAAACCGCCAGTATGAGCCCCGATGTTAACGATCCCGGATTTCGTGCAATTTCCTTTGAAGAATTGCGGGTAGCTTATAAGCAACAAGCCAGCGCTTTAATAAAAGGCGGCGTGGATATTCTTCTGGTAGAAACTGTTTTTGATACCCTAAACGCTAAAGCCGCGCTTTTTGCCATTGATGAACTTAAAGAAGAATTACAGCTAGATATTCCCATAATGGTAAGTGGAACGATTACCGATGCTTCCGGGAGAACGCTTTCGGGGCAAACCGCGGAAGCTTTTCTTATTTCGGTATCGCATATTCCCCTGTTAAGTGTTGGTTTTAACTGTGCTTTGGGTGCTAAACAACTAACACCGCACCTCGAGGTTTTAAACCGTTTTGCAAGTTGTGGTGTGTCAGCTTATCCTAATGCAGGGTTGCCAAATGCTTTTGGAGAATACGACCAGGATGCTGAAGAAATGGCAAGACAGATTAGGGAATATTTAGAAAAGGGTTTGGTGAATATTCTTGGTGGTTGCTGTGGTACCACACCAGAGCATATTAGCGCTATTGCTGAAATTGCCAAAGATTATAATCCAAGAAAAATAGTGAAACCTGAATTTTCCACCGCGTTATGATAGAAACAGTGAATCAAGAAAATATACAGGAAGAAATTTCCCCGGAAAAAGAACAACAAGAGATTAGGCCTTTAAAATTATCTGGTCTCGAACCGCTTATAATTACCCCCGATAGCAATTTTGTAAATGTTGGGGAAAGGACTAATGTAGCCGGTTCCAAAAAATTCCTTCGCCTAATTAAAGAGGAGAATTTTGAGGAAGCCCTGGAAGTAGCAAGAGATCAGGTAGACGGTGGTGCCCAGATCATCGATATTAATATGGACGATGGTCTTATTGAAGGCAAAGAGGCGATGGTAAAATTCCTTAACCTTATTGTTGCCGAGCCCGATATTGCCCGTGTACCCATCATGATAGATAGTTCTAAATGGGAAATTATAGAAGCCGGTTTACAGGTGGTGCAGGGGAAATGTGTTGTGAATTCTATAAGCCTTAAAGAAGGCGAAGCAGAATTTATAGAACACGCTAAAAAAATAAAGCGTTACGGTGCTGCGGTAATCGTTATGGCTTTTGACGAAGTTGGGCAGGCCGATAATTTTGAACGTAGAATTGAAATAGCAAAGCGTTCTTATGATATCCTGGTTAATACAGTAAAACTACCACCAGAAGACATCATTTTTGACCTGAATATTTTCCCGGTAGGTACGGGGATGGACGAGCATAAACGCAATGCCATAGATTTTATTGAAGGAACCCGTTGGGTAAAAGAAAATCTTCCGCATTGCAGTATTAGTGGTGGTGTGAGTAATGTTTCATTTTCTTTCCGCGGAAATAATCCGGTGCGGGAAGCGATGCATTCGGTGTTTTTATATTATGCGATTAAAGCGGGAATGAATATCGGGATCGTAAACCCCGCACTTCTGGAAGTGTATGATAATATTCCCAAAGATCTTTTAGAACACGTAGAAGATGTAATTCTTGACAGAAGAGAAGATGCCACAGAGCGCTTGCTTGAATTTGCTGAAACCGTAGTGGGTTCTAAAAAGGCAAGCAAAGTAGACCTTTCCTGGAGGGAAAATCCGCTTCAGGACAGGATTACCCACGCTTTGGTTAAAGGAATTGACGCTTATATTTTAGAGGATATAGAACAGGCCCGCCAGGAAGCTGACAAACCTATTGAAGTAATTGAAGGTCATTTAATGATTGGAATGAATGTGGTAGGCGATCTCTTTGGAAGCGGAAAAATGTTTCTTCCGCAGGTAGTAAAATCGGCCAGGGTAATGAAGAAAGCAGTGGCCTACCTTCTTCCTTATATTGAAGCAGATAAGTCCAGTAAGCGCTCCTCGGCTGGAAAAGTTCTTATGGCTACGGTTAAAGGAGATGTGCACGATATTGGGAAGAATATTGTAAGTGTGGTTTTGGGCTGTAATAATTACGAAATTATTGACCTGGGCGTAATGGTGCCTCCGGAAAAAATTATAGAAACTGCAAAAGCTGAAGGTGTTGATGCCATTGGTCTCAGCGGATTAATAACACCTTCTTTAGACGAAATGGTTTTTTTAGCCAAGGAAATGGAACGCCAGAATTTTGACGTGCCTTTACTTATTGGTGGCGCCACAACTTCAAAAGCGCATACGGCGGTAAAAATAGACCCGCAGTATAAAAATGCGGTGGCTCATGTGAACGATGCATCGCGTGCAGTCACGGTAATTGGCGATCTTTTAAAGGAAGAAACGCGCACTAAATATATGAGCGATCTTAAAGCCGAATATGATAAATTCAGGCTTAATTTTAAGAAAAGAAGTAAAGTGAAATCTTTTCTTTCAATTGAAGAGGCGCGAAAAAATAAGTATTCCATAGACTGGAAAACCACTCAAATTACAAAACCGAACAAATCGGGAATTCAGCAAATAGATAATTTCGATTTAAAGGAACTGGAAGCTTTTATAGACTGGAGCCCATTTTTTAGAAGCTGGGATCTCCACGGGCGTTATCCGGATATTTTAACCGATAAAGTGGTGGGGGAACAGGCAACTTCTTTGTTCAAAGATGCAAAAGTTTTACTGAAAAGAATTCTGGATGAAAAGTTACTAAAAGCGAAAGCTGTCTACGGATTATTTCCGGCGAATACGGTTAATGATGATGATATTGAAGTGGAATATGAAGAAAATTCCGAAGAAAAAAAGATGCTTTTCAGAACGCTTCGGCAGCAATTAAAAAAACACGGCGGAAAGCCAAATTTTGCACTTTCCGACTTTATTGCGCCAAAGGAAAGCGGAATCCAGGATTATATAGGTTGTTTTTGTGTGACTACAGGTTTTGGTACTGCAGAATTAGCTAAAAAGTTTGAGGAAGATTTTGACGATTATAATTCAATAATGATAAAAGCCCTTGCCGATCGTCTCGCAGAAGCTTTTGCTGAATATTTACACAAAAAAATAAGACGGGAAGACTGGGGCTACGCGCCCGAAGAGAATTTAAGCAACCAGGAATTAATAAAAGAAACTTATAAAGGAATTCGCCCGGCTCCGGGTTATCCTGCCTGCCCAGATCATTTAGAGAAAATAAGTATTTGGGAAATTTTAAAGGTAAAGGAACGAATTGGAGTTGAACTTACCGAAAGTTTAGCGATGTGGCCGGCTGCGAGTGTAAGCGGATATTATTTTGCCAATCCCGAAGCGCGTTATTTTGGCCTGGGAAAAATTAAAGATGACCAGGTGAAAGATTTTGCTGAAAGAAAAGGAATTCCGCTGAAAAAGGCCGAAAAATGGCTTAATCCAAATATTGCAGATTAAGAGCTCTTGCTAGCCTCCCCAAAGGGAAGGAATCGGAAAAAATAAATTTAGATTAATTAATAATCCAACCAATATTTTCCTATTGGATAAAGAACTGGGAAGTATTTATGAAAGTAACAGAACATATAAACCGGGCAAAAGGAGAAACATTGTTTTCTTTTGAAATTGTTCCGCCGCAAAAAGGAAGAAGTATACAGGATCTTTATAATAATATAGATCCACTAATGGAATTTAATCCGCCGTTTATAGATGTAACTACCTCGCGGGAAGAACACGTTTACATTAAAAAAGATGATGGTTTACTGGAAAGAAAGATTACTCGTATGCGCCCGGGTACGGTTGGTATTTGTGCTGCAATAAAGCAAAAATATAATGTAGACACCATTCCGCATGTGCTCTGTGGAGGGTTTACCCGTGAAGAAACCGAGTATTTACTGGTAGACTGTCACTATTTGGGGATTGAAAATGTAATGGCACTTCGCGGGGATGCTATGAAACACCAACGCTATTTTGAACCAACCCACGGGGGGAATTGTTTTGCCAGTGAACTGGTAACCCAAATTAAAGATTTGGGAGAAGGAAAATATTTAAACGAAGTTATTGAATCTAATAACAATGCCGATTTTTGTATTGGCGTGGCCGGTTATCCTGAGAAACACCTGGAAGCTCCTTCTTTACAAACAGATCTAAAACGCCTTAAGGAGAAAATTAATGCAGGCGCAGATTATGTGGTTACACAAATGTTTTTTAATAATAAAGCTTACTTTGATTTTGTAGAACAGGCAAGGGAAGCAGGAATTACTGTTCCCATTATTCCCGGTATTAAACCCATAGCCGTTAAGAGGCATTTGCAATTATTACCACAGGTTTTCAGCATAGATATACCCGAGGATTTAATTAAAAATGTAGAAGCCTGTAAAGATAATAAAGAGGTAAGGAAAGTTGGTATTGAATGGGCCATATCACAATCTAAGGAACTGAAAGCTGCCGGCGTTCCTGTTTTGCATTATTATTCAATGGGAAAAAGTACTAATATTCAAAAAATTGCGAAAGCGGTTTTTTAAAATATTAGGCTACATTTGCGGGTAATGAAGAAAATTACCGCCCTTATTTTTCTTTTCAGCATTTTTAATAGTTCTGCCCAGGAGTTCGGGAAGAACTATTATTCTTTTGATGCCAGTTATTTCTACGGAACCATTGCCGAACATAATCCTGATATTGCCCATTTAATTACCGGGCATCCAACAGGTTTAATTCTTGGTTTTAATAAAAAAAGTTTCGGATTTGAAGATTGGGAAAAGCGCTATAATTATCCCGATGTTGGCGCTTCTTTTACCTATCAGGATATGAAAAATCCCAGTTTAGGTGAAAATTACGGACTCTATGCGCATATGAATTTCTACCTTTTTAAAAGAAATTTAATGTTTAGAATAGGGCAGGGCCTGGCGTATGCTTCCAATCCATATCATCCAGATGATAATTATAAGAATAATGCCTACGGTTCGCGCTTGCTAAGTTCTACTTACTTAATGGCGAATTACAAAAAAGAAAACATTTTTGAAGGTTTGGGACTACAGGCCGGGCTTTCTTTGATTCATTATTCCAACGCCGATTTTAAATCGCCGAATGCCAGTACAAATACCATCACCTTTAACCTGGGAGTAAATTATGCTTTAGATCATCAAAATCTGCCCAATTATATTCCAAAAGGGCCAAGAGAAAAATATACAGAACCCATTCATTTTAATTTTGTGTTCCGAAGTGGCGTAAATACTATGGGGATTATTGGTTCTAAACAATATCCATTTTTAACCTTTTCAGGTTATGCCGATAAGGTGCTTAATCATAAAAGTACTCTGCAGGCAGGAACTGAAGTTTTCTTTTCCAAAGCTATGGAAGAACGAATTTATTACCAGTCGGTAGCTTTTCCTTCCGGAAATACCACCGGGGAAGAGGACTCTAAAAGAGTAGGGGTTTTTGTTGGGCACCAATTAAACTTCAATAAATTATCGGTAATCACGCATTTGGGGTATTATGCGTATTATCCCTACGAGCATTTTGTAGATCAATTATATAACAGGATTGGTTTGCAAAGAAAAATCACCGAAGATCTTTGGGCATCGCTTACCGTTCGCTCTCATTATGCGAATGCCGAAGCCGTAGAATTTTCAATTGGCTATCGTTTATGAGTAAACAAGCTTGAGCGGAAGTTTGTAGTTTGGGGCAAGCGGAATTGTATCCTTAGAAGCTTGTGGAATAATAATTTCTTTTAAATATTTTTTGAGGGTAATTACCCTTTTTTATCTATTATATGAATTATATGACATATATTTACAGGGTAAATTCTATTTTTTATGAATGAGTCAAGTTTAGATAATCTATTGAAGTCAATTTTCTCTGACAGCGAAGACCTTGATGTCAGAGGGGAATTTGAGCAGAAATTAAATGAGTATAATATAAGTAAAACAAAAGCACTAAAACTGCTGAAAATTGATAAGGATGTTTTTGAACAGATTATCTCAGGTACTGCGAAACAACCTAATTTAATTCATGTTATTAAACTTGCTGAGTTTTTAAATATTGAAATTAATCGATTCGTTCAAGCGGTTTTAAAAAATCAAAATGAAGAGAATATAACCTCGATTGATAACGCCAGAAAGACCACTTTCTTGTTGAAGAATTTTGATGTTAAAATGTTAACGAAATTAGGCTTTTTTGAATCTGATTATGGAACGGATGAACTTATACGAAAAGTTTTAGAATTTTTCGGATACGAGTCTATTCAAGAATATGAGCAGCAGTTAGAAGAACCTCTATACAGCCAAACTAAAAGAAATTTTTCGGATAAAATGAAAGATTTCTGGGTAAAGTCAGCTTATCAAACCTTTAAAATCATTGATAATCCTAATGAATATGACAGGGGGAAATTAAAAGATTTGATAATAAAATTAAAACCTTACTCACAAGATGTTCAGAATGGGTTATTTACTGTGTGTAAAGCTTTATATAACATTGGAATTACGGTAATCTTTCAAGATTACTTCTCTACCACACAAGTTAGAGGTGGGACATTTATAATAAACGGTAAACCTTGCGTAGTAATTACAGATTTTAATAAAAAATATTCAACAATCTGGTTTACACTTATGCATGAACTGCATCACGTTTTATTTGATTTTGATCTGATTGAGAAGAATAGTTTTCATCTAACAGGAGACGATGATTTATTTCTTATAGAGGAAAAGGCAGACTCTTTTGCAAGAGATTACTTTTTATCTGTAGATAAATTCAAGTATATCAAAAAGTACATTAATAACCCTTTTTTAGTTTCAAAATTTGCAAATGAAAATGAAATTCATGAGTCATTAGTGTACACATTCTTTACTTGGTACATGAATAAGCTATACGGTAAAAGTTATCACGGAGCGTTTCGCGAGTTTTATCCAAATTATAAAAATGCAGTGGGTAAGTTAAATCCAATCGCTTGGAATGATGATAGTATAAAAGTAGCAAGCGAAAGAATTAAAAATATATTAGAAATTAAATAAAGGATAGCATGGCTAAAGAGAATAACAAAAAAAGGAAAAAAGATAAGTTATCCGAAGCGGATATTGAGCGAATGGAATTACTGCAAAGGGCGAACGAAAAAGTCGGTAAACAGTTATCTATAAATACTGAAAAAGGTAATCTTGAGGAAGTAGATGAATTGAGGGAACTTATTGGTAAAGAGTTTGAAGATCCTGAGGAAAAGTATAATATTTATTACAGAGGTATAAGAAGACTTTTGATGGACTTTTTGCCTAAGGGTCAAGAATTTAAAGAAGCAAGAGATATTATTTATGACGAAAAAAATATCTTTTTAAATCTGGGTAAAAAGAAATCAGATAATAATGGTATTAGAAAGTCAGATGGGCGTATGACATTTCAACCTGTTATGAATGAAATCCTGGATGTTATCGTTCAATGGGTGTCTGAATCTCAGAATCCATTTGATCTTTACAGAGAATTTTATGAACTAAACGAAAGACATGGTTATGGCCATGAAAAATACGATAAAACTTCTCTTAGTATAGCAAAATCCATGTATAACTTAAGTGAAAAGGATCAGGATCTTGATTAAAAATTGCATCAAGCAGGTTTTAGGAATAGCGATATTGATTTTTGTCTTTTTAGGATGTGATTCTGAAGAAGCGCCGACTTGTGTAAAGACTTCCGGAGAAATTATTTCTGAAGAATTTAGCGTTGATGCATTTGAAGAAATTATCGTTTATGAACGTGTAAAATTGTTTATTGAACAGGGCGATGAATATAAAGTGGAGATCGTAACCGGGGAGAACCTTAAAGAAAATGTTTATGCTGAAGTTGTAGATAACCGACTTGAACTGAGAAATGAAAATTCCTGTAATCTTTTTCGTGATTACGAGATCACAAAAATCTATGTGACTACACCAACTTTAAACTGGTTACAGAATAGCAGTGACAGCGCGATTGAAAGCTTAGGAACGCTTGACTTTCCTGAACTTTGGTTGCGGTCTTTTAACCAGGAACGAGATCCCGATATTCATACCAATGGAGATTTTATCCTTGATCTTGAAGTTGAAAACCTAAGAATTACCAACGACAATATTTCTAATTATTTCCTAACCGGAAACGCCGAAAATGTAAATCTGTTTTTTGCAAATGGTGACGGCAGGCTGGAAGCCGAAGAGCTGATCGTTCAGCATTACGATATTTTGCATCGAGGAACCAACAAATTAATTATCAATCCGCTGCAGTCTTTAAAAGGTGATATTTTTGGTTTTGGAGATATAATTTCAAAAAACCGGCCACCAGAGGTCGATATTGAAGAACACTACACCGGCCGACTAATATTTGAAGCCCCCTAACCCCCGAAGGGGGAACTCTCAGCGCTTCGGAAATGATTCCCTGAAAAATAAATACTTCAAACTTTAAAAGAAATCTTTGCAGGTAAGAACAAACTAAACTCCCCCTTTGGGGGCCTGGGGGGCTGTGAGTTCCGCGAACAGGCTTTCTAAATTCTTTGTTTTTTGATTTAGCTGTAAAGTTTTTAATCCATTATCGTGGGCGAAATCGAATACTGCGGGGCGCATATCTTTTTTGGTGTCGAACGTGAGTTCATAGGCAAATCCGCCTACATTTTTAGCTGAAATTAGGTTTGGAATTTTCTGAATGGCCACTTGCTCCACCCTGTAATCGAATTCCACTAAAATAACCTGTTCATTTTCTTCCCTTAAATCTTTTAAATTTTTATCGGCAACTACCTTTCCTTTATTAATAATAATCACACGGTCACAAACGGCTTCAACTTCCTGCATAATATGAGTAGAAAGAAATATGGTTTTTCCAGATTTTTCCTTTCCAATATTTTTAATAAGGTTCCTGATTTCCACCAATTGATTTGGGTCCAATCCAGTGGTAGGTTCGTCTAAAATCAAAACCTGGGGATCGTGCAGCAGGGCAGTGGCAAGACCAACACGTTGGCGATAACCTTTAGAAAGCTGCTCTATTTTTTTATTGGCTTCGGGTTTTAGCCCTGTGAGTTCTATTACTTGCTCAATTCGGGATTTATCGGTTTTAAAGATCCTGGAATTAAATTCCAAATATTCCCGAACGTACATTTCAGTATATAATGGATTGTGTTCTGGCAAATACCCAATTTGCTGTTGAATTTTATGTAAATCGTCTTCAAGGGAAATTCCGTTTACTTCCGCTTTTCCTTCCGAAGCAGTTAAATAACCGGTAAGGATTTTCATTAAAGTGGATTTTCCGGCGCCGTTTGGCCCCAAAAAGCCAACAATCTCTCCTTTGTTCAGCTTAAAAGAAACGGAGTCCAGCGCTTTTTGTTCACCATAAAACTTTGAAATTCCTTCAACATAAATAGACATAGCAAGCATTTTTTCAAAAGTAAGGATTTTTAACGCGCCAATAATAGTTCAAATTTAGATATAAAGGGTTTCAGAAAAGTCATCTCGTTAGGAATTTCGGAATTACTAAGTGATTATTTTGAAAGCTATTATAAATCTTTCGATGAATCTTTATAAAAAAAATAAAGTCTGTAAAAAGCTTATGAAAGCTTAAAAAAATCTAAAAAATGGTTTTTGTTTAGGTAATAATATTCTAATTTAGCCCCATAACAACGAAACAATGAATCACTTAATTAGCTGGAACGCATTTTACTTTTTTTATTTCTATTTCAGAGATAGGAACGGGAATGCTATGTAATTAAGTAAGAAATTATATAAAAAAGTCCCGATAAACATCGGGACTTTTTTTTTACTCGATAATCGAGATTAATTAGAAATTAATGGATAAAATTATCGCAATTCAGGGAGTGCAAGGCTCATTTCACCATTTGGTGGCCCAGGAATATTACCACCAGGAGGTTGAGGTTTTAGAGTGCATGTCTTTTGCTGAACTTACTAAAAGCCTTTTAAACGGTGATGCTACCGAAGGGGTGATGGCTATAGAAAACTCTATCGCCGGATCAATTTTGCCGAATTATGCACTTATAGATGAGAATAATCTAAAAGTGGTTGGCGAGCATTATATCCCGATAGATATGAATTTTATGGCTATGCCGGGACAAAAAATAGAGAATATTAAAAAGGTCTATTCGCACCCTATGGCACTTTTGCAGTGCAAGGAATTCTTTAAAAAACACCCACATATTAAGTTAATTGAAGACAGTGATACGGCCGAAGTAGCGCGAAGAATTTCAGAAAAAGGAAGTACAAAAGTTGCGGCGGTAGCGAGTAAAGCAGCGGCACAACTATTCGGACTGGAAATTCTTGCAGAAAGTATTCATACCAAGAAAAGCAATGCGACTCGTTTTTTGATTATCAGTACTAAGAAAAAAGAGCCAAATGGCGATAAAATAGATAAAGCTTCTTTAAAATTTGAATTGGAAAGTAGGCGTGGTAGCCTGGTTTCAGTATTGAATATTTTACGGGATTTCAATCTGGATATGACCAAAATACAGAGTATGCCCATTATAGAATTTCCGTGGAAATATTCATTTTTTATCGATGTGACTTTTGAAGATTATTCCGAATTCCAGAAAGCGATGGATATTCTAGAAGTAATGACCGAGCGATTAACAATTTTAGGAACCTACAAAAACAGTTTGTAATGATAGAGCAGGCAAAAAGGTTGAGCAACGTAAAAGAGTACTATTTTTCTACAAAATTGAAGGAAGTGCGTGCAATGGCAGCTGCCGGAAAAGATATTATTAATCTTGGTATTGGTAGCCCAGATTTGGCGCCACCGCAACAGGTTATCTCAGCTTTAAACTCAGCTTTGGTAAATACCGGTGCTCACCAATATCAGCCGTATAAAGGCACGCCAGATTTTAGAAATGCCATTGCTGAATTTTACCAAAATCATTACCAGGTTTCCCTGGATGCTGAAACTGAGATCCTTCCGCTTATGGGAAGTAAAGAGGGAATCACCCATATTTCTATGGCTTTTTTAAATGAAGGCGATGAGGTATTAATTCCAAATCCCGGATATCCAACTTATTCTTCGGTTACTGAACTTGTAGGCGCCAAAGCAGTTTATTACGATCTAAATGCTGAAGGAAACTGGTTGCCGAATTTGGAAGAATTGATCCAAAAAGATTTGAGCAAAGTAAAACTTATGTGGGTTAATTATCCGCATATGCCAACCGGAGCTTCTGCGAATGAAAAGCTTTTTGCTGATTTGGTAAAGTTTGGAAAGGAAAACAACATCTTAATTGTCAATGATAATCCGTACAGTTTTATCCTGAACGATAACCCAAAAAGTATTTTAAAGGCTGAAGGAGCTAAAGACATAGTTTTAGAACTGAACTCTTTAAGCAAAAGCTTTAATATGGCCGGCTGGCGAATAGGAATGCTCTGCGGAAGCGAAAAAAACCTAAATACGGTTTTAAAAGTAAAAACCAATATGGATAGCGGAATGTTCTATCCGCTTCAGGCGGGTGCTGCAGCGGCATTGCGCTTAAACGGAGAATGGTTTTCTGCCCAAAATGAGGTTTATCAAAGCAGAAAAGAAAAAGTATTGAAATTAGCTGAAGCTTTGCAGTGTAAACCTGAAAAAGACCAAACCGGAATGTTCGTTTGGGCCAAGGTTCCGAAGGGAACAAACGCAGAAGCTTTTGTAGATTTTCTACTGAATAAATATCACATTTTTACCGCGCCGGGTTTTATTTTTGGAAGTAATGGCGAAGGTTATATAAGATTTTCACTTTGCGCTACGGAAGAGAATATTCAACGAGCTATAAAAAGAGTTACATCATGAAAGTTCAAATAATAGGAATAGGACTTATAGGCGGATCTTTTGCACTTGATATTAAATCGGCTTTTCCCGAAGCTGAAATCTACGGAAGCGATGCTGATGAAAAGAATTTAAAAAAAGCGAAGGAACTCGGTATTATAGATCACTTGGCTCATATTGAAGATGTTCAGCACGCTGATGTTGTTTTGGTGGCAGTTCCCGTAGATGTTGCAAATAAAGTGGTGACAGAAGTTTTAGACCTGGTGATTGAGAATACGCTGGTTTTTGATGCCGGGTCTACAAAATCGGGGCTTTGTAAAGAGATCGCTAATCATCAAAACCGTAGAAATTTTTTAGCGGCTCACCCTATTGCAGGAACCGAGTTTTCCGGGCCTGAAGCGGCAATTTCTAACCTGTATAGGAATAAAACAAATATAATTTGTGAAGTTGAAAAAACAGCTTTTAAACTTCAGGAAAGAGCGCTAAACATCTTTCAGAAACTGGGAATGCGAATTCGATATATGGATCCGGTTTCGCACGACAGGCATATTGCCTACGTCTCGCATCTATCACATATAAGTTCATTTATGCTTGGAAAAACGGTTTTGGAAAAAGAACGTAACGAGCGTGATATTTTTGATTTGGCGGGCAGTGGATTTGCTTCTACGGTAAGACTTGCCAAAAGTTCGCCGGCAATGTGGTCGCCAATATTCAGGGAAAATAAGGAGAATGTGCTGGAAACTTTAACTGAATATATTAATAACCTTACGCATTTTAAAGACTTGCTGGAAAATGATGATTTCCAGGAAGTTTATAATGAAATGCAACGCACCAATCATATTAAATCAATTTTAAACGGAATAAATTAAAAATCAGGATTAAATTTTAAATTATGGAAAACAACAAAGAACAAAGAAAGTGGCTTGACGATTTCGGATTAGATCATCCGCTAGTAATCGCAGGGCCTTGCAGCGCTGAAACCGAAGAACAGGTTTTAAAGATCGCTCACCAGTTAAAAGATACCGATGCCACGGTTTTACGTGCCGGAATTTGGAAACCCAGAACCAGACCGGGAAATTTTGAAGGAGTTGGAGCGCTAGGTTTAAAATGGTTAAAAAAGGCCAAAGAAGAAACCGGAATGCTAACCACTACTGAAGTTGCGAATGCACACCACGTAGACCTTGCTTTAGAAAACGATGTGGATATTCTTTGGATTGGCGCCAGAACAACGGTTTCACCGTTTATTGTTCAGGATATCGCTGATGCTCTTAAGGGCACCGATAAAACTGTATTGGTGAAAAACCCGGTAAATCCAGATCTTTCACTTTGGTTGGGAGCTGTGGAAAGATTTCATACTGCCGATATCAAAAATTTAGGAGTAATTCACCGTGGATTTTCTGCTTACGAAAAAACCAAGTACAGAAATAACCCTGAATGGCAGATCGCTATTGAGCTTCAGAATAAATTTCCAGATCTTCCTTTAATTTTAGATCCGTCACATATTGCAGGACGTAGAGACATTATTTTTGATCTTTGCCAGACTGCTTTAGACCTGAATTACGACGGACTTATGGTTGAGACCCACCACACTCCCGATGATGCCTGGAGTGACGCTGCACAGCAAATCACCCCCGCAACACTTGTTCAGATTATGAAAGATTTGAAAATTAGAAAAGAGGTTTCAGAAAGTGAAGAATTTCAGAATAAATTAAGCACTTTAAGAGCTAAAATTGATGTAGCCGATAATCAATTGATCGAGCTGCTTTCAAAAAGAATGAAAATTTCTGATGAAATTGGCCAGGTGAAAAAAGCACAGAACGTTTCGGTTTTACAAACCAAAAGATGGAATGAAATTCTTGGGAATATGGTTTTGGAAGGAGAGCAACACGGATTAAGCGAAGAATTTATTCTGCGTTTATTTAAAGCGGTTCACCAGGAATCTATTAACCACCAGGAGAAAATTATGAAAGCTTAAGAATCTTGTTTTCCATGATTTTTGGTTTAAAGGCAAGTAGTGAATGTTGCATTTGCTATTTTAGCAAAGTGGTTGTTTGAAAAAAATTAAAGGACGTCATCCTGTCCCGAGACTTCGGGATTGTTTCCGTCAAGCTGAACTTGTTTCAGCTTCTAATAGGTTAACAACTTAGATCCTGAAACGAGTTCAGGATGACGGTTTAAGAAAACTTTCAAACAGCCACTTAAAAATCATAATGTGAATGAAAGGAACCGTTTATAAATCTACCGGAAGCTGGTATCAGGTGAAAAGTGAAGCGGGAACGTTTTATGACTGCCGAATTAAAGGGAAATTCAGGATTAAAGGTATTAAAAGTACCAATCCTGTGGCCGTTGGCGATAAGGTAGAATTTGATATTGAAGATAAGGAAGGTGCAGAGCAAGGAGTGATCAAAAAGATTGAAAAGCGGGAGAATTATATTATTCGAAAATCGGTTAATCTTTCTAAGCAAACCCATATCATTGCCTCCAATATAGACCAGGTTTTTTTACTGGTTACGCTTAATAATCCTCCTACACTTACCACTTTTATAGATCGTTTTTTAGTTACTGCGGAAGCTTACCACGTAAAAGCGGTTTTGCTTTTCAATAAAGTTGATAGCTATAATGAAGATGAATTGGTAGAGGTGAAATACCTGGCGGCCATGTATAGAAATGCAGGTTACGATTGTATAGGAATTTCAGCCACTACCGGAAAAAATGTAGATAAAGTTAAGGAGATGATGCTGGGTAAAACCAGTATGTTTGCCGGCCATAGCGGTACTGGAAAATCAACTTTAATTAATGCCATAGAACCCGGTTTAAATTTAAAAACTTCCCGGATTTCTGAACAGCATAAACAGGGGCAGCATACTACTACTTTTGCTGAAATGTTTGACCTTTCTTTTGATGCAAGAATTATTGATACCCCGGGAATTAAAGGTTTTGGGGTGGTAGAAATTGAGCGTGAAGAATTGGGTGACTATTTTCCTGAATTTTTCAGAATAAAACAAGATTGTAAATTTCATAATTGTTTACACCTGGAGGAACCAAAATGCGCTGTAAAAGACGCCCTGGAAGAAGGTGAAATTGCCTGGAGCCGTTATAAAAGTTATTTACAGATTTTGGAAGGAGAAGAAGACAATTACAGAACAGATATTTATCCAAAGAAATGAGAGTAGTTTTACAGCGGGTTTCTAAAGCCTCCGTACAAATAAACCACGAAATTAATGCGGTAATGCGCACCGGTTTATTGATTTTATTAGGAATAGAAAATGAAGACTCGCAGGAAGATATTGACTGGCTTTGCAATAAAATAGTGAAAATGCGCATTTTTAGCGATGATAATAACGCGATGAATCTGTCTTTGTTAGATGTAGGCGGTGATGCCATTATAGTAAGTCAGTTTACCTTACATGCTTCTACCAAAAAAGGGAACAGACCCAGTTTTATAAAAGCTGCCAAACCTGATGTTGCGGTTCCACTCTATGAAAAATTTATTGAAAAATTTGAAGAAACTTTAGGAAAACCAGTGGGAACCGGAGAATTTGGCGCAGATATGAAGGTGGAACTAATTAATGATGGGCCAGTGACAATAATTGTAGATTCTAAACAAAGGGAATAAAAATGAACATAGAAAACGCGCAAAAAGCGGTAGACGATTGGATAAATGAACACGGAGTTCGGTATTTTAACGAGCTTACTAATATGGCGCAACTTACCGAAGAAGTAGGTGAAGTTGCCCGAATTATTGCACGCCGTTATGGTGAGCAAAGTGAAAAAGAATCTGATAAAGATAAAGATTTAGGAGAAGAGCTGGCAGATGTAATTTTTGTAGTGCTTTGTCTTGCCAATCAAACCGGGGTTGATCTCCAGGAAGCTTTTGATAAAAAACTGGATTTAAAAACTAAAAGAGATCACGACAGGCATCATAACAACGAAAAGTTAAAATAATGAAATTCAAAGAGATGATTTCGCAAAAAGCCTTCTGGAAATCGGTTTTATTCCTCGGCCTGGGCTTTCTAATTGTGTATGATATTGTAAGTATGCTGTTTGAATACGGCGGATTTCATTTTGAAGCCTATTTCACTGAACGTACAGAAGATGGGAAGTTATTTCGCTTTATTGTGGGCCAATTTCTTGCAGCTTTTGTTTATGGATTCATCATTTCGTTTGGGCAATTCAGGGCAAAAAGAAAGAAGGATGCTGAAAATTAATATAAGCAATTAATGAACTTAGAAATTTCAAATACAAAGAAGCACCTTAGCGGCACTATAAAAGTTACCGGTTCTAAAAGTGAATCTAACCGTTTACTAATTTTACAGGCTTTATATCCAAACTTAAAGATTAGTAATCTTTCTAATAGTGACGATACCCATTATTTGCGAAAAGCTTTAAAATCTGAAGATGAATTAGTTGACATTCATCACGCGGGTACGGCAATGAGATTTCTAACCGCTTATTTTTCAAGTCTGGAAGGTAGGGAAGTAGTTTTAACCGGAAGTAAAAGAATGACCGAGCGCCCTGTTAAACTCCTCGTAGATGCACTAAAACAAATGGGAGCCGATATTTCTTATGAAAACAACGATGGCTACCCTCCAATTAGGATTAAAGGAAAAAAACTTACCGCAAATCGTGTTTCTTTACAGGCTAATATTAGTAGTCAGTATATTTCGGCCTTAATGCTTATTGCACCTTCACTTCCCAACGGTCTCGAAATAAATTTGGAAGGTGAAATTACTTCTAGCCCTTATATTAAAATGACATTAGAAATCTTGCAACGTGCAGGAATTAAAGGGGTTTTTCAAGGAAAAACGATTAAAATTGAACCTACTCAGGATGTAGAAAAGCAGACTCTGGCTGTTGAATCAGATTGGAGTTCAGCTTCATATTATTATAGTTTAGCTGCGATTAGCGATTCTGCCGATTTAAAATTAAGCACTTATAGAAAAACCAGTTTACAGGGAGATTCCTGCCTGGCTAAAATTTATAAGCAATTTGGTGTAACCACCAGGTTTGAAAATGATCATATTATTTTAGAAAAACGTCCTGGTACTAAACCAAAACATATTGAAGAAAACCTTCAAAATTCGCCAGATATCGCCCAAACAATTGCAGTAACCTGTTTGGCCTTAAATGTATCCTGCCACCTTACCGGTTTACATACACTAAAAATTAAAGAAACCGATAGGCTGGTAGCTCTAAAAACCGAAATTGAAAAATTTGGCAGTCAGGTAAAAGTGACCAACAACAGTTTAGAACTTCTTCCGAAGCAAAATTTCTCTCAAAATGTTTCAGTAGGTACCTATAACGATCATCGTATGGCAATGGCTTTTGCGCCTTTAGGGCTTAAAATTCCTTTTGAAATTGAAGATGCTGAAGTGGTTTCAAAATCCTATCCCGGGTTTTGGGAAGATTTTGAAAAACTCGGTTTTAAGATTGAAAAAACTTCAGTTTAAAAGCTTTTTTCAAATAAATCCTTAAATACTTGACAACCCCTATCTTGAGATTGTATATTTGCCGCTTCTAAAAATGCAATTATGGGAATGAAACTTTCACACTTCAATTTTGAACTTCCGGATGAACTTCTGGCAGAGTACCCTTCAGAAAACAGGGACGAAGCCAGGCTAATGGTTCTAAACAGGAAAGAACAAACAATTGAACATAAACAATTTAAAGATATTCTAGATTATTTCGAGCCTGAAGATGTTATGGTATTGAACAATACCAAAGTATTTCCGGCACGTTTATATGGTAATAAAGAAAAAACCGGTGCGAGAATCGAAGTTTTTCTTTTAAGGGAATTAAATCCTGAAACCAAACTTTGGGATGTTCTTGTAGATCCTGCGAGAAAAATTAGAATCGGGAATAAACTTTATTTTGGAGATGACGAAAGTTTAGTTGCTGAGGTTATAGACAACACTACTTCCCGTGGAAGAACACTTCGTTTTCTTTACGATGGTTCTTACGAAGATTTCAGAAAAAAATTAAAGGAATTGGGAGAAACTCCACTTCCAAAATATATTAAGCGTAATGTTGAACCTGAAGATCAGGAGCGTTACCAAACTATCTATGCAAAAGAAGAAGGGGCTGTAGCAGCACCAACTGCCGGGCTTCATTTTTCTAAACACCTTTTAAAGCGTTTGGAAATTAAAGGAGTAGATTTTGCTGAAGTTACATTACACGTAGGTTTGGGAACGTTTAGTCCGGTTGAGGTAGAAGATCTTAGCAAACATAAAATGGATAGTGAAGAAGCTTTTATTGAAAAGAAAGCTACACAAACCATTAACAAAGCAAAACTGGAAAACAGGCGGGTTTGTGCTGTGGGTACTACGGTAATGCGTGTTCTGGAAAGCTCGGTTTCTTCAAACCATACTTTGAATGAGTTTGGTGGATGGACCAATAAATTTATCTTTCCTCCTTACGATTTTAGTATAGCGAACTGTATGATTACTAATTTCCATACTCCAAAATCTACGCTGCTTATGATGATCTCGGCTTTTGCCGGTCACGATTTTATGAAGCGAGCTTACGAAGAGGCGGTAAAAGAGAAATACCGTTTCTATACTTATGGAGACGCCATGTTGATTATCTAGTTTTTAATTTGATATAATCTTAAGCCACGAATTCATTAATATTAGTGAATTCGTGGCTCTTTTATTTTTTAGAAAAAAGGATATTTTTCGTGTACGTCTTTAAGTAGTTTTTTAACTTCAAATTTTTCTTATCATCACCATTTAAAACACTTAGCTTCAGCTTAACTTAAAAATCCTTTAATTCTTAGTACTTTTGCAGCGTGAAAAACAAGAAGAAAGACATACGGGCACTTACCAAAGCACAACTGCAGGAATTTTTTGTAGCCAATGGCGATAAATCTTTCCGCGGAAGCCAGGTATATGAATGGCTTTGGAATAAAGGTGCGCACAGTTTTGAGGCGATGACCAATATCTCTAAGGCTACCCGCGAAATGCTGGACGAGAATTTTGTGATTAACCATATTCGTGTAGATCAAATGCAGCGCAGCAGTGACGGTACCATTAAAAATGCCGTAAAATTACACGATCAACTTACGGTAGAATCGGTTTTAATTCCTACAGCTAGCCGAACCACGGCCTGCGTTTCTTCGCAAGTAGGCTGCAGCTTAGATTGCCAGTTTTGTGCTACCGCAAAGTTAAAAAGAATGCGAAACCTTAATCCTGATGAAATTTACGATCAGGTGGTTGCTATAGATAATGAAAGTCGTTTGTATTTTGACAGGCCGCTGAGCAATATTGTTTTTATGGGAATGGGTGAGCCGCTTATGAACTACAATAATGTAATGAAGGCGGTAGAAAAGATCACTTCCCCCGAAGGTTTAGGAATGTCCCCAAAGCGAATTACTATTTCTACCTCGGGCGTTCCAAAAATGATTAAAAAACTGGCTGACGATGAAGCGAAGATTAAGCTCGCTGTTTCCCTTCACTCTGCTATAGATGAAGTGCGAACCCAAATAATGCCTTTTAATGAAACCTTTCCTTTAAAAGATCTTCGGGAAGCTTTAGAATATTGGTATTCTAAAACTAAAAGCCGAATTACTTACGAATACATTGTTTGGAAAGATATTAACGACACTCGAAAAGATGCCGAAGCCTTGCTGCGCTTCTGTCAATATGTGCCGTGCAAGGTGAATTTAATTGAATACAATCCTATAGACGATGGTAATTTTCAACAGGCTTCTTCCCGGGCTACAGATATGTACCAGCAAATTCTAGAAAGCAATGGGATTACGGTAACTGTAAGGCGCTCCCGCGGAAAAGATATAGATGCTGCCTGTGGTCAATTAGCTAATAAATCGGCTTAATTTACGCTTTAAAATTACTTAATCTTTGAAAGAAAAACCACTGATGAATATTCTCTATAAATAATTATCTTTGGTGGCTTAATGAAAGTAATTTCCCAAATAAAACTTCCGGTTGAGAAAGAGATGGAGCTTTTTGAAAAAAAGTTCCTGGAATCAATGTCCTCCAAAGTTGCACTGCTCAATAGGATAACGCATTATATTGTTAACCGCAAAGGAAAGCAGATGCGACCTATGTTTGTTTTCCTGGTTGCCAAAATGGTTTCGGACGGGAGCGTGAACGAGCGTACTTATCGCGGTGCATCGGTAATAGAGCTTATTCATACCGCTACTTTGGTTCACGATGATGTGGTAGACGATTCTAATCGCCGCCGTGGATTCTTCAGCATAAATGCATTATGGAAGAACAAGATTGCCGTTTTAGTAGGCGATTATTTACTTTCTAAAGGTTTACTACTTTCTATAGATAATAATGATTTTGACCTGCTTAAAATTATTTCAGTCGCGGTTCGGGAAATGAGTGAAGGTGAATTGCTTCAAATAGAAAAAGCCAGGCGTTTAGATATTACTGAAGCTGTTTATTACGATATTATTCGACAAAAAACCGCTACTCTTATTGCTGCTTGTTGCAGTTTGGGAGCGGCCTCGGTGAAACCAGATTCTGATGCGATTGCTAAAATGAGACGATTTGGCGAATTAATAGGGATGGCATTTCAGATTAAAGATGACCTTTTTGATTATGGCGATGAGCAAATTGGTAAACCCACAGGAATTGATATTAAAGAACAAAAAATGACTTTGCCTTTAATTTACGCCCTTAATAATTCGACTAAAAAAGAGAAGGATTGGGTGATTAATTCGGTTAAAAATCACAATAAAGATAAGAAGCGGGTAAAAGAAGTAATCCAGTTTGTAAAAGACAAAAACGGTCTTGATTACGCAGTAAAGCGTATGGAAGAATTTCAACGGGAAGCTTTATTAATCCTGGAAGATTACCCGTCATCACCTTATCGCGAATCGCTGGAACTCATGGTAAATTACGTGATAGAGCGTAAAAAATAAGGCTGTTCGTTAGGTTTAATGAAGTAACGAAACAGCCTTAAATAGTTCTTAGAGAAATTATAGATTAGTTATCGTCTTCGTGAATTTCTTCATCTATTTCTCTTTCTACTTTTTCTGCACTTTCTTCAACTTTTTTGGCGCCTTCTTTCACTTTTTCTCCGGCTTTATTCACATTGTCTTCAATGTCTTTGCCTATTGCTTCTACGGCATCTTCTGTTTTTTCCTGGGTAGTTTCACGGCAGGAATATAAACTAAGCGTAAAAATGCTAATTAATAATAAAACTAACTTTTTCATTGAAATTTGATTTTGGTTTAAACTAAAAAAAGCCACTTTCTATTACAAAAGTGGCTTTAGAATTTCTTAGAAAGAAACGATTACATGTTATCGTCTTCGTTCATTTCTTCTTCCATTTCTTGCTCAGCTTCATTAGCTTCAGCTTCTATTTCGTTACCAGCTTCTTCCATCTCGTTTCCTGCTTCATCAGCAGCGTTTTCGATGTCTTCACCAGCAGACTCTATAGCGTCTTCTGTGTTTTCTTCAGTAGTTTCTCTACAAGAGTAGATAGAAAGTGACATTGTTGCAACAGCAAAAAGTAAAAATAATTTTTTCATTTTAGAATATGTTAATTAGTTGAAGGAACAAATTTAAACTATTTTTTAATTGTGCAAGGGATTCTTTTCAATCAAATATTTCCAATATCTTTTGGGGACGTGTTGGTGATGAAGCCTAATGTTTATGCGGGATTTGATGGTAGTGGCTTCAAAATAATTCTTCCATAATTTCTGAAAATCCTGTTCGTGGGAATCAAAGAAATAATCATTTTCTTCTGAAGAACCCGAATTTTTAGCAAAATCAATATTGATAATATTGGTGGTAGTTAGATTATAATAGAGACCGAATTTACGTTTCAAGTCATAAATTATCCATTCCTGGTCGCTATAGCGGGAGGTAAAATGATGCTTTATAACCGGAAGCACATTAAAATCGGGTTCAATCGTTGCAAAATAGATACTGTCTTTTGTAAGTTGAAATCTTACAAAAGCTTCCATACGGTGTTTTTCCCGGCTTACCTTTTTAGCCGTTTGCGCAATTTTAAGCACTTGCGAATTGGCGAAATCCCCGTCTATACTCTCTTTACGCTGAAATGTATGCTGAAAATATTTTAAAATTTCTAATTCAATTCCCGGTTCTTCACTTAAATAAGCGAAATATATGTTTTTTACACCGCGAGCTGTTGCAATTTTTTTAAAAGCTTTCCAAACCCTTTCAGCCTTTGGTTTTTCAGTTATTACTTCAAGGTGGTTGCTAAATAATTCTTCACTGGCTATCCCGGGAGGATGTATTGCCACTACCTGCAATTTTTCCTCATAATTAAGGAATATGCAGGTAAGTAATCCATTCAAACTACCATCGTAACTTAATGAAGTTGTAGAATTCATTTAAAACAAACTTAACTGGCTGCTATATTCTTTCCTGAATTTCCCAACCGAATTTCGAAGAATAAGCGATTTGATTTTTGCTGAACCCAGATCTTTTGTTTCCCAACCGCGGGAATCACAAATTATAAAATATTTCGCCCGGTTAAGGGCAACGCCAATTGCCTTTAAATGATCATAGTTCAATTTTCGGTATTTTCTTGCGTTTAAAATCTTGCTTACCGATTTTAAACCAACTCCTGGAATTCTCAACAAAGTTTCTTTTTCAGCCCGATTAATATCTACCGGGAAATGCTGCGGATTTCTTAAAGCCCAGCTTAATTTTGGATCTACTTCTACATCTAAATTTGGAAACTGCGGGTTTAATAATTCGTTTACTTCAAACCCGTAAAAACGCATTAGCCAATCGGTTTGATAGAGCCGATTTTCCCTAAGCATTGGTACTTGCGAGCCAAGCGAAGGTAACCGCGGATCGTTTCTAATTGGCACATAACCGGAATAATAGACCCGCTTCATATTATAATTCTTATAATAATGATTTGCCGAAAGCATAATCTCCCGGTCACTTTCTCCCGTGGCTCCCACAATCATTTGTGTGCTCTGGCCGGCCGGGGCATATTTTGGTGTGCTTTTAATTAATTTTTTCTCAGAATTATATTGAATAATTTCATTCTTCACCTTTTCCATAGGTTTTATAAAATCGGCGTGATCTTTTTCGGGAGCAAGTTTTTTTAATCCCGACACTGTTGGAATTTCAATATTTACACTTAACCTATCAGCGTAAAGTCCGGCTTCGTGCATAAGCTCGTCGCTGGCTCCAGGAATTGATTTTAAATGAATATAGCCGTTAAAATTTTCTTCCAGTCGAAGTTTTTTTGCCACCTGGATTAGACGTTCCATCGTAAAATCGGCATCTTTAAAAATTCCTGAACTAAGAAATAATCCTTCAATATAATTACGCCTGTAAAAATTGATGGTGAGATCTACCACTTCCTGAACTTTAAAAGCTGCTCGTTTAATATCGTTACTGCGGCGGGTTACACAATAAGCGCAATCAAAAATACAATGATTGGTAAGCAAAATTTTAAGCAGAGACACGCAACGACCATCTTCGGTATAGGAATGGCAAATTCCCATTCCGTCAGAATTTCCAAGGCCTTTATTTTTATTTGAGCGCTTACTGCCACTACTGGAACAGGAAACATCGTATTTTGCGGCATCAGCCAGAATTTCCAATTTTTCCTTAATTCGGTCGAACATCATACTATTCGAAGTTTAAGTCAAAAATAGGAAAAAATCCGATAAATTGGAATAAATACTAATTTTTAAAATCCGGATAATTTTCAGGATCTTCCCCCGCCAGTTTCGCGAAATTACGATAAGCCCGTTCTACCTGTTCTTCTGGAGTTGTATTAAATTCTTCCTCGGTAACATTATATTTTTGCTGAAGGGAATCCAGGCTTTGGTGCATTTCTTCCCTAACTTCGGCATAATCTGGATGGTTATATAGGTTGGTCATTTCTGTTGGATCTTCTTTGAGGTCGTATAATTCCCATTCATCTATATCATCATAAAAATGTATTAATTTAAAGCGATTGGTTCTAATACCGTAGTGTCTTTTCACCATATGAAAGGCCGGGAAATCGTAATAATGATAATAAATTGCATTCCTAAAATCTTTATCTGAAACTGAATTATTCATTAAAGTGCGTAAAGATTTTCCCTGCATATCTTGGGGAATTTCTGCATTCGCAAAATCGAGAAAAGTTGGCGCAAAATCCAGGTTTTGCGTTAGCGCATTTATTTCGCTTCCTGCTTCAATTTCGCCTGGAAGTTGCATTAACATAGGCATCGCCAAAGATTCTTCGTACATAAACCGCTTGTCAAAAAATCCTTTTTCACCTAAATAAAAGCCCTGGTCTGTGGTATAAACAATTAGGGTATTTTCATCTAAACCCGATTCTTCAAGATAATCTAAGATTTCCCCAACCCCTTCGTCTACCGAAGCAACAGTGGCAAGATAATCTCTTAAATAACGCTGGCCTTTCCATTTTGCTAATTCTTTCCCGGTCAAATTAGCTTCGTGAAAAGCATCATTTTTAGGTCGGTAAGCTGCATTCCAGGTATCGCGTTGTTCTTTCGTCATTCTGCCAAAATCTGTTTTCCAGGGATTATGCCTTAAAGAATCGCTACCTTTCTCTACACTCATTTTTAGATCGTGACCTTCGTACATATCTTCATAAATGGTTTGCAGCTGTTGTTGTGCGGCTACCTGGCCCTTGTGATCTGAAAAATAACTATCGGGTAAAGGGAATTCAATAAAATCATATTTATTTAAATGCCTTAAAGCAGGCATCCAGTTTCTGTGGGGAGCCTTATGTTGCACCATAAGCATAAAGGGTTTGTCTTTTGCACGGTTATTTTTTAACCAGTCCAGGCCCATTTCGGTAATAATATCGGTAGCATAACCTTCAATCCTGGTCGTATCTTTTCCTTTAATGAAATCTGGATTATAATAATTTCCCTGATCTACAAGTATATTCCAGTGGTCAAAACCTTCAGGTAAACCATGAAGATGCCATTTTCCTACCAGGGCGGTTTGATAGCCCACTTCTTTTAGGAATTTTGGTAGGGTAGGTTGGGAACCATCAAACACTTCCCCATTCATTCTAAATCCGTTTTCGTGGCTATGTTTTCCTGTTAAGATTACAGCGCGGCTGGGCCCGCAAATGGAATTAGTGCAAAAGTTATTATTAAATTTTACGCCATTTTGGGCAATTCTATCAATATTAGGCGTAGGAGCTAATTTACTAACGGGATGACCGTATGCACTAATCGCCTGTGCAGCATGATCATCGGTCATTATAAAAACTATATTGGGTCGTTTTGTTTCAAATTTTTTGTCTTCTTCTTTTTCTGAATTATTGTTCTTACAGGAAATCAAAGAAATACTTAGTAGAAAAAAGCTGAAAAATAGAAGGGAAATTTTGTTAGAAAACATAAAGGAAGATTTTGGTGAGGAAGAACTAATGTACAAAAAGTATGTAATTTTGTTTTAAATTAGACCTATACAAGAACTGCTCAATTGGATTTTATGAAGTTTTTTCAACTGAAAATATTATTTATTTTATTATTTGGTTTTCAGTGCTATAGCTTGCTTTCACAACAGCTTACGCCTCCCATACATAATTATTCTTCTACAACGTATGAAGCGGCCAGCCAGAACTGGGATATTGATGTAGACGAAGAAGGTGTGATTTACGCGGCGAATAATCAGGGCCTACTAAGTTTTGATGGTCAAACCTGGGAATTGTCTTCTTTGCCCAATGGTAGTATTATTCGTTCGGTTTTTGTTTATGAGGATAAAATCTTTACGGGATCTTATAAGGAATTTGGATATTGGAAGAAGGATGATACGGGAGAATTGTTCTATACTTCCCTTATCCCAAAGCTTGGAAAATACGCAATGCAAAGTGAAGAATTTTGGGAAATCCTGGAGTTTAACGGT
This sequence comes from Salegentibacter sp. UBA1130, assembly GCF_002311535.1. NCBI lineage: Bacteria > Pseudomonadati > Bacteroidota > Flavobacteriia > Flavobacteriales > Flavobacteriaceae > Salegentibacter > Salegentibacter sp. UBA1130. The sequence goes on along the minus strand of NZ_DCAP01000020.1, from coordinate 87,823 downwards.
GATATCTATTTTCGATCTTTTGGAGCAATTTATAAATATGATAATAAGACTATAAAACCTATTCAGAATATTGTAAGTAATAAGATGTTGGTTTATAGAGATAAGCTCCTGTTCGCGGTGAGAAAGAAAGGGATACATTTTTTAGATGAGAATAACGAATTACAAAAGCTTCCAAATCAGGAAATTTTAAATGATGAAGTAATCGTAGATATGGCAATCCAGGGAGAAAACCTCATTATTGGAACCAGGGAGAAGCTATTTAAGTATAACGCCACTGGCTGCAAATTGTTGAAGGATACTAAATTGATGAATGAGTTGGAAAGTTCTGAACTTAATCACATCATGACCTTAGATAACCAAAGAATACTTTTAGGTACTGTTAAGAACGGAATAATAAACTATGATGAAGCAACGCAATCTTACACTATTTTTAACCGAAATAGCGGACTTCAGAATAATACCGTCCTGGGCTTTGTAGAGAAACATGGTAATATTTGGTTAGGCCTGGATAACGGAATAGACCGGATAGAAATTGACTCTCCAGTAGAGTTTTACACCGATGATACCGGCGAATTAGGAGCAGTTTATGATCTTGTTTTTTATAATGATAAAATGTTCCTGGCCAGTAATACCGGCGTTTATACTTTTAATAATAATCAGCTTGAAATTATTAAAGGTGCAGAGGGCCATACCTGGAACCTCGAGATCCTGAACGATACATTATATGTAAACCATAATACGGGCACTTATTACTTAATTCAGGATAGACTGATGCCTGTAGAAACTTCTACAGGAAGTTTTAAAATTAGTGCGGTACCCTACAGCAGAAATGAATATTTAATTAGCAGTTATACCGGAATTCGAAATTTTAGCAGAAAAGATGACAGCATCTATAATCTAGACAGTTTAAATTTTCCGGTTAAAAATGTTGTTTTTGAAAATGAAACCAGCCTTTGGGCAGCACACCCTTACGAAGGTCTTTACAGGGTAGGATTAAAAAATAACTACAAGGAAACTCAGTTTATAGATAAAATCAAAATCCCCGACTGCGGCAACAGTATTAATACAAATGTTTTTGTAATTAATAATCAAATAGCTGTTTTTAATGGCGACCAATGGTTTAAATACAATTCTTTTAAAGATTCATTATTTGTTTTTGAAGAATTACAGGCTTTTAGAAAACATAAAATGTTACTGAAAGATGAAGGTTCATATTGGTTTAGCCATACCGAAAACAATTCGCTTAAATTAACCAATTTTGATGATGAAAATATTGTAATTGCTCCCGGAAACCTCAATAACAGGCTGGTAAAGAATTATGAGGAAATATTAAAAAATGGAGATTCGCTCTACTATATTGCCTTAAATGATGGTTTCGCAAGATTAGACCTGGCCAGATATGTAAAAAATTTAGATGATGTTCATATTAGCACGCCTACAGTTAAGGGTTTTCTTAATATTAATGGCCGCCATTCTCTGGAAAATAATATTGAGATTCCTTATAAAAGTTCAAGGGACCTAAATATATATACTTCTTTTCCGGTTTCTGAAGCTATGGGATTACGGTATCGTTTAAGGGGAGAAGATACGCTAAGCGGGGAAGTTAAAAATGGAGTGATAAATCTGCAAAACCTTAATCATGGCGATTATGAGTTACAACTTCTGGCCGTAGGTCCGCAAGCTAAAATAGCAAAAAAGAACAGTTTTAATTTTAGTATTCAGCCCCCGTGGTATCTATCTAACTTAATGAAACTGGTTTATATGCTTATTATTCTTTCTTTGGTGGTTTTGGTGTATTGGTATAACCAGCTGAAACTTAGAAAACACCAACGAGTTTTAGAAGAAAAATTTGAAAAGGAACACCAGGAACGTCTCAATAATCTTGAAAAAGAAAGATTAAAGAATCAAATAAACTTAAAAAGAAAAGAGTTGGCTAATACTACTATGGTGGCGGCAAAGAAAAATGAAATGTTGATGGAAATTCAAAATGAATTGAATAAAGATAAAAGTAATTTTCCCAATCAATTTAAAATGAAGCATATATTAAATAAGATAAACCGTGCTATTAAAAATAAGGATGAATGGCAGGTATTTGAAACTAATTTTAATGAATTGCACCAGGATTTTTTTAAAGATATTCTGGATAGTTACCCTCATCTTACCAGCAAAGATTTAAAGCTTTGCTCTTATCTTAAAATGAATCTTACCTCAAAAGAAATTGCTCCATTAATGGGTATTTCGGTACGCGGTGTAGAAGTACATCGTTATCGCCTTCGGAAGAAAATGGACCTGGATAAAAAGGAGAATTTGACAAATTTTCTTATAAAAAATTTCTAAGTACTTAATTTAAGCCTCTAAAATTAACATAAAAAGAATACATCATTACTACATCATCGATTTAAAACAATGTTAAAAATTTACTTCAAAAAGTAATTAAATAACTGTAAATCAACAAAATATAACCTTAATTTTTTTGATGTAGCGGTAGTGTACTATATCGTTTGCGTAAAAACTAAGCTTGGTTGTATCTTTCTGTTAAAATTCAGTAAAAATTCAACCGTATGAAATTAAAATTATTTGCCATTTGTATGGTCTTATTATCCAGTTTTGGATTTGCCCAGGAAACCAAATCCATTACCGGGATAATAACAGACCAAAATGAAATGCCTTTACCGGGAGCCGAAGTAAAGGTTATTGACAAAGAGATTTTTGATGTAACCGACTTTGATGGGAATTTTAGTCTCGACAATGTTGAAGTTGGTGATGCCGTAAGAGTAACGTTCCTTGGTTTTATGCCGCAGGAATTTACGGTGGGAGAAAATAATCAATACAACATAGCATTGGAAGAGGATACTGATCAACTTGAAGAAGTTGTAGTAATTGGTTATGGTACCCAGGAGAAAAGGGATTTAACGGGTTCTATTAGTACGGTATCTGCTGAGGAGATTGAAAAAACACCTACTTCTAACGTTATGCAATCTTTACAGGGAAAAGTTTCCGGGGTGCAAATTGTTAACTCGGGTTCACCCGGTGATTCTCCTACAGTAAGAATTAGAGGACTGGGCACCTTTGGGGAAGGAACTAATGTACTATATGTAGTAGATGATGTTTTATATGATAATATTGATTTCCTAAACACAAAAGACATTAAGTCTATAAACGTTTTAAAAGATGCCTCATCTTCTGCTATATATGGAGTTAGAGCGGCAAACGGGGTTGTGATTATCGAAACAAAATCTGGTAGAAAAAACCAGAAACCACAATTTGAGTATGATGGTTATACCGGTTTTCAACGTGCACAAAATGTTGTAAAACTTGCCAATACAGAGCAATTTGCTACTATGGCAAGAGAATCTGGGTCTGCGCCAGATGCTCAATTTATTGAAAATGCAATTCAGCGTTATGGTCGTAGCCGAATTAATCCTAACGTGCCTGCAGTGAATACCGATTGGTATAAGGAAATCCTTAGAGAAGGTTTAATTCAAAACCATAGTATTTCTGCTTCAGGTGGAGGAGAAAGTGTGGTTTATGCGGTTGGAGCCAACTATACCGGGCAGGAAGGTATTCTTGATATGAAAAATGATTATGAACGTTTTAATATTCGTGCTAAAGTAGATATAGATTTAACCGATCGGTTAAAAATGGGAGTAAATTCTATTTTTAGTAACGCGACCAAACATGATCCAGAGAACGGAGCCTGGTTTAGGGCTTATTTTGCAGTGCCTACAATGCCGGTAATTGATGAAACAAATACAGAAGCCGGACCTACTCGTTACTCTAATGCTCAACTTCTTGGGTATAGAAGTACGCAAAACCCATTTCAGGATCTTGCTTATAACGAGAATAGGCAAAAAATAAGAAAACAACTTACTTCTGCCTTTTTACAGTATGAATTAATAGAAGATAAATTAGATATTAAAACTACCTATAGTCATGATTATTCCAGTTTAGAAATACGTGAAGTGAATCTTCCTTATACACTGGGAAATAATTATGAAAGACGTTCTAGTATTAAAAGAGAAAATAATAATTTCTCTAATCAATACTGGGATAATGTATTGACTTATGAAGATACTTTTGGGGATCACGATTTAACTTTAATGGCCGGTACATCGTTTAGAGATGAAGCCAGGAACGAATTTGAAGCTACCGGTTTTGATATATCGGGAATTGGTCTTGAAACAAGCTGGTACCTGGATTTTGCTGATCCTGATTCTTTTGCTAATAATGTAGAAGAAATTGGTAGAAGATTTTACGGGCTTTCATACTTTGGTAGGGTAGCCTATACATTTAAAGATAAATACATTTTTTATGGTACGTTTAGAGCCGATGGATCTTCAAAATTTACCTTAGACCCCTGGGGCTATTTCCCTTCCGTTGGTTTAGGTTGGGTAGTGTCTGAAGAAGAATTCCTTGTAGATAATGATCTTATAGATTTCTTTAAATTAAGAGCCAGTTGGGGTAAATTAGGTAATGATAATGTAGCAGCCAGTGCAGGTTCTAATACCATTGAAGTGGTAACCGCTCCAATAGGCGATCAGCCCAGAACAGGATTAACTTCTACCAGTGTATTTTCCAATAATACCTGGGAGGTTATTGAAGAATATAACTTCGGGTTAAATCTCGAAGCATTTGATAGAAGGTTGTCTCTTGATGCCGACTATTATATACGTGATACCCACGATGCAATTCTTCCTGTTTTTATTCCAATTGTGAATAGAAGTATAGATAGAAACTCTGGAGTAATAAGAAACGAAGGGCTTGAACTTGTAGCAAACTGGAGTCAACAGGTTTCTGAAGATTTTAGCTTTAGAATAGGTGCAAATTTCACTACGCTAAAGAACGAAACTCTTGAAATTGAAGATGAAAGAGGTTATATTGATTCCGGTTCAGCTGAATTTAGGCAGCGAACAACTATTGGTGGCCCATTACTTGGCTTTTATGGATATGAAAGAATTGGGGTATACCAAAATCAACAGGAAATAGATGCCGATCCTGTTGCTGTAGAAAACAACCTTGTTCCAGGAGATTTAATTTATAGAGATCAAAATGGCGATGGAGTTATAGATGATTCCGACAGGGTAATCCTGGGATCTTTTTTACCTAAATATACCTTTGGTGGTAATATTGGCGTAAGCTATAAAGCCTTTGATTTTTCAATGGACTTTTACGGGCAGGCCGGGAATAAGATATTAAATAGAAAACGTGGTGAAATTATTTTCACCCAGGATACAAATATTGATGCCGATCTTGCTGTTAACAGGTGGCACGGGGAAGGAACAAGTAATACCTATCCTTCTTCAGCAGGACTACGTAAGGCCTGGAACCAACGTTTAAGTGATTTCTGGGTAGAAGATGGAGATTTCTTCCGAATTCAAAATATTCAGGTAGCTTATAATATTGAAGCAGAAGGTTTACCGGACACCAGGATATATTTTACTGCAGAAAAACCATTTTCATTCTTTAGCTATAATGGTTTTAATCCTGAAGTATCAGACGGGGTAGATAGACAAACATACCCGGTTCCAGCCATTTACACTATGGGTGTTAATTTAAAATTCTAAAAAAATGATTATGAAAAGATATAGTTTCACAAAAATTTTCCTCCTGTGTCTCATTTTAGGCTTTGGCGTTAGTTCCTGTACCGAGAAGCTCGAGGAGCGGCAGGGACAATTAGATACCGGTGATCTTGATGTTACCGATGCCAGTAATATGGTACAGCCGCTAATTGGTGCTTATTACGAATTTGCAACCCGTGGTTGGGAAGAGCCACTTTTGTTAGGGGTAAGAGGTGACGATGTTAATGCAGGTGGCTTGGGGGACCAGCAACCCTTTGCAGATACCGATAGGTTTGAGTACAATAAAGATTATTGGATGTACAATTCGCTATGGAATGTTCATTACAACGATATTGTTAATATGAACAGTGCTATTCTCCAAATTGAAAGCTTCAAAGAGTTTGCTGATGCCGAGGATATAGATAGGGCCGATCAATATATTGCTGAAATAAAAGTGTTGAGAGCCTATCTTCATTTTAACCTGGCCAGAACCTGGGAAGAGGTGTTTATTATTACTTCCAATCAGCCCGAAGAAGAACTGGAACAGGGAGTTTCATCAAAAGCAGAGGTAATGCAATTTATTTCAGATGAAATGGATATGGCTATAGAAAACCTACCCGATGCACGTCCAAACGAACGTACAGATATCCAGGGTGGTGTTACGCGATATACAGCTTATGCTCTTAAAGCACTTGCGCATCAGGAATTAGAGAATTACCAGGAAGTTGCCGATGCTGCGGGAGCTATTATTAGCTCAGGGAAATTTTCTCTTTATTCAGATTTCTACCAACTCTTTAAAAAACCTGGAGAACTAAGTAATGAGAGCTTGCTTGAAATACAATATTCAGATTATGGAACTGAAGCAGGAGGTGAATTATATCATCTTTTTGCACCTTTTGGTCCGCAAAACTGGACACCCGCTCGTGAAAACGCTCAGAGTGGATGGGGATTCTACGAACCAAGTGATAAATGGATAGAATTCATGATAGACCGGGGGGAAGAAACCAGGTTGGAAACAAGTGTTTTGTTTACCGATAGAGGTATTGCAGAGCTCGAAGAAAATGGGGTTGAAGTACCAGGATTTGTTACTAATACTACTCCTTCTGGAGATATTATTAACGATTATGCTCGTGCAAAATTCGCCAGTGGGAAACATTATCTTCCTTCCATTCAGCTTACCGATGGAAGAAATCAATATAGTGCTGGAAAAAATATGATCGTAATTCGTTATGCCGAAGTGCTACTAATGTATGCTGAGGCTATAACTTTAGGCGCAAGCGGTTCCAGCATTTCTGCTGATGAAGCAGTGAATATAGTGAGAAATCGTGCCGGTATGCCGTCTTTAAGCGGGGTTACTCACGAACAGGTTTTAGATGAAAAATTCGCTGAACTAGCAATGGAATGGGGAATAAGATATTATGATATGATTCGTCACGATAAGTATGGTGAATTAAGTTATGATGGTAGAAATTTCACTGCAGATAAGGAATATTTACCATATCCGCAGGAGCAATTAGATGCCTTACCTATTGAGGCCACAGCAGTAGACAGAAATACTGTGATGAACGATATTTTGTCTGACTTAAACTAAAAAACAATGAAAAAAATCAATAAATATTATTTCGGAATATTTTCATTCATCCTGCTGCTCACTTCCTGTGAGTACGATGGAATAGATCCGCTTACCCAGGTAGATCCGGGTGAAGATGCCGGTGCGCCCGAGGTTACTATTAACTATCCTAACGAAGGGACTACAATTCAGGTGCCTGAACCGGTAGCTGCAATTAACATTCGGTTTGAGGTGGTTGATGATATTGAGGTAGAAATGATTGAAGTTCTGGTAAACGGAGATCAAATTGCAACTTTTAACGAGTTTCTCGATTATCGTATAGTAAACCAGGAAGTAAGTTTTGAAAATGTTACCAACGGGGAACATACCTTAACAATTAATGCTACAGATATTGCTGGTAATACTACGAGTAAAACAGTTAATTTTAGTAAAGAACCTCCTTATACTCCAAAATATGCTGGAGAGTTTTTCTATATGCCTTTTGATGCAGATTTCACCGAATTGGTAAATATTTATATGGCCAGTGAAACAGGAGATCCGGCTATTTCAGGAGATGCTTACCTGGGAACAGGAGCCTACGAAGGTGTAGCTGAATCTTACATAGATGTGCCACTGGACCAAGAAGACCTTGGGAGCGAATTTAGTGGTGCCTTTTGGTATAAAGTTAATACTGATGAAGCTAACCGGGCAGGGATTCTTGTAGCGGGAGCTAATGAGGAGCGCCAGCAAGGTTTCCGTCTATTTAGGGAAGGTTCAGCTGAAGAGCAAACCATCAAAATGAACGTTGGAACCGGTACCGGTGAAAGCTGGAATGACGGTGGAATAATAGAGGTAACCAATAATGAATGGGTTCATATTGCTTTTAGCGTAACTCCAACAGAAACTGTGCTTTATTTTAATGGAATGCCAGTAAATACCGGAACTATGACTGCAGCTATAGATTGGACGGGAGTAGAACAACTTACTGTTGGTGCAGGTGGAGAAACTTTTAGCTACTGGGATCACAGATCTGATATTGGTAGTAATATAGATGAGCTTAGATTGTTTAATACTGCCTTAGCCCAGGAAGATATTCAGCAACTAATCAATGCTTCTTCCATTACTTTAGATATGCCTTTTAACGGTGACTTTAGAGATATGGTTTCCAACCGTGAAGTATTAGAAGTTGGTTCTCCGGGATTTGCTGAAGAAAGTGTAGAAGGAAACAATGCTTATGCCGGTGCTGAAGGATCTTACCTGCAATTACCTTCAGATGGACTGTTAAGCGAAGAATTTAGTACTACTTTCTGGTATAAAGTTAATGCCGATCCAGATCGTGCCGGAATTATTGTTATAGGACCTGAAGATGAAGAAAACCCTGATGCACAAAATAATAGAACCAGTGGCTTCCGTCTCTTTAGAGAAGGCAGTGCCGATGAACAACGTATTAAGGCAAATGTTGGAAATGGATCTGCCGATAGTTGGAATGATGGTGGTGTGATTGATGTTGCTGCAGGAGAATGGGTGCACGTTGCTTTTGTAATCACCGATTCTGAAAGCCATATTTACTTGGATGGTGAACTGGTGAATACTGGTGATGTTCCTGACGGAGTAGACTGGACGGGAACCGATATTGTCTCTATTATGTCTGGTGCTCCAAGATTTACAGGATGGAACCACCTGGCCGATAGAAGTTATATGGATAATCTCCGTTTCTATAACAAAGCGCTGACTGCTGAGGAGGTAGAAGCAGCGATGGAAGAATAGAATAATTTTAGAAATAATTCCGGCTCTAATTAGAGCCGGAATCTTTACATCCTACTATTACGCTTAGTAAGACTGGCCTATGCATCTCAAATTTTTAGCAAATCTATGTATTCCGCTCCTTCATTAATAAAATTCAAAATGTTTAGAAGCTTATATTTTATAGGATTAATACTTGTTTTTTCTTCCTGTTCTTCTGATGATGGACCTGGTTACCAGGAACCCTACCAACCAGAACAGGAGCCCGAAGAAGAGGAGGAAAGATTAAGTGATTCAGAGCTCTTGGAAAAAGTTCAGCAACAAACCTTTAAATATTTCTGGGATTTTGCCGGCACAAATTCCGGGTTGGCGCGTGAACGCTCCCAGGATGATGCTTATGGAGATGAAGGAAGAAATATTGTTACCATTGGAGGCTCCGGTTTTGGACTGGCCGCTTTTCCGGTAGCTGTAGAGCGTGGCTGGATAAGCAGAGCTGAAGCAGTTCAAAGACTGGAAAAAATTCTTGACTTTTTGGAAGAAGTTCCTACATATCACGGCGCCTTTTCACATTGGTATTTAGACGATGTTGCCCAAACACGCCCCTTCGGAGATATGGATGATGGTGGTGATCTTGTAGAAACTGCTTTCCTTATGCAAGGCTTACTCATAAACCGACAGTATTTTTCCGAAGAAACAAGTATTTCAGAACGAATTACTGAACTGTGGGAAGCTGTAGAATGGGATTGGTACACCCAGGGAGAAAATGTGCTTTATTGGCACTGGTCCCCAATTTATAATTTTCAGAAAGATTTGAAAATTCAGGGGTGGAATGAATCACTTATGGTTTATGTACTTGCTGCATCATCACCCACTCATTCCATTGAACCTGAAGTTTATCACCAGGGCTGGGCATCAAATGGCGCTATGGTAAATAATCGTCAGCATTACGGACTTGATCTACCGCTTGGGCCATCATACGGTGGTCCCTTGTTCTTTGCCCATTATTCTTTTATAGGTCTTGATCCTCGCAACCTGAGCGATCAATATGCTAATTACTGGGATCAAAACACCGCCCATAGCCTAATTCATTATAATTATGCGATAGATAATCCGCGGAATTATGAAGGTTATGGAGAAAACAGCTGGGGTTTTACGGCCAGCGATAATTATGAAGGTTATTCGGCACACAGCCCGGCAAACGATTTAGGAGTGATCACGCCAACAGCAGCTTTGTCTTCTTTCCCATATACTCCGGAAGAATCTATGAAAGCCCTACGCTATTTTTATGAAGAAATGGGAGATGAATTGTGGGGACCTTACGGATTTTATGATGCTTTTTCCGAAGAAAAGAATTGGGTAGCAGATGGCTACCTGGCTATAGACCAGGGTCCGATAATTTCAATGATAGAAAATTACCGAACAGGTTTACTTTGGGATCTTTTTATGCAAGATGAAGAAATACAAGCCGGTTTAGACAAGCTGGAGTTTAATTATTAATTCCGAAAATTAAAAATTATACATAATGACTAACTATAAATCAATTCTAAGTTTTTTCCTTATCGGTTTCGTGCTTTTTAGTTGTAAAAACGAATCAAATAAAGAGGAACGGGAATTAGAAAAAACTGAAACCACGTCTCTTTCCAGGGAAGCATTATTAGATACGGTTCAAAAGCAAACCCTTAAATATTTCTGGGATTACGCCGAGCCAAATTCCGGGATGGCACGAGAACGCTATCATCCTGATGGTGATTATCCGAAGAACGATGCGCACGTGGTAACCACAGGAGGATCTGGGTTCGGACTTATGGCTATAGTTTCAGGAATGGAACGGAAATGGATTCAGCGTGATTCCGCAGTTGCCCGCTTGGATAAAATTGCTAATTTTTTAGATAATGCTCCAAGATTTCATGGGGTTTGGCCACACTGGTTAAATGGTGAAACAGGCGATGTACAGGCTTTTAGCGATAAAGATAATGGAGGAGACCTTGTGGAAACTTCATTTTTGGCGCAGGGATTTATTGTAGTTCGTGAATATTTAAAAAATGGAAACGCAGAAGAAGAGGCTGTAGCAGCAAAATATGATGAGCTTTGGAAAGGCATTGAATGGGAATGGTATACCAACAATAAAAACGGACTCTTCTGGCACTGGTCACCAGATTATCAGTGGGAAATGGACTTTATGATTGAAGGTTATAACGAGTGTTTGATCACTTATGTAATGGCTGCTTCTTCTCCCGATCACGCTATTGATGCTAAAGCTTATCACGATGGCTGGGCTCGTAGCGGTAATATAGTAAGTGATAAAGAAGCTTATGGAATTCCATTAATACTGAAGCATAACACCCGTGGCGATAAAGCCGGACCGCTTTTTTGGGCACATTATTCTTATTTAGGATTGAATCCAAAAGGTCTTGAAGATAATTATGCTAATTACTGGGATTTGAATGTAAATCATACCAAAATCAATTATGAGTACACCCAGGAAAACCCGAATGATTCTGAAACCTACAATGAAAATTCCTGGGGTCTAACTGCAAGTTATACCCGTAACGAAGATGATGGCATAGGCTATACCGCCCATTCTCCAGATGATGACAAGGGAGTGGTTTCTCCAACTGCGGCGATTAGTTCTATACCTTATACTCCAGAACTTTCTTTGAATGCAATGCGTTATTTCTTTGAGGATCAAAATGAATTGCTGTGGGGACCAGCTGGTTTTTACGATGCTTATAGCCTGGAAGGTGAGGATTGGGTAGCTCCAAAATATTTGGCAATAGACCAGGGTCCACAAGTGGTAATGATAGAAAATTACAGAACCGGTTTGATCTGGGATCTATTTATGGGCGCTCCCGAAGTGCAAAATGGTCTCGAAAAATTAGGATTTAATACTTCTGATTAATTTTTATGAATTACCATCTAACATATTTTAACCGTATTCGAAGTCTTATTCTGATTCTTGTAGCAGTAATGATTACAGGGTCTTCTCTGGCTCAACAAAAGTCTTTTGAATTTGTAGTACTGCCAGATACCCAGACTTATGTTGAAGAATATCCAGAAATCTATTTGCATCAAATGCGTTGGTTGGCCAATAATAAAGATAGATTTTCCTTTGCCCTGCACGTGGGAGACATTACCCAGAATAACAATGGGAAAGAATGGGATATTGCTAAAAAAGGATTCAATATAATTGAAGGGAAGCTGCCTTATTCTTTTGCTTTGGGAAATCACGATATGGGAAGTGCCAGCGGTAAATTTGCCGATACCCGGAATACCGCTATGGCCAATGCCTACTTTTCACCAAATGAGATTCCTAATCTTGTAGCTTCATTCCCTGAAGGAAAAATTGATAATCTTTTAAGTGAGTTTAAGATCGGGGATCAAAATTGGATGGTATTGTCCTTAGAGTTTGGCCCCAGGAATAAAACGATTAAATGGGCAGATGAGATGATAGAAAAATATTCTCAACATAATTTCATAATTGTAACCCACGCTTATGTTTACGAGGATAGCACACTGCACGACAGTGAGGATTGGTGGCTTCCTGAAAACTACGGAATAGGGAAGGATACCGGCGAAGAAGCTCCAAATAATGGCGCTCAACTTTGGGAAAAACTAATTAAAAAGCACGATAATATTTCAATGGTATTTTCAGGGCATATTCTTAAATCGGGCGTTGGAACTTTAGTAAGCGAAGGTGAAAATGAAAATAAGGTTTACCAGATGCTTGCCAATTATCAAAAAGGGGTGGAAGGCTCAGAAAATGGTGGAAATGGATTTTTAAGAATTATAAAAGTTAATCCCGAAAATCAAATAATTGAAGTGAAAACTTATTCGCCCTGGCTTGACGAGTTTAAGACAGAGAAAGAGCAAAATTTCACTTTTGAAAATATTCAATTAAAATAATAGCATAAAAAAAATAAATATGAAAATGAGATTTTTATACATCTTAGCGGTTTTACTGGTGATTTTACTCATTGTGCCATTTTCAGTAGAAGCACAGGAGAATGAAGCTTTTAAAAAAGAACATTTTATTAATGATTCTGATACTCTAAATTACCGTATTCTTTTTCCGAAGGATTTTTCTGAAGAAAAGGAATATCCTGTGGTTTTGTTTCTGCACGGTGCAGGCGAAAGAGGTAGCGACAATGAAGCTCAACTAACCCATGGCAGTAAATTATTTCTGGAAAAACAGGAAGAATTTCCCGCAATAGTTATTTTTCCGCAGGCTCCAAAAGGTGATTACTGGGCAAAGGTGGAGGTGAACCGCGATAGCGTTCCGCTTCAATTCAATTTTATGAATAAGGAAACGGCTACGAAATCTTTACAATTAGTTATGGAGCTTATGGATAAAATGACTTCAAAGAGTTATGTCAATAAAGATCGAATTTACGTTGGCGGACTTTCAATGGGAGGAATGGGAACTTTCGAGATTATCTATAAAAAGCCTGATATGTTTGCAGCAGCCTTCGCTATTTGCGGTGGTGCTAATCCGGAAATAGCGAAAGAATATCCGGAAGGGTTCAATATTTGGCTTTTCCACGGAAAAAAAGATGATGTTGTACTTCCAAAATATTCTGAAGCAATGGCCCGGTCTATTAATCACTACGGTGGCAATGCCAAGCTTTCTTTATATCCAGACGATAATCATAACAGCTGGGATTCAGCATTTTCAGAACCTAATTTATTACCCTGGTTATTCTCGCATAGCCTGGAAAATGAAAATGGAAAATAATTAGTAGATGAAAACTTTCAAAAACATACTTACAGGCACGGCCTTGCTTATTAGTTCTTTTATAAGTGCACAAGAAGTAGTCCCGGAAACCTATATCAATCCCCTGGATATTGATTACACCTATATGGTTTATAATTCCAGTAAGAATATTTCCTATCGTTCGGGTGCCGATCCCGCGGTAATTGAATTTCAGGGCGAATATTATATGTTTGTTACCCGTTCTTTTGGATACTGGCATTCCAAAGATCTGATAAACTGGGAATTTATTAAACCAGAACAATGGTATTTTGAAGGTTCCAACGCACCAACTGCTTTTAATTATAATGATTCGCTGGTATATTTTGCAGGTGATCCCGCAGGTTACGGCAGTATTCTTTATACCGATGACCCAAAAAGTGGTAAATGGACTCCAACCGCTTCAATTTCCAATAATATCCAGGATTCAGAATTATTTATTGATGATGACGGGAAAACCTATTTGTATTGGGGTTCATCCAATGTACATCCACTTAAGGTTAAAATGCTGGACAAAGACGATCGTTTTCTTGAAACCGGGGTCGAAAAGGAACTTATTAACCTGGTAGAAGAAGAACACGGCTGGGAACGCTTTGGCGAAAATAATTACCATCCAACCTTAAAAGAAGGATATATGGAAGGTGCTTCCATGACCAAGCACGACGGGAAATACTATTTGCAGTATGCAGCTCCGGGGACCCAGTTTAATGTTTATGCCGATGCCGCTTATGTAGGCGAAACGCCACTTGGCCCGTTTAAATACATGAAAAACAATCCTATGAGTTTAAAGCCGGGCGGATTTACCAATGGTGCCGGCCACGGGATTACCATGCAACAAACCAACGGACAATACTGGCATTTTGCAACCATGGCCCTGGCTTCTAATTCTCATTGGGAACGCAGACTGGCTATGTTTCCAACCTATTTTGATGACGAAGGTTTAATGTACACCATTACCAGCTATGGCGATTATCCTTTGTACGGTCCAGATCATCCTACAAAAGCAGGACTGCACAATGGCTGGATGTTGCTTTCCTATAAAGGAAAAACAACCGTCTCCTCTTCACAAATGCAGGTTAGAAAAAGCACTGCCACAGATGGTGATTTTGATATAACCGAAATGCCACTGGAAAAGAATAATGAAGGTGAAATTATTTCGAAATTATTAACCGATGAAAGTCCGAAATCTTTTTGGGTTGCGGAAGCTAATGACGATAATCAATGGGTGGAGATAGAAATGCTGGCGCCCGGAAATATCTATGCGTTTCAACTGAATTTTCACGACCAGGAATCTGGTATTTATACCCGTACCGAAGGTTTACGACACCGGTATACCTTAGAGGTTTCAGAAGATGGTAATAACTGGAAAACTGTTGTAGACAGAAGTAAAAGTTTTGAAGATACACCGAATGCCTACATTCCGCTTAATCAGCCAGTAAGGGCTAAATACGTGCGCTATAATAATATTGAAGTTCCGGGGAATAACTTGGCTTTATCTGAAATTAGGGTTTTTGGTAAAGGTTTAGGCCAAAAGCCTGCGAAGGTTAAGGGATTCGAAATTTCTCGAGAGGAAGACAGGAGAGATATTTCCCTGGAGTGGCAGCCGGTAAAAGGTGCCCAGGGTTATAACATTCGCTGGGGAATCGCTCCAGATAAATTATACCATTCCTGGTTAATTTATGATGAAAATGAACATTTTATGCGCAGCCTGGACCGTGATACAGAGTATTATTTCAGTATTGAAGCATTCAATGAAAATGGCATATCTGAAAGATCTGAAATATTACAAGCAAAATAACCGAAAAACCAAATTATAAAATTTAAAGAATAGGAAAATGAGAAGAATTTATCTATCAATGAGCCTCATAATTTTTATGGGAATATCATTTCTTAATGCCCAGGAAAAAGTTCCGGAGGTTGAGGAATTACTAAAGAAGATGACGTTGGAAGAAAAAATTGGCCAGCTTAACCTGCTTACTCCCGGTGGCGGCGTTGCTACAGGATCTGTAGTGAGTGAAGACGTAGAAACCAAAATTAAAGAAGGAAATGTTGGTGGCGTTTTTGGTGTTTCCAGCCCCGAAAAAGTAAGACAGGCACAAAAATTAGCCGTTGAGAATTCACGTTTGGGAATTCCATTGTTAATTGGTTCTGATGTTATTCACGGTTATAAAACTACATTCCCTATTCCGCTAGGACTTTCCTCTAGCTGGGATATGGATTTGATCAAAGAAACCGCTCAAATTGCGGCTAAAGAAGCTACGGCCGATGGTATAAACTGGAATTTCTCGCCAATGGTAGATATAGCTCGAGATCCGCGTTGGGGCCGAATTGCTGAAGGTGCCGGGGAAGATCCTTATTTGGGTTCCCAGGTTGCAAAAGCAATGGTTGAGGGTTATCAGGGAGATGATTTTACAGCGCCTAATACAATGATCGCTACCGTAAAGCATTTAGCGCTTTATGGAGCTTCTGAGGCCGGCCGGGATTACAATTCGGTAGATATGAGTAAGATAAAAATGTTCAATGAATATTTGCCACCGTATAAAGCTGCGGTAGATGCAGGAGTTGCCAGTGCAATGACTTCCTTTAACGATATTCACGGAGTTCCGGCTTCGGGAAATAAATGGTTAATTACAGATTTATTTCGTGAGCGTTGGGGTTTTGAAGGTTTTGTAGTTTCAGATTATACTTCGGTTAATGAAATGATCGCCCACGGAATGGGGGATCTCCAGGATGTTTCGGCTTTGGCCATAAACGCCGGACTGGATATGGATATGGTTGGAGAAGGATTTTTAACGACTCTGAAGAAATCTGTGGAAGAAGGCAAAGTTTCCGAAGAACAGATCACCAAAGCGGCTCGCCGAATTCTGGAAGCAAAACATAAATTGGGTCTTTTAGATGATCCATATTTATATTCAGATGAAAGCAGGCCAGAAAAAGATATTCTTTCCGAAGAAAATAGGTCGGTAGCCAGGAAAGCAGCAAAACGTTCTTTTGTGCTTTTAAAGAAGCATGAAAACACACTTCCATTGGCCAAAAATGCAAAAATTGCATTGGTTGGGCCGCTGGCAAATAATAAAAATAATATGCTTGGAACCTGGGCACCAACCGGAGATCCACAGCTTTCGATTCCTGTTTTGGAAGGTATTAAAAATGTAGCTCCAGAGGCTGAAATTTCTTATGCAAAGGGCGCAAACATAAGTAACGATACCACTTATGCTAAGAACGTAAATGTTTTTGGACCGCGTATCGAGATTTCTGAGGAATCTCCTGAAACAATGATACAAGAAGCCTTAGAGGTTTCTCAAAATGCCGATGTAATTGTTGCCGTAGTTGGAGAAGCTACCGAAATGAGCGGGGAAGCTGCCAGCCGTACCAATTTAAATATTCCTGATAGTCAGCAGAAATTGATTAGGGAACTTGTGAAAACCGGGAAGCCTGTAGTGTTGGTATTGATGAGTGGCCGTCCGTTGGTGATTTCCGAAGAAATGGAAATGCCGGTGAGTATCTTGCAGGTTTGGCATCCAGGTGTAGAAGCCGGAAATGCAATAGCCGATGTGCTTTTTGGAGATTATAATCCTTCAGGAAAGTTAACTGCTACCTGGCCAAGAAATGTTGGGCAAATTCCAATTTACTACCGAATGAAAACCACCGGTAGACCGGCAGCATCAGCTTCTGAATTTGAGAAATTCAAGTCAAATTATTTAGATGTTGAAAATACTCCGCAATTGCCATTTGGTTACGGACTTTCGTACACCAATTTTGAATACGGGGAGACTACTGCAAGTGCCGATGAATTAAATAAAGACGGAAGCATCACCATTGCTACTACAGTAACCAATACAGGGGATTATGAAGGAGAGGAAGTGGTGCAGTTGTATATTCACGATAAAGTGAGAAGTATCACACCGCCAATGAAAGAATTAAAAGCCTTTAAAAAGATAAGTTTAAAGAAAGGAGAATCTAAAGAGGTGAGGTTTGAAATCACTGTAGAAGATTTGAAATTCTATAATGCAGATTTGGAATTTGTAGTTGAACCTGGCGAATTCGAGTTTTTTGTTGCCGGAAGTTCAGACCACGAATTTCAGGGAACTTTTATTGTAGTGGAGTAGATTTTTTATTAATGCAAAACCCTGAGATACCCTACTGTCTTGGGGCTTACTAATCCTGCTTCGGCGGGATTTTTGTATATAAGCCTTAATTGAACTCTTTGATCATTCTTTACTAAAGCGGTGTGCTCTTATTTCCATACTTCAATCTGCTTATTTTCTCCATTTAAAAATACCGAATTGAAAAACTGGAAAACTTTGGGAAGATGTTCGAATGGCATTCGGGAGTGTTCGTGTTTTCCACCTTCGAAACTGTAAAGTAGGTATGAGGTATTTAGTTTTTTAAGTTTTTCAGTAATTGTCTTGGAGCCGTCCAACATGATATATCCTGGTTGGTCCCGATCACACCAGTGATGAGGTGCGCTTGCATAAGGCACAAGATTATCTTCAGTACCGTGGAAAAATACCCCGGGAATAGCGTTTTCTTCAGTAATATATCGCGCATCTACAATAGCACCGGCAAGAGAGAAAACCCCGGCAAAATCAAAGTTTTGGTATTTAGAAAAACCCTCGAGCATAAGTTTTTCGTTGTATACCGCGTTTAAAACTGCTTCTGCGCCAGCACTACTTCCGCCCACAATTATCTTTGCTGGATTTATATTAAATTCTTCTTTATTTTTAACCATAAAATTCACGGCATCCATAAAATCTTCAGCAGCCATTTTAAAGGTTTCCATTTTTCCGGAAGCTTCGTAATCACAACCAAAAGATTGTCCTTTTCGGGTTAACCGGTAAGAAATCTGTACGGCTACATAGCCTTTTTTAGCCGCGCTTTCTGCAAAATTTATTTCACCAGGGTTAGTTCGGGTTCCGCCTGCAAATCCGCCCCCGTGCATAAAAACAATTAGCGGTCTTTGCTGCATCGTATCATTTTCAGGCTGATAAATGTCCAGCTTTAAAGCTTCCCCATTTTTGGTTGCGTAGGTTTTAGTTTCAGTTTCTTTTAACTGAAAAGATTCGTCTATAAATCTTTGCTGGGCTGAAATTGAAAAACTTAGCAAGAACAGGAGGATGAAAATCGGGTTTTTCATAAATGAATTATAATTTAGCGTCTCAAGATACTTAATTTTGCAGGGAGAATAAGTGGGGATTTTAATTTTAATATTTTATCTTCGCTGCGGAAATGACACTTATAAGTTATGAGTTTACAGGATAAAGTAATGGCAGAGATGAAAGCTGCTATGAAAGCTAAAGACAGCGAAAAGCTTGAAGCTTTACGATCGGTTAAAAGTGCTATTTTATTAGCCAATACTGAAAGCGCTGCAAAGGAGGGTTTGACTGAGGATGAAGAACTTAAAATTTTGCAGAAGCTTGTAAAGCAACGAAAGGAAAGCGCTGCAATTTACAGGGAGCAAAATAGGGCAGATTTGGCCGAGCCCGAAGAAAAACAGGCCGAAGTGATCGAATCTTTTTTACCTGAACAGTTGAGTGAGGCTGAAATTGAAGCTAAAGTAGATGAAATTATCGCCAAAACCGGAGCCAGCGGAATGCAGGATATGGGAAAAGTGATGGGAATGGCCAGCAACGAATTAGCTGGAAAGGCTGACGGAAAAACGATTTCAACAATTGTAAAAAGTAAATTGAGCAAATAAATAATGAGACCTCCCAGGTTTCCAAAACCTGGGAGGTCTTGAAAAGGCCCCGTGGCGCAACTGAATAGCGCATCAGATTTCGGCTCTGAGGGTTGCAGGTTTGAATCCTGCCGGGGTCACTTAAGCTATTAATCATTAGCAATAAAACCGCACAAATCTTTTGATTCGTGCGGTTTTTTTAATGCTGCTCCGCAAGGTCGTATCACTTGTCTGTACAAGTCCGTTATGAGAGTTTGTAGTCACCTATCATTAGTTAATGGTAAGGTGTCCACCGTGAGGTGGAATCTGAAGGAAGCCGGCTGCAAAGTTCCAGTCCGAGGAACACGAACATTATATAAGGCATATCTGATCTGGATGAGCTTTCCATACAAAGCAAAGTCCGGAAGCTATATGGAAAACAGGGGGTAAATGATGCGGATATATGGAATGAAAGTGATACGTCTTACCGCGTGATATTTCATAGACATAGACGAACCAGAGTATGAATCTATGGTGGGAACAAGATTTACTGTGAGTGATCAGCTGACGTTATAGTACTTACAGTTAACGAGGTGCATAAACTGCACAGGTCTCACACCTGGGGAAGGACTGAACCTTAAGATGTATATTTCAACTGAATAGTATGCATTTTTGCCAATTTTTTTAATTTGTCACTCTCTCAAAAAGTATAAAAAAGAATAAAACTTATTAAAGTGATTAAAATCCATAGTCTATTTGGTAAGAATAGGAACTGAGCTTCATCGTGTTCTTTAAAAGCATTGCTCCTTTCCAGTTGGTTCTCCATAACATCTATAGAATGCGCTGTTAGGGTACTATAAAAGAGCTGTGCTCTTTGTAACAACTTTTGAATCTGATTGTTTAGTCAATCGTCTCAAAGCCCCTAAGTAATCATCCCTGTAAACGGTATGGATCATAATTCTGGTCTGTCCTGCCTTTACAAGTTCGGCATTCATCATCACTCTTGCTAATTAAAGTGACCCTTTAGGTTTATTTGAATCTATAACTATCTATGAACATTTAGGAAGGAATAGAAAGAGAATTAAGATTTTTTAAAGAACAATGTTTAAATCACAATGGAAAATAGATATCTCTCTTACGTGGCTATACGTTTAAGGCTTAACATTCAACGCTTATAATTATCTTCTATTTCTTCTTCGCTCATTAGGATTTGCACCACCAAATTTATCTAATTTATAAGTAAAACTAAGCATAGCATACTGAGTTAGGATTAGATTACTGGTATCCTGGATAAAATCATCTCCAATAGTTCGACGGGTGTCAATATTTTGATTCAACATATCATAAACCTTTATTTTAATAGTAGCATCATCATCTAAAAATTGATAACCCAAACTCGTATTCCATAGAAGAGAAGTATTATCGAACCCGGGAGAGACATTTCCGAAGTAATTATAAGAAATATCATTACCAAAAACTACATTCTCGGGCCAGTAAGTTGTTGCTTCAAAACCAATACGATGGTTAAGGAAATCTTCATTCCTATCGGGATTAATATCATAAGCTCCGCCTCCTCCAAAAACTGCTCTACCGGCACTTCGGCCCATCATTCCAAAGACTTCATCATAGCTAAAACCTGAACTATTGATAGTATATTTCTGAATATGGATAATCAGCACTATATGGTAGTAGACGACGATTCTACCAATAATATGATATGTGAGTTTACTATTAAACGTTTTGATAAAGAAGGAAATATCAAAATTTTTTCGGTACCTGAAGAAGCACTTAGTTTTATAGCACAAGAATATAAACTAGAAAACAGGAAGCAGCCAACTATTCTATTTCTTGATATTAATATGCCTACTATGAGTGGTTGGGAATTCCTAGATGAATTTTTAAAATTTAATGAAGGTGTGAGGAATCAATTTAATATCTATATGCTTTCATCCTCCATTGAAGATTTCAAGGAGGAAGCAGAAATTTATTCAGCCATAAAGGGATTTATTTCCAAACCTTTAAAAATGAATAAGCTTGAAGAGATTAAAAACGGCCCATTGAACTCGTCAACCTGTTGAATATTTATATTTTCATAGTTAAACTTTTAAAATTACTTCTTTGAGTAATTACCTGTTGTTAAATTATGAGAAACGTACTTGGTAGTTCTAGTACCCAAATCTTAACCTATATAATGGCGTATAATATCACCGATTCTGAGAGTAATATCTCAAAAATGTCTATAGAGCAAAATGCCCGGAATTTAAATTTGTAATAGATCTTATGCCGCTATATGGTTTGGGCAACTAAACCAGATGGTTATCAAACCCTTTATAACCAACGCTGGTATGATTTTATCGATTTAACTTATGAAGAGACTAAAGATAAAGGCTGGTCTCTGGTTCTTCATCCAGACGATTATGATTGTGACTGGGAAATATGGCAACATTCGCTGGATAGCGTCAATCCTTACGAAATAGCTTGAGAAGTTTTGATGGGACTTACACCAGTTTCCTAGCCTGTGCCTATCCATTAAAAGATGATAAGAATGGTAAAATTTTAAAATGATTTGGCATGTGTATCGATATTCAGGAGCAAAAAGAAATCTTAGAAGAACGGGAAAGAACTAAAGAAGCACTTAGAATCAAGTTGAATAAACCTTGAACGAGATAATTTTGTTTATTCTGCACGCACGACCTTAAATCCCCTCTAAATAACAATATCCTGAAAGGGCTTATTGCGCTGTTAAAACAGGTAGAGAGCACGAAAGAAGATCAGCAGCCTCCCTAGCTACTCCTGAGAAATTGGGTCATTCAGATTTTGACCTGCTATCCAATCAAATTCACCGATTGATTTTTTTATTATAACATAGAGGTAAAAATAAAATAGTATTTTTATCGTACTATTTTTTCAATTTCTAAAAAACATGTATCTTTAAAAAGCTGAACTTCAGCATTTAAATTTTAAGTAGGAGCATCCATTTTTTGACTTTCGCCGATTGCCCTGCACATCAGAATACTAACATAACTGGAAATTTTTCCCAGCTTTTGGCAATGGCTTTTAAGCCACATTGTATGAGGTTTTGTCCCGCAGTGCGGGAGGAAAGGAATAATTGAATCCTTTATTTCTACAATTTGTGATAATTGCTTTCAAAGCCTGTGGTTTTAGGGGAATATTTGCGACAAATCGGCGAATTATGGAATCATTTATTAGCATTAGACTCAAAAAGAAAACCGCCCAACGTTTTCAAAAGTTTTCCAAAGAACACTTCAAATCCCACACGGAAACTATGAGCGCTATGCTCGACTTTTTCTACTATAACGAAATTTCTCCTCAGGAGAGACTGGGACCGACGGGAAGAACCATTGAAGCCAGCCTGAAAAAAAGAATCAACGCGGTCATGGCTGTTATGCGGGAAATAGAAAAGACCCAAACCAAACCAACGGTGGTTATGATCCAGTCCTTGTTTGAAATGGAAGAACCACAAAAGAAGCCTTTAATTCTGGAAAAGAAACTTGTGGAAGAAAAGGAAAGAGTGGGTTTACGGGAAAAAACAAATTCTCAAAACTAAATCTAATTTTTTGAGCTATGTATATCACGATCACACCTCAAAAACTAGGAAAGAACTACTCGCAAAGTGCTGCTGATTTTGTTGGTTACCTCGAGAAAGAAAATGAAGCTAAGACCGAGGAGAAGATGGAGCACTTTTTTAATCAATATCACGATGGAATACCAGCAAATGAAGTGGTCAGAGAAATCGATATAAATACCACAAAACTCAAAAAGACAGAACCAAAATTTTACTCGATTACGGTAAGTCCTTCGAAATACGAATTAAATAAATTACAAAATAACAGTGACGATCTGAAAAAATATACCAGGGAATTGATGAAAGATTATGTGAGATCCTTTAACCGGGAAATCAACGCTCGTCCCGTAAATATTGACGATATAAAATACTATGCAAAAATCGAACATAAGCGAACCTATAAAGGGACCGATTGGCAGGTCAAGGAAAACCAGCCCTATGCTACCAAAATTTTAAACTTAAAAAATGAAATCCGAAATATTGAGCGGGGTCAAATACAAGGCCGTATAGACCGTAAAAAAGAGCAAATTGCTCAACTGGAAAAGCAGGTTCCACATCAGCAGAACGGAAAGCGAATCGTCCAGGGGATGTCTAAAGCAGGTAATCAAAGCCATATCCATATCATCGTAAGCCGAAAAGATGCCTCCAATTCGTTTAGCCTTTCTCCCGGAAGTAAATATAAAGCTTCGGAAGTGACGATGAATGGTAAACTGGTTAAACGAGGTTTTAATAGAGATCAATTCTTTGAGAACGCTGAAAAAACCTTTGATAAAACCTTTGGCTACCAGCGTAACTTCGTGCATACCTATAAAGGGCGGAAAGAGTTTATTAAAGATCCCAAAGCTTATTTTGCCAGCCTGAACCAACTTTCTTCCTCTGAAAGAGCCCTTGCTTTTAAAATGATGAAGGAAACGGGATTTTCTGTGCCCAGTATCCCAACAAATAAAGCCCAGCTTGCCCTAAAGATTTTTAAGGGGCTTCGTAAGGGGGTGGATATAGCCCGAAAATCAAGTTCTATTGAAATCTAATTTTTTGCTATGGAACCAGACAAACTTTATATCATACTCTTAATAGTGGTTCTGTGCAGTATGGTAGGATACGGGCTATACCGAATAACCCGGTATGCTTTTTTACTAAATTTGTTTTTATTGGGATTGATTTTATATTTTCTTTCCAGTGGTTATAGCCTGGTTCTTCTGGTTTTGATCCTGGGATGTCCACTGATGCTTATCAATATTGTAGGCTACGTATTTATGCACGACCCGGACCAGGGCAGACCTAAAAATCCCCAATACACTGTTCATTTTGCTACCACTTCAGGTGATTTTAAACTGGATAATATCAAACGTGGAGCATCCGTAATTGGTTCCGCAGGAAGCGGGAAAACCGAAAGTGTAGTTTATGGTTTTCTCAAACATTTCGAAAAGAAAAGTTTTTGCGGTATTATTCATGATTACAAGGACTTTGAGCTCACCGAAATGGCTTACCCGATTTTTAAAGAAAAAGAAATTCCATTTAAGATCGTTTCCTTTGATTCCATTATCCACCGGGTCAATCCCATCGCGCCACGTTATTTGGAAAATGAGGAGAGCGTCAACGAGGTCTCCCGGGTGCTGGTAGAAAATCTTCTGGAGCTACGGGAATCCGGTAACCTTGGTACCTCTAAATTTTTTAATGATGCGGCCGAGGGGCTGATTGGAGGACTTATCTGGAAGCTAAAAACAAGCTACCCGGAATACTGCAGCCTTCCACACCTTATTGCTATTTACCAATACCTGGATACCAATAGTCTTATTGAATTTCTAAAGACCAATACAACCTCCCGGGCTCTGGCCGATGCCTTTATCAGTGGAAAGGATGCGGAACGGCAAACCGCCGGGGTAAAAAGTACCCTGGCCAATGCTTTAAAACGGATCAGCACCCGCCGCATATTTATGGCCCTATCTGCTGATGAGGTTCCCCTCAATATTAATAGTGAAGAAAACCCTGCTGTTATTTCAGTAGTAAACAACCCCAAATATGAATCTTCCTATTCCCCGGTAATTGCCACAATTATTCATACCATTACCAAACAAATGAGCGTTCGCAACTCTAAAGCTTCGTTCCTGCTGATGGAGGAGGCACCCACCCTTCGATTGCTCAATATGCACCGGATCCCTGCTACCATGCGAAGCTATAATATCGCTACCGTTTACGTGATGCAAGACAAGATCCAGAATGATATGATGTATGGAGACAAAGCAAGTAGGGCAATATTGAGTAATCTGTCTTACCAGTTCTTTGGAAAGGTAAATGACCCGGATACCGCTAAATACTATGAACGTTTTTTTGAAATCGTAAAAAAGCCTACCAAAAGTGTCAATAGTAGTTACAGTCTTAATTTTGATACACGGGTGACCACCGGTGAGAAAGAAATTCCCAAATTACGTTCCGATGTTTTCTTTAGGTTGAAACAAGGAGAGTTTATTACCTATGCTGACGGAATAGATAAAAGGTTACAGTTTAAATTACAAAAGATTTCAAGGTACCTCCCCCTGGAACAGGAGCAATATTCTCAGGCCGATTTAGAAGCTAATTTTAAGAGGATCTATGAAGAGGCAAAATCCATTTTTGGACAATAAGGGGATATTTTAGATGAACCCTATAATTATCTGTCGATTTAAATTCGGCAAAAGATTTAAAAACTAAAAATAAATATTAAGGCTAATGAAGTTTCTGTGGCTTTAGTTCCTAAGCTTAACGTTTCTTTAAAAAATCAAAAATCGGTTTTCAGTATATTTAGAAAAACAAAAACCTATGAAATTTTTTATTAATGATGCTCAGGATGTAGTCAATGAAGGCATAGATGGCTTACTCACCGATCCAAATCTTACCAGATTAGATAATTTTCCAGAAGTAAAAGTAGTTCTCCAAAAAGAGTTAGATAAAAATAAAGTAGCGGTTATTTCAGGCGGAGGTTCTGGTCATGAACCAGCTCATGCGGGATTTGTGGGGAAAGGTATGCTGACAGCCGCCGTATGTGGTGATATTTTTGCTTCTCCATCGGTAGATGCCGTACTCTCAGCAATTATTGCCACAGCAGGAGAAAAAGGCTGCCTGCTAATTATTAAAAACTATACCGGAGACCGATTAAATTTTGGACTGGCAGCAGAACAAGCACGCGAATTAGGATATAAAGTTGAAACCGTTATAGTGGGTGATGATATTGCCCTGGGGCAAGAAGTAGAACAACGTGGTTTGGCTGGAACTTTATTTGTACACAAAGTAGCTGGGCATTTAGCTGAAAAAGGAAAATCACTAGATGAGATCGCAAAAACAGCTCAAAAAGTGGCCAATAATATTTTTTCAATAGGATTATCGCTGGAAGAAGGAAAGAAGTTTCAAAATCCCGAAAGCTCAAGGTTGTCTAGTTCTGAGGCAGAACTGGGACTGGGTATTCATGGGGAACCAGGCGTTAAAACTATTGATATGGAAAAGGCCGATGATTTGATGTCTAAAGCTGTTGAAAAGTTAAAAGAATACCTCCCAAAAAAAAATAATGAAAAGTTTGTCTTGCTAATGAACAACTTGGGAAGGGTAACCCCAATAGAAATGAACATACTCCTCAATTCATTTCAAAAATTAGAAATTGCCAGGCAGGTAGAATATATCATCGGTCCCTCACAATTGATGACCTCTCTCAACATGAGCGGTTTCTCCATTTCATTGCTCAAATTGAATGAAGGATTGAGGGATTCATTAACTTCAGAGGTGGAACCAGTCTCTTGGTTTATCAGAAAATTTGGAGGGAATTCTTCTATAGAAAGTCCAGATTTACCTGATACGATGCCTTTCAAACCCTCTGAAAATATGCAGTTCAAAAACGCTATAAAAGCCGTTGCTGAAGAATTGATTAGTTTAGAAAATGATTTGAATGCCATAGATGAAAAAGTGGGAGATGGAGATGCAGGATCTACATTTGCTACTGCGGGTAAAAAATTACTGGAGGTAGCAGATAAATTACCCTATGCGAACACAGCAGAGCTCCTCATTACTATAGGAAGAATTCTAGCAAGGGAAATTGGAGGTTCTAGCGGAGTTTTACTATCTATTATGTTTACAGGTGCTGGAAACTCCTACAAAGAAGAATCAAATATTGGTAAAGCCTTAATGAGTGGATTGCAGAAAATGAAAGACTACGGAGGAGCCAAAGAGGGGGATCGGACCATGATAGACGCTTTACAGCCTGCCTTTTCCGCTTTGGAAAACGGTAAAAAAATTGATGTAGTGGCTAAAAAAGCCCGTCAGGGAGCAGATAGCACTAAAGAAATTAGCAGTACAAAATTCGGCAGATCTTCTTATTTGTCTGAAGAAAGCTTAAAGGGCATTCCAGATCCCGGAGCAGAAGCTGTCGCCATAGTTTTTGAAAAATTGGCGTCCCTTTAAATTGGCGATGGTATTTTTAATATCCTTCTTTTTATTTCATTGACAAAGAAATTCTTTTGATTATTCGGGATGATCCTTATTCAGAAATTACCGAAAAGCAGGGAGATAGAAGGTGAGTATATTCTAAAAATGTAATTGTTCACTCTATAATGTTGCTCATTAACAACAAAAAATATAAATTTGTTGTAAATGAGCGACATTATGATTTCAAAAAAAACTATTCTCCTCCCTAAACATCGAAAAATATTTGAGCAAATTGGAGAAAACATAAAGCTTGCCAGAAAGAGACGAAAACTTACTACAGCGCAAGTATCTGAGCGGGCAGGAATCCATAGGGCAACCCTATACCGCATTGAAAAAGGGGATCCCGGAGTTGCCATAGGATTGTATTTTAATGTGTTTAGAGTGTTGAATTTGCAAGATGATTTTTTAAAACTCGCAGTAGATGATGAGTTCGGAAGAAAATTGCAAGATTTAGATTTATTATAAGTGCTATGGCAGGAGAAAAATCTGATATATATGTATTTGCAGACTGGATAGCATTGAAGAAACCAACATTGATTGGAATACTTTTTGCTCACTTTGCAAAAGGTAAAAAGGCTTTTAGTTTTGAGTATGACAGGAATTGGTTAAAAACAGATGCGCACCGATTGTTAGACCCTGATATAGCATTTTATTCCGGACCGCAATACCCACCAAACAAAGAAAATTTCGGAATCTTTTTAGATAGTATGCCGGATAGCTGGGGTAAAACCCTAATGAAACGGCGAACAGCCCAGAATGCGCGAGCTAAGGATGAAAAAATAAAGAAACTCTATGAGATAGATTATCTTCTGGGGGTGTATGATGAAAGCAGAATGGGAGCGTTACGATTTAAAACTGATTTTGATGGTCCCTTTCTGAATAATGATAACCAAAACCCAACACCACCCTGGTCCTCACTTGGTGAACTTCAAGAAGCGGTAAACCAATTAGAGAATGACGACCAAAGTGATACTATTAGAAGATGGATTGCTGTACTTATTGCTCCTGGTTCTTCATTAGGGGGTGCACGTCCAAAGGCCAATATATTAGATGCTCAGCAAAATCTATGGATTGCAAAATTTCCATCAAAGACAGATACAATTGATAAGGCTGCCTGGGAATTTTTAGCTTATAAACTTGCCCTTGCATCAGGTATTGAAATGGCAGAATCTAAAATAGAGAAAATAACTGGTCAATATCATACTTTTTTGACCAAACGATTCGATAGGGATAATGGAAATCGCATTCATTTTGCTTCAGCAATGACTATGACAGGAAATACGGAAGAAATAATCAAAGATGATTCACCCAGTTATTTGGAAATTATCGAATTCATTGAAAATTATGGTATGGATGTAGAAACCAACCTACATCAATTATGGCGGCGAATTGTGTTTAATATTGCGGTTTCAAATACGGATGACCATTTAAGGAATCACGGTTTTATATTAAAAGAAAAAGGTTGGATATTGTCGCCGGCCTATGATTTAAATCCATCCGTTGAGAAAGACGGCCTATCCTTGAATATTGATATGGAGGATAATGCTTTGGACTTCGATTTGGCAAGAAGTATAGGGAAGTTTTGCAGATTGGATGAGGAGGGGATGGAAACAATTCTAAAGGAAGTTTTGACCGTGGTTAAAGACTGGAAATCTATGGCAAGTAAACTAGGAATTGCAAATAAGGAAATAGAGATTATGAGTCCCGCCTTTAGATATCTCTGATAAAAAAGTCATTGAAATTATCATTTCCAATTTACCTAAAAGTGAGAAAAAATCATATCGAATAAAGGAAAATGTGAAATATAATATGGGTATTCATTTCTTGTTACAAGTGAAACTTTATCTATCAATTAGGATTATTAATAAATCGGTGCGATATTTTCAGTTTTAAATCACGTTCTCCATCCTTTTCCTTTAGCTCCAATACGGCCCTTCGATCCCTGGATAAGGAAAATTTCGGGAATACATAAACCAATTTGGTGGCCCGTCCTTTTCTTATTTTAGCCGGGACTTCAAATTGAAATATAGGTTCTTTCAAAATTCGCTGTGAAGATTTTTTCTTTCCCTTCTGCCTGGTGTGGATCGATAGGTTTAAGTAATTCAAATCATAATCCAGGCTGGATTTGTTTTCAATTAAGATTACGAAATACAATTCCTTTCTATTAAATCCAATGTTCTCAAGGCTTAGCTCGATCCCCTGCTGTTTTTTACTAATCCTGCCAATCCGCTCTTTTTTACTTAATAAATATCTACTATAGCTTTGATAATAATGACTATTATTTCTTAATTCTTTTTCTGACTTAACGGATTTTACTGTATCAATAGCAGTAGCCTTTTCAGGACCTATGCTTTCAGACTTACCGATAAAATAATTTAACCTGCTCAGTGCTTTTTTATATTTTATAATATAGGAATAAACCGAGCCAGCTGCATCTATAACGAGCAAATTACTTTCTTCTCCGGGTCTTGCCTGCAATAGCCCAAAATGCTGTTGTTTTTCCCTATTGTAAGTGAAAACAAAATGGTCGTTTCCGGTAATTCCCTGGCTAATTGGACTCGGAAAGAATAAAGCAACATTCTTTAGTTCATTGGCAAAAATAGTATCCAGCTTTTCCTCTGTTTGTGCACAGGTGAAAAGAAATGCAAGTAGAGCAGCCGTGGTTAAAGTATAATTTTTCATAATGCTTGTTTTTATTGGTTGTCTATTTCCCATTTTGGTTCAGGTTTATCGGCTTTTAAAATCAATCTGTAATTATTAAGGATGGTTACTTTTACGTTTCGGTTGTTGCGCCGGAATATTTTGCTGATGCCACTTACTTGGGGAACGCTTGGGATATTGATATCACTGATTATATCATCCAAGACTTC
The DNA here is from genome assembly GCF_002311535.1 of Salegentibacter sp. UBA1130. Lineage (NCBI taxonomy): Bacteria > Pseudomonadati > Bacteroidota > Flavobacteriia > Flavobacteriales > Flavobacteriaceae > Salegentibacter > Salegentibacter sp. UBA1130. The sequence continues at coordinate 57,665 of NZ_DCAP01000020.1, read as the reverse complement.
CGTGGTAACCTCCGACCGGAAATTATTTTCTACATAAATCCCTTCACTACCGTCCTGGAGGTCAAAAGCTTTTAAGCTTGTAGGATGATGCATGATATTTTCGATCTCGATTAAAACCCGGTTTGGCTGAAAGCTGATAAATCCGAAAATTGGGGTGTTCTTTGGAATAGGTATACCACTAATTAAACTAGGTTCTAAAAGCCGCATTCGCAACCGGGAGTTGGCCTTGACTACCTGGTTGCCATCAACCACTACATTGATCTGCTTAGCGGTAATACTTATTATATCCGGCTCGGGCTTCTTAGGGGCAGAAGCAAAGAATAATTGATGTTCCAATCCCATTTCTTTGACTTTGATCTTTTCATCTCCAGGAGTATCAGTAGTGACCAAAGCTTTTTCTTTGATTGTTTCAGGTATTTCGATGGGTTTGGTGGCCGCCCTGATTTGTTCTTGCCTAGATTGTCCTAATAAATAAATACTATCGATCAGACGCTCTTTTTCTTTTTCCGGTAAATAAGGGTCGTAATAGCCTAGGGAGTCAATTAATTTCTCTTCGTAGATACTGGGAGCACTTTTTTCGCGGACCTCTTTTAAATCATTTATAGCATCCAGTTTGGATTCATATACTCTTTGATCATCTTCTTCTAACTCGGGTACTTCTGTTTCTTTGAGAAAGTGGTTTTCATCTCCGGTTATCATTATCGTATAGGTGATAAGGAAAGTCACGATCACAACCAATATGCTGACAAATACGATTTTACTTTTCTCTATTTTCATCTTTATTAATTTTAAAAGTTATTCCGCGAGTTTTCTTAAACTGTTTTCAAAATAATCCGTGATCAAAAGCCCGTGAGGGTTGTTGGGAAAATGACGGTCTACCGGTAAGAGTTTACCAGTGCTAATAAGCTCATAAGTATCGATAATGCTTCCCCTGTTGAGCTCAAAAATTACTTTGGTCCGGAAATAGTATACATCCTCCTGTTCTTCCAGCTTCGAATCAATTTCCAGAACTTCTTGTACCAGGGAATATTGAAGCAGGCGGTTATACACTCCATCAGCCTTTTTCTGTCGATACAAGTTGTCTACGGAGCTATTTCCCAGCCAGAGGGCTTTTTCCAGATTTTTCTCATAATTACTGGCATCAATATCATAGAAATAAGAATGGAACAATTCCAAATGTGCAAGGGCTTCTACCCGGAAATTTTCTTTTTGAGTAACCAGTGTTAAGGGAATGATACTACCATCGGTATTAATGGCAAAAGCAGAATTTAAAGCTTTCCGGCTGGTGGAAAATGCAGTCCATAGTGCAAGAGTACTGGTAAGAAAGCTGCAAATAACCACGCTAAGTACAATAAACCTGTTCAGTTTTAGAACCTTATAAATATTCTGATATGGTGTTTTCATAAAATGGTTTTTAGTTGGTGAATAATCTTAAAGTAAAAGTGATCGAACGCCGGTATAATTTGAATTTTAGAAAAACAATAAATGCTATGGAACCCAACTCTACCACGGGTGCAAAAAAGCTGCTGCCATATTCTGTCCCAAAGAGGTTCTGCCAGAAATTGGTATTTATCTCGGTATAGATCGCGTTGATAAAAACATTGACCAGGAAGAATGCCGGAACAAGCATATAAACTGCGGCATAGAGCCTAAAAAAGCTATAGGCCATCGACCGGAATTTTTCAAAAACAGCAAGGCTTAGTAACAATGGAAAGAAAGCCTGCATAATGCCCAATAGAAAATAACGTTCTGCAAGGAAAAGTGGGTAGATGAACAAATCCAGCATCCATAGGAACAAGCTGATCAAAAACGCAAGTGTTTTTAATCCATACAAAGGGGTGACCAGAGCTTCATAAAGCAGGGCCATGGCTTTACGCATGGCGTCCATTGCAGAAACTTCTTCTTCAATGGGGATTTCTTGCATTTGCAAGGGTAGGAGCATAGGGGCGGTTTCACGGTATTGGTTTTCAATGGCCACCAGTACGCCATCGAAAAAGCCCAGGATCTGGGTTGAAAAAATCACTAAAATCACTACCACAAAATTTTTAGCCAGCTCCCCCGGAGATAAGCCCCAGGTATATCCGTCCCGGTCCGCAACGCCCTCGTTATATTTTTTGAGGATGTTCACCAGGAAGAATAGCACCGCCAGGGCTTTTATTCCCACAATGGTGTAGCGGGAAAACTCGCTATTCTGAATAGTTTGAAAGACACTATCCATATACTCCAGGCCGAGGGCTAAAATAATTGTAGCATTCATCTTTAATAAGTGGTTTCCCGGTTATTGATCTTATCCTGCATTTTCCGAAAGGAAATGATTTCCCGGTATCGTTTTGTCTTCAGGCGTACATCGGTGACCATCTCTTTGGACTCCAGTTCTTTTTGTTTTAAGACTTCAGCCCTTTCGGCATCGCTCATTTTTAAGTGGTCACTCGATAAGATCTCATCGATAAAATCCAGAGTTGCCAGAGAGTTTTCTACTACACTATTAAATGATTCTGTGACTTTAGTGACTTCACCCGGTTTGATATAAGGGGAGTCCAAAATATCCCGAAGGTCATTTTGCATTACTGCGATGAGCCGCTCATTATTGCGGCCAATCTCACGAACGGCTTGTAAGTCGCGGATCACACTATTGACCTTCTCAATATTTTCTTTTTGAGCTTTTAGAAAATTAACGGTCTTAACCAGGTTTGCGGTTTGTTTGGCTGATTCTACCAAAGATTTTACAAGGCTTACAAAGTTGGTATTGTCATAAACCGGCATCCCCTGACAGGCAGCGCTTGCAGGCAATAATAGCGCTAATGCCGTGGTAATGATCAATGTTCTGTGTCTGATTATTCTAATGGATTGCATCTTGTTTCATTTTTGCGCTTACAAATCCTTTGATAGCTGCTTCCATATCTCCGGTCAGTTTAAAATTGTCCATAATAACGGTATTTTCGGACCCGTCAGTGAGGTAGGCGGCATAGACTTCCGGCGGTACTTCTAATCTGAAAATGTTGCTTTCTTTGCCGATTTTGATAAATATCTCGGTATATTTTCGCTGTCCGGAAAGCTTGTTCTTAATCGATTTTAATTGGTTGAGATCGTGACTGGAAAGATGTAGCCTTCGAACTAGCTCATCATATCCTTTTTCATTATTAAGACTATAGATGACCTGGGTATTTTCCAGAATACTGGCCGAAGTGGTGTTTCCGGGAAGTTGATTTATGGATTGTAGGATGATCCCTATGGCCCCGTTTTGTTTACGAATGGCCTGGTAATAAAACTCCACACTCTCCAGGACATTTTCAAATTTTAATTGTTTGGCAAACTCATCGAAGAGGATGATGCCTTTTTCCGCCCGGTTTTTCCAAATGCTACGCTGGATAGCCGATTTGATGAGCTTGAGCATCACTGAAAGAATTTCCTTATTATCTTTTACTTCATCGAGTTCGAAAATGATAAGGCGTTTGTCTTCGATCTTAAAGCTTTGGTCCTGGTTTCCTTCGAAGAGAAAACTATATAGACCATCTCCGACATACTCCGATAACACGTGCAGGAAATTTGTGATATTGAAGTAGTCGGGATGGATTTTAAGGGTGTCGAGCAAAGTCTTTTGATGTTGCTCGATAAAATTGTAGAAGCTCTCCAGGGAGTGGTTTTCAGCGGTAATTTTATAGTAATGCCGAAGGATTTTCTTTATAGAAACGGATTGTACCTTACTAATTTTTAAATCAGAAGCCAGGAGTTCAAATAAAAACACGGAAAGATCTTCCAGGTGTTCCGGACTTAATTCTTCGGAATTGTAGCTGTAAAATGGGTTGATCCCTAAATTCTTACCACTCTCATATCGCAGTACGGTATATGCCTGCGGGTAGAGTTTAGCAAGCTTAGTATAAGATCCTCCCAAGTCGATAATGACCAGGCGAACCCCACTTTCGAAATACTGGCGCAGGATATTGTTGGCTAAAAAGGATTTACCTTCCCCGGTAGGAGCGAAGATGGCAAAATTCCGTGCCTTGATGCGCTTTTTATGCTCATCCCAAACATCCTTTACTACCGGGATATTATGCTCCCTGTCATTAAAAATAATCCCAGTATTGTCTGATTTATAATTCGTGTTATTAATCAGTAGGCATAACGCGTGTTTCAGGTCGGTAACATAAAGATCCTCGTTGGAGAAATTCGAAGAAAAACAGCAATAGCTATTGAGAATATAGTTTTTGCGTTCTTCTCCCCTGGGATAATATGGTGTAATATCAAGCTCTTTAAATTCAGATTTAATTTTAGATCGAATACCTTCCAGGTTCGAAAGCTCATTGCCCCAATAGATAATATTGAGATGGCCTCGTATGATCCGGGCATTATCATCTTTATTGATCTTTTCCAAAATCTCCTGGATCTTACCCAGAACCACCTTGTTCTGGGATCCAAAATTGGAGCTCTTGCTGAGTTCCTCTATTTTTTTATCGAGGAGTTTGCGCCATTTGTGTTTGTCATCCAAATACAGCACCTGGTTGACAATATGGTTTTCATTTAGCGTAAGCCCTATGCCATCAATAAACCCCTGATGAAATACAAAATCGTCTGAAGTGAATTTCTCATTGGTTTTGCTACTCTGTACTCTTTCGCCAAAGCACAGTTCACTGTTGATGGCCAGGGCATCAAAATGATTACCGCCAATAGTTATATTTTTATTTTCCAGTAATATATCCGTATCGAAACCTTCATTAAAACCATTGAAATAGTTTTGGGTCAGTTTGATAATTCCTGCCGCGCTTAATTTCTTAAGCGAAAACCTACGGCTATTGTCCAGAAAGGAAACCGAATCACGTACCGATTGCATAAAACCTTGCAGGTTAGCATCGCACTCCCGGAGGGCACTGCTGGAAATTTTTCTGAAGGGGTTTACATATTTTACATGGTTTAAAGCTTTGTTTTTCGTGAGGCAAAAGAATAGGTAGGAGCGATGCTCTAAATATTGCCTTCCTTTAAAATAATCGTGAGTAGTTTTTTCCAGAAAGGTGTCTCTCGGTAAAGCTTCACTATTATAAGCTTGTTTGGTGTAAATATCCTGCTTGTGTACCACCGTACCCACCGGTAGTGATTTAAGAGCCTGGTGCCAGACTGTGTGCAGGTCTTCGAAATCTTTTTCGGATAAAGAGTAGATTTCGGGAAGGGTCATCTCATAACACATTACCACGTTACCATTGTTGGCAAAAATGCTGTTGTCCTGGATATCCCCAATAGGCCAGTGGGAGGAAAGTTTAATCTTGTTCATAATTGATATTTGAATTTCTTTTGTTACTGATGATTTTGGAAAAGACTCCGGTCATTTGGAAAAACTCTATGAGTCTGTTTAAGCGAAGCAGCCCGATATATAGGGCCACATTAAATACCAGCCCACTTAGAATGACCCCTAAACTAAATGAGAAAATAATAACCAGTAAGCTGGCAATTACACACATCATCATCAGTGCAAATAGGGGAAGGCTTAGTCCAAAGATCACGGCGCCTTTTCGAATGTTCCTATAAGGTTCGTATTTTTTCATAATTTCTTTCAGATTACTTTTTAGGTTTATACAACTATGGTGATCAAGTAGGAGAAGATGCCCACTACTGTTCCCGAGATCAGTACAAAAATGAGTACCCTGGTCAATCCTTTTTTCATATCGGAATTTTCACCGAAGAAATGACCAATGTTAAATAGGAAGCCAACCAGAAAGATTATTCCCAGTACTATTGGGAATATATTCCTGATCGTATCTGAAATTTCTGCTACGGAATCTTCGATCCCACCGATCTGCGCAAAAAGGTTTGTTGAGAGCAACAAGAAAGAAGTTGCCAGGAAGGTTGATTTTTTCATAACGGATAGTTTTAAATTATTGACTCGTTTTCGTTATGAGAAAATTAGGAATTTAAGCAGTTAAGTATCTGTAAATCAGATATTTGTTAATAAAATATTCTTTGATGTCTAATGATTTTAAATGTTGTTATTTGATATTAAATTCTATGAAAATTTGGAAGAGGGCTGTTGATAACTTTAAATATGGGAATGGAGGAAGAGAGTAAAAACGTCAAATTTGTAATTTCTACTGCTAGAAAAATATTTTTTCCGGGACAAGAACCGCGATTTTTCATTTAAGGCTACCCTTCACAAGTAATAGAGTTTGCTATTATAGTGTGAAGTTTTTCAATTCTCCGATTTCTCGAGAGGTTAATCAATGTTCTTCGATTCTTTTGGAATTGGGTTTTAGCTAATGACAATGCTGGTGTACTTGAGTGATCCTTAGTACCCAGATTGGGTATTATTTTGAAGATACAAGAGTCAAATACACTTTAATTCAACGTATTAATTGAGCAAAATAGTCATTCACAAATCCACTGCTGTTCCAAATAGAGTGATATATAATTGAAATGCTTACTCAAAACTGAATTTTTCAATTATTAAATTTTAAAATTTCAGGTTTAGGGTAGATGACAGAGGAGAGAACATCCTTAAAGTTATAATAGATGTCACATTTAGGTTTATTTGCTAATAAATGTAATATGACATTTATCGGTATGTTAGCTACAAGCTGATCAGGACGTGTAATTAAATTAAAAATAGCACGTGTTACAAGTTATTTTCCTATCTTTGTTTTATTAATTCCTTAATTCATAAGAAAAATGAACACAAAACTCACTTTGACTATAGAACAAGAAATTATCGAGAGAGCTAAAAAATACGCTAAAGATAAAAACAGGAGTTTGTCCGATATTATCGAAAATTATCTAAAGATTTTAACCAAAGAAGAAAGAGCCACGGATATGAAAAAATTAAATCCAGTCGTAAAATCTTTGAAAGGTTCTTTTAAAATGCCAAAGAATATGGATTATAAAAAAGAACTTAGAAACCGATTAGAAAAAAAGTATCTATAATGGATAGCGTTTTAATCGATACTGATGTAATACTGGATTTCTTTTTTGACCGTGAACCATTCGCCGAATTCGCAACAGAAATTTTAAACCGCTGCGAAGAGAAAAAAATAAACGGATTTACCACTCCGGTTATAATCTGCAATGTTTACTATTTATTAGGAAAAACAGCAAAACATCAATTGATAATAGAAAAAATAAAACAACTTTTAAGCATAATAGAAATTACAGAAATGAACAAAGAAGTTGTTTTAGATGCTCTTAATTCAGAATTTAAAGATTTTGAAGATGCATTACAAAATTTTTCTGCTATTAAAAATGAAAAAATAAATATTATTCTGACCAGAAACATAAAGGATTTTAAGAAAAGTAAATTAGCTGTATTAACTCCCGAAACATATCTGAAAGGAAAAGCCAGTGGCTAATAATTAAGTATTCGACCCGCCGATAGGCCAGGGCTGAATTTTTTGTTTGAAGTTAGAACTCAGCGAGGAAAGGCTTTGGTTACACATACCCGAAATGAGAAAGCAAAATTTCCTGGCTATGAAGTACAAACATTGCATTGTGACACTAGCATAGGTCTCCCATTACACCCAGAAGGATCGTTTTTTTATTGAAAGCTCCTGACTATATTGAATTAAACCTGTTATCAGATTTAATAGCAGATTATGAACAAGCGCAATAGCATTACTTTACTATTTTGTATCTTTGTAACAAATTAAAAGCGTGCGCAAACAGGTTAACATAGCAAAGAAATTCCCTAAGCACTTATTTTGGGATATGGATGCCAGTAGATTATCGGTTAAAGAAGATAAGGCTATTATCATTCCCAGGGCTTTATTTGCCACAACTCAAGCTACGTTCGAGAATGATATTCAACGATTAGAAGAAATCTATTCCAAAAAAGAAATTATTAGTATTCTTAGAAATACCAAAGAACGTATTAGTAATGAAATATGTGTGTTGGTAACTAAACGTTATAACGCAAAACCTTTTCTCCGTTACTCGCTATGAAAGCCGTAAGTCCGGTACTTTATCAAACCATAAAGGAATTACAAAGCTTAAGAAGTTTACAGTCCTTTGCCTTGGCAGGAGGAACAAACTTAGCTGTTCGCTATGATCATCGAGAATCGATAGATATCGATTTATTTTGTACAGAAATTATTGGGTTTGAAGGTTTTCAAGAAATTCAACAAGAAGTAGAAAACCATTTTGGAAATAAGGCCATTAACTTTATGGATCCAATGAAGTTAAGTGATCAGTTTACTTTTTTACGTTTCTTTGTTCAGAAAGATGGTGTAACCATAAAGGTAGATCTTATTCAAAATATGAAAGCTGTAGATCCTGTAGAAACAATAGAATGTTTACGTTTGTTTTCTGTAAGGGATATTGGTTTATTTAAGTTAATGAGTGCATCCAGTCGTCCAACAAAAAAAGATATTTACGATTTATATTATATTACGGAAGAAATATCACTTATAAGGCTGTATGAAGATTTACAGGAGAAATACAAGCAATTCAACAAGAAAGAAAACCAAAATATCTTTGATATCGATACTGAAGAATCGGTAATAGATAATCCTTTGTTATTATTACTTTTTGACAGCAATTATAAAGTAAGTAAAGATAAGATGATGCATTCGCACGATAATATTTTAAAAATGGATAATGCGGTTACTTGGCAAACAGCAAAACTCCAATTTAGAATGCGCTTAAGAGAATTATGTAGATTTTTAAATATTGAATTCCCAAAATCTAGAATACGATAGAGAGGGCAACTATACTTTACTTTTTCAAGACTTTGATTTTTTTTAATTCTTAAAATTTGTACAACACTCGTACCGCACAAACGCCCTAATCCTTTGTGAATAAGTAAATACAACATATGCATAGGAAGTAGAATTTTATAGAGGTATAAAAAATTTAATCAAATGGGTAAATTGACAATAAAGACAGATCCTAAAGTAGAGACAGTTTTTGCGAGTTATCCTGACTTTGTTCGGGATAAAATGCAATATCTGCGTGAATTGGTAATTGAAACAGCAGAAGAAACCGAAGGTATAAATGTTTTAGAAGAAACATTGAAATGGGGAGAACCCAGCTTTGTTACTAAAAACGGCAGTACTTTGCGAATGGATTGGAAAGAAAAAACACCTGACCAGTATGTAATGTATTTCCAATGCACGAGTAGGTTGGTTGATACTTTCAGGGTAGTTTTTAATCACAAATTTCAATACGAGGGAAAACGAACAATTGTCTTTGAATTAAACCAGAAAATTCCAGAATTAGAATTAAAGGAATGTATTAAGGCTTCCTTGATCTATCATAAAGTAAAAGAACAAATTACGCTGGGAATTTGAAGTTGAATAAAAAAAGCTAGTGGCTAATTAAGTAGATGGCTCCGCCAGAAACTGGCGGAATACACCGCACGTACCAGTCGGATTAGAGCCTCTTGACATCGAAATAGTCACCAGTGGTTCCGAGAGGGGGGTGGAAAAGTGCTTAATACGTTAAGTATTTCGCTGGCTACCTAATCATACCACACGGAGTACATATTGCTAAAACGTTAGCCGGAATATTGCTTTACTCAAAAATATATAACCATTAGTAAAGAACAGGAAATGTTTGCATTGACTATTTTGCATTCAATTTCTAGTGAAGATGAGCTTCATCAAAAATTTAACGCGTTAAGAATATAAGCTATTGAAATAAAAAGTTTCAAATATTAAATTTGGAAGAGAAGCCGATTATTGCTTTTCATAGGACGAGAGGTTGGCAACGATTAGAAAGCAGAATAAAAATATTTGATTTTATTATGAATCTAACTACAAGATTATTAAGTATGATGCTTCTAATTACCTTGGCTAATTCTTGCAAGGGACAAGAAACAGAGAATAAAGACAACAAAAAAGTTAATTCTAGTCAATCAAACATAGAAAAACATCAACCTCTCATTTACAGGAACTCAAAACAGCACTCTACTTTAAATGGGTCAGTTAGTGAATTTGTATGGCAAATTTATCAAGATAAAAAAGGAAATTATTGGTTTGGAACTAACCACGATGGTATTCTTGTCTATGATAATAATTCCCTTATTCACTATACTTCAAAAGATGGAATAGGTGGAAATGCAGTAAGAGCTATAGCCGAAGACAAAATTGGGAATATTTGGTTTGGAACATCAAATGGTTTAACAAAATACAATGGAAAAGAATTTACTAATTACACAATAGATGACGGACTAATTGACAATGAAGTTTGGGCAATTGAAGTGGACAATACGGGGACAATTTGGATTGGCACAGTAAGCGGTGCTAGTAAATTTGACGGGAATAATTTTGAAACTCTCGAAGTACCGAAGCCTAATGTTCCAAATCCCGACCCTATGCTATCTAAAAATAGAATCAGTGATATTTTAATTGATAAAAATAGACATTTGTGGTTTGTTAATGATAGTTACGGCATCACCAAATTCAATGGTAATCAATATGAATTTTTCACCACCGGAAATGGGCTGACCGACAATAATGTGGCTGACCTTTTTGAAGATAGTCAAGGAAATATTTGGATAGGAACTTTTTATGGAGGTGTAAGTAAATTTGACGGTAAGACGTTTACAAACTTCACAAAAGAAGGAGTAATAATGGGCTTAGAAACTTATAACTTTTGTGAAGACAGAGCCGGTAATATTTGGTTTTCCGCAGAAAATTATGGTGTATATAGTTATAACGGAAAAGATTTTACCCTATTTACAGTAGAAGACGGACTAGCCACAAATACAATCCAAATCATTTATGAAGATAAAAAAGGGCAAATTTGGTTTAGCACCTGGGAAGGAATAAGCCTGTATGATGGAAAAGCAATAACGGATGTCTCGGATAAAGAATCTTGGACAAAGTAAAAATAACTGTTGCACCAGTGTATAAAAACAAAGCTAAATTAGTTCTTACATCGAAACTCCGTGCTCCCTTGCAACGCCTGATTGTCCTGTTGACAAACATACTCGCCAGCTCGAACAATTTTTATACGGGTCGTGGGCACCAAGCTAAAAACAAATGAAGTATTTAAAAAAGGAACGGATAGGTAGAACTGTAGCTCTGCTATCGTTTATCATTGGGTCGGTCTTAATCGGACTTTTCTTTTTCACCGAAAAAGCTGAACTACTTCTTATAGGTTATATTTCTGTATTTTTAATAGTTATAGTCAATATTGGTGTATTCATAGCATCATTAGTAGAAGCAATTAACAATAGAATTTTAAGGAAAAAGCTATTTTTAAATATTGGAATTATGTTGCTAAATATTCCAGTTGCCGTTTTTTACTTCTGGATAATGCTAATTCTTCTAAATACCATCAGATTGACTTTAGTCAATCCAACTGATTCAAAATTAACGGACATAAATATTAGTGGCTGCGAATCGAAAATGATTGATGAATTGGATCCTGGAGAAAGTAAAACTGTATGGATTTCAATAAATAATGATTGCTCTGTGTTTTTAAGTTTTAAAGAAGAAGGAATGGAGAAATCAGAGATAATTATTGGCTATGCTACGAATATGGGAGGTCGAAAGGCAAAGCATAAAATAGGGCAAGGAAATCGGGAGTTATGACTTATAAAAGCCAGGTGCCAACAAAGTTGTGTAAAAACAAAGATGCTTAATTTGGTCGTAAGTCGAAACACCTTGCTCGCTTGCTTAATGGATTGTTCTGCAGACTATCCGGCTCTCCCTCTCGCACAGTTTTTATACAAGTCACGCTTTATTCCGGAATCACTGTCCGCTTTCCAGCGGAATGAGTGTCCGTTTTCACCGGATTGTGCATTTAGAGATCTAAATATTCAATTTCTTTGAGCATCAGCTTATGCATATACCGTTGGCCGAAATACATTTGAAAAAAAGAAAAATTTGTAAAAAAAATTCTATGACAAAGATTTATTGCAATAGGGCTATTGAGGAAAAAAATAAATTTCGAAATCTGGAATATAAACGGCTGATTCGCCAAATACACATCCCTAATTTAATAACTTGCATCACGTAAACCTTGAAAAATTTTAAAGAAAGCTTTCGATGAAGAAAATTTTAAAATGGACTGGTAAAATTTTAGCAGGACTTCTAATACTGTTATTGATATCAGGATTGGCTTTCCGTTTATTTAGTTCAAAACCACTTCCACCAGGGAAATTAGTTGATGTTGATGGAACAAAACTTCATATAAGAGCAGAGGGTGAAAAGAATGATTTACCAACCCTTGTCCTTGAATCAGGTGCAGGTGGTGATACAGATGTATTTCATTGGGTTGCAGAAGGATTGAAAAAGGATATGAGAGTTGTGCGCTATGACAGAGAAGGAAAATGGTTTAGCGAATCGAGTAAAGACAGTATTACCCCGGAATTTTATGCGCGCCAATTACATAAATTACTAGAAAAAAATGGTGAAAAACCACCATATATTTTGGCAGGTCACTCTATGGGTGGTCCTTATAATCTAATATTCCGAGACCTGTACCCAAATGAAGTAAAAGGAATGGTTTTCCTGGATTCGAGTCATCCCGAACAATGGGAACGATTGGCAGCAAATGAAATGTTTGATGAAAATCAAGTATTCTTAATAAAATCTGTTGCAATACTTTCTGATATGGGAATAACGGGAGCATATTATGAAATAACTAATCCAAAATCTATAGATAAACACCTACCAAAAGATGCCAAGGATCGTAAACTGGATCTGACTTCATATTCAGGGGATGTTTATCGTAGGTATGTAAAAGAAAATAAGATAAATGATGATATTCTTTTACGAGCAGGTAGAGCAAAGAATTTAGATTCCTTACCTGTCTTGGTTTTTACAGCGAATAAACAGTATGGTGATCCTAAGATATGGTTCAAGATGCAAAAAGAACTGAAAGAACTATCGACTAGAGGAAAACAATTTTATATGGATGCAAATCACGGTTCCATAATTACAAAAAAAGAAAATGCCGAAATTATTAATGAGAAATTACTTTCAATGGCAGAAACACTTAGACAGGAAAACCGAAGTTGAAGGTTTACTCAGTGTTCCATTCATTAGGCAGCTTGCAGGCTAATAAGAATAAAACTTTTTATAGGCCTAAATTTAGTATACGATTCTTCTCCATTACTTTTTGGACTTCCGCTGGTTCGTAATAAATGATACGGCCAATTTTGATATAGGGAAGTGTACCGTTTAACCGTAAATTCTGAAGTGTCCCTGGACTGATTTGTAAATAGTCCATAACTTCTGACGATCTTAAGTACTTTTTTAATTTAGTTGATTTCTGTTGGTTAAGCAGCTGTTTAATGTCTCTGAGTAGCTCCATTTTAAAATCCTGAAGATCATCTCTGGTAATTGGTGTTGACATAATAGAACACTTTTTATGGCTGGGAATAGCAATTATAATTCCTGGCCCGGTTTAATAATAATTGTTCTATAAAAATGAGAATGTTTCAGGGAAATAATTCCCCATATTCTTCGTAGTACGAAAAACTTTAACATTTAACCACATTCAATAAGAAATGTTGAAATTAAAGATCAGGTGTTATGAAATTAGCCTTAAGATGCAATAAGAAATAATGCTTTACTGGTTTTTTGTAGTAAGAAGATACTTCGAAAATTATTTGTCATCCTCTCTGCGCATTTTGGCTTCCAGGTTAGTAGCAATTTCAAGGAGGTATTTTGCCCGCGGATCTTTTCGGGCTTTCATTTCCCCGTAGGTTTTATAAAAATTATCAAATTTGATATTAAAGACATCTTCAAAGACAGAGAATAAGGTCTTGAGATCTGCAGTTCCATGGTTAATGTCTCCTGCATGGTATAGGGCATAAATTACTTCTGCCAGTGAAATTTTACAGCCCGACCATACCAGTAAATTGGGTTGACGTTTTCGAAAATTACTGTTGCTACCGGGTTGAATCAATTCTAGTTTCTCCCTAATATAATGGATATAGCGGTAAAGGGCTTGCACCTTGGACCATAACATATCATGAGTAGTCGAAAACTCGGGATTCTGATAATAATTTATAACGGGACTAAAGGAAAAATCTCTCCTCCCTTCCCGGCTAAAAAATTCGAAGTCGAGGTAATTTTTGTTTTGTTCCATATAATTCACAAAACGATTGTTGGCGGAAAAGAACTTATTAATTTTTTTAATTTCTTTTTCTAAATACCGAACCTTATGAGAATCACCAGCCTTGGGCAACATTAGTTCACAGGATCGAACTTCCGTGAAATAAATCAGGTAACTCATGGGTATGGGTTTGATATTTTTGAAAAACTCAATCTCCGTCTGGGTATCCTCAAAGTCTTCTTTATCAACCTGTTTTTGAAGTTTTGATAAGGTTTGGATGCACAACCTTATCCCGTCATCAGCCATTTTCAGCTCGGTTTTCCCCGAATGAATTAAGCGTTCGATGTTTTCACTAAATGTCTCCATGTCCTTTTCAAACATACTGGTAGTAAATGAAAATAAATAAAATCGTTGTTGGGCTATTTTCAAGTTTGGTTTGTTTAAGGAATTGGTACAGGGTAAATCCTCATCTGTCATTAAATTAACTCAAATTATATCAGTTAGCTATTCAAAAAAATAAAAAAAAGTCAAAAATTAATGAAATTCACAAGTTCACTGTTGAAATGTATAAGTATTTCTGACCTTTATCTTTTATATTTGAGTTGAATAAGCTGGTTTTTCCAAGTATTCGCTTAAAAAACCCTACTTAAACGAAAATCCCCCCGTTGATGTTTGAAGGTAAGTATGGTAAATATTGTATTGTTGATGGCATTCTATTCGTAGATTATAAGGAGGATCTAATTTTCACTTTAAAAGTAGCAAAAAGGATTGTGCAAGAGCGAATGGGATTTCAGCATAACAAGGAATATCCCGTTTGTTGTAAGCTTTCCGGTCGGATTGATTCTCAGTCAGATGCCAGGCACTACCTTGCTCAGGAAGGTGCTCTTTTTATAAAAGCTTTAGCATTTTATGTAACCTCTCCAGTGGCGCTCCGCCTTACCGAATTCTATATTCAAACTCTAAATCACCAAATACCCATTCAAGTATTCAACGATAGAAACCAGGCAATACAATTTCTAAAGCCATACAGCCAAAGAAGTATTAATTAAAACCTACAATTATGGAACGTGTATTTAATAGGGTAAATTTACGTGGTATATACCGTATGCTTACTGAAATGGCAAAAGGTAATTTTGCTTATCAAATAAAAAGAACTCACCACAGGGATGAGCTCGAAGGGCTCAATGCTTATGTAAATCAAACGGCAGAAGAACTACGCAGGAAACGACATCAATTTTTGTTGCTTAACCGGCAAACCGAAATTATGATGATTCGTACAGCTACCTTTTTATTAGATGAAAATCTAAAGGTGGTGGATTATAGTTATACACATCCTGATAATATTGTAATTGATCCCAATACTATTATTGACAAACCATTTTATGAATTGTTAATCAAAAAATCTCAAGATAGATGGACCAAAAAAATAACGGAATTCTTAGAAGGAAATGAACAATCTTTTAATATTACCCTGGAATATCATTTTGATGAACTTTTGAAAATTGATTTACATACTGTAATCTCCAGGCTAACCGGTATGAGGGATGAAAAATATACTGTAACTTCTTACCTTATGGATACCACCGAGGATTTTTTCTCAGAACTTCCCGAGAATTCTGAAATAAAAACCTATTCAAGATGGGATCAAAAACTATTTCACGAAATCCATATCTATATTATGCACCATTTGGAAGAGCCTCCAAAAACGTTAGATCAGTTAGCAGGCCTCTTTAATACCAATAAATATAAAATAAAAAACGGTTTCAAAGAAGTTTTTGGTTGTACTCCCACTCAGTACTACAACAAGCAGCGCATTCGGAAATGTAAAATACTCATAGAAAATACAGATCTTTCCTTAACTGAAATTTCAAATAAGATGGGTTTTAGTTCCTATCCCCATTTTTCGAAGAGTTTTAAAAAGTTCACTCAATTAACTCCTAGATTCTATAAAAAAATCACTCGTAACACATAAAATATATCTGGATTTATACCGATCCGACACTCTGGGTCGTTTAGAAATATCTCTTAGCGGCTAATAGAATCTAGATTAAGTAAGCCTTAGAGGTTCTGTTCTCAAGGTCAAAATCAGTGTACTATTAAAACTGGTTATATCGGACTCCAAGCCAAGAAGCCAGGAATAAGGCGATTGTAATTAATTATTTAATTGAACCAGCTGCAAACTTTGAATAATTGGCAGGGTGATTTTCTTAAAAGATTTTGTTTTGATGTAGATTTTCTCCCCAACATTCCCATATTCACCCCATTTTATTCACCATAGGTATTTGGTAATTGGTTCATTTTCAGCAGTTATTGTCCGGGTATAGATCTTGCTTTGATCTAAAAAAATACTACAGGACTATTATGGTTTAGGTGCTAAAAGAAACTAATAGGCTGAAAGTTAAATAAAAAACAGAAACAGTATGATATCTAATGTTGATTTATCCCCCGCTCAACCAAAGGTTTTTAAAGATCAGAAGAAGACGAACTCCAAAAAGGCGTTGCATCAAAAAGCAAAGACTGTAAGAGAGAATAATACCAATACATCCGATTATAAAAAAGCAAGCTTTACAAAAAGACACCTGTTCATCATTGCAGGAACATTCTTATTATTTATAGCGGCAGCTTTATCTTTTTATTTTTTTCATGCCGATTTCCGGGAGATTAACCTAAGTAGGAGAAATACTCTCGGGGGTAGTGTACTGCTAATAATCGCAGGGCTTCTGTTGTTATTCAGGCTCGGTTTTCTAACCTACCTGGCGAGACTATTTTTTAAATACAAACCTATAAATTCAGTCCCAGATGCCCAATTACCTTTTTCTACTATAATCGTCCCAGCTTATAACGAGGGAAAACAGGTTTATGAAACCTTAAAAAGTCTTGTGAACAGTGATTTTCCTGCTGAAAAATTACAAATAATCGCTATTGATGATGGGAGTAAAGATGATACCTGGTACTGGATGAAATTGGCAAAAGAAGAACTTGGAACCCGGGTATCCATCTATCAGCAATCCCATAACCAGGGAAAGAGACATGCACTTTACCGAGGATTCAACCTGGGCACTGGCGAGGTTTTCGTAACGGTGGATAGTGATTCTATTGTAGAAACCGATACATTACGTAACCTGGTTTCACCCTTTGTAACCAATAAAAACTGTGGCGCTGTTGCAGGGAATGTTCGTGTTTTAAACAATCAAAAAGCGATTATTCCTAGAATGCTTAATGTGAGTTTTGTCTTTAGTTTTGAATTTATTCGTTCCGCCCAAAGCGTACTGGGTTCGGTATTGTGTACCCCTGGAGCCTTAGCAGCATACCGTGCCACTGCAGTAAAAAACTGTCTGCCTCAATGGATTAACCAAACCTTTATGGGTAAACCTACCGATATTGGAGAAGACCGTGCCATGACCAATATGATCTTATCACAGGGTTTCCACGTTTTATTCCAGCGGAATGCGTATGTGCTTACCAATATCCCTGAAAAATTCAGCAGTTTACATAAAATGTTTACACGTTGGGAAAGAAGTAACGTGCGTGAAAACCTGATGATGTCTAAATTTGCATTTAAAACCTTTAGAACAGGTTCAAAATCCGGTCCACGTTTGCTATTATTAAACCAGTGGATGAATATGCTTACAACCTATCCTGCTATTATAATTATGTTTATTCTGCTTATAGCGCATCCGGTTCTTTTTCTTACTTCAACACTATTGAGTATCCTTATATTCTCTAGTCTACCGGCATTTTTCTATGCTAAAAAATATAATATAGCTGAATCTTTCTGGATCTACTCCTATAGTATTTTCTATACGTTTGGCTTGTTCTGGATTACACCTTACGCTATGGCAACTGCCAGTAAAAGAGGTTGGTTGACCCGTGAATTACCGCAAAAGAAATAAAGGAGGCCTAACTTTAATTTGTTAGGAATTAAGAAGCTGTTTGAAAACGCATAATCTCATCTCACCTGAAATTTCGGGCTTCGAGAAAAGGTTTTGAATTTTCAAACAGCTTTTTCTTTTTGAAACCTTATGAAGGGAGCTTCAACTTAAGGCAAAAGCTTGAGAATATTTCCAGAGAAAAGAATCGGTTTCTCTGTCATTTAAAATGATAAAGCCAGTCCAAGCCCTTGCTGATTTCCTATGAATTTAAAGGTGACCGGTACTAAAGGATTAGGTTGTGATGAATTTACCTGATTAATTCTTTCTGCGGCCTGATGCGCCTGATTATTGGCTCTGATAGAAATGGGTATGGCCACACCAATAAAAGCTGCTCCAACTCCTGCTAAAACCCAGGGGGCATCTCCGCCAGCCACCGCTGCACCTATTGGAATTCCTACAAAACTCCCGCCTATACTTCCCAGGATAGTGGAAATGGTATTGTTTTTTCGTGCTTTCTTAATTAAACGTGTGGCCTGTTCATCGGCGATCATAAGTTTTTGCATTCCTTTAAAATCCAGGGTCTTATTGTTCATGGTAAACTTATAACCCAGAAAAACTTTTTCAGCTTCAATCTCCTGGGCGGAAACTGAAGTTATTCCTATAAGTAAGAAAACTAATAAACTAAGTATTTTCATTTTGCAGTATTTAGATTGATTAATTTTTAGATTGATTAATTTTTAGAGTGATTTTTCTGTGAGTTTATTTGAATCGTTTTTTTAGTAGTTCAATATCTTTTTTATATACCTCGTTTAAATATTCATTATAGCCATCATTCCTTTTATAGCTGTAATATTTCTGCGCTAAATCTGCATGTATTTCAGCGTTTTTTATATCTTGTTTTTCCAGGTATATATTTGCTAATCCTAAGTGTGCTTCAACCGTATATTTTGATTGCTCAAGGGCTTTTTGATAAAAAGCGATAGCCTCAGCCGGTTTATTCATTTTATATTCACAAATTCCTGCATACACGTATGCCTGTATATCTACCCAATCTGTCCCTTGAGTTTCTATACTTTTTTCGAAATAAGCTTTTGCCTTTTCATAATCTTTTAAGCCGAAATACGATTCTCCCCTCAAAAAATTAATGTCTTCACCCCAGGGCGCATCAACAAAATTAGGGGTTAAGGAGTCCAGCCGAGTGAAATCTTTTAACGCACCATTAAAATCTCTTAAAAACCGAAGTTTCATATAACCTCGGTAACCCAGGTGTACCTTTGGGTTTAGGTCTACAGCCTGGTCTAGCAGTTCAAATCCTTTT
Organism: Salegentibacter sp. UBA1130; assembly: GCF_002311535.1. NCBI lineage: Bacteria > Pseudomonadati > Bacteroidota > Flavobacteriia > Flavobacteriales > Flavobacteriaceae > Salegentibacter > Salegentibacter sp. UBA1130. Next base: position 38,492 of record NZ_DCAP01000020.1, on the reverse strand, counting down.
TTATATTCACCTCTTTTATTAAACGCTACAGACTGCTCAAAGTAGATCTCATCATTTTCCGGATCCTGGAATTTTAAAATCTCGAATAGATTTTGGGATAGAAAACTTCCCTGTAAATCAGCGGCGATATTATAGCGTTTCTCCGCCGGGGAAAACAACAGGAAATAAATAATTATCACAGAATAAAGTGTAAGCAGGGAGGCGACAACCAATTTGAGAATTTTAAAAAATCTTTTCATCCGCTTAAAATATATCTAAGATCTTATTATTCCTGATTTTGAAATTTAAAACATAATAACTATCGAAGATCCTATTTTCTTCCGGAGAGTTCCAGTGCTGTAGTAATAATACCGCAGATTTTATTTTTTTAATATTTTCGCTATTAACTTTTATTTCTTTTAAATCTAAATCAGTTGATTTATAGCGAAACCTGCCTGTGGCCCCGTTACAATTCACGATAAAACGAACTGTTATTAAGCCAGGATTATTAAAATCTAAGCCTTCCAGCTCATTGAAAATTTCTTTTTTTATTGCTTTTTTTCCTCCTTTATAATCTGTGTCCAGATTGTAATATTGAAATATTTTATCCTCATTGCAAACCTGAAAATTACCATCCTGCTCTTTATCTACGGTAAGATCTCCAACTCGCTTCCCGGATAGATAAAACAGCCATCCGGTTAGCATAAATGAGACTACTAAACTTGTGAATAAGAAAAGGTTGGTTTTATTCTTCAATAGTAAAGTTTAAAGTATATTATGAAAAATGACATACAGAAGAGAGTATTGAACGGGACAAATTATAATTGAAGCTTAGCCGGAAATTGATGCTCTTAATTATGAGTAAAATGATAAAATGCTTTTCCAAATAAATAGCCCATCTGTAAAACTATAAGAGAAAGGATGCACCCTGCTGTGATCAAGCATAGAATCTTAGTTCTTTTATCCGATTTTTTGAGCCTGGCAACAAGAGCCTGGGTAGTATTTTTCATAAGATGATTTCATTTTATAGCTTATTGGTGCGATATTTCAGAATTTGTTACAGTTTTGATTGGCGGGTGTTATGTTTCTGCTGATAGAAAGCATCTGTTAAGTTAAATTGCTGAATTTGATTATTTTAGTGTTTATAATAATTCGTGGAAGTAATTCAGAGATGTTAGCAGAAATTATAAAATCGATTAGAAAATTCACCGACTTAAGTGAACAAGAAATTTCTGAGTTTACCGAAATATCCAAAATTGAAAACTTCGATCCAAAATCTCATTTTATAAGAGCAGGTCAAATTCCCGTTAAATTTGGTATTGTAGTGATCGGCTTGTTCCGTTATGTTTATATTTCGCAAGAGGGCAAAGAATTTACAAAAGTCTTTATGCCTGAAGGGAGTTTTATTAGTTCCTATTCGGCAATGATCTCAAAAACAACTTCTTATTTCTTTATTGAAGCCCTGGAAGAATCAGGGGTTTTAGTCATTTCTTATAATAACTGGCAAAAATTAAAAGCACAAAATCCCAGGTGGAATTTACTGCTGGTTAAATTATTAGAGAAAGGATATTCGGTAAAAGAAAAGCGGGAACGGGAATTCCTGTTACTGGATGCTGAAAGTAGATACCGCATATTTCTGGAAGAATACCCAGACCTGGAAAAAAGGGTAAAACAACATATGATCGCCTCTTATTTGGGTATCACGCCCATTGCCTTAAGCCGAATTAGAAAAAATATGGGCGCATAAACCTATGTTAATGTAATCGTTTTTTTTGCGGTATACCTTTACTCGATAATCGAGATTTAAATACTCCGAGGTTTGCCTCGAAAATTAAACAATGTTCTTAATGAATGTTTCGTGAGCTTGCTTCGAGGTAGTTTACAAATACTAAACATCCGGGGTATGAAAAAATTAATTCCACCATTTCTTTTTCTAATTTGTATTATTCTAATGGTATTGATTAGGAATATGATTGTAATTCTAAAACTTATTCCGCAGCCATATAATTATCTTGGGATTATATTAATTCTGCTGGGTTTAATTATGACTATAAAAGTTAAAAAGCAATTCAATAAAATAAATACCGAAATCCACACCTTCAAAAAACCAAGAAAACTGGTTACAAACGGACTTTTTAAATACAGCAGAAATCCAATTTATCTCGGTTTTTTAATAAGTTTACTTGGAGTTTGGGTCTTATTAGGAACATTGATCCCAATACTTGGCTGTTTACTATTTATTTTGATCACCAATTACTGGTATATTTCCTATGAAGAAAATGAAATGGAAAAACAGTTTGGTGCAGAATATAGAAAATATAAGTCTCGAGTAAATCGGTGGATTTAATAAGACCTAACTTCTTTGTATAAATAATAAGTCAATTATTTTAAATGAAAAGACATCAATACGAACTAAGTGTAGAATGGACGGGTAACGAAGGTAATGGAACTTTAGATTATAAATCTTACAATCGTAATCATAAGATTTTAGCAGAAGGAAAATATGCTGAAATTATGGGTTCGGCAGATCCGGATTTCCTGGGCGATAAAACCAAATATAATCCCGAAGATTTATTTTTATCTTCAATAGCGGCCTGTCATATGCTTTGGTTTTTACATCTATGTTCCAGTCACAAAATTATAGTAATAGCCTATTTGGATAATGCCACGGGTGTAATGGAAGAAGCTCCTAATGGAAGCGGAAAGTTTACCAAAGTCATGCTAAATCCTCAAGTGAAAGTAGCAAAAGAAAGTATGATTCAAAAGGCAAATGAGTTGCACCAGGAAGCAGGTAAAATGTGTTTTATTGCCAATTCCTGTAATTTTGATATTGAATATAACCCCACCACCACCATAAATTAAAAGCAACTAAACCTTAAACAGAATTAACTCCAACTATTTTAAGTGTGAAATACACAATTAAAATAGTTTTATTAAATTGGGGAAAAATTAAAACCTGATTAAAATGCGAAATTTTTTTGTTGGTATAGTAAAAGTTTTTGGAGTTTTCAGTCTTCTTTTAATACCGTTTTCCTGTGGTTCTTCAAAAACCGGAATGGAGGAAACAAAAAGCTTGCAATTTGATAATCCCTTAGCCGAACAAAGAGCAGATCCGTTTGTGACTAAGACCGAAGATGGCAACTATTATTTTATAGCAACCGTTCCGGAATATGATCGAATTGAAATTCGTAAATCAAAAACTATCAATGGCATAAAGGAAGCCGAGCCCGTAATAATATGGCGTAAACATGATAAAGGAGTAATGGGGAATCATATCTGGGCTCCAGAACTGCACCGAATAGACGGAAAATGGTACGTGTATTTCGCAGCCGGTTCAGCAGAAGAAAAATGGAAAATAAGAATGTATGCCCTGTCTAATCCTTCCGCCGATCCTACCAAAGGGGAATGGAAAGAGGAAGGCCAGGTGGTTAGTAACCGGGACGATTTTTCCCTGGATGCGACTACTTTTGAACTGGACGGCCAGCGGTATATGATCTGGACTGATAGGGCTTCAGATACTATAATGAATACCGGCCTGTATATTGCTGAAATGACCAGCCCAATGACTCTTGCAGATAAACAAGTGGTGATTTCACAGCCTACTTACGACTGGGAAATTCAGGGGCACAGGGTAAATGAAGCTCCTGCGGTGCTTGTTCGTCACGGAAAAGTATTTGTAACATTTTCTGCCAGTGCCACCGATGCCAATTATTCCATAGGATTGATGTGGGCCGATAGTGATGCCGATCTTCTTGATCCCACTTCCTGGCATAAATTACCAGAACCGGTATTTTACAGTAATCCCGTTCTGAAGCGTTTTGGTCCCGGCCATAATAGCTTTACGAAAGCTGAAGATGGAGAAACCGATATAATGATTTATCACGCCCGTAATTATAAAGAAATTGATGGCGAACCTCTTTACGACCCAAATAGGCACACCAGGGCAAGAGTATTGAAGTGGAAAGACGGAATGCCCTTTTTTGGCCAGGAGTTAAGTGATAAAGAAATGAGTATGGAAAATATTAAATAGAATGAGGGATTTAGAAAGTTATAATCCGGGATATTTTTAAAGGTGGTAAAACCACCAATAATTTTAGAACTTAAACCTGTTTTTAGTTGAAAATAATAGCAATTAGCAGGTAATAAATATTAGGTTATGAAAACAACATTCAAACACAACGAGCGAATGGCAAAAATGACCTTTGCTTCGGTATATCCACATTATCTTACCAAGGTGGAGAAGAAAGGACGTACAGAAGAAGAACTTGAAAAGGTGATTGAGTGGTTAACCGGTTTTGATAAAAAAAAGCAGAAGGAACTCATTGAAGAAAAAGTAAGCTTCCAAACTTTTTTTGAGCGCGCAAATTTAAATCGGAATGCGCACCTTATTACCGGGGTAATTTGTGGTTACCGCGTAGAGGAAATCGATAATCCCCTAACTCAAAAAGTAAGGTATTTAGACAAGTTGGTAGACGAACTTGCGAAGGCTAAAACTATGGAGAAAATTTTGAGAAGTGATTGAGACATTTTTTACCACCTGGTATATAATAATTCAGTTAGGTAAGTGTTGTATTAAAACTGCCAGTTACTTTTTTGTAAAACGGTTTTAGTCACCCATTTCCTAATATTTTAAAAATAACTAACTATGCCTGAGTGTTTCAAAGATTGATTCTAATTTCAACGGGCGCCAGGCCTTATTTCTACTCAAAATCTTTGTAATTTTGATGCTACTAACTAACAATTCAATCTAAAATTTCTTCAAATTACCCTACTACGAAGAGATGATAAAAAAATCTTAGCTATGTCGTGGTACGTTTTATATACCAAACCCAGGATGGAAAAAAGAGTAGCCAACGGTTTGCAGCAAATGGGCGTTGAGGTCTATTGCCCTTTTATCACAGAGATAAAACAATGGAGCGATAGAAAGAAGAAAATCAAAACGCCTCTCTTTAAATCTTATGTTTTTATAAAGATGGAGGAAAAAAATCGCAACAGAGTTTTTGAGGTCCCCGGCGTGATTCGGTATTTATTTTGGTTAGGCAAACCGGCTATTGTAAGAGATAAGGAGATTAAAGTAATACGCGAATGGCTTGAAGAAGATAAAGTGGATGGCGCAAAAGTAGAGCATCTAAATGAAGGAGATAAAATAACCATTAAAAACGGTGCCTTCAAACAGCAGGAAGCCATAATTCGCGATATTGGAAAGAGAAAAATGCGCCTTGTACTTCCCGAACTTGGGTTTACGTTAGAAGTTCAAACCAAAGAGATTATTTAGATAGAAAATTAGAAATCGATACCCATCATAATTCTGTTTAAACAGGTTTCTTTCGAAATTTTGTTATTTCCCCAAAAACTTATTTAGCCTAAAGGTGGTTGATTCACCTTCCTTTACTCAAAATAAAACTTTAGAGAACACTTTTTAGGCTTACCAGGCAATTTCCTGAGTAAACAAAAAACTTATTATATTTATATTGCCCAATAATTCTTGAGCCCTACCCGATAGATTTCACCTGGAAACAAATTAATATGCAGGAAGAATCTGAATATGCCACGATGTGGGTTAGTGAGGGAATTCTTTTTTTCACATTTAAACCTATAGCTGAACTAGATCTGAAAAAGGCGGAACTACTTGTCGCCAGTAGATTTAAGTTTCAGAATAATACTCCCTATCCAGTTTTATGCAACATTCATAACCTTAAGGTTGTAAGTGAAGAGGCCGCCGAATACCTGGGCAGGGAGGGTGCCACTCTGATCCCGGCCATCTCAGTGCTCTGCACTTTGTATTATCATAGAATTTTGGCAGAAATCTTTCTAAAATTTCACCATCCAGGAAAACCTACTCAAATTTTCAATAATAACCAGCAAGCTCTGGATTTTCTCCAAAAGTATAAGTAATAATTCCTTTTGATATGCTCGCACCACATCAGATATACGATCAGAGGTTTAACCAATTAGTAAAGACTTTGCTTAAAATGGCTTCAGGCAATCTTTCACACAGAATTCCGATTTCAGATGCCATGGACTGGAAAGACACCCTTGGCATGTTAATTAACAATACCAATTTCCGTCTGAATTGGATGTTTAATGAAATCAAGAAAACCCAGGTTTTTACACGTCCTCAAATTATTCTTCTAACAAATTCAAAGAAAGAATTGCTGACTCATACCGATGTGAATCATGAAATTATCTCAAAGGAATTAATACCAAAAACAATTAGTGACCTGCTAACTAGAGACGGAAAAAGAAAATTTTTAAAACACTGGAATGAATGGGATAAAAAATCCTTAGGCTGTTATGATATGGGGATCCTGGATTTTAAGGAAGAGAGTGAATTATTAATTCCTTTGCATATACAAGTAATACAAACCAGAGTATTGTTAGAGGATTCCTGGTATATTATTATAGGCTTTGATCCTCAGCAACCGGTTCCTCCCATAGCCACACCGGAACAAGATACTTTACAAACTTTTCCCGGTAAAAAAGCTAAAAACAACTCTAAGACAATTGGCGATTTTTTACTGGCCCAAAAAGTACATGATGTACTTCTTAAATACCAAACTTCATTCATTCCTTCATTAGAGTTTACTGCTGGGGAAGCAGGAGCCAGTATAAGTGCTATGCAGAAAGCTTTCAAAGATCGGTACGGTATGGCAGTATTAAAATACGATATGGAAAAGCGCCTTGAGGCCAGTACTTTTTTACTAGAGAAAAGCGATATTAAAATAAAGGACGTGGCTACTAATTATGGTTTCAAAACATCTTCTCACTACTGTAATCGCTTTCGGAAAAAATATGGAATATCGCCTTTGCAATTCCGAAAGAAGGCCTTCTTTGATAGACATAATTAGGCCAAGGAAGAAAAATACTCCCCGAGAACATTTCATGGTTCATCTGGAATATGATTATTGCAGACCTTTATATTCATAGAAAAAGAAAAAAAACTATTCTGGATTTATATTCTTTTTAAACTCAATATTCTAATTGAATTAAAAAGAAGAGAATAGTTCTAAAAATATTATTGCGCGATGATGCAGGTGAGGCCGAATACCTGTTTTACAACGGCATATTTATTAACAATTAAATTTAAATATTATGAAATTTAGAAAATTAATATTACCGATGATGGCATTTATATTTGCCATAGGATTGACTTTTGCTACTGTAGATTCAGAACCGAAACTCGAATTATCAGAAAGTGATAGCTATGCAACCATGTATGTAAATATTGGAAACAACTGGTATCCAATTGAGGTTGACTGTGGAATAGGAGATGCGGAATGCCGTGTATCATTTGAAGAAGACCCGACCCTGGGGGCTACCTATCAGGTATACAATTCGGAAGATCTGGGTGATCCTGCAATAGGAGTGGTAGATATCAAGAGCCTTGAAGGTTTTCCTCCTACTGATTAATTAAATGATTAGTGTACAGCCTTATTTGGCTGTACACTTTTTTCATTCGCATGCCTAATTCGCTATTATTTATTTTCTTTTGGAAGCATTTTAAAAATTATCGGTTTATTGCTTAAATAATTATTGGCTGTTTCTTGTATATCATTTGGATGTAAGGAATTAATAAATGCATTTCTTTCTTCTTTATCCAACCAAGGATAATTATCCTTCGAATGCCTTAGCATTTTGGCTAAAGCAAGGCCATAGCTTATTTTATCATTTAATTGTGTTTTTTTTAATTTTTCAAAAAATGAAATTTCTACAGGTGAGCTCTTCAGCTCCTCAATAAAGTTTTGAACTTCTCCAATTAATCGTTCAACATCTTTAGGGTCTGAATTAAAACCAATAGGAATTTCAATATAATTATGGGAGTTAACAATATTTAAACCAGGCGTCACCTCATAAGTGCCTCCTTCTTCGGATTTAAATCGTAATCGACGCATTAACGATTCTTTCATAATATGGTTTAAGAGAATCAACTTGATTTCTTCCTGCCAGTCCATAGAGGAAATATTCGATTCCTTCACATAAACCATTTTAACCATCGTGGAATTCAAAGATGCTACAGAATGAAAAGTCTTTGATTCAACCGGTAGAACTAATGATTCTTCACTTTTACTTATACACCTTGAATATTCCGATGTGACAGGGAGATTACCAAGATATTTTCGGCAAAGATTTAAAACTTCTTCCTCATTAAAATCGCCTGAAAATAAAAAGGTGAAATTTTCCGCATCATTGAAGATTTGATTAAAGATTTCCTTGGCCCTATTTAAATCTGTATAGGCCAACCCTTCAATAAATTTCCGGCCTTTTGGCTTAAAATCATTGTCAGGTAAAACTTCTCGGATGTTACTTTCAAAGTTTTCTACGGGATAATTTTGATATGCTATATAAATTTTCTGATAAGTCTTCCAATCTTCAAAGGCCGTAGTATTAAAATTAGGAGAGGTAAAATACAAGTATACTAATTGCAAAGCAGTTTCTATATCTTTTAAAGCAATATTAGCCTTAATTCCTGCTGCATCATTTTCAATATAAGGGGATACAAAACCTTTAAATCTGTAGCGGTCTAAATATCGCTCTAATTCAAATTTATTAAGTTTCCCCACTCCCGAATTCCTCGTTATTTCCGTTGCGTTTAAAGCAGAAAAATAATCTTCTTGTGGAAAGCATTTTATCCCGTGTTGCGAAAAACCCTGAAATACTATTTTATTCTCACCTGCACCCTTACCTGAAGAATGGTTTTGTGAATCTTTTAATATAATGCGTAGCCCATTTTTCAATTGATAGCTTTTAGCTCCAGTGATTTCAGTCTCTAAAACTTTTACCGATGTTTTCTCCAGTGCGTTAGTTTGCACAGTATCCATTAAACTTAACTTCTTTTCAGGGCGATCAGGTTTTTCCACCGTTTCATTGCTTATTTCATTTATCCAATTTTTTATCTTTTTTTCGGGATTCTTTAACGCAGGATCACCTTTATATGCCACAATACTTATATCTTCTGGTTTATCCTTAATGTAATTTTTTATAGCATTATGAAATTCTTCCTTTTCCAGGTTTTGTAAAATCCTTTCCTGAAGCTGTTCCTTGTTTTCGGGTAAAGCCTCTCCGTAGACAAAATGATTAATGATTTGACTTTTCCAATAAGACAGGCTTAAGGTGTCGGATTGCCTAATTGAATTAAGATATTCTGCTTTGCCAAGATTGAAATCTTCGGTAGAAAACCCGTATTGCTTTATTCCTTTCAAGGTTTTGAGTGCAGTATCAATATAATCCTTTTTTAATCCTTCCATTGGAACAATTTCGAGTTTCAAAGCGGCAGGGGGGTTCAGAAATTCAGCTCGAATTGCGCTAAAAGTGTTGTACTGTTGTAGTACTTGTAAGTACTTTTTGTTCAATAGTTCGATAAATAAATTCCTTATCAATTGATCCTTTAACCCATTATTACTTTGATCCTTAATATTGATATTTTGACGGAAGTAAAAATTTAAATGTATGGGTTTATATATTAAATAGTCATTATCACCTTGCAGTTCTTTTTTGTAGAATTGAGGTGTTTTATCAAGGTAATTCATTTGATCAACAGTAGGATCGACAGGATTACCCGGCTCCTTTTTTTTATCAAATTTTTCATTAATCTCTTTTTCCACCTTATCAATATTGTCTATATTTCCAACTATGACAATAGCCATTAAATCGGGACGATACCATCTTTTATAGAACTCAATTAATTTTTCATGATCAAATGTTTTTATATGTTTTTCGAAATCTTCGGGGATTTCGGCACCCCAGCCTGTAATTTGCTGTTCCAAATGAAATGAATGGATTCCCAAGTTAAAAACCCCACCGTTTGTTTCATCAAAAACAGTTATTCTCTCCAGGTCTATACTCTTTTCGTTCAGTTCTAAATTCCATAAAATATCTTTGAAAAATTTTAAAGTCAGGGATATACCTTTTTCATTATTGTCAGAAACCTGAACGAAATAATCTGTGTAATTTCCAGCAGTAAATCCATTGAGTTGTGACAGACGTACCCCGGCTTCATCAAAAAGATGGGTAGATTTCTTTCTTGAAATATTTTTTCCAGCGACAAAGCCCAAATGTTCTGTAATATGAGCAAAGTCTAACTCCCCATCTTTTTCTTGTTTAATACCAGCTTTGACTACAAGTCTTATATTTAATCCGGCACCGGGATTATCAATGGGTTTAATATAGTAAGTCAGCCCGTTGGGTAATTTTCCATACCTGATATTGGCATCAAGTGGTATACTATCGTTGGAATTACTCGTGTTAGCCAACGAAATACTAATTATGAGGTTGAGAATAAGCGATAGGAATATGCTTTTTTTTGTTCTGATCATCACGTTATTAAAAATTATTGTTTGATATTAATAACCTGAATTTTGAGTCAGGTTAGGATTTTTTAATAGTTCATCTTCTGGAATGGGATATAAAATATCGGTATCATCCCAAAGTGGTTTTTTTGAAGATAAAACAGCCCCTGCTTTATCTTTACGTTTAAGGTCCAGCCATCGGTGACCCCATTCTGTAAATAATTCTTTTCTGCGTTCTTCCAGGATGAGGTTTATTACCTTATCTGATGTGATACTTGGATCATCTAGATCTAGAGGGATTAGATCTGACCGCTGCCTTATATCATTCAAATCACTAATGCTCTCGGCCAATTTACCCAGCTCAGCACGAGCTTCAGCCCTTATTAAATATTGTTCTGCAAGGCGCATAACCATAGAGTATTCTAAATTTCCATCTATGGTATTTTTAACCTTATATTTATAAGGAAAATAGTAGCTCTCATTTTCTGTTTCTAAAAGTCCGATCCATTGATCCAGTCGGGCGTCATTGCTCTCAAATGATTCTATAAGGTCCTCGGTTAGAGCAACACGTCCAGGATCATCGAGCAAAATAAACAATGCACCTTCCTGGGTATTGCTTCTGGAAGATCCTCCTTCCAGGGGAGATATTTGCCAGATAGCCTCTCTGCTGTTAGCCATAAATACTTCTTCATGGGGTAATAGTTCAAAAGTTTCTGATGCATCAATTATTTCCGTACTATAAGTCTCCGCCAGTTCCCATTCTCCCACATTTAGATACACCCTTGCCAGCAATGCCAAAGCCGTAAACCTGTTAGCACGTAATCGTTCGCCATTCTCGTAGGTATTCCCTAATTGTTCGGCGGCAATTTCTAAATCTTGAACGATCTGAGAATAAATTTCGGAGGTGCTATTTCTGGTTTTCCGAGAATTTATTTCGTAATCGGTGGCTAAAACTAACGGCACCTCGCCGTATAGATTGACCAAGTAGTAATAGGTGAATGCCCGAATAAAACGGGCTTCTCCAGTAAGCTTTTTATTTAATTCCGTGGATATATTGTTATTTCCAGTTAGACCTTCTATCACGGCATTGGACATATAAATAATATTATAGGCGCTTGACCAAATGCCCAGGTTATAGCTGTTTTTGATAAAAATTTCATTTTCTTCAAACTCAAGTAGATTTTCGGTTGTTACCGTGGCCTTCAGATTATCCGCCGATAGGGCAGAAAGAACAGTAATTGATGTCTGAAAACCACCGGAGAAGTTTGCTTGGTATAGTTCATTATAAATACCTTTTACCGCACTATTAGCAGTTTTATCCCTGTTAAAAACACTTTCATTGATTATCCTATCATCAGGAATTTCAATTTCAACAAAATCTTCACAGGAAAGTTGTAAAACGATGGAAAGAGCCAGTACGAGAATTTTGATATATTTCATCATATTTATTTTTAAAGGGTTAATCTGAGACCGGAAGTAATGGTACGCATAGGAGGAACTGCCATGCCTCCTTGAGGATCGAGGCCAAGGTAATCTGTCATTGTAAATAAATTTTGACCGTGTATATAAAGGTCCAGTTCTTTCAATCCTATACGTTCTACAAAAGACTCCGAGAATTGGTAACTAAGCGAAAGTGTTTTTAAACGTAAAAAGGATGCGTCCGTTATCATTTCATCAGATAGCATTGCATTAGAAAATGCAGCAGAAGAAGGGGTAGATGTGGATAGCTGTTGAATGTTTGTTTGGTCTCCCGGCTGGGTCCATGCATCCAAAATTTGTGTAGAATTATTACCGTAGGTACCCGGAGAATTTGCTATTTCAAAGAGATAGCTATGTCGATTCTGTTTTATATATTCAAAAAGAAAACCGAGGTTGAAATTTTTTATTTTAATTGTATTCTGAACTCCTCCATAATACTTTCTGCCTACGAAAGCTGTGCCTGTTCTGTCACTAAAATCCAGTCTACCATCTTCATTTACATCCTGTACCTCATAGCGTCCTGTTTCAGGATTAATACCTTCATATCTATAGACCAAGGCTATACTTAAAGGCTCTCCAACCTTATAGGTTTGTCTATAAGGAGTTAGATCCAAATTATCAAACTCTACCAATTTATTTTTAGGGAGTGTGAAATTTAAAAAAGTCCTCCAGGAAAATTCCTCATTTTGAACATTTGTTGTATTTAGGGCTATTTCCCAACCAGAATTTTCAATGGTGGCGGGAAGATTGGCCTGTACTGAACTAAATCCTGTTATGGCTGGTAAAGGATAGCCGGTTAACTGATTGGAAGACCTGTTTCTATACCAGTTAATTTCTAAGTTTATACGATCGTCTAAAAGACCGAGTTGTAAAGCGGCTTCTAACTTTTTATTGATTTCCCAAGAAAAGTTCGGATTATAAAGTTTAGTGGGGTATAAACCGCCAGGGCCATCCGTAGCTTCGTAAGTATCCATAAAACCATAATCCGGAATCTGATCACTTCCAGTAGTTCCGTAACTACCCCTAAGTTTTCCAAAACTTAAAAAGGGCAAATTTCTCTTAATAAAAGCTTCTTCCGAAAAGATCCAGGCTGCGCCTACGGCTCCAAAATTTGCAATACGTTTATTTGGTCCAAACCTAGAGGAACCATCTTTTCGCCCAGTAATATTTAAATAATATTTATTCTTCCAATCCAGGCCCAATCGACCAAATATAGCGGCATAGCGGTAATTTATTTCTTGGTCCGAAGTTACCCTTACCTCATCCGCCGCACTAAGGTTTCCAACTAGACTATCATCACCATAACCAGTACCGTCCATTGTTAAAAGATTATTTTGATTTTCCTGAAAAGTTAATCCAGTAATTGCATTTATATTAAAAGCACCGAATTGCTTATTATAGGTCATTTGAGGTTCTATGATCCAGGAATTTCTACGGGTATCGGTATGATAGGAGAAAAGACTTATATATCCCCAAGTAACAGGATTAAAAGCATTAATGAGATTTTTTGTAACCTCTCCGCTTTTCAAATTAGAGTAACCAAAATTAGTTTTAAACTCCAGACCTTTTCCAAAGTTGTATTTTAAGCTAAGATTGCTTAACAGACTATTGGTTTCTATATCTTGAGGTTTGAATAAGCCGTTTAGTGGATTGGTCCAGCTGTTTTCTGCCCAATTTAAGGTGCCATCTTCATTATATAATTCAGGGGCATTTGGAGGTAGGGTGACTGCCATTCTTACAAAATCGGAACCGAAGAATAGCTGGTTATTGTCTACACCATAATTTGCTGTAAGGTCCAACGCAAATTTATTGTCTTTTGATCGGTGATTTAAACTAAGATTTGCGGTCACTTTATTATATTCAAAAGTTCCAGGGAACACCGATCCTTCTTTTCTATATGAACCTCCCAGTCTGAACGACGTTTGTTCATTGCCTCCAGATACTGCTATATTTAAATCTGTTATTGGAGAAGTTCCTCCCAATAATTCTTCCTGCCAATCCGTTTCCTGATTTTGATCCCAACGAAGTAGGTCTCTAGCATTATACTCATTAGGAGTGGCTCCGTCATTTTCAAATGCTGTTCGGCGGACTTCCAAATATTCTGCAGTGTTCATTAAATCCATCCGATTGGAAACCTTTGAAAAGCCGGTGTATAATTTAGCCTCCACCTGGGTATCGCCGCCTTTATTTCTTTTAGTACTAATAAGTACGACTCCATTGGCCCCTCTTGAACCATAAATCGCTGTGGCATCGGCATCTTTTAAAACCTCAATGCTCTCTATATTTGATAAGTTTAGAGTACTTAATGGGTCCATACCGCTATTTTGGGTGAATGGACTTATACTATTTATGGAGTTGGCATTAATTGGTACCCCGTCTATTATAAACAGTGGTTGGTCACCTTCTAGTCTAAGACTGTTCCTTCCGCGAATGCGGATAGAGGAAGCTGCTCCCCGAACTCCGTTTGGTTGTTCTACTTCTACACCGGCCATCCTTCCTTGTAATGCTTCCAGTGGACTTACTATTGGCTGTTGCTCAATATCTTCACTCGTAACTCGTGAAATACTACCCGTTCTTTTTCTGTCTGTAGTGTTATAATACCCAGCATTTATCTTTACTTCACCAAGAGCGGCAATGTCTTCTTGCAGTTGTATGTCTATTTCTGTCCGTCCATCTATTTCGATTTCGACGGTAGTATAGCCTATAAAAGAGAATACTAAAACTCCATTTGCAGGAGCTGTAATATTATATTCCCCATCTAGGTTGGTCACGGTACCACGGTTGGTATTTTTTATTGTAATGGTAACTCCTGGAATAGGAAGCCCATTTTGATCTTGTACTATACCCGATACTTCTTGTTGTTGCAAGGGTAGAGGAGAGGTAGTTGCTGCAGTTGCAACCATTGACAGGAACATTAGCATTCCGCCAAGAATAATTAGCGCCACCCATTTAAGGCGCGAGTAATTATTTTTCATAATTTTACGTGTGTTTTGAATGAAACATTGTTTTATTTAAGCCTAAACCTTCCCCTCCGGACGTCAATCTTAGGGGAATGTTTTGGGCTTAATGCCTTAGGCTAACTCACTTTTCTTTTCATTTTGCAATTTTCTTCACTCTTTTACCGAAACCTTAGCCTTGACCGGAAGGGCAAGAGCATCCAGTTTTTTCAAGCATCGGTAAGGGCTTTATGAATTTGCTAAGTTCTTTAGAGGGTATCATTTAGGTGCTCCAGATTTGTTGGAGACTATGAAGAAAATAACTTAAATAGGATTTCTGGGTTTAACTGAAAATAGCCGTTCTGCGGCCGATGGGCCGTTGAAGAGGGAGTCGCCGCCCTGGGTGGCGGAAATGAGTACTATGTAAAATAAAAAACCCGTTTTCATATTGATTAGTTGAAAACGAGTCTCTCCAGTATAGATAGAACCAAATACTATAGCGGGCTCTATCAACCGCACTGCGGGCTTCCGACGGCCAACGGAACGGGATTACGATAGAGCCCTTGGTGCTATAGCGGTACGAATGTACACAAAATATCACCCCGGGCATTAACCTACCGTCTCGTCCGTTAAGCAAATTGTCGGAATTCGCAGTCGAGACTCTTTGTTAATACTATATTAGTAAGTGTAGAGATTATTTATATTATAAAAGATAAAATAATTCATACACATGACGTATTGTATAAAACAATATTAAATATAATTATTGTAAAAACCAAATTATATATTACTAATTTAGTAATAATTATAACTGATACTGTATTATTTAATTGATTTACAGGCAGATAACCCCATTTTTGATAGACAAAAAAAGATCTGTCATGAAATCGAAAAACACAAGAGACCATAATACTGCAAAAGAAGATCCGAATGTTAATGCAAAGACTTTGAAGAAAGCATTAAGAACCTTAAAATCCAGATTTGCAACTAATGATATAAAAAATATGAAAGAAATTCCCGGAGAATATATTACAGGTATTCGAAGTGCGCTTGGCCTAGGATACAACACTTTAATCAATCGTTATCATGATCCAAGGAAGTTAACGTTGGAAGATATCCTGAATACTGCTGACATTACTAACACTGAATATGAGACCGTACTAAAAGTTGCAATACGCGAGGCAGTATATAATCATACCAAAAGAGATATTTCCAAACTTCTGCCCAAGGAAGGGGAAACTACCGATTAGCAGATGGAGCTCCGTTGGAACGCAGTCGAATCGCGTTCTCTCCTCTCGCTAGTTTTCCGACCTCACCACTAACTTTAGTAACTTTAACCTATGCGCAGAAACTATAAATTCATCAATCCCATTTTTTCGAGAGCCTAACGTGACCGTTCCAAAACTTCGAGATTAACTAAGCTGATTCTTTGCCAGTTAAATATGTATAGGGATGAGGTTATTTATGTGAAGTTAATTTAATGAGAAGAATTTTGAATTGTCTTTAACTTTATTTATTGAAGTGAATGTTTTTATTTTAACATTTTTGTGCAATGCTTTTTCCTGGAGATCTTCAACTCGATAGACTTTCCCCTTGAACGAAATCGACGGCAATGGCTTAAAATTAATTATCATGACAATTCAACTAAATTTTAGATGTATAAACAATAGTTATTCACAAGAATATGCTGATCAATATCACTGTGGAAAAGAAAGTGAAAATAATAGAAAATACCATTGGGGGCACTCCTTTGAGGTTCCTGATGTTATTGAAATTTCCAAACCTGATGAGCATTTTAAATTAATAGCAGAATTAGAAGATGGAACACAACTTCAAAAGGAAATTGAAGATGTGTATATATTAAGACTAAAATTTGATGATGGCCAGAACAAAGACTGTGCAGTCTCCAGGACTATCCTTAAAAAGACCAACGAAGCCTACCTGGAGAAGGAAGGAATAAATCGCTTTTGCTTTTACCTAAATGAAGAACCTAAAGCCCTGGAAGTTTTAGATGGGGTTTATCTTACTGAAGAAGATGCCTATGGGGAAGATTTTGTAGTCGTGTAAGAAAAGAAAAAATCTAGCTTACGAATGGAGTTTTTAAATGATTATTTGAATCTGGATTGAGCATTAAAACTCCAGGTTAAGAAAAACAAGAAATATCTTGCTTAAAGACTTATGGAACCCCCACCAGGGGAGTTCTAACACTAAAGGAAAAAATTAAGAGGCCCTATTAAAGAATCCATTATTTCAATACTTTATTCCTTTCAGGGTAAGAAACCAGCTTTTAAATTTACTACTCAAAGATTTCACTAACCCGTTTGGCATTTTTAAACAAATGGGGCAAAATCATGCGGTTCTATTAAGTTAATTATAAATTTCTTGAAAAAATTAGCTAATAATTATGCTTAGAATGTTTAGATACATTAAAAATAACTTTAAGTAAGGACCATCTTTTCTTCATTTTCATTAACAAAAAGGGGATTAAATTTAATTATTAATGAAAGTTAAATTTAGTTAATAATTTTAACATTTATAACTTGGTAAGGCCTTAAGATGTACTCTATCTTCGCGGCTTTAACGGAAAACAAATTCTATTTACGCTTTTCCATAATTTTTTTGAATTGTTGGCGTTATTAAGTCCAACAACTATTAAAAATAGTTAATAAAGTAAGCTGCAGTGAGTGCTTAAAATGGGACTCACTGTGGCGAAGCCATTTTTAGTTGGCATTGGTAAGTTGCAGTTACCGGTTTTTTAACCCACAACTCATAACCGATAACTGAAAAATCCAAATCTATCGTCTACGGACTAACAAACCTACTTTGCAGCTCCCTACAACTGCAGGAAACTTAAAAATGTTTATGGTGTAACTCTCACCCGCACTCCGGCGGAAAAAAATCTAAATTTTTTAGTAATAAAATTAAAACATTTGTGAAGATGTTTAAAGCTACGCTTTTGTTTTGAAGTTACAGATTGATCATAATTTATAGAGTAAAATGAACGAGAATATTAAAATTGCAGTAATTGGCCTTGGATATGTAGGGCTGCCCCTGGCGAGGCTTTTCGCTACTAAATTTCCCGTAATAGGATTTGATATCAATAAAGCCAGGGTAGCCGAGCTTCAAAATGGTCACGACAGTACGCTCGAAGTAGAAGATGAAATTCTTCAACAGGTTCTTGTTCGTGATAACAAGGATCTATCTATTCGTCATCCTGAACTTGTCACCTCGAGCGCAGGATCTACTGGAAATCGTCACCCTGAACTCGTTTCAGAGCCTGCCCCGAAATTTACTCGGGGATCTAACATGAATGAAACTCAAAATGGTTTATACATTACTCATAACCTGGAAGACATCGCCAACTGCAACCACTACATCATCACCGTCCCCACTCCAATAGACAAAAATAACCGCCCCGATCTTACGCCGCTATATAAATCCAGCGAGAATGTAGGAAAAGTTTTGAAAAAAGGTGATATCGTGATCTATGAATCTACTGTGTACCCGGGCGTAACTGAAGACGAATGTGTGCCGGTATTGGAACGAAGCAGTGGACTCAAATTCAATGAAGACTTTTTTGTAGGTTATTCGCCGGAACGTATTAACCCGGGAGATAAAGAACATACCGTAGAAAAAATATTAAAGGTAACTGCTGGTTCTACTCCAGAGATCGGGCAACAAGTAGATGCTTTATATAAAGCAGTGATCACAGCCGGGACGCATTTAGCACCGACCATTAAAGTAGCCGAAGCCGCTAAGGTGATAGAAAACTCCCAAAGAGATATCAATATTGCTTTTGTAAACGAATTGGCCAAGATTTTTAATAAGATGGAGATTGATACCAATGATGTTTTAGAAGCTGCCGGTACCAAATGGAACTTTTTACCTTTTAGACCGGGACTTGTTGGCGGACACTGTATTGGGGTAGACCCGTATTACCTGGCGCAAAAGGCCCAGGAGCTGGGATACCATCCTGAAATTATTCTTGCCGGTAGACGTATGAATGACTCTATGGGAAAATATGTGGCCAGTGAGGTAATTAAACTGATGCTACAAAATGAACTAAAAGTAAAAGGTGCCAACATTTTGGTATTGGGAATCACTTTTAAAGAGAATTGCCCGGATGTGCGGAATACCAAAGTGGTAGATGTAGTTAAAGAACTGCAATCTTATGGCACCAATATTACTATTTACGATCCTTTGGCGAATCCGGCAGAAGTAAAACACGAATATGGTCTGCAAACCACCAACAAATTACCCAAGCAAAGATTTGATGCCGTAGTATTAACTGTTGCACATAAGGAATTTTTAGAGATGGAATTGGATGCTCTTAAAAATGATAGTGCGGTGGTATATGATGTAAAGGGGATTTTGGGTGAAAAAGCCAATAATAAATTATAGGAATGGAAGATAAATATTTTGCCCACCCTACGGCGGTAATTGATGAAGGTTGTGAAATAGCTGAAGGAGTAAAGATCTGGCATTTTTCACATATCATGCCGAACTGTAAAATTGGGGAACGCTGTAATATAGGCCAGAATGTAGTTATCTCTCCAGAGGTTGTATTAGGTTCTAACGTCAAAGTGCAGAATAATGTCTCTATTTATACTGGAGTTAATTGCGAAGATGATGTCTTCTTAGGGCCTTCAATGGTCTTTACAAATGTCATAAATCCAAGAAGTGCAGTTAACAGGAAAGCAGAATATGCCAAAACCACGGTAAAAAGAGGGGCTTCTATTGGTGCTAATGCAACAATTGTGTGCGGCAATGATATTGGGAAATATGCTTTCATTGGGGCCGGTGCTGTTGTTACTAAAACCATCCCCGATTATGCCCTGGTTGTAGGTAATCCTGCCAAACAAATAGGTTGGGTAAGTGAAAACGGACATAAGCTTCAATTTAATGAAGAAGGACAGGCAACCTGTCCTGAAACTAAACAAGCTTATAGATTAACAAATAATAAGGTCACAAAGATTGATGAATAATACTACTACTACTATTGATTTTGCTAATCTTTCATTGGCATACCAGGAACATAAGGCTGATTTTGATGCAGCCATAGGAGAAGTTCTCTCTAATTCCAATTATATTATGGGGGAACCCATTAGTGTTTTGGAGAGAAAATTAGGAAATTTCACCGGTGCTAAATATGCTATTTCCTGTTCTTCAGGAACCGATGCTCTTTTACTTGCCTTAATGGCAATGGATATCCAACCCGGTGATGAAGTTATCACTACTCCTTTCACCTTCATTGCAACCGCAGAAACCATTGCATTTTTAAAGGCAAAACCGGTGTTTGTTGATATTGAAGAAACTTCTTATAACATCAATCCTGCAAAGATTGAAGAAAAAATAACTTCGCGTACTAAAGCTATTATGCCAGTTTCCATCTTTGGCCAAACGGCTGATATGGATACAGTAAATGCAATTGCAGAAAAACATAACCTGATTGTTATTGAAGATGCAGCACAAAGTTTTGGTGCGACCTATAAAGGAAAACGAAGTTGCAATCTAAGCACTTTTGCCTGCACCAGTTTTTTTCCCGCAAAACCGTTAGGATGTTTTGGAGATGGAGGAGCCATTTTTACCAGTGATGAGAAATTTGCAGAAAAGATAAAAAGCCTTCGACTTCACGGACAAACGCAGCGCTATCACCATAAATATATTGGGATGGGAGGAAGGATGGACACCATCCAGGCTGCTATTCTTAATGTAAAAATGGATCATTACGATAAAGATATAGCGAACCGTCAACGGGTTGCAGAAGAATACTCTAAACAGCTTTCAGGTTCTGTTATAACTCCAATGCTTCTGGAAACAAATACATCTGTTTGGGCACAGTATTCTATTAGGGTGGAGAACAGAGAAATGATAGCGAAAGAATTAAAAGAAGCAGGAATTCCCACTGCAATTCATTATCCTAAGCCTTTGCATTTGCAGGAGTGCTTTGAATATCTGGAATATGCTAAAGGAGATTTCCCTATTGCAGAGAAAGTCTCAAATGAAATTCTGAGTTTACCTATGAATCCTTATTTAAAGAATGAGGAAATAGAATATATATCTAATCAACTAAAAACCGCTTTATAATGAAAAATTTTGCACTAATTGGTGCTTCAGGATATATCGCTCCAAGACACCTAAAAGCCATAAAGGATACTGATAATAACTTATTGGCAGCTCTCGACCGTTTTGATAGTGTGGGGATTATGGATAGTTATTTCCCGAATGCCGATTTCTTCGTGGAAACAGAACGATTTGATAGGCACATTGAAAAGCTGAAACACGAACAAAATATTACGCCAGATTATTTTAGTATTTGCACTCCTAATTATCTTCATGATTCTCACATAAGGATGGCCTTAAGAAGAGGTGCTGATGCTATATGTGAAAAACCTCTTGTTTTAAACCCCTGGAACTTAGATGCCCTTCAATACATGGAACAGGAAACGGGGCAAAGGGTATGGAATATTTTGCAGTTACGACTTCACGAAAGCATTATCGAACTTAAGAAAAAAGTTGCGTCTGCTCCAAAAGATAAAATTTTCGATGTAGATCTTACTTATTTAACTTCCAGAGGAAATTGGTATTATACTTCATGGAAAGGAGATAAGGATAAATCTGGGGGGATTGCTACAAATATTGGGGTGCATTTTTATGATATGTTGTCCTGGGTTTTTGGTGAACTAAAAAGAAATGACGTTCATGTACAAACTCATGACAGAGCCGCGGGTTATTTAGAATTTGAAAGAGCCAGAGTACGTTGGTTTTTATCTATCAATTACGATGTATTACCTGAGGAAATTAAGGTTAAAGGGCAGAGAACCTATAGATCCATTACGATAGAGGGAGAAGAACTTGAATTTAGTGGTGGTTTTACAGATTTACACACCAAAGTATATCAAGGAGTTCTAAATGATGAAGGCTACGGTTTAGAAGATGCAAGAACTGCGATTGAAATAGTACATGATATTAGAAATGCTAAACCTATTGGATTGAAAGGAGATTATCATCCTTTTGCTACAGAGAAAAAGGCTAAACATCCATTTAAAGAAGTTTCTTCATTAGTTTTTCACATGGATGGTTTCTCCAGTAAAGAGTAGTAATTGTTTTTGAAATCAATAAAATTCAAATGAATTATTTTAAAAAAACCATTTTGTCAATTCCTAAATTGAAAAATTTTAAGAATAAAGGATATTTTAATAAAATAGATAGAAGAAATTTACTTATATATTATTTTTTTAAAATAATTTTCGGTCATAACAAGGAGTCGAAATATCCAATTCATTTTACCTCTACTTTGGTTGCTTCCGAAAAAATAAAAATAGGGAAGAATGTCAATAAAAGTTTTTTAAACTCTGGAGGTTGTTATTTTCAAGGTATAAATGGTATTCATATTGATGATGAAACCATTATTGGTCCCGGGGTTAAAATAATTAGTGCAAACCATAGTTCTGAAAATATTAAAACGCACGTGAAAAAAAGTGCAATTATGATTGGAAAGAAATGTTGGTTAGGCGCAAATTCCATTATTTTACCTGGTGTCCAACTGGGAGATAATACTATTGTTGCAGCTGGAGCTGTAGTAAGCACTAGCTATAAAGAAGGTAATATTATAATAAAGGGTGTCCCAGCTAAATAATAAAATTGTTACAAAAAAATAGGTCATTATTTTGGAGAAATGTTGGGAAATTGGTGTCTGGCACATTTTTAGGCCAACTAACAGCATTAATTGCATTACCTTTAATTACAAGGGTATATCTACCCGAAGATATTGGTTCACTTAGTGTTATAAATAGTCTTGCGGGAACAATAGTGATTATTAGTTCTTTGAGATTAGAAAGAGCTTTAATTTTAACAGATAAGGAAAAGAGAATAAAACTATTTTATTTATGTGTGGTTCTAGTTTTAATTATATCTTCTTTGTCTTTTGCTGTTCTTTTATTTCAATATGAATTATTATCATATCTCTTTAATTTACCATCTTTAGATGTAATTTTTTTAGTGCCTATAATAATTATATTAAAGGGGTTTTATAATATTCTTTCTAATTTAAGTAACTCTTATTTATTATATACATCATTATCTTTGTCTATAATAGTTACAGCTGTTACAGGGTATTCTCTAAAAGTGATTCTGGGTTATTTTTACAGTGCCGATTTTTTATCCCTTATTATCTCAGAGTTGGTAGCTGTATTTTTATCAATTATTTTACTGTTCTATTTTCTTATTGGAAAAGAAAGAGAAAAGTTCAAAACAATTCCTTCTTTTAGTTTTATTAAAAAAATATTTAAAGAAGAAAATGACTTTTTGAAATATGACAACCTTACTAGTCTTTTAAATAATTTTTCATGGTTAATGCCAGTATTTTTTCTTTCTTGGTATTTTGATAATCAAGTAGTCGGCTATTATTCCTTAGGATTCACCCTCCTTAGAATGCCTATGAATCTGTTAGGCAAGTCGATAGGCAATGTTTTTTATAAGTCATCTTCTTTAAAACGTGATAAAGCTGAAATTGCCCAAGAGTCAATAAATGTAATTCAAAATTTAATGTTTTTCGGTATGTTACCGAGTGTTGTCGTATTAATTTATGGAGAAGATTTATTCACCGTATTTTTAGGTGATAATTGGAGTGAAGCTGGAGTTTACTCTCAAATTTTAAGTCTATGGACATTAATCTGGTTAGTATCCTCTCCTATTAGTAACTTGTTTTATACACTTAGAATACAAAAGTCATTTTTAAAATTCATGATAGTTAGTCTTTTAGTTAGGGGGGGCTCTTTTATTATTGGTGGTGAATTCGGAAATGTTTATTTGGCTTTGATACTTTTTAGTCTAACAAGTATTCTTGTTTATGGATACCAAACAAAATATTTACTTGCAAAATTAGGTGTGTCTTTTACATTCATAATTAAAAAGAATTTCAGGGAGATTAAACCTTTGTTGGTTCCAATTGTTTTGTTGATACTTTTAAATTTTTGGGATTTAATCTTTTCGGTTAAAATTTTCATTATAGGCATAATAGTAATTTCAACTTTAGTTATAAAGCTTAAAAAAAGTAGATCTGATAATATTATAGAAAAATGAAAAAAATGCTAGTTATTTCCCAGTTACCAATTTGGGATATCCAAAAGAACTCAGGAAAAGAAGTCATGAACCGCACATTTTATGCTTTTAGTTCATTTTACGATTTGGAAATTATAGCGCCGGGAGCTGAAGTAAGTTTTAGGAATAGTAAGTTTTATAAGATTAATAACAGCATTCAAAAAAGGTTAGGTACTATTAAATATTTAGGACACCTGTATAATTATTTATATGTAATTATTTTTTATTTGAAAGTCAAACGCATCATCAAGAAAAACAATATAAAACCAGATGTAGTTTATTTAATAGGTTACTGGTCTTCATTTGTAGGTTATAAGTTATTTAAAAATAGAGCTCTAATTGTTAATAGATATTATGGTGTTGCTTGGAATGAAGATAAATTTAATACCATTCGGGAAAGATTAAAGTTTCTTATTAAAAATTACTGTTATAAACATTTTGGAGATTTTGCGATTATGACTAATGATGGTACCAAAGGAGATAAATTTCTTGAAAAAATAGGATATCCTAAAGAAAAAATTTTCTTTCTTAAAAATGGAATTGAAACTTCTTTCGAAGTAGATCACCAATTGAAAACTTCCTTTTTAGAAAAACATAAAATTCCGGAAAACAGTTTATTATTCTTAACTGTTAGTAGATTAGCTAGCTGGAAAAGAGTTGAGAAAGCCATTTTACTTATTGCTGAATTAAATAAAATTCATGAAAATGTATATTTAATTATTATTGGCGATGGTGAAGAAAGGCATAATCTTGAAAATCTAGCAAAAAAAACAGGAATAGATGAAATTGTAATATTTACTGGAGCAGTTTCAAGAGAAAAGTTACCAACCTATTATGATTTGGCGGGATTCTTTTTATCATTTTACGAATTTTCTAATGCTGGTAATCCTCTTTTTGAAGCAATGCTTCACGGTAAATGTATTATCACTTTAAATAATGGAGATACTGGTAAATTTATAGATGATCAATCAGCTGTTCTTTTAGATGAGGAAAATCAAGAAACTATTTTAGAAAGAACTTTAGAGATCATGAATAATTCAACAAGAAAAAAGAAAATTTCTCAAGACGCAAAAAAAACTTTACGTAAAAATTTTCAATCTTGGAATGAACGTATCGATTATGAAATTGATCTGATTGAAAAATTTTCAAAATAGTATCAGTTGAAAAAAATATTTCCTCTTTATAGAGTAAATTACTCGTTTCCAAAATTGTTCTACAAATTGCTAATAATAAATTTATTATTAGACATATTTTCGTTTTGGTCTCAACCTGGAGGTGTGACAGCGGTATTGCGAATCACTTTACTATATGGTTCAATTGCTTTTCTGCTAGTCTTAAGAAAAGCTAGTTTTAATATAAATAAACCAATTATAATTTTTTCACTTTATGTTTTAGGTCAATTAATTTTTGCTCAGGATGTCGCTTATTCACTTAAAGTGTCGCTTCAAATTATTACGAGTTTGATGATGTTTTTTGTAGGCTATGGAATCATTCAGAATGAAAATGATTTCATTGGCTATATCAAACAGTTTTATTGGATTTATATCTTAATAATTGTAAATACAATCCTCTCCAATTATTTTAAGGTTGGGTCTGATAATTATACCGAATCAGCAGATTATATGGTAGGGGGGTTAAGCGATTTGTGGAATGTTTATACATATAGTTTAATAATGCTTCCTTTATTAATCCATTATAAGATTAGAAGTAAGTATATCCTATATTTTGTATCAATTATTGTACTAATACTTTTAATATTGTCGCTAAAGAGAATTGCTATTGGTGGTGTAGTATTTGCAATAATTGGCTTTTTGTTTTTTTTTAAAAAGAAAATGAAGGTATTTAAATATTTGCTCTTTTTTATTCCCATCGTCATATCGCTTTCACCATTTTATGCAGATACTTTAGAGGGCCGAATTGAGGCCCGTGCAGATAAGGGAAGGTTTGAGAGTAATTTTTATGAGACAGAAGCAAGATATATGGAATTATTGATGATGGAAGATTGGATTACAAACTTCAAAGAACCATTATCAATTTTATTTGGACTAAAAGCCTTTGATACACGTGGAGCATTACATGGAGGTGAGAGGCAATTTCATGTAGATTATACTTTGATTCTCTATTCCATTGGTGTGATCGGGTTAATTTTATATTTCTCAATTTACTTCGCCCTTTTTCGGAAAGCGAATAAATATTTTAAAAAAATAAAAAAGTCGGAAATGTTGATGGATGAATATAAAATCCACATTATTTCCGTTTTAGTTCTTTTACTAACTTCCCTATTGACCTCTTTAGCGGGTCAAATGTATCATATTACTTTTCGAATGATGATCTTTATGACAATAGGAGCAATATTTCGTCTTGTTGCAATAAGGTTGAATAATCGGCCAGATCAAATTCAATTGGAATCTTAATTTATTTTTATGAAAATTTTAATTGTATGTAGTGGCAATTATGAAGAAGTGGAAAGAGATTTTTCTATTCGTAGACCGTTTATTTATGATCAAGTTGAAGCGTTAAAACCTTATATAGAGAAATGTGATATTTTTTTCATTAAGGGAAAAGGAGTTTTCGGTTATTTAAAAAATGTTTTCAAATTAAGGGAAAAACTGAGTTGTAATAAATATGACCTAATTCATGCTCATTACGGGCTTAGTGGTGTTATTGCATGCCTAGCAGCTCTCTTAAAAAAAATTCCCGTTATTACTACTTTTCATGGAACCGATATTACCCATAAAAAGAAATTTATATTTTCAATAATTGCAATTTTACTGTCTGATAAAAGAGTATTTGTTTCTAATAAATTAATTGAAAAATCAAAGTATTTCCTTTTTAAAAAAAACTACTATGAAATACCCTGTGGAGTGGATTTAAGTTTATTTCAACCAAGATCAAAAGTAGAGGCCAGTAAAAAACTCAATATAAATCCTTATCAAAGGAGAATTTTATTTTCTTCGGCCTTTCAAAACTCTGTAAAGAATTTTGGTTTAGCTCAAAAAGCGGTAGAAAAATTGAATTTAAAATATGAAATATTAGAAATAAAAAATCGATCGCGGGAGGAAGTGTCTTATTTGTTAAACGCTTCTGATGTTTTATTAATGACTTCCTTTACTGAAGGATCTCCGCAAATTATTAAAGAAGCAATGGCTTCTAACTGTCCAATTATTTCTACAGATGTAGGCGACGTAAAGAAAATACTTGGAAAAACTAAAAATTGCTATTTGGTCGAGTTTGACGAAAATGAAATTACTCAAAAACTCGAAGATCTATTAAAATATCCTAGACGTTCTAATGGAAGAGATTTTATTTCTTCATATAGTAATACTTACATAGCCGATAAGTTATTGAAAGTTTATAAATCAGTGAATTAATTTATACTAATACTTTCAAACAAACAAAAATTAATAATTATTACTTCTGATGAAAATATTATTTTATTTCGGTCATCCAGCCCAATATCTTTTTGCACGGGCAACTATTAAACGATTACGTAACAAACCTGATTTTGAAGTAGTAATTTTAATTAAAACAAAAGATGTTTTAGAAAATCTTTTGAAGACTGATGGCTTTCCTTATAAGAATATTCTGCCTCAGGAAAGGGGAAGATCGAAATTTCATATTGCCTGGAGTCTATTAAAACGAAATTTTAAAATACTGCCACTTCTACTTAAAAATCGACCAGATTTAATGATTGGTACAGATGCATCAATTGCACAGTTGGGCAAACTGTTGAATATTAATTGCATAAGCATTACGGAGGATGATTATGAGGTTATTAAGACCTTAGGTGATCTGACCTATCCTTTCAGCAATACAATTTTATGTCCTGAGATTTGTAAAGTTGGTAAATGGGAGAATAAAAAAACTGGTTATAAAGGATATATGAAATTAGGTTATCTTCATCCAAACGTATTTAATCCTAGATTCTCAGTCATAGAGAAGTATAAATTACCTGCAAAATATGTGATTCTTAGATTAGCAAAGTTAACGGCTCACCACGATTTTGGTGTTAAAGGAATCGATAGTTTTTTTTTAGATAAAATGATCTTTTCCATTAAAGACCATGGTTATTTACCCCTAATATCATCTGAAGATAAAATAGATAAGCGGTTTGAGGATTATCTTTTAAGAATAGAACCTTCTGATATGCACCATGTCTTGAGTTTTTCTTCACTTCTAATTTGTGATAGCCAAAGCATGAGTGTTGAAGCTGCAATGTTAGGTATACCATCAATCAGGTATAGCGATTTTGCCGGTAGGATTTCGGTGCTTGAGGAATTAGAGCATAAATATGCATTGACTTTTGGATTTAAGGTTGGTAGAGAGGATGACGTGCTTCAGAAAATACAGAAATTATTGGTGCAAAAAGATTTAAAAGAAATTTTTCAGAAGAAGAAAACAGAATTGCTTAGTGAGAAAGTGGATGTAACAGCCTTTTTAGAGTGGTTCATTAGAAATTACCCAGAAAGTGAAACTATAATGAAGTTTAATCCAGAATACCAAAACAAGTTTATATGTTGAGATTACTTACAATTGTGGGAGCACGTCCTCAAATTATTAAGGCGGCGGCATTAAGCAGAACCATAAAAAAGAACTTTAGCTCAGAGATTGAAGAAATCATTGTACATACTGGTCAGCATTATGATGAAAATATGTCCCAAATTTTCTTTGATGAGTTGCAAATTCCAAAACCCAATTACAATTTAAATGTGGGTTCAGGATCCCATGGGAAGCAAACCGCTGCAATGATAGAGGGTATTGAAGAAATTTTAATCTCTGAAGAACCTAACTATATAGTTTTGTATGGAGATACTAATTCTACTTTGGCTGGAGCAATTGCAGCTTCTAAGATCCATATTCCAATCGTTCATATCGAAGCCGGTTTGAGGTCATTTAATAAAAGTATGCCGGAAGAAATTAATAGGATTATGTGTGATCATTCTTCAACTTTCCTATTCACACCTACACTTACAGGGTACAAAAATTTATTAAATGAGGGTTTCGAAGAGAATAACGGTTCATTTAATGTTGACAACCCTGGAATATTCCACTGCGGTGATGTAATGTATGACAATTCTTTATTTTTTTCTGATATATCAGATAGTAAGTCTTCTATTCAATTCTCTTTAGATCTAAAGGATAAATCTTATATTCTCACTACCATTCATCGAAATAATAATACGGACGATCCAGTGAGATTAAGTAATATATTTCAAGGTTTAATAGAAATAATAGAAACCTTCAATTTGCAGGTTGTATTACCCCTTCATCCAAGAACAAATAATAAATTACAACAGTTACCAGAAGAACTTCAACAAATAATTAAAAACAATAAGAAGTTAAGGATAATTGATCCAGTTTCTTTTCTAGATATGATCCAATTAGAAAAGAATGCAGAATTAATTATTACTGATTCTGGGGGCGTTCAAAAAGAGGCTTATTTTTTCCAAAAGCCTTGTTTAATATTGCGTAATGAAACCGAATGGGTTGAAATTATCAAAGAAGGTTCGGGGGTATTAGTAAATGCAAATCACGATAAAATTATCGACTCCTTTAAAAAATTGTATAAATCAAAAAAGTCATTTCCTCCGATTTTTGGGGATGGAAATTCAGCAAACTTTATTTGTGAAAAACTTATCGAAAATTTTGATTAGTTCTTCCTGAACTTCCACTCATCGTACTATCAAAATATTAGCCACCGCCTACTCCCTACTGTGGGTAATCAAAATTCTCTTCTACTCCCAACCTACAAACAAAAACAAATATGGTTATAACTGATCTCCTGCATGACCAAAATATAAACAAAGAAGATTTTATCAAAGTAAAAATAGGTACAACAGCTTATAAAAAAGTTGTAGCAGATTCCTTGGATGAGAACGCTTGCCAGGTAACTTCCAGTTTATGCCATACTTCAGTATTAGGGCTGGAAGAAGATTTAGAAAAGATAATAAACCTGGAACGTCTCAATGATATAAGGTATTTAAATAAATTTTTGGAGGCAGTCAATTCCAGATTATCTAAGGGCGGGGAATTTATAGGGAGGTTTGAAGAATACAATTCGCGAAAGCGTAGAATTATTCATCCCCAAAAAAAACCTTTTAACTATGTAGTTCATTCCGGTGATATACTTTTAAACCGGGTGACACCAAAATTTCCTGTTGCAAAAAAGATATATTTCGGAATTACGAAAGGCAAAGACAGGGTATTATCAAAGGCCGAGGCTTTTGGTCGGCTTTATTCCTGTGGCTTTGAAATAACTGAGGAACATGATATAGAAGGGGAAACCTATTTTACTGCCCGTAAAATCAAAGAACCGGTTTTTGATAAATACCCCAGTTATGGGCCATTGATAAAATTGAGAAGAGTTGGGAAAGATGGAAAGCTTATTAAAGTTTATAAGTTAAGGACCATGCATCCATTTTCAGAATATCTTCAGGATTATATTTTTCAAAAGAACGAACTTCAGGAAGGTGGAAAGTTTAAGGATGATTTCCGAATTTCTAAAGAAGGTAAACTCTTCAGGAAGTTTTGGCTAGATGAGGTACCCATGTTAATCAATCTTTTTAAGGGAGAAATGAAACTTATAGGCGTTAGGCCATTAAGCCAGCAATACTTTAATTTATATACTAAAGAGTTACAAGAGAAAAGGATAAAAACCAAACCCGGCCTTCTTCCCCCTTTTTATGCTGATATGCCAAAAACCCTGGAAGAGATTATAGCTTCAGAGCTTAAATACCTCAAAGCCTATGAAAAGGCTCCTTTTACAACAGATGTACGGTACTTCTGGATGGCCATGAGAAGTATAATTTACAAGGGAGCTAGAAGTAATTAATTAAAAAGTTGAGCGATATAAAATTTTATAAAGAAAAAGGAAGGGTATTCATATTTTCTCTTCTTTTAGTTTCACTTCTATTTACTTTGAACGTATTCTCACAAGGGAATCACAGCGGAAGTCTGGTATCTAAAGGATTGTACTCTTTCGATGAAGAATTACCATTCTGGTTTTATACAAACCAGAGAGGAAGGATTTCAAAAGGCACTAATACTGCTGTTTGGATTAGTGGCAAATCTTTATTTCAGTTGAATGAAAAAACTTCATTGGAAGCTGGAGGGGGCATTTTATTCCAGGATGGAATAGAAGATAAACTTACTATAGATGAATTATATGCTGAACTGAATTTAGATTGGCTTCAAGTAATTTTAGGTAAAAAACAACAAGCTCAGTTATATTCAGGTTTAAGTGCAACAAATGAGAATATACTTTGGAGCTTGAATGCTCAACCATTACCCGGTATTCAAATAGCAACCCATAGACCTATTTATATCAACAAGGAGAGAAGTGTTGGTGTTGAAGCTTCCTGGAATGAATATTTTATGGGGAATGATCGTTTTGTGGAAAATACACGATTGCACCATAAAAATTTATATTTAATTTATAACGGTAATAATAATTGGCATTTTAAAACAGGGGTTCAACACTTTGCTCAGTGGAGTGGTACCTCTCCGGTTTTCGGTAAACAACCTTCTTCATTTAAAGACTATATTAGAATAGTTACTGGTAGGGAAGGCGGTTCGACAGCGACAAGCGGAGATCAAGTAAATGTTTTAGGCAACCACTTAGGTAGTTACGAATTGTATGTTTCAAAATTTTATAAAAATTTAAAAATTACATTTATATATAACAGTATTTTTGAGGATGGATCAGGGAGTCGCCTGGCAAATTTTCCAGATGGACGGTATGGTCTTCATTTTAGTAAACAAAATAGTAAATCTTGGGTCACTGATTTTTTATATGAACTTTATTATACAAAAAATCAAAGCCAAACAGTTCCGCAGCTTTATGATATGTATTTTAACAATGGGGTATATCGTTCAGGCTGGACACATAAAAAAAGGGTGATGGGCTTACCGTTTATTACAACTAATTATTACGATGAGTATATTGGCGGGGATTCTCCCGTTAGGATAGGGAACAATATTTTACTAGTTCACCATATAGGTTTGTCGGGATTTGTTGTAGGTAGAAAATCCTATAAGTTATTTCTCAGTTATCGTAATAATTACGGGCATTACTATAATCGTGGCTATGATGGTGCAGAATATTATGCTAATGATGATTTGCGAGGGAAAAATTCAGTATCTCGTAAAGTTCTTTCAGGCTATTTTGAATTGAATGTTTTGGACTCATTTGTTGATCTCAATTTCTTAATTGGGGGTGATATATCTGAAAATGATCGGAATCTTGGATTAGGAATAGAATTGCAGAAACAGCTATTTTAAAAATTCATTATAGTGTTAAACTGTAAGTTTCCCTAAATAAAATAATACTTTCGATCGGTTATAAGGACTTTGTACTTATGTTAGTTGCAAATTGAAACTGTTTATTGTAAACTGAAAAAACCGTCAATTCGAGTGGAGGTTTTGAAGCGAGAGCGGAAATAGTGCTGTATCAAGAATAATTTTAGAGTTTTTTCTCTTGTTTCCTGTTTCTTTCCGTCTTTGTGAGCGACACGGGAGAGCAACAATCTTTTGATCTCAGTATTGTTATATGTAGCGAACTATTTTCAATTGAACAGATTGCTTCAGTCTTAATTTCTTTGCAATGACGTTCATTTTTATTGCTAATTGAGACTGCTTACTGTAAATTGATACACCGGCAGGAGCGTGACAATCTTTTAACCCAGTAAATGACGAAAACGATATAAATCTCCTTCTCTTGTTAAGGAAAATTTAACATAAACTTTTATATTCGCACAAATTTAAAATTAGGGAGCAAGCATAGTGCATGCCCACCAAATTAAATGTCATTCTGTCCCGAAGTTTCGGGATGTTTCAGAGATTGCTCCGCATTTTAAACGGAGATCTAATATAATAAGACTAAGTTCTTAGAATCCCAAAGTAAATTCGGGTTGGACATAAAAACTTTTAATTCAAAATTTAAGATTAAATAAAGATAAATGAAATATCCCCATTTCTTAAGATTACCGGCCCTGGGCCTATTTTTTATTTTTTTAGCTACTTCCTGTGTTTCGCGCCAGGAGATTGTTTATTTCCAGGGTCTGGAACAGGCAGAAGCCAAAATGCAAGAGCAATCTACTAAAAGTTTAAAAATCAAACCTAATGACCTGCTTACCATTAGTGTTGCAGCTGAACAACAGGATGCGGCTATCCCATTTAACCTTCCAGTGATTGGCGTTCCCATGGGTGGGGATCAAATTGGATTAACAGTAAATGGCAGGCAACAACTCCAAACCTACCTGGTAGGCAAGGATGGCAATATAGATTTTCCATTCCTGGGGGAAATAAAAGCAGAAGGATATAGCCAGGAAGAATTGGCGAAAAACTTAAAAGGCCAGATAAAAAGATATGTTCAGGATCCTATTGTAAATGTGAGGGTGGTGAATTTCCAGGTAAGTGTATTGGGAGAGGTAACCCGCCCCGGAACTTTTGATGTACAGGACGATTACTTTACATTACCTCAGGCCCTTGGAATGGCCGGGGATATGACGATTTACGGGAAACGGGATAATGTACTGGTGATGCGGGAAGAAAATGGTAGAACTACGCACGCCTATCTCAACCTTGGTGATGCCGATGTTATTAATTCACCATATTATCATTTACAACAAAATGATGTTATTTACGTAGAACCTAACGCCCCACAAAGACAAAGTGCCAGTTATAACCGGAATGCCGGGGTTTATATTTCTATAGCCTCAGTTTTAGTTTCAGTTGCCGTGCTTTTAACCAGATAATTTATTATGTCTCAAAACACACCTACCTCTATTCGTCCGCAAGAAGAAGAAATCGATTTAAGGGAAGAACTTGAAAAATATTTGCGCTATTGGCCCTGGTTTATTCTGGGGGTAATTCTTTGCGTGGTAATTGGCATTTTGTATATAAAATATAGTACCCCGCAATACAATACTACCGCGAGTATTATTATTAAAGATGAAGAAAGTAAAGGTCCTTCTTCAGAAATGGCTGCTTTTGCCGATCTAGGCTTGTTAGGAGGGATGGGCGCCAGCAGTATAGAAAACGAGATGGGAATCCTGCGTTCTAAAACTCTTATGAGCCAGACGATTAAAGCCTTAAATCTTAATATCACTTATTTTGAGGAAGGAGCTGTAAAATCTAAGGAGCTTTATAATAATAGTCCTTTTAAAGTGGTTGCTCTGCAATTAGATGAAAAGGCACTTGAAAATTCAATTAAAGAAGAAAGAGGAAGTTCGTTTTATATAATCCCCAAAACGGATGAAAATTTCCATCTTATAAATACGGAAACTGAGGAGGTTTTTGAAGGAAAATTTGGTAATCCGGTAGCTATAAACTTTGCCACGATTACGGTGGAAGAAACCGGTTTATCTCTAGAAGATGAAGAGGGAGAAATTTCAGTGCGCTTTAGTCCCTTAGAATCTGTGGTGGGCAAATACAGGGAAGCCGTAAATATTAATTTAACCGATAAAAATTCAAGTTTGTTGGAATTGAGCCTGGTAGACCCGGTAAGGGAGAAAGCCCAGGATATTTTAGACCAGTTAATTCTGGAATATAACCAACAGGCCATTGAAGATAAAAACCTGGTAGCCACCAATACGGCAGAATTTATTGATGAAAGGCTTGCTATCATCAACCAGGAACTGGATTCAGTAGAAGTGGGAAAAGAAGAATTTAAAGAGGCAAACCAGCTGACTAATATTGAAGCTGAGTCTGAAATGTTTATTGAGAATGCCAGTGATTATAAAAAACGGCAACAGGAGATAGGAACCCAACTGGAACTTGCCAATGCGATGATTGCTTACCTGGAGACGGGTAGTAATTCTGATTTATTGCCAGCCAACCTGGGCATTGAAGAATCAGGTGTAAATGATCTTATAGGGGAATATAACACGCTTGTGCTTGAGCGCAACAGGATTTTAAGTGGTTCCACCGAAGAAAATCCGGTAGTATTAAGACTAAATTCTCAAATTGAACAAATGCGTGCCAATGTTTTACAGAGTTTAGAGCGTATGCGAAACAATTTCCTGATCGCACAAAAGGATTTAGACCGACAGGCGGCGCTTATAGGTTCGCAAATTTCAGCAGTACCTGCAAAGGAAAGACAATACCGGGGCATTGAAAGACAACAAAATATTAAAGAGGCACTTTATTTATTTTTACTGGAAAAACGGGAAGAAAATTCATTATCCCTGGCGGTTACCGCACCCAAAGCAAAGATCGTAGATAGTGCTTATAGCAATAATACCGCTGTTTCTCCAAAATCGAAGATTATATTACTTGCAGCCCTAATTCTTGGGTTGTTAATTCCATTTCTTATTATTTATATAAAAACTTTATTAAGTAATAAGGTGAAAAGTAGGGAAGACCTGGAAAAACATGCCAATATTATTCCGGTGGTTGGAGAAATTCCCAGAGTGGAGAAAAAGCAAAATGAAATGATTGTGAAAAACGATAGGAGCATCCTTGCTGAAGCTTTTAGGATTTTACACACCAACTTGCAATACTTAATTGTAAATACAGCTGAAAAGGAAACAGGAAATACCATTTTTGTGACTTCAACGGTAAAAGGAGAAGGAAAAACCCTGGTGTCTTTTAACCTGGCAGTTACTCTTGCAAATACTAATAAAAAAGTTATTATAGTAGGTGCCGATTTAAGGAATCCGCAGCTACAGCGTTTTGAGAAAAATGCCCGGGAGCATATAGGGGTTAGTGATTACCTGGCTAATGACGATTTAAAACTTAAAGACCTGATAAGAGAGTCTAATACAGACAACCCTAACTTACAGCTTCTACCTTCAGGTACCATTCCTCCAAATCCATCGGAATTATGGAGGAGACAAAAAACCGGCGAAATGTTTAAGGAGTTGGAGCAAATGTATGATTATGTAATTGTAGATACCGCTCCATCCCTGTTAGTTACAGATACCTTCCTTATCAATAAATGGGCAGATGTTACTTTATATGTAGTAAGAGCCGGACATACTGAAAAAAAACTTTTACAGTTCGCCGTAGATTCAAAAAGAGATGGGAAATTCCACGATCTAAGCTTTGTACTTAATGATGTGAAATGGTCAAATTTTGGGTACGGTAATAAGTATGGATATGCTTATGGAGAAGAGAAGAAATCTTTTTTGAAACGACTTTTAAATAAAGCAGCGGTTTATTAGTTAGT
Source organism: Salegentibacter sp. UBA1130 (assembly GCF_002311535.1). Taxonomy (NCBI): domain Bacteria; kingdom Pseudomonadati; phylum Bacteroidota; class Flavobacteriia; order Flavobacteriales; family Flavobacteriaceae; genus Salegentibacter; species Salegentibacter sp. UBA1130. The sequence continues at coordinate 2,541 of NZ_DCAP01000020.1, read as the reverse complement.
TCTCGGTTCTCTGTTTGCTTTCGTCTCGTTTAGTCATTGGGCGTATTTTGTTGGCATTGCGAGCAACGCATGAGCGCGGCAATCTTTAGTTTGAATTTTTATTCTGAATTCATTATAAACACGCCTAGTTTTAGAAACAACAGATTGCTTCAGTCTCCCAATCCCTCGGAATCCTTCGCAATGACGGTAGCTTAACTGCCAACTGAAACTGCTGGATTTTCACTTGAGAGTGCTCAGTTGTGCGTTCCTTAAGAGCCTGAAAAATCCATTTTTCCCACCCTAAAGGGAGTGGATTTTTCTTTACAAGAATCATATTTTTGATTTTTTTTTGAATATTTACAGTGTTGAAATAGTATTACATTGTTTCTTCCAAATCTTTTTCGAGTTTAAATTTAGTTTGGGGGCAGGGTTAATTGAAAAAAACAAAGTCAACATATTTTGGAAAAAAATCATCCCGGATATAATAAAAGCATGTGGAAGGGAGCTCCTCCAGAGAATTTTTCCAGGGCTAGAAAATTAAGGCAGAATATGACTTCTACTGAGAAAATCCTGTGGGAAAAATTAAATAATAATCAATTAGGTTATAAATTCAGACGACAGCATCCAATACATTTTTTTATTGTTGATTTCTATTGTCACCAATTTAAATTAGTAATTGAAATCGATGGTGGTTATCACAACAATAAAGAGCAAAGAACCGCAGATCAGAAACGAGAAGAATTACTTCAATTTCAGGAATTACATATATTGCGGTTTACGAATGAAGAAATAGTTGAAAACATTGAAAAAGTTATTGAGCAAATTCTGAAAAAGATAGATGAATTGAAACTTTTATAACGTTCTTCAGTATAGTATCCAATTCTTCCTATCAAAAATTCTCGAAATCACATATTGTAATAAAGTGTTTTTCTGTAATGTAATTATTTTCCGCCACCCTTTAGGGCTGGGAGAGGCGGAAAATCTATTTCAATTTTTCCTGTCAACTGAGACTGCCAACTAAATAAAAGAGCCATTCTTTTAATATTAAACTCGTTTTCTTCTAAACCAGACTTAATCATTCAATGAAAAAAATACTTTTTGTAAGCTTATTTAGTTTACTCACCTTCAGCAGTTATGCGCAATGGGATTTTGAAGGTTCTGTTTATTTGAACGCCTATCTTCACGATGGCGAATTACAGCGATTACCTTTTTGGATGTATAGTAACCAAAGAGGTCGAATTTCAGAAGAAACACATCTTTCGGGGTGGATTTCAGGAAGAACGTTTAATGAATTCCGTAACGGAAATTCTTTAGAAATTGGCGTGGGTATTTTATACCAGGATGGAATAAGCGATGAAATTTTCCTGGATGAGATCTATGCTGCTTATAACAACGATTGGCTTGAAGCCGTAATTGGACGTAGGCAGGAAAAAGAATTGTATAAAGGTTTAAGTGCTACTAATGAAAATATGTTATGGTCTTTAAACGCCAGGCCAATGCCGGGAGTATCATTTTCCACCAATCGGACTATTTTCTTTACACCACAATCAGCTTATGGTTTTGAAGCCAGCTGGAGTGAATATTTAATGGGCGATGATCGTTTTGTAAAAGGAGCGAGATTGCATCATAAAAGCATCAATTTTGTATACCAACCTAATCCCGATTTTCAGCTTAAATTAGGCGTGCGGCATTTTGCACAGTGGGCAGGAAATTCCCCCGAATCAGGACCACAACCCGATGGGTTTTCAGATTATATAAAAGTGATCTCGGGAAGAGAAGGGGGAGAAAATGCAGTAAAAAGCGATCAGGTTAATGTGTTGGGCAATCATTTAGGAACTTACGAATTGGAAATTAAGAAAAGAATAGACCCCGAACTTGAATTAAGTTTTATCTACAATCATATGTTTGAGGATGGTACCGGGAGTAGATTTGCTAATTTTCCCGATGGTCGCTATGGAGTTTTTTTTAATTTTGAGGATGATCGTCGCTTAATCAACGGTATTCTGTATGAATTCATTTTTACACGTAATCAAAGTATAAACTCCAGTGCACCTCACAAAAATGATAATTACCTTAATAATTTTGTGACCTATCATTCCGGTTTTACTTATGAACGTAGAATTATAGGACTTCCCTTTTTTACCTACGATGAAGCATTAGACCAGGTAGTCAATAACAAATTTAGTGTACATCACCTGGGAATTTCCGGAAATTTCTCCAATTACTTTGTGAGTTATCCGTGGAAGTTGCTACTGAGTTTTTCGCATAACGAAGGTAGGTACGGTAGGTATTATACCCCTAACCGGGATATTTTGGCGGGATTATTTGATATTAAAGTATTACAGTCTTTTGTGCAGTTGAATGTTCAGCTTGGAGTTGAACTAAGCAATATGGCTGAACCTCTTTACGGAGCAGGAATTAACTTGAGAAAGGAGTTTTAAACTGTTGAAATAACTTTTAGAAAGAATAACTTAATAAGAATCCGTGCTAAAAACGATGTGATTTTAATCAATTATACTTATCACTCGCAATACACTTAAAGAGGCCGTCTAAAAAGTATTT